>NZ_BOMS01000072.1 GCF_016862315.1 Actinoplanes palleronii | reverse complement strand
TCTTGATTTTCTGGGCCGGGAGAGGCGACCGGCGAGCGGAATTTGATCGGTATCCCTAGATTCTTCGGGGTGGCGACCGGATGGATACGACGGCTGAGACAGGCGACCGGCGGCGGGCCGATGCAGCGGGCGGCGGCGAGCCTCGAGGAGGCGGATCGGAGCCACCGCGTGGGGGACCCGGCGGGTGCGGTGCGGCAGGGTGACGCGGCGGTGGCCGAGTTGCGGAAGCTCGTCGCGTCGGGTGTCCGGTCCGCCGAGCGGCCGTTGTCGCGGGCCCTGCGTCAGCAGTCCGGATACCTGGCGGCGGTGGCGCGGCACGCGGAGGCGGTCGCGGCCGCCGAGGAGGCCGTGGTGCTGGCCCGGGGCGACTCGAGCCGGGCGCGGCCACTGGCGGTGGCGCTCGCCGGCCTGGCCATCCGGTTGCTCGCGGCCGGACGCGTGGCGGAGGGACTGGCGACCGCGCGGGAGGTGGCAGCGGTCGGCGGGCAGCCGCAGAAAGCCGTGGCCCGCGCCTTGACGGATCTGTCGGAGGCGCTCGCCGAGGCGGGGGAGCCGGAAGCGGCGGTGGAACCGAGTGAGCGGGCGCTGGCGATATGGCGTTCTCTCGGGGCCGAGCCGGAGATCGGGGCGGCGCTGACCGGCCACGCTGACCGGCTCACGGCACTGGGGCGGTGGGCGGATGCGGTCGCCTACGCCGCGGAGGCGGTCGAGCACCATCGCGCCGCGGCGGCGTCGCCGGTCCCGGCGGAGGCGGAGCGGAAGCTGGCGCTGGTCCTGACGAGCTACGCGGTGACGCTGAACCGGGTCGGGCGGGAGCAGGAGGCCCTGGCCGCCGAAGCCGAGGCGGCCGCACTGCGAGGGCGCTGAGACAGCGGAACGCCCCGCCTCCCGGTGAGGGGAGACGGGGCGTGTGGCGCAGCAGGACGTCAGTCGCGGAGCATCTTGCGGAGGACGTACTGGAGGATGCCGCCGTTGCGGTAGTAGTCCGCCTCGCCGGGGGTGTCGATCCGGACGACCGCGTCGAACTCGACACCGGTGTCCGTGGTGACCTTCACGGTGCGCGGGGTGGTGCCGTCGTTGAGCGCGGTCACCCCGGTGAACGTGAACGTCTCGGTGCCGGTGAGGCCCAGCGACGCGGCGTTCTCGCCCTGCGGGTACTGCAGCGGCAGCACGCCCATGCCGATCAGGTTCGAGCGGTGGATCCGCTCGTAGCTCTCGGCGATGACGGCGCGGACGCCCAGCAGCATGGTGCCCTTGGCCGCCCAGTCGCGGGACGAGCCCGAGCCGTACTCCTTGCCGGCCAGGATCACCAGCGGGATGCCGGCCGCCTGGTACGCCACGGAGGCGTCGTAGATCGTGGTCTGCTCGCCGGTCAGGTGGTTGACCGTGAAGCCACCCTCGACGCCGTCGACCAGCTGGTTGCGCAGCCGGATGTTGGCGAACGTGCCACGGATCATGACCTCGTGGTTGCCGCGGCGCGAGCCGTAGCTGTTGAACTCGGCGCGCGGGACGCCGTGCTCGGCGAGGTACTTGCCGGCCGGGGAGTCGGCCTTGATCGAGCTGGCCGGGGAGATGTGGTCGGTGGTGACCGAGTCGCCCAGCTTGGCCAGCACGCGGCCGCCGGCGATGTCGGTGACCGGGCTCGGGTCGGCCGACATGCCCTCGAAGTACGGGGGCTTCCGGACGTAGGTGGAGTCCTCGGCCCACTCGAACGTCTTGCCGGTCGGGGTGGGCAGCGACTGCCACTGCTCGTCACCGGCGAAGACGTCCTGGTACGCCGCGCTGAAGCCCTCGGCGCCGATCGCGGAGGCGATGACGTCGTCGATCTCCTTGGCGGACGGCCAGATCTCGTTCAGGAAGACCGGCTTGCCGTCCGACCCGATGCCGAGCGGCTCGGTGGTGATGTCGATGTCCATCGAGCCGGCCAGGGCGTACGCCACGACCAGCGGCGGGGACGCCAGGTAGTTCATCTTGACGTCCGGGTTGATCCGGCCCTCGAAGTTCCGGTTGCCGGAGAGCACGCTGACCGCGGTCAGGTCGGACTCGTTGATGCCGGCCGAGACCTCCTCGGGCAGCGGGCCCGAGTTGCCGATGCAGGTGGTGCAGCCGTAGCCGACCAGGTTGAAACCGAGCTTGTCCAGGTACGGCGTGAGGCCGGACCGGTCGTAGTAGTCGGAGACGACCTTGGAGCCGGGGGCGAGGGTGGTCTTGACCCACGGCTTGCGGGTCAGGCCACGCTCGACGGCCTTCTTGGCCAGCAGCGCCGCGCCGATCATGACCTGCGGGTTCGAGGTGTTCGTGCAGGACGTGATGGCGGCGATCACGACCGCGCCGTGGTCCAGCTCGTACTCGACGCCGTCGTCGCCCTTGACCCGGGTGGGCTTGGAGGGCCGGCCGGTGGCGCCGGCCGCGGCGCTCGTCAGAGCCGGTTTGTCTGCTTCGTCGCTCACCCCGTTGGCGGGGGCGTCGCTGGCGGGGAAGGACTCCTCGCTGGCCTCGTCGGCGTGGCCGTGCGGCGTGACGTAATTGCCCAGCGCCTCGCGGAACATCGACTTGGCGTTGTTCAGCGGGACGCGGTCCTGCGGGCGCTTCGGGCCGGCGAGGGACGGGACGATCGTCGACAGGTCGAGCTCGAGCCGCTCCGAGTAGTTCGGCTCGGCGCTCGGGTCGAGCCAGAGGCCCTGCTTCTTCGCGTACGCCTCGACCAGCGCGACCTGCTGCTCGGTCCGGCCGGTGAGCTTGAGATATTCGATCGTCTGCTCATCGATCGGGAAGATCGCGACGGTGGAGCCGTACTCCGGCGACATGTTGCCGATGGTGGCCCGGTTCGCCAGCGGCACGGCGCTCACGCCGGGGCCGTAGAACTCGACGAACTTGCTGACCACACCGTGCTTGCGCAGCATCTCGGTGATGGTCAGGACCAGGTCGGTGGCGGTGGTGCCGGCCGGCGCCTCGCCGAAGAGCTTGAAGCCGACGACCCGCGGGATCAGCATGCTGACCGGCTGGCCGAGCATCGCGGCCTCGGCCTCGATGCCGCCGACGCCCCAGCCCAGCACACCCAGGCCGTTGACCATGGTGGTGTGCGAGTCGGTGCCGACCACGGTGTCCGGGTACGCTTGGCCGTTGCGCTCCATGATCGTACGAGCCAGGAACTCGATGTTGACCTGGTGCACGATGCCGGTGCCCGGCGGGACGACCTTGAACTCGTTGAACGCGGTCTGGCCCCAGCGCAGGAACTGGTAACGCTCCCGGTTGCGCTGGTACTCCAGCTCGACGTTGCGCTGGAACGCGTCCTCGCGGCCGAACAGGTCGGCGATGACCGAGTGGTCGATGACCAGCTCGGCCGGCGCGAGCGGGTTGACCTTGGTGGGGTCGCCACCCAGGTCCTTGACCGCCTCGCGCATGGTGGCCAGGTCGACCACACAGGGCACGCCGGTGAAGTCCTGCATCAGCACCCGTGCCGGGGTGAACTGGATCTCGACGCTGGGGTCGGCGTTCTGGTCCCAGCTGCCGAGCGCGTTGATGTGGTCGGCGGTGATGTTCGCGCCGTCCTCAGTACGCAGCAGGTTCTCCAGGAGGATCTTCAGGGAGTAGGGCAGCCGATCGTGGCCCTCCACCTTGTCGATCTCGAAAATCTCGTAGCTCGCGTCACCGACGCGCAGCTCGCTCTTCGCACCAAAGGTGTCGAGGCTGGCCACCGTCATCTCCTTCACACCCAGCGACTGGAAGTCAAGTCTTTCGCACCGAAAGGGCGACCTTCGGGTTAGGTTTGCCTAACTCTCGGTTGTGCGTCTTCGGTAAACCGTACGTCCGTCTTGCTAGACATCGCAAGGCGGGGTCCACGTGCCGATCCTCCCAGCCGAGGGGTGCCCGCCGGGCCGGTGTTTGCTTTCGTCGATCCGCGGGCATCATCGCGCGCATGACGGCGTCGGCGGATCTGGACCAGCTCACCGAGTTCTTCGGCCGCTACAGTGCGGCGCTCACCACCGGCGACATCGCGGTCATCGCGGGCTGCCACGCGCTGCCCGGGATGGTGGTCGCCGACTCGTACAGCTTCACGTTCAGCTCGCCGGCCGCGGTCGCGCTGTCGTTCCTGGGCGCCGCTCCCACCTATCGGGATCAGCAGATCGTCGCGGCACACGCGCAGATCCACGACGTGCAGCGGCTCTCCGGCGCCCTCTCGCTGGTCGAGGTGGAGTGGGAATACCTGGACAGCACGGGTAACGCGGTCCCCGGCGAGCGCTACCGGTACCTGATCCGGACCGGCGCGGACGGCCCGCTGATCACAACGGTGATCGCTTCCCGCTGAAATCGCCGGACCCCGGTGGCACGATGTTGCGGGTGACGACCCGTCCGCACTGGCTGATCGTGCACTACCACCGCCCCGACGGCGACTACTCCGGCTGGGCCCTGCACGTCTGGGGTGACGTCGCGCCCGACCAGGCCGCCGCGTTCCCGGCCGGGCAGGACTTCGACGGCGAGGACGCGCACGGGCGGTTCGCCTGGGTGCGCCTGTCCGCGGAGGCCGCCGACGTCGGCTTCGTGGTGGTGCACTCCTCCGGCGTCAAGGACGTCGATCTCGACCGGCGGGTGGACGTCCGCACCACGACGGCGATCCTGCTGCGCGCCGGCGACCGCCGCGTCCATCAGGTCCCGGCCGCCCCGCCACCGGATCCCGGCTTCGCCGTGCTCCACTACCGGCGCCCGGACGGCGACTACTCCGGGTGGGGACTGCACGTCTGGGAAGGCGTTCCGATCAAAGGCAAGACCCTTTGGGGTACGCCGTTGGAGCCGGCCGATTTTGACGCGTACGGGGCGGTGTTCCGCGTCCCGCTCAAGCCGGACGCCGTCGGCCTGCGCTACGTGCTGCACCAGGCCGAGCGGAAGGACCTGCCCGACGACCAGCGCCTCGACCTGACCGTCACCCGGGAGGTCTGGCTGCTGGCCGGCACCACCGAGCCGGTCCGCCCCGACCTGGGCACGCTCGGCCCGGAGCTGGACCCGGCCCGCTCGTTCGCGGTCTTCGTGGACCGCACCACGATCGCGCTGCCCGAGTGGTTCGCCGCCCGGGCCGCCACCTTCGAGCTGCTCACCGCGGAGACCACGCTGGCGCTCACGCCCCGGCCGGGCGGGTTGTTCCAGGCACAGAGCCGGCGGTTCCCGCACCTGCGGGCGTATCGGGCGTTCGCCGTCCGGGAGCTGGGCGACCGGGTGCTCGGCGGGCTGCTGCGCGACCGGCTGCTGATCGAGGGACGGGACACGGTGGGTGACCTCGTCGCCCGGACGGCGGTGCAGATCGCCGGCGTGCTCGACGACCTCTACCTGGAGGCGGCGGACGCCGATCTGGGGCTGACCCTGGACGTGGACCGGCCACAGCTGGCCGTGTGGGCGCCGACCGCCCGTACCGTCGAACTGGAATTGTCCCGCGAACCCGGCGGCGAACCGCGGATCCTGCCGATGGACCGCGACGACCTCACCGGCGTCTGGTCGATTCCGGTCAAGCGGAAGTGGCTCGGGCGGTTCTACCGCTACCGGGTCGAGACCTGGCACCCGGCCGCCCAGCGGGTCGTGACGACGAGCGTGACCGACCCCTACTCGGTGTCGCTGGCCGCCGACTCCACCCACAGCCAGCTCGTCGACCTGGACGCGGCCGAGCTCAAGCCGCCGGGCTGGGACGACGCGGCGAAACCGGCGGCCGTGGCGCCGGCCCGGATGCAGATCGCCGAGGTGTCGGTCCGGGACTTCTCGATCGGCGACGGCTCGCTGCCGGCCGCCGAACGTGGCACCTACCTGGCCTTCACGCACGCCGGCTCGGACGGGATGCGTCACCTGCGCTCGCTCGCCGAGGCCGGGCTGACCCACGTGCACCTGCTGCCGGTCAACGACTTCGGCACCGTGCCGGACCGCCGCGCCGACCAGGCCCAGCCCGCCTGCGACCTGGTCGCCCTCCCGCCGGACTCACCCGAGCAGCAGCGCGCCGTGATGGCGGTGGCCGACGAGGACGGTTACAACTGGGGTTACGATCCGTGGCACTGGACCACGCCGGAGGGCAGCTACGCCACCGACCCGGCCGGGACCGCGCGGATCCTGCAGATGCGCTCCGCGGTGGCCGCGCTCAACGCGACCGGGCTGCGGGTGGTCCTCGACGTCGTCTACAACCACACCATGCGCGACGGGCTCGACCGGTTCAGCGTGCTCGACCGGATCGTGCCGGGTTATTACCACCGGCTGCTCGCCGACGGCAGCACCGCCGAGTCGACCTGCTGCCCGAACACCGCGCCCGAGCACATGATGATGGGCCGGCTGGTCATCGACTCGCTGGTCACCTGGGCGCGGGCGTACCGGATCGACGGGTTCCGGTTCGACCTGATGGGCCACCACCCGCGGGCCAACATCCTGGAGGCGCGGATCGCCCTCGACCACCGGGTCGAGCACGGCCGCGACATCTGCCTGTACGGCGAGGGCTGGAACTTCGGCGAGGTGGCGTACGACGCCCGCTTCGCCCAGGCCACCCAGGTGAACATGGCCGGCACCGGGATCGGCTCGTTCAACGACCGGATGCGGGACGCGGCCCGTGGCGGCGGCGCGTTCGGCGACCCGGGTGTGCCGGGCTTCGCCACCGGGCTCGGCCAGCGCACCCCGGGCTTCGTGCACGATCGGATCAAAGTCGGACTCGCGGGTGGGCTGGCGACGTACCGGTTCGTCACCCACGACGGGGTGGAGCGCAGCGGCGCGCAGGTGGACTACAACGGTTCCCCGTGCGGCTACGCGTCCGCGCCGGGCGAGACGGTCAACTACGTCGACGCCCACGACAACGAGATCTTGTACGACGCGATGGCGTTCAAACTCCCGCCCGGCACCCGCCCGGCCGACCGCGCCCGGATGCAGGTGCTGGCGTTGTCCCTGGTGGTGCTCGGCCAGGGCGCCGGGTTCATGGCACTGGGCAGCGAACGGCTCCGGTCGAAGTCGCTGGACCGCAACTCGTTCAACTCCGGTGACTGGTTCAACCAGATCCGCTGGGATCCGGGGCACGGCAACGGCTTCGGGACCGGTCTGCCGCCGTTCGACGACAACCGCGAGGTCTGGGGCCATGCCCGCCCGCTGCTCGCCGACCCGGCGCTGATCCCGAGCGCCGAGGTGATGAACCTGGCCGCCGAGCGGTACCGGGAACTGCTCCGGATCCGCCGTTCCTCACCGGTCTTCGGGCTGCCCACCGCCGACGAGGTGCAGCGGCGCGTGACGTTCCCGCTCGGCGGCCCGGGCGAGACCCCCGGGGTGATCGTGATGGGTCTGGACGGGACCGGGCTGGACGAGCGCTGGCGCCGGCTCGTGGTGGTCTTCAACGCCACCGACGAGCCGACCTGCCAGGTGGTACCGGGTGAGGGCCCGCTGCGGCTGCACCCGGAACTGACCGCCTCGGCCGATCCGGTGCTGCGCGGCGCGTCCGCGGTGACCAAGCTGGACGGCGCGGAGCTGACCGTCCCGGCCCGCCAGGTCGCGGTCTTCGTGGCCGACCTGGCCTGATCCCGGCCACCGGGGAGCGTGCGCGGCTGCGCTAGATTGCGCCGCGTGCGCGCCGGTGGTCGGCGGGCACCCTTAGTGGAGGTCGTCGTGCGGTTCGCGCGTGCCCGGCTCTGGTCGGGTCTGGGTGCGGTCACCCTGGTCGGTGTGATCGCCGGATGCAGTTCGTCGTCCGAGCCGAAGTTCACCGACCCGGCGACCTCGGCGGCGGCGCCCGCGTCCGGCGCCCCGGCCGCCGGTGGTTCCGCGCCGGCCTGGACGGAGCCGGCCGCCTACTCCTACGTGCTGACCCGCGGCTGCGACGCCGCCGCGCCGCTCGGCCGGTACCGGGCGAACGTGCAGGACGGCAAGGTCACCGGCTACGCCCGGGTGGGTGCCTCGGCGGCCGCCCCGGACGCGTCGGCGGCCGTCGACCTCGGCCCGATCACCGGTGACGAGGGCGAGGAGATCGAGGTGCCGAGCCTGGGCGAGCTGCTCGCGATGGTCCAGACCACCTCGGACGACGGCGGCCAGGCGACCTCCGAGTACGACACCGCCGACGGCCACCCGGTCAAGGTCAGCATCAACGTGACCGATGCCGCGACCGGCGCGGAGTGCTGGGCGGTCTCCGACTACAAGATCGGCTGACCCGGCTCACCACTCCCCAAGATCGCGGCGGGGCGCGGCGGGGCGCGGCGCAGGCGGAGCGGCGGGGAGCGGCGCGGTGGGTCAGTGGCCGGGGTCGGCCTGGTCGACCAGGTTGAGCATCGACACCAGGAAGAAGTCGGCGCCGGCGCCGAACGCCGCGCCCAGCGCATAGCCGATGGCCACGTCCACCGGCTCGGGCGCGGCCTCCTCGTGCCAGTCCGCGTCCAGCTCGCCCTTCGCGGTGATGGTGAAGTCGCCGAGCCGCCAGCCGTCCCGGGTCAGCCGGCTGGTGTCCGGGGTCTTCGGACGGTAGACGTACGAGTGGCCCTCGTGCTCGACGACCACCCGGTAGGAGTGACGCGAGTACCGGCCCGGCCCGGGGTCCAGGTGGACCGGGATGTCGTCGAGCATCATCCGCAGGTGCTGGCGTTCCCGGGTGCCGATCGGGATGTGCGGGTGGAGCTTCGGATCGCGGACCCGTTCCACGACCGCGACGGTCGTGGAACCTGAGGCGAGGACCCGGATGACCACCCGGCCGTCGGTCTGCTCGATGTCGACGAGGGCGGCGCGGGCATCGGTCACGGCAGCTCCGTAGCTCGGATCGGCGGCACTGAGAGATCGGCGGCACTCAAGATCCGTCAATCCTCGCACCGGGCCGCGACGAGCGCTCGCCCAGCGCCGCAGAGGCGGCACCGGGCGAGAACCTGACCGTCAGCCCGGCAGGCGCGGGCCCGCCTCGCGCTGCGCCGCCAGCCACGTCTCGACCTCACCCGATGTGCGGGGCAGGCCGTCCGACAGGTTGCGGCAGCCGTCCGCGGTGACCAGGACGTCGTCCTCGATCCGGATGCCCAGCCCGCGCAGCTCCTCGGGGACCAGCTCGTCCTCGGGCTGGAAATACAGCCCCGGCTCGACGGTGAGGACGTAGCCCTCGCCGAGCGCGCCCTCCCGGTACGTCTCGTTCCGCGCGTTCGAGCAGTCGTGCACGTCGATGCCGAGCATGTGACCGAAGCCGTGCAGGGTCCAGCGGCGGTAGACCGTGCTGTCCTCGGCCATCGCCTCGTCCACGCTGACCGGGAGCAGGTTCAGGTCGTGCAGGCCCTCGGCGAGCACCCGCATGCAGACCTGGTGCACGTCCTTGAAGAGCACGCCGGGGCGGACGGCGTCGATGCCGGCCTGCTGCGACGCGTACACGATGTCGTAGACCTGGCGCTGCAGCGGCGTGAACGTGCCGGAGACCGGGACCGTGCGGGTCACGTCGGCGGTGTAGAGGTTGTGGCCCTCGACGCCCATGTCCATCAGCAGCAGCTCGCCGGGCGTGGTCACGCCGGTGTTGCGGACCCAGTGCAGGATCGTCGCGTGCGCGCCGCCGCCGACGATCGAGGAGTACCCGACGTCGTTGCCGTCGTGCCGGGCGCGCAGGCCGAAGACGCCCTCGAGCAGGCGCTCCTTGACCCCGCGGTCGGCCGGCAGGATGCGGGCGACGTCCTCGAAGCCACGGACGGTGGCGTCGATCGCGTCCTGCAGCTGGGCGATCTCCCACTCGTCCTTGACCAGCTTGAGCTCGGAGATGACCCGGGCCAGCTCGCGGTCGCGCGGCTTGTCCCGGTCGGGCTCGTAGGCCAGCACGGCGCGGTCGATGTTGGGGTCCAGCCCGCGGAGCACCCGCGTGCGGCCCGGCGCGGAGAGGGCCAGGGCGGAACCCAGGTGACCCAGCGACGCGGTCTCCAGGCCGATCTCGGTGGCCTTCTCGGCGAGGGTGTGCGTGCGGCCGACCCACAGCTCACCGTTGCGGTCCCGGAAGAACCGGTCGGTCTCCTTGGAGTTGCGCTCCCGGGTGAAGAGCACCGCCTCGTGACCGGACGCGGTCGGGTGCAGGATCAGCACACTGTCCGGGTCGCGGTCGCCGGTCAGGTAGAAGAAGTCGCTGCCCGGACGGAACGAGTATTCGGTGTCGTTGGCGCGCACCTTCTCGTTGCCGCTCGGGATGACCAGGGTCTCGCCGGGGAACGCCTCGGAGAGCGCGGCCCGGCGCTTCTCGTAGTTCGGCACCTCGGGCAGCGGCGCGACCGCGATCGGGTCCTCGCGCCAGCCGGTGCGCATGAACTGCAGGAACGCTTCCGGGAAGGCGGGGTCGTGTGACTCCGTCTTGGGTGCGGGCTGCGCGCCGTCGTTCTTCTGCGCCATGGTGTGGTGCCTCCCGTTCTCAACTGTTCCCCGACGTTACCGCCTGACCCCGGCGGAAAGCAGTGCGCGGTAGGTGGCTGAGACCGCGGCCGGACCGCGAGGCCCGGCCGACTCGGTGTGTGAAAAGACTTATTTTGTACGCAGGGTCAGCGCGCGCCGGTCCCGCCGTAGCCGAACGGCAGGTTCAGGCAGCCGACCCGGGCGCCGGCCGTCCCGGCGACACCCGGCCCGGTTTTCGTGGTCTCGGCGTGCAGGATCAGCGACTTGGGCCGCTGATCGCGGGCGAACATCCAGCGCTGCGACCGGCTCACCGTCGCCGCCCCGCGCGCGTCGGCGGTGAAGTCCAGCCAGATCTCGTTCACGGCGTTGGCGAAGGCCGGGTCGGCCGACGGCTTCTCCTTGGTCGCGGCCGGGTCGTGCTGGTGCTGGAAGTGCGGTCCGGCCGCCTTCGGGTCCGCGGCGCACGCCGCCACGTGCATGTGCGCGCCGTACGCCCGGCCGGGCACCAGCCCGGTCACACCGAGCCGTACCCACAGGTTGTGCCCGGTCGAGCTGAACTCGACCTGCGCGGTGGCGCCGAGCGGCACCACGACCGGGTCGTAGGTGACCGCCTGGGCGCCGGCCGTCCAGCTCTGGAAAACCGCCGGACCGGGCGCCGGGGCGGCCGAGGCGGGTGTCGCGGCCAGCCCGAGCAGCAGGGGTCCGGCCAGTGCGGGGAGTAATCGGTGAACCATCATTCCCCAATTCTCGCAAAAGCGGATTTATCCGGTCGACATAACCTCACGCTGGATTTCCCCGCCGCGGAGCGCGAGGCTGAAACCCCGCCCGGACGTGGCGGGGGCACGGAACGCGGAAGGAGCGGCATGGGCTACGCGGTGGTGCTGGGTGAGGCGCTGATCGACCTGCTCGAGGACGACCGGGACGGCGCACAGATCTACCGCCAGGCGATCGGGGGTGCGCCGCTCAACGTCGCCGTCGGGGCGGCCCGGCTGGGTGGCCGGGTGGAGTACTCCGGGACGCTGAGCACCGACGTGCTCGGCGAGCGGATCGCCGCCTTCCTGCGGACGGCCGGGGTCGGCGACCGCGGGGTGCGCCGGGTGGACGTGCCGACCACGCTCGCCGTCACCACGTTCGAGGGTGCCGAACCGGCCTTCACGTTCTACGGCGAGCCGCCGTCCTATTCCCTGCTCACGCCGGCTGACCTCGACAGGTCCGTGCTGGCCGGCGCGGACGTGGTCTACACCGGGTCGATCTGCCTGCTCCGGGAGCCGTTCCGGTCCGCGGCCCGGGAGGCCTGGGCCACCGCCGGGGGTGTCCGCGTCTTCGACCCGAACGTCCGCCCGAAGCTGCTGCCGGACGCCGCCGCGCTGAGTGCCCTGCGTGACCTGGTCGAGGAGTTCTTCGCCACCGCCGACCTGGTCAAGCTCAGCTCGGCCGACGCCCAGCTGCTCTACGGCGACAGCGATCCGGCCGCGGCCGCCGACCGGATCCGCGCGCTCGGCGCCGGCGCGGTCGTGGTGACCTGCGGCGCGAAGGGCGCCCACGTGGCCGCCGCGGACGGATCCGCGCTGCAGCCGGCGCCGTCGGTGGCCGCGATCGACGCCACCGGCGCCGGCGACTCGGTGATGGGCGCGCTGGTCAGCCGCCTGCTCTCGGACGGCCTCCCGGACGGCCTGGCCGGCTGGCAGCGGCACGTGAGCTTCGCGCTCGCGGTGGCCGGCCTGGTCTGCGAACGCCCGGGCGGCGCCACCGCCATGCCGAGCCCCGCCGAGGTCGAAGCCCGCTGGGGCAAGATCTGACCGTTCCGGTACGCCGACGCGAGACCGCGGCTGCTCCCGACCGCACCGCGCCTCCGGACCCCGGCTGGCTTCCCGGGGTGCCTCCGGGGCCGTGAGGCACCCCTGGAAGCCAGCCAGGGCCGGGACCGGGGGCTAGTCGCCGAGGGCTCGGGCGATGAAGCGCTGCCGGTCCAGCAGGACGCGCTCGACCCGGACCTCGGCCACCACTGCCTCACCGTCGCGGACCTCGACGTCGAAGACCAGCGTGCGCCCCTCGGCCTTGGTCAGCGTGGCCACCGCGATCACGGTCCGCCCGATCGGTGTCGGCGCCCGGTGCACCACCTCGGCCCGGGTGCCCACCGTGGTGATCCCGCCGGGGATCTGCCGCGCGGTCGCGGCCACCGTCGCGGCCTCGGCCAGCGCGAGGACCCGGGGCGTGGCCAGCACCGGCACGTCACCGGACCCGATGGACTGGGCGGTGTCGGCATCGGTGACCGTCAACTCCACCCGGGCGATCAGGCCGGGAGCGAACTCGGGTAGCTCCATCGTCACACCTTAGGCCTGCGGTGGCCGCTGCCAGTACGAGTCGTCCGCCGGTTCCCCGCCGGCAGGCGGCGGAACAAAACCGGCCGGCGGAACCGGACCGGCCGGGAAAGCCAGGCCGGCCGGCGGAACAGAACCGGCTGGCGGAACAAAACCGGCTAGTGGAGCAGAACCGGCCGGTGGAGCAAAACCGGCTGGTGGAACGAAACCGGCCGGGGCGGGGGACACCGGCTGCCGGGCCTGGCGCGCCCGGCGGGCCAGTTCGTCGGCGAGCGCCCACGCCTCGGCCAGATCCCGGTCCCGGGCCACCCCGGACCGCCCGCCGGCCGCGTCCGCATAGACCGTGGCCACCCCGAGCATCCGCTGCAGCGGCCCCTGCACCACCCGCACGCTCTGCAGCCTCGCGTACGGCACCAGCGTCATCTCCCGGGCCAGTCGCCCTTCCCGGGTGACCAGCACGTCCGGGTGCAGGCCGACCCCCATGAACCGCAGCCCGAACGGGTGCAGCCAGCCCACCCGGGACGGCGGCGGCGTGGTGGCCAGCGCGGCCAGGTCGACGCCGGGCAGCACGGTGCCGATCAGGAAGCGGGCGGCGTCCCGGTCACCGACCGGCAGCAGCCGGTCCGAGCCGGTGTCGTTGCCGCGCTCCGGAGCGCCGTACCCGGCCACGTCGAGTTGCAGGTAGAGCCAGTCGGTGAGGCGCCAGAGCAGCGGCCAGGTGATCCGGACCGCCTGCACCCGGTGCAGCGGCACCACCTGGCTGCGGGTCTCGGTCAGGCCGTAGCGCAGCAGCAGCCGGCCGCCCGGGGCGCGGGCCAGCCGGAAGTCCCAGTCGCGCAGCACCCGGCGGATCGGCTGGAGCAGCACACCGGCCATCGCGGTGACCGTGCTGGCGATCCCGATGAAGGTCCACGAGCCCTCCATCACGAACTGCGTGATCACCCAGGCGACGCCGACCGGCAGCAGGAACGCCTGCGGGGTGAGCAGCTGGCTGATCAACAGGTCCCGGTTGCTGACCGACAGGAGCAGATGTTCCTGCGGGGTCACGGTGTGCGCCGCGGCCGCCGGGTCCGCCCCGCTTGCGGCTGACCCTTGAGGGGTACGACCGGACAGCTCGAGCAGGCGCTCCCGCAGCGCGGACGCCTCCCGTACGGTCAAATAGGCAAGTGGCGCCTCGGCCTTGCTCCCGCCGACCACCTCGAGCCGCAGCTCGGCCAGGCCGGTGAGCTGCGCGAGCAGCGGCCGGCGCAGCTCGACCGACTGCAGCCGGTCCAGCGGGATGGCCCGGTTGCGCCGCCACAGCAGCCCGTCGCTGATCCGCAATTCCCGCCCGACCACCTGGTACCCGGTGTTCCACCAGCCGACCGCCGAGAAGATCAGCGCGCCGACGGCCAGGGCCAGCACCACCATGGCGAAGTGGGTCGGGCCGAGCTGGCGCAGGGTCTGCCAGGAGAGCGCGGCGACGATCACGAACAGGCTCTTGGCGCCGTGCAGCAGCGGGCTGAGCGGGTGCAGCCGTTGCCGGTCGGCCCGCTCGGGTGCGTCGGCCCGCTCCGGGGAGGGGGAGGCCGATGGGGTCTCGGTGGTGCTCACAGGCCCTCGGCCCGGTCCTCGCCGAGCGCGGTGAGCCGGTCACGCAGCCGGGACGCCTCCTCCGGTGGCAGGCCGGGCACCCGGGCGTCGCTGCCCGCGGCGGCGGTGTGCAACTGCACCGTGGCCAGCCCGAACGCGCGCTCGATCGGCCCGGCGGTGACGTCCACGTACTGCATCCGGGCGTACGGGACGATGGACAGCCGGCGGACCAGCAGCCCGTGCCGGACCATCAGGTCGTTGTCGCGTTCCGCGTAACCCCAGGCGCGGACCGCCCGGACCGCGACGGTCGCGCGCCAGACGCCGAGCAGCAGGACCGCGGCGACGCCGGCGAGCCAGCCCCACTGGCGGCCGATCAGCCACCCGACGCCGAGGCCGACCACCAGGATCACCTGCCAGACGGCGAGCCCGATCAGCTCCACAGTGATCAGCTTGCTGGAGACCGGACGCCATGTCACCGTGTCCGGCCACGGCTGCAGGGCATCGACCGCGATGGGCACCGAAGGCTCGTTCACATCTGAACCCTACGAGACCGGAGCGTCTTGCGACGACACGAAAGGCGTCACTTCCTTCAAGAACGAGCGGGCCTCCAGGAACGCGCCCAGGGATACCCGATGATCGGGGCAGGCCAGCCAGGTCTTGCGGTAAACAGGTGCGTGCAACTTGGGATTGTTCCAGAGCAATTGCCAGGCCGCGGGCGCACGACAACCCTTGGCGGAGCACTGCGGGGGGAGTTCCTCGACCATGTCACTAACTTAAAGGAAACGACGTGGGAGAAATAAATAAGAAAGTTATGCGCCGGGCGGCCACGGGGGAAGCCGCCCGGCGACGTGGTAAATGCTACACGGTTCAAAGAGATACGTATCCACCCGGTGAGCGTGCCCGTTCCGGCGGATCGCGCAGAAAGATCAACATGTTCGGCCGATAGTGCCCTGGGCTGCGGCGATCTGCGGCACCCGGGATGATGATGACGGTCAGGTGACGACGGGGGTTTGCATACTTCCTAGGAACCTCTCAGCCGTGTGTAGTTGTCTGTCGTGTAAGTCTTGACCGTCGGCATCCGAGCCGGCGGATCAGGACCGTTGTGGAGGACCGGTGGCGCAGCCCAGTACGCCCGAGACCGAGACCAGCCCCGAGGGGGCCGTACCGGTCCCGCCGGCGCACGACGCGTCGCAGCTCGAGCGGGCGATGTTCGAGGTGAAACGGGTCATCGTCGGCCAGGACCGGATGGTCGAGCGGATGTTCGTGGCGTTGCTCGCCCGCGGTCACTGCCTGATCGAGGGTGTGCCCGGCGTGGCCAAGACCCTCGCGGTGGAGACCCTGGCCCGCGTGGTCGGCGGCACGTTCTCCCGGGTGCAGTTCACCCCCGACCTGGTGCCCGCGGACATCGTCGGCACCCGGATCTATCGGCAGAGCAACGAGAAGTTCGACGTCGAGCTCGGCCCGGTGTTCGTGAACTTCCTGCTCGCCGACGAGATCAACCGCGCGCCCGCCAAGGTGCAGTCGGCGCTGCTCGAGGTGATGGCCGAGCACCAGGTGTCGATCGGCGGCAAGAGCTACGACGTGCCCGATCCGTTCGTGGTGATGGCCACCCAGAACCCGATCGAGCAGGAGGGCGTCTACCCGCTCCCCGAGGCCCAGCGTGACCGGTTCCTCATGAAGATCGTGGTGGGGTACCCGACCGACGCCGAGGAGCGCGAGATCGTCTACCGGATGGGCGTCAGCGCTCCGGAGCCCAAGCAGATCTTCACGCCGGCCGACCTGCTCGCCCTGCAGCGCCGGGCCGACCAGGTGTTCGTGCACAACGCCCTGGTCGACTACACGGTCCGGCTGGTGCTGGCCACCCGCGCGCCGGCACAGCACGGCATGCCCGACGTGGCCCAGCTGATCCAATACGGCGCGTCGCCGCGCGCCTCGCTCGGCATCGTGCGGGCCACCCGCGCGCTGGCCCTGCTCCGCGGCCGCGACTACGCGCTGCCGCAGGACCTGCAGGACGTCGCGCCGGACATCCTGCGGCACCGGCTGGTGCTCAGCTACGACGCGCTCGCCGACGACATCCCGGCCGACCACATCGTGGCCCGGATCATGCAGGCGGTGCCGATGCCGTCGGTCGCCTCCCGGCAGGGCACCTCGCCGAACGGCGGCCCGATGGTCCCGCCCGGCCCGAACGGCACCCACCCGAACGGCATGCAGCCGAACGGCCTGCAGCCCACGAGCGGGGTGCCCTACCCGCCGCAGCCGAACACCGCCTGGCCCGGCCACCCCCAATCATGAGTCAGCAGTCCACGCCGGTGCCGGCGCCGCTGGAGGAGGCGGCGCGGGCCGAGGCCGTGCTCGCCCGCCTGCAGCTGCTGGTCACCCGGAAACTGGACGGCCTGCTCCAGGGCGACTACGTGGGCCTGTTGCCCGGCCCGGGCACCGAGGCCGGCGAGTCCCGGGAGTACCGCCCCGGCGACGACGTGCGCCGGATGGACTGGCCGGTCACCGCCCGCACCACGCAACCGCACGTGCGGCGCACGGTGGCCGACCGGGAGCTGGAGACGTGGATGGCCGTCGACCTGTCGGCCAGTCTCGACTTCGGCACCGCCAAGTGGCTCAAACGCGATCTGGTGGTGGCCGCGGCGACCGCCGTCACCCACCTGACCGCTCGGGGCGGCAACCGGATCGGTGCGGTGGTGGGCACCGGCTCCGGCGTACCGGAAAGTGGTCCTTCCCGGTCTTTCTTCAAGCGCAAGGCGGAAGCGGCGGCCGAGCAGCAAGCGGCCGGCCCGTCGGTGATCCGGATGCCGGCCCGGCCGGGCCGCAAGGAGGCGCAGGGCCTGTTGCGGGCGATCGCGCGCACCCGGATCCGGCCCGGGCGCACCGACCTGGGCGCCCTGATCGACCTGCTGAACCGGCCGCCGCGGCGACGCGGGGTGGCCGTGGTGATCTCCGACTTCCTGGCGCCGGTGGACAACTGGGCGCGGCCGGTGCGCAAGCTCGCGGTCCGGCACGACGTGCTGGCGATCGAGGTGGTCGACCCGCGCGAGCTGGAGTTGCCCGACGTGGGTGTGCTGACCCTGGCCGACCCGGAGTCCGGCGCGCTGCACGAGGTGCAGACCGCCGACCCGGAGCTGCGGCAGCGCTACGCCGCCGCGGCGAGTGAGCAGCGGTCCGCGATCGCCCGGGCGCTGCGCGCGGCCGGGGCCTCGCACCTGCGCCTGCGCACCGACACCGACTGGCTGCTGGACATGGTCCGCTTCGTGGCCGCCCAACGACACGCACGCACCCGGGGGACCACACGATGATCCGTTTCCTGGCGCCGTGGTGGCTGCTCACGCTGCTGCCCGTCCTTCTCGTCGCCGGTGCCTACGTGTGGCGTCAGCTGCACAAACGGCAGTACGCGATGCGCTTCACCAACGTCGACCTGCTGCGCAGCCTGGCGCCGAAGGGCCTGGGCTGGCGCCGGCACGTGTCGGCCGCCGCGTTCCTGCTGATGATGACGGCGCTGGCCTTCTCCACCGCGCGGCCGTCGGTCGACACCGAGCAGCCCCTCGAGCGTGCCACCGTGATGCTGGCCATCGACGTGTCGCTGTCGATGCAGGCCGACGACGTGGCGCCGACCCGGATCGAGGCGGCGCAGGAGGCGGCGAAGGCGTTCGTCAGCGAGCTGCCGCCGACCTACAACCTGGGCCTGGTGTCGTTCGCGAAGTCGGCGAACGTGCTCGTCGCGCCGACGAAGGACCGGTCCGAGGTGCTGGCCGGGATCGACAGCCTGACGCTGGCCGAGGCGACCGCGACGGGTGAGGCGGTGTTCACCTCGCTGGACGCGGTCCGTTCGGTGCCGTCGGACGGCGCGGACGGCGCGCCCCCGGCCCGGATCGTGCTGCTGTCCGACGGGTACCGGACGTCCGGCCGGTCGATCGAGGACGCCGCCACCGCGGCGGCCGGGGCGAACGTGCCGGTCAGCACGATCGCGTTCGGCACCGACACCGGTGTGGTGGACATCCGCGGCCAGCTGCAGCGGGTGCCGGTGGACCGGCTGTCGCTGCAGGAGCTGGCCGACCGGACGCAGGGCCACTTCTACGAGGCGGCCTCGGTGAGCGAGCTGAAGCAGGTCTACGAGGACATGGGCAGCTCGATCGGGCACCGGACCGAGCCCCGCGAGGTGACCCAGTGGTACGCGATGACCGCGCTGCTGCTGGCCCTGATCGGCGCCGCGGCGAGCCTGCTCTGGAGTTCCCGCCTGCCCTAGCCCCGTGCTGGAGGACAGGCCGCGAGGCGCGCGTCCCGGTCTCGGCTGGTGCTGAGGGGTGTCTCCGTGTGCCGGAGGCACCCCTCAGCACCAGCCGGACGACCGGCTCACGGGGTGTTGTGCGAGGCGAGGACGAAGAGCAGGACGACCCATGCCGACAGGACGGTCAGGCCGAGGGGAGCGATGAGGTTCTTCATGAGGAAACTGCCTTCCGCGTCGTGACTGAAGCGAATTGCGCAGGTCACATCGCGGCCATGCCCGGGCCAGGGTGTCGCGCGCACACGACACGGCCGGCTCTCCTGCGGACAGGATCGAGCCGGTGGGCGCGGGTGGGATCGGTGTCAGCGGTCAGAAACGCTGACGAGCGTCCCGGCCACGACTAGGAGGATCGCTATCTCGCACAGCGATCACCTCCGCGAAGTCGTCGGGCCTGGGAACCGTGCAGGAGCGTACCTCTTAAGCGCGACTTAAGAAACTCGGGATCCGCACCGGTGGTGAGGACCACCCGGACGGGTCACTCGCCGGCGGCGACAAGCCCGGTCTCGTAGGCGAAAACCACCGCCTGAGCGCGGTCCCGGAGCCCGAGTTTGGTCAGGATCCGCCCGACGTGGGTCTTCACCGTCTGCTCGGCGACCACCAGGTCGGCGGCGATCTCCTGGTTCGACCGGCCGCGCGCGATCAGCCGCAGCACCTCGGTCTCCCGCGGGGTGAGCGCGTTCAGCGCCACCGGGCGGGGCCGGGCGGACTGCGGGCGGGCGGCGAACTCGGCGATCAGGCGGCGGGTCACCGACGGGGCGAGCAGCGCCTCGCCGGCCGCCACCACGCGCACCGCCTGCACCAGGTCGGCGGCCGGTGCGTCCTTGAGCAGGAAGCCGCTGGCGCCGGCGCGCAGCGCTTCGTACACGTAGTCGTCCAGGTCGAAGGTGGTCAGGATGAGCACTTTCGGTCCGCCGGCCAGCCGGCGGGTGGCCTCCAGGCCGTCCATCACCGGCATCCGCACGTCCATCAGCACCACGTCCGGGTTCAGGTCGCGGGCCTTGGCGACCGCGGCCGCGCCGTCCGCCGCGTCGCCGACCACCAGCAGGTCGGGCTGGGCGGCCAGCAGCGCGCCGAAACCCTGCCGGACCATCGTCTGATCGTCCGCGATCAATACTTTGATCATCGAGCCTCTTCCCGGGGAAGGCGCGCCAGGACCTGGTAGGCGCCGGCGCCGTCCGGCCCGACGGAGAGCTCACCGCCGAGCAGGGCGACTCTCTCACGCATGCCGATCAATCCGTGGCCGCCCTTCTGGGCCGGGCCCGGCGGGTCGGTCAGCTCGTTGCTGACCCGCAGCTCCAAGCGGTCGCCGTCGGCGCGGGCGACCAGCCGCACCGGGCCGCCCGGCGCGTGCCGGGCCGCGTTGGCCAGGGCTTCCTGCGCTATCCGGTACGCCGTGAGCCCGGCCGCCTCGCCGATCCCGGTCAGCGCCGGCAGCTCCTCGGTGACCGGCAGCCCGGCCCGTCGCGCGGTGCCCACCAGCTCGGCGATGTCGGGGTAGCCGGGTTGCGGCGCGTGCTCGGCCTGCTGGTCCTCCGACCGCAGCACGCCGAGCACCCGGCGCATGTCGGTGAGCGCCTGCCGGGCCGACCCGGCGATCGAGGCCAGCTCGTCCTTCGCCTCGTCCGGCAGCCCGGCCAGCCGGTACGGCGCGGTCTCGGCCTGCACCGCGATCATCGACATGTGATGCGCCACCACGTCGTGCATCTCACGGGCGATCCGGGTGCGCTCCTCCAGCAGCGCCCGTTTGGCGCGCTCCAGTTCGTTCAGCTCGGACTGCTCGTCCAGCAGCTCGCGGGTGCGCCGGCGGCGGGACAGGATGTCGCCGATCGCCGAGACCGCCACCACTCCCACGGCGGCGCCCCAGGCGTTGGCGTCCGGTGCGTACAGGAAAACCGGGATCAGGGTGAGCAGGGTGGCCCAGATGGTGACAAGCGATTCGCTGACCGCGGCGAGCCGGCCCAGCACGAACAGCGTGCCGAGGATCTGCACCGCGTTCCACGGCCAGGGCTCCCGGAGCGGGACCACCGCGTTGATCACGCCGACGAAGAGCATCACGAACGCCAGCCGCCAGGCCGCCACCGGCCGGCGGTAGGAGACCGCCACCGGCAGCACCGCACCGGCGGCGAGGGCCCAGATCGCCAGGTTCGGCAGGTCCCGGGTCTCCTCGAGGCTCGCGGCCATCGCCAGGGCCAGCCCGGCCAGCGCGAACAGGAGCACCGGAAGCGCATGTCTGACCTGGCGTCGCCGAACCGGCGGCCTGGGCGTTTCCCTTTTGAACGTTAGGTAAGTCAGCGGCCCCATCACCGTGTGGTGCCGCTCAGGGCCGTTAGTCTCCATTCCCAGCAGGCTAATCAGGGACGACAGCGTTGTCGTGCCCCTGCGGTACCCCCTACCAGGGTATGACCCGACCTTCTCGAAGGAGTTGCGCTGTGCCTCGCACCGTGTTGGTGACCGGCGGAAACCGTGGCATCGGCCTGGCCATCGCCCGGGCGTTCGAAAAGCAGGGCGATCGGGTCGTGATCACCCACCGGGGATCGGGCGCGCCGGACGGCCTGTTCGGCGTGCAGTGCGACATCACCGACTCCGAGTCGGTGGACGCCGCCTTCAGCTTCGTCGAGCGCGAGATCGGCCCGGTCGAGGTCCTCGTCGCCAACGCCGGCATCACCGACGACACCCTGCTGCTGCGGATGTCCGAGGACCAGTTCGAGCGGGTGGTGAACACCAACCTGACCGGCGCGTTCCGGGTCGCCAAGCGGGCCAGCGGCAAGATGCTGCGGGCCAAGTGGGGCCGGATGATCTTCATTTCGTCGGTGGTCGGCCTGTACGGCGGTCCCGGCCAGGTGAACTACGCCGCGTCGAAGGCCGGCCTGGTCGGTGTGGCCCGTAGCATCACGCGGGAGCTGGGCACCCGGAACATCACGGCGAACG
Organism: Actinoplanes palleronii; assembly: GCF_016862315.1. Classification (GTDB taxonomy): domain Bacteria; phylum Actinomycetota; class Actinomycetes; order Mycobacteriales; family Micromonosporaceae; genus Actinoplanes; species Actinoplanes palleronii. The sequence continues at coordinate 4,537 of NZ_BOMS01000072.1, read as the reverse complement.
TGGTGGCACCCGGTTTCATCGAGACCGAGATGACCGACGTGCTGTCGGACTCCCGCAAGGCCGAGATCATCAAGGCCGTTCCGGCCGGTCGGCTCGCCACCCCGGACGAGGTCGCCGCCGCGGTGACCTTCCTGGCGGGCGACAGCGCGGCGTACATCTCGGGCGCCGTGATCCCGGTCGACGGCGGCCTCGGCATGGGGCACTGACCCCTTCCCGGTCCCGCCACATCTGTTCCAAAAATTCTTCAGGAGAGAATCTTGTCTGGACTGCTGGCCGGAAAACGGCTGCTGGTCACCGGTGTCATCACCGACGCCTCGATCGCCTTCTCGGTGGCGAAGCTCGCACAGGAGAACGGCGCTCAGGTCGTGCTCACCGGCTTCGGCCGGATGTCGCTGGTGGAGCGGATCGCCAAGCGGCTGCCCGAGACCGCCCCGGTCATCGAGCTGGACGTGACCAACAAGGAACACCTGGACGGCCTGGCCGACAAGGTCCGGGAGCACGTCGACGGGCTGGACGGCATCGTCCACTCGATCGGCTTCGCCCCGCAGAGCTGTCTCGGCGGCGGGTTCCTCGACGCGCCGTGGGAGGACGTGGCGACCGCGCTGCACGTGTCGACGTTCTCGTACAAGTCGCTGGCCACCGCGGCGCTGCCGCTGATGGGCTCGGGCGGCTCGGTCGTCGGCCTGACCTTCGACGCCACCAAGGCGTGGCCGGTCTACGACTGGATGGGCGTGGCCAAGGCCGGCCTGGAGTCGGCGAACCGCTACCTCGCCCTGCACCTGGGCAAGCAGGGCATCCGCAGCAACCTGGTCTCGGCCGGCCCGCTGCGGACCATGGCGGCCAAGTCGATCCCCGGCTTCGCGCAGTTCGAGGACGCCTGGTCGGAGCGCGCGCCGCTGGGCTGGGACCTGAACGACCAGGAGCCGGCCGCCCGCGCGGTCTGCGCCCTGCTGTCCGACTGGTTCCCGGCCACCACCGGTGAGATGGTCCACGTCGACGGGGGTTACCACGCCATCGGCGCGTAGGTGAGCTTGTGCACGTCGAGGGGGTTACCGGCGAGTTACGGCGGCCAGCGGTGGCAGGATGGCCGGGTGGTTTATGACGCGTTCGTCCTGCTCTCCTTCGGCGGGCCCGAGAAACCTGATGACGTGATGCCGTTCCTGCGCAACGTGGTGCGCGGACGCGGCGTTCCGGACGAGCGCCTCGCCGAGGTGTACGAGCACTACATGCACTTCGGCGGGGTCTCCCCGATCAACCAGCAGTGCCGCGACCTGCTCGCCGCGGTCGGCACCGAGTTCGCCGCGCACGGCATCGGCCTGCCCTCGTACTGGGGGAACCGGAACTGGCAGCCGATGCTCGCCGACACCGTGGCGCAGATGCGCGACGACGGGGTCGAGCACGCGCTCGGCTTCGCGACCAGTGCGTACGGTGGCTATTCCTCCTGCAAGCAGTACTGGGAGGACATCGCCGCGGCCCGTGAGCACGTCGGGCCGAAAGCGCCGCGGATCAGCAAGCTGCGGCAGTTCCACGACCATCCCGGTTTTGTCGAGCCGCACGCCGAGGCGGTCCGTGCCGCGCTCGGCACCCTCGACCCGGCCCGCCGCGCCACCACCCGGGTCGCGTTCACCGCGCACTCCATCCCGGCCGGCATGGCGCGCAACGCCGGCCCGACCGGCAACCGCTACACCGATCAGCTGGCCGAGACGGCACGGCTGGTGCAGGCCCGGGCCGCCGACGACGTCGAGTACGACCTGGTCTGGCAGAGCCGTTCCGGCCCGCCGCAGATCCCGTGGCTCGAGCCGGACATCAACGATCACCTCGAGGCCCTGGCCGAGAAGGGCGTCACCGACGTGGTGGTCAGCCCGATCGGTTTCGTCTCCGACCACCTCGAAGTGATCTGGGACCTGGACAACGAGGCGAAGGACACCGCCGCCCGGCTCGGCCTCGGTTTCGCCCGTGCGGCGTCCCCGGGGGTGCACCCGCGGTTCGTCACGATGGTCCGCGAACTGGTGGAGGAGCGGCTGGGTGATCAACCGCACACGACGCTGGGTACGCTCCCGACCTGGGACGTCTGTCCGGCGAACTGTTGCCCCCCTGCGAAGCGACCTGGAGCCGCTGCATGAAGGAACGCAAACCGATCGAGAGCTGGCTCACCGACATGGACGGCGTGCTCGTCCACGAGGGTGAGCCGGTGCCCGGCGCCCCCGAGTTCGTGAACCGGATGAAGGCCTCCGGCAAGCCGTTCCTGATCCTCACGAACAACTCCATCTACACGCCGCGTGACCTGCAGGCGCGGCTCACCCGGATGGGCTTCGAGGTGGACGAGCAGTCGATCTGGACGGCGGCGCTGGCCACCGCGCAGTTCCTGGCCGACCAGCGGCCGGGCGGTACGGCGTACGTGATCGGCGAGGCCGGCCTGACCACCGCGATGCACGCGTCCGGGTACGTGCTCACCGAGTTCGAGCCGGACTACGTGGTGCTCGGCGAGACCCGGACGTACAGCTTCGAGGCGATCACCAAGGCGATCCGGCTGATCAACGGCGGGGCCCGCTTCATCTGCACCAACCCGGACGCCACCGGCCCGTCCAACGAGGGCCTGCTCCCGGCGGCCGGCTCGGTCGCCGCGATGATCTCCAAGGCGACCGGGGTGAAGCCGTACTTCGTCGGCAAGCCGAACCCGATGATGATGCGCTCGGCGCTGAACGCGATCGGCGCGCACAGCGAGACCACCGCGATGATCGGTGACCGGATGGACACCGACGTGCTCTGCGGCCTCGAGGCCGGGCTGGAGACGATCCTGGTGCTGACCGGGATCAGCAGCCGGATGGAGAGCGAGACGTACCCGTACCGCCCGTCCCGGATCATCGACTCGGTCGCCGACCTGATCGACGAGATCTGAGCCTGACCACGCCTGGCGGGCCGGTCAGGCCCGCCAGGACCAGCGCGACGACCTTGCCGTACTCGCCGCGGATCCACCAGAGCACCGGCCACCCCAGATAGGGCACCCGCAGCCGGGCCGCCCCGACGACCGCGCCCGGTGGCACCGGCCGGTGGTCGGCGACCCGGTTCGCGTCCCCCTGGGTGATCAGCCGTCCCCGCCCGTCGAAGCGGGCCACCCGGTGCAGCGTCGTCCGCCCCGGCCGGCCCGGGTCGCGGAACCGGATCACCTGCCCGGCGCGGACCCGTCCGGGTGGCGACATCAGGACCACGTCACCGGTGTCCACGGCCGGGTGCATCGACCCGCTCGCCACCACCGCGGCCGACCAGCCGGAGAGCAGCAGGACGCCGGTGGCGGCGGCGCAGAGCCATGCCAGACGTGGCAGATGCTGGGCGAAAACGGTCACGCTGACCCGTTCGGCAGGAGCGGTGGGGCGCTGAGGTAGCGTCGTTTCCGTGCCGGCTTGGGAAGATTCGTACCTTGGGCAGTTGCGGGAATCGGTCGGAGCGGGCCGGGTGCTGATGGCCGTCGGCGCCCGCGCGGTGCTCCGCGACGAGGACGGCCGGGTGCTGTTGATCCGGCGCAGTGACAACGGGCGGTGGGCGCTCCCGGCCGGCACCATGGAGCTCCGGCAGACCCTGCGGGACTGCGCGATCCGCGAGGTGTTCGAGGAGACCGGCCTGACCGTGCACGGGGTCACCCCGTTCGCGCTCTACTCCGGGTCGCAGTTGTCGACGAGTGCTTACGGGCAGCCGTACCAGCACATCACGCTGGCCTGCCGGGCCGACTCGTGGTCCGGCGAGCTGCTCCGGGAGACCGACGAGACCATCGACGCGGCGTTCTACCCGCCCGGCGAGCTGCCCGAGACGGCCGGCCCGAACACCCGGCAGACCCTCGCGGACCTGGTCCGTTTCGAGGCCGGCACCGCGTTCGTGCTCGCATGAGCGACGTGGTGGCGGCCGCCTGGGTCCACGTGCGGAAGCGACGCGTGCTGGTGGTCCGGGCGTTCGACTCGGACGCGTTCTACCTGCCCGGCGGCAAGCCCGAGGAGGGCGAGACCGACGCGGAGGCGGCGGCACGGGAGGCCGAGGAAGAGGTCGGCGTCGCGCTCGCGGCCGACGGGCTTCGCCATTTTCGTACGATCAATGCCCCGGCGCACAACCGCCCACCCGGCACCCAGGTCCGCCTGGTCTGCTTCCTCGGCGAACCGGCCTCGCCGGACATCTCCCCGGCCCCGGCCAACGAGATCGCCGAGCTGGCCTGGTTCACCTCCGCGGACGCCCCGCGCTGCGCCCCCGCCATCCGCCTCCTCCTCACCGAGCTGGTGACCGCCGACCTGATCGACTGACCCGCGGCCGGGCGCACCGCAACCCACCCGACGTCCCGCATCCGCGCGGCCCGGTGTGCGTTCCGGTTCCCGGCTGGTGCTCAGGGGTGCCTCATGGCCCGCGAGGCACCCCTGAGCACCAGCCGGGGGAGTGCCGGCTACCCGTCCCCGATCACTCCACGGACGGCGAGGGCGCACGATGCCCGATCGGATGTGCCTGCCGCTCCTGCGGAGGGCGGCGAGAGTCCGCATTGCCAGATCGCGTGCGTCTA
>NZ_BOMS01000071.1 GCF_016862315.1 Actinoplanes palleronii | reverse complement strand
CCACCGCCCCGAACCCGCCCCACCGCGGGCTGCCGCCGCCCCTTCGGTGCCGAGCGCGGGCCCCTGCCGCCCCTTCGGTGCTGAGTGCGGGCCCCTGCCGCCCCCTCGGTTCCGAGCGTGGGCTGCCGCCGCCCCTTCGGTGCCGAGTGCGGACTTCTACCGCCCCGCCGGCATCGATCACCCACGCCGACCCGCCGAAGGGCCACTGAGCGACCGACCATCCCGGCCCGCGAAGACACGCCCCCCACCCACCTGCACCCGAACACCTCGGGCAAGGCCGCAGACCCCCACCGAGATCACAATGGGCAAGCGGCGCGGCTGGTGCCGGCGGTCTTGATACCACCATGGGCACCAGCTGTGGTGACGACCTCAGGACGAGCTTGCCGCGGCTGGTCCGCAGGGGTGTCTCGAAGGGCCGGAGGCACCCCTGCGGACCAGCCGCGGGCCGGGAGCGCGCCGCGGCCGCGGGGCTAGGACGGGCTGACGGTGGCGGCGGTGAGGAGGACGACGCCCTTCGGGTTGCCGCACTGGACTCGGATCGTCAGCTGTTCCACGCCCTCGACCGCGCCGGTCAGCGGCTTCGGGCTGGTCACCGAGGCGGTCTGCTGGCGTCCGGCCTCGGTGGTGGAGAGCGTGCCGTCCTTCTGCCGGGTGCCGGCCACCGCGAACACGTAGGTCGCCCCGCCCGTGTCGCTATGGTGCCCGTGACCTTCGGTCATTGATCACAGAGGATTCGGTAAGCGTGAGCCACGATAACCCGTTCCCGCAGGATCCGACGACGACGCTTCCACCAGCCAAGACACCCCGGAAGGGCTCGGGGTTCGCCACCTTCCTCGCCCTGGTCGCCGTGCTGCTCGCGGCCGGCGCGGTCGCGCTCGCCTGGCACGCCGGCTCCGTGGCCTCGGACGCCGCCGACAGGGTGGACGCTCTGGCCGCGAAGCAGGTGCCGGCCGCCGGTCAGCCGGCGACCACGCCCGCGGACGCGCCGGCGCAGCCCACGACGACCGCACCGGCCGAGCCCACTACGGAGTCGACTCCGGCCGCGGACGGGTCGCCTCCGGCGCTGACCGAGACGACCCAGTTCACCCAGAAGTACGTGGAGCAGAACCTCGGCGTTCCGTCCGACTGCAACAGCTCCGTCTACATCGACCTGGACGAGCCGAAGGTGCAGGCCGATTCGGCGGTGTCCGAGCTGAGCTACTACAACCCGTGCGACGCGGGGACCACTCCGTACCTCTCCCTGCAGTCCGGGGTGACCGGGACCACCTTCGAGTCGGAGACGTTCCAGCCGGGTGCATGCGTGGGCCAGATCCCGCTCAAGCCGCTCGCCAAGGAGGGTCGTCTGCCGGTCCGTCAGGGCCAGGTGTACTGCCTGATCACGTCGGTCGCCGAGGCGCGGAAGGCCGCGGTGCCCCAGCGGCTGGTGGCCCTCACGGTCGCCGGTGTCGCGAAGGACGGTGCGCTGGCGCTCAAGGCCACCGCCTGGGACGCCCCGAACTGACCAGGTGGCCGGCCGGGGTCAGCCCCGGTCGGCCCGGCCGGCCTCGGCGAACCACCGGTTCGCCACCTGGGTGTGCAGGCTGAAACCCAGCTCGGCCGGCCCGGTGAGCACCTCGAGCCCCAGGGTCTCGCCACCCGCGGGCGCCGTGGGCAGGTCAGCAGCCGGCGGCAGCAGTCCGAAAACGAGCAGCGTGCCATCCGGGGCGCTGTGTGTGTCGAACAGTCGTACCTCTAAAGGGTCTGCTTTAAGCCCGGTCTCCTCGCCCAGCTCGCGCGTCGCAGCGGCCTGCCACGTCTCGCCCACCTCGATGAAGCCGCCCGGCAGGGCGAGCGTGCCCGCCGCCGGGGCAATACCGCGCCGCACCACCAGCAGACCGGAACCGATCGGCTGCAGGGCGACCGCGACCGGGGTCGGATTCCGGTACGTCGTCTCGCCGCACGCCGCGCACCGCCGCGGCCAGGGCTGATCGGGGATGAACCGCGCGCCGCAGAACGTGCAGTGCGCGTGCCGGTCGGGCGTCACGCGTGCAGCGGGGCGTTGCACGCGGCGACCAGCGCCTGCCGGCACGCCGCGGTCAGTGGCCGCAACGCCTCGTCACGCTGCTGCGCCTCGTAGCCGTTGATCGCGCCACCCGGCGCGTTCGTCTCGGCGAGCGCGAGCACCTGGTCGAGCACGCTGGCCCGGGCGAACAGCCGCCGCGAGCGCGGGTCGAAGCCGGGTGGCAGGGTGGCCGTGCTCTCCGGGCGGCGCAGCGCCTGCAACGCGCCGGCCAGCTCGGGTTTCCACTGCGCCACGTCCAGTTTGGCGAGCCTGGCGGTGACCTCGCCGAGCGTCGCGGTCAGCTCGGCCTCGGCCTCGGCCGCGCCGATCTGGAAGCCCGGGCGGTGCTCGGGGGCCGGCAGCACCCGCCAGACCACGGTCTCGAACTCCACTCCGGAGCCGGACGTGTGCCGCCGCACCTCGGGCACCACACCGAACTCGGGGGTGATCAGCGCCTCGCCGGCCAGCAGCGCGGCCCCGGTCAGCGGGCCCGGGCCGGGCAGGCCGCGCGGGTCGCCGGGCACCGGGAGGACCAGCTTGATGTCGTCCGGATGCAGCTTCGCGAAGATCGGCAGGCCCTGGCCGAGCGGCACGTCGGTCCAGGTGCCGGGTGCGTCGGCGACGAGGTGCTCCTCGTCGGCGGCGATCTCGTCGGCCAGGTCGTCGAACGGAACCAGTCCGGCGCGCCAGGCCCGCACCCAGGCCACGAATCGGGTGGACCGGCGGGCGGTGCGGGTGGCCGCATCTGCTGCGGGTGACATGCGAGCAAGGGTACGTGCCATCCCAAGACCTTGTCTCGGCTCGGAGCGTCACCCCGGCGTGTCCGGACGGACGGGTTACCGTGCGATTCATGTATGGGGAGGACGTGCTTTCCGGCAATTGGCGGCGCCGCAAGGTGATTCCGGAGGTGGACGCCGAGCCGGACCTGGTGGTCGAGGACGCCGACTCGGGCTTCTGCGGCGCGGTGATCGGGTTCGAGTTCGGCGCGGTGGTGCTCGAGGACCGGCACGGCAAGCGCCGCAACTTCCCGCTCGCCCCGGCCGCGTTCCTGCTCGACGGGAAGCCGGTCACGCTGCGCCGCCCGGCCGGTCAGGCGGCGCCGGAGCAGCGGAAGATCACCGCTTCGGGTTCGGTCGCGGTCGCCGGGGTGACCGCCCAGGTGGCCAAGGCCAGCCGGATCTGGGTGGAGGGCATCCACGACGCCGCGCTGGTCGAGCGGATCTGGGGCGACGACCTGCGGATCGAGGGTGTGGTGGTGGAGCCGCTGGACGGCATCGACGACCTGGCCGCGGCGGTCCGCGCGTTCCGGCCCGGTCCGCAGCGGCGGCTCGGCGTGCTCGTCGACCACCTGGTGCCGGGCTCGAAGGAGAGCCGGATCGTGGCCGCCGTGGACCACCCGGACGTGTTGATCACCGGGCATCCGTACGTTGACGTGTGGCAGGCCGTGAAGCCCCAGCGGGTGGGCCTGAGCAAGTGGCCGGTCATCCCGCCGGGCCGGCCGTGGAAGGAGGGCGTCTGCGCGGCGATCGGGGTGCGCCAGCCGGCCGACATGTGGCGCCGGATCCTGTCCTCGGTGAACAGCTACAAGGACGTCGAGACCCCGCTGATCAACTCGATGGAGCGCTTGATCGACCATGTAACGGTGCTGCCGGAATAAGAGCCCCGATCCGGGCGGCGGCCTCGGTGAGGCGGTCCGGTGGGTGCGCGGCGTAGCCCAGGACCAGGCCGGGCGGTCCGGGCAGCAGGCGGTGCCAGCTGAGTGGATGGACCAGCACCCCGGCGTCCCGGATCCGCTCGGCGAGTGCCACGTCGTCGCCGTCCGGCAGCTCGACCAGCAGGTGCAGCCCGGCCGCCACGCCGCGGACCCGGGCCTGCGGCAGGTGCGCGCGCAGCCCGGCGAGCAGCGCGTCCCGGCGGGCCCGCTGCCGGGTCCGCACCGAGCGCAGGTGCCGTTCGTAGTCGCCGGAGGCCAGCAGCTCGGCGAGCACCAGCTGGGGGAGCGCGGAGCAGCCCAGGTCGCTCGCGTGCTTCGCGGCGAGCAGGGCGGCCTGCATCCGGCGGGGCGCGATCAGCCAGCCCAGCCGCATCCCCGGCGCCAGGGACTTGGAGACGCTGCCCAGGTAGGCGACCCGTTCCGGCGCGGAGCCCTGCAGGGCGGCGACCGGGGCGCGGTCGTACCGGTGCTCGGCGTCGTAGTCGTCCTCGATCACCAGGTGCTCGCCGGCGCCGGCCCAGTCGAGCAGCTCGCGGCGGCGGTCCGGCCCCAGCACCACGCCGGTCGGGAACTGGTGCGCCGGGGTGAGCAGCACGGTGGACGCGCCGCTCGCCCGTAACGGCGCGACCAGCAGGCCGTTCTCGTCGATCGGGATCGGTTCCGGGCGGACACCCCAGTGCGCCATCTGGTCACGGGCGCCGCGCGAGCCGGGATCCTCGACCGCCCACACCCCCTCGCCTGCGGCGGTGCGGATCTGCGCCAGGAGGGCGAGACCTTGCGCGACGCCGCCGCACACCAGGACGTCGTCCGCTTCGGCCACAACTCCGCGGGTACGACGGAGCCAGGCGACCAGCTCGGCCCTCAGGCGCGGAATGCCACCCGGGTCGCCGTACCCGAGGTCGGCCGCCGTGACCCGGTCCAGCACCGCGCGTTCCGCACGCAGCCACGCGGCCCGGGGGAACGCGGACAGGTCCGGCACGCCGGGGGACAGGTTGAGGTCGATGCCGTCCGGGGTGGAGAGTGGCAGCCGCAGCTCGTGCAGGGTGCGCCGGCGGTCGGCGGGTGGCCGTGGGGCGACCGCGGCGTCCCGGGTCACCACGGTGCCCGACCCGGTCCGCGCCCCGGCCAGCCCCTCGTCGGCCAGCCGCTGGTAGGCCTGCACCACCACGCCCCGGGAGACGCCGAGTTCGGCGGCGAGCAGCCGGGTGGCCGGCAGCCGGGCGCCGGGCGCGAGACGCCCGGCCGTGATCGCGCCGCGCAGCCCGTCGGTGAGCCAGCCGGTCAGCCCCTTGCCCGGTGCGTCCGCCGCGCGCAGCTGCAGGAAGTCCGATCCGCCCTCGGGTCGCAATTGGTCCTCCACATCGCCCCGTGATTGGTCCTCGAACCGGACCATACCCGCCGGGAGCATGAGACGCATGAAGGTGTCATCGATCCTCGCCGGCACGGCCGGCATGGTTTTCGTCGGCGGCAGCGTCGCGGTCTCCGGTCACCTCGCGGACGCGCCGAACCTCACCGTCCAGGCTCTCCGGTACGCGGTGGCCTGCCTGCTGCTGCTCGCCTGGGCCCGCTGGACCCGCACACCACTGCACCGCCCGCGCGGCGCCGAACGGCTCTGGCTGCTCGGGGTGACCGTGGCCGGCCTGCTGGTCTTCAACATCGCCCTGGTGCACGGCGCTCAGCACGCCGAGCCGGCGGTCCTCGGCGTCGCGGTCGCCTGCGTGCCGATCCTGCTCGCCGCCGGTGGCCCGATGCTCGAGGGTCGCGGGCCGGCGCCGCGGGTGCTGGTCGCCGCGGCCGTGGTCACCCTCGGCGCGATCCTGGTCGAGGGCCTCGGCCGTACCGACGCGACCGGGGTGTTCTGGGCCGTGGTGACGTTCGTCTGTGAGGCGCTGTTCACCCTGCTCGCCGTGCCGGTCCTCGGGCGGCACGGCCCGCTCGGGGTCTCGGTGCACACGACCGGGATCGCCACCGGGCTGTTCGGGGTGCTCGGCCTGATCGTCGAGGGCCCGGCCGCGGTCACCCGGCTGCGCCCCGACGACGTGCTGGCCGGCGCGTATCTCGCGGTCGCGGTGACCGCTGTCGCGTTCCTGCTCTGGTACACCTGCGTCACCCGGATCGGGGCCGGCCGCGCCGGGCTGCTGACCGGCGTCGCACCGATCTCGGCCGCGCTGACCGGAATGGCCCTGGGCGCCCCACCCCCGCAACCCCTGGTCTGGCTCGGCATCACCACCGTCACCGCCGGCCTGGCCCTGGGCCTGACCACCCAGCCCGAACTCCCCACGCAAGCCACAGCGCCGACATCCGTGTGAAGTCGCGGTGCGCAGCGCGCCGAAACTCCCCACACAAGCTGCAGTGCCGGCGTGTGTGTGAAGTTGCGGTGCGCTGCGCGCCGAAACTCCCCACGCAAGGTGAAGTGCCGGCGTGTGTGTGAAGTTGCGGTGCGCAGCGCACCGCAACTCCCCACGCAAGGTGGGGAGCGGCGCGAGACCGCTGCCACTCCGGGCCGCAGCGCGCCGCGCGGTCTCTGGCTGGCTCTCAGGGGTGTCTCGGGGGCGTTGACACACCCCTGAGAACCAGCCGGGGTCCGGCGGCGCGGCACGGTCCGGGGTGGCAGCGGTCTGGCGTTTCGCTGCGCGCCGCGGGAGGCGCGTCGCGGTCCGGAGCGGGCGGGCGTGGCGCGGGACCGGCCCGGGGCGTGGCTCGTAGCCTGCGGCGGGGCGCTCGGTAGGCGTACCGGAAAAGGAATTAAGCGAGGTCGCGGGGATCTCGGCTGTAGACGAACGTCGCGATTTCGATCTTGGTGGTGGTGCCGTCCGCGGCTCGGAGGACGGTCAGCACCTCACCCTCGTCGTCGCCCTCGGTGCCGCGCCAGCGGTCCGGTGCCTCGCGGCGGAAGCGGGTTCGGTGACCGATCCTGGTCATCACGAGGCCGTCGCCTTCCGGGGTGATGTCGTATTCGCGGCCCATCCACCACCAGCGGCCGCAGATCTCGGCGGCCTCGCCCAGCGGCTGGGCCGGCGGCTGCCAGGCGGTGACCGGGGCGGCCGGCTCGCTGTCCAGGACGGTGGTCAGCGTGCGCAGGCTGAGGCCCTTGATCCGCTCGTCGCCGGCCAGGCCGTAGGCGTTGGCGAACACCACCACGCCGGTGCGGCTGCGGCGGTGGACCGCGAGGTGGGCGACGTAGCCCGGCATCGAGCCGGCGTGGCCGACGTAGACGCGCTCGCCGACCCGGAACAGCTGCGGGCCCAGGCCGTGCCCGGAGGTCCACGACTCCAGGTCGTCGATGGTCACCGGGCTGCACATCTCGTCGACGGTCTCCCGGGACAGCACGGCCGGCGCCGGGTCGGCCAGGAAACCGGCCCACTTGGCCAGGTCGGTGACCGTGGACCAGAGCTGCCCGGCCGGCGCCATCGCGCCGCTGTCCGGGCGTGGCTCCTCGTGCAGCGCGCCGCCCAGCGAGTGCACCACGTAGCCGCGGGCGAACGGCTCCATCGGGTGGTAGCTGGTCCGCTTCATGCCCAGCGGCTCCAGCACCCGCTTGGCCGCGAGTTCGGTCCAGCTCTGCCCGGTGACCCGGGTGAGCACCGCGCCGAGCAGGCCGTAGGCCAGGTTCGAGTAGCGGTAGCGGCGGAACGGCGGCCCGGTCAGCTTCTCGTAGGTCAGCCCGGCCAGCAGCTGGTTCACGTCACCGCCGGCCCGGCGCTCCCACCACGGGCCGTCCGGCTCGCGCTGCAGGCCGGAGACGTGCCCGAGCAGCTGGCGCAGTGTCACCCCGCCGATCGGGGTGCCCGGCAGGTGCCGGTAGAGCAGGTCGTCGAGGGCGAAGAAGCCCTCGTCCCGCAGCTGCATGACCAGCGTCGCGGTGATCGTCTTGGTGATCGAACCGATCCGGTACTGGGTCTTCGGGTCGGGCGGCGGGTTCTCCCCGGCGCCGGCGAAGTGCAGCACCGCCCGGTCCCGGACGACGGCCAGGGCGAGCGACGGCACCCGGCCGGCGGACTGTGCCCGGGCGGCGATCTCGTCGATCCGCCGGGTGGTCTCCGGAAGCAGTGTCACGGTGGGGGTCCTCCTGCTGTGCGACTGACAGGTCTAACTGCCCGGGGGCGGTTCGGCTACGCGAGACCGTGGCATCGCCGGGAGTGCGCGGACGTGACACGATCGTGGGTGTGGAAGCCGTACTCTGGATCGTTCTCGCCATCGCCCTCGCGATCGCCGAGGCCTTCACCGCGACCATTCTGATCATCTTCTTCGCGGCGGGTGCCGCGGCGGCGGCGCTGGCTGCCGCTCTCGGCGCCAATCTGCTTCTTCAAGTCATCGTGTTCGCGCTGGTCTCCGGCCTCTCGGTGGCCGCGATCCGGCCGGTGATCATGCGGCACGCGCGTTCGGCGCTGGAGACCGGTGACACGCCGTTCGGCATCGAGGCCATGGAGGGCCAGCACGGCACCGTGCTCGAGGACGTCGACGCCGACCACGGCCAGATCCGGATCGACGGCGAGATCTGGCAGGCCCGGTCGTTCGACGGCAAGGAGAGCTTCCCGGCCGGTCATCGGGTCCGGGTGGTCAAGATCCGTGGTGCTACCGCGCTGGTCTGGCACGACGACCTGCCGGACACCTGACCCACCTGTTCGTACACAAAAGGGTTTTGCGTTTTTTAGAGAGGCGCCATGGAAGCTGTCATCGCCATCCTGGTCATAGTCATCGCGATCTTCGCGGTGACCACCATCATCCGATCCATCCGGATCGTCCCGCAGCAGCGGATGGACGTCGTCGAGCGGCTGGGCCGGTACAAGCGGACCCTGAGCCCCGGGCTGAACCTGCTGGTCCCCTTCGTCGACGCGGTGCGCAGCAAGGTCGACATGCGGGAGCAGGTGGTCTCCTTCCCGCCGCAGCCCGTGATCACCTCGGACAACCTGGTCGTCTCGATCGACACGGTGCTGTACTTCAAGGTCGTCGACCCGGTGCGCGCCACCTACGAGATCTCCAACTTCCTCCAGGCGATCGAACAGCTCACCGTCACCACCCTGCGTAACGTGATCGGCTCGCTGGACCTGGAGCGCGCGCTGACCAGCCGCGACCAGATCAACAAGCACCTCTCCAGCGTGCTGGACGAGACCACCGGCCGGTGGGGCATCAAGGTCACCCGCGTCGAGATCAAGGCGATCGAGCCGCCGCCGAGCATCCGCGACTCGATGGAGAAGCAGATGCGCGCCGAGCGGGAGCGTCGCGCGACGATCCTGAACGCCGAGGGCCACAAGGCCGCGCAGATCCTCACCGCGGAGGGTGAGAAGCAGGCCGCGGTGCTCCGCGCCGACGGTGACCGGCAGTCCCGGATCCTGCAGGCCGAGGGCCAGGCCAAGGCCATTCGTACGGTCTTCAACGCGATCCACGAGGCGAACCCGTCGCAGAAGGTGCTGGCCTACCAGTACCTCCAGGCCCTGCCGCAGATCGCGAACGGCACCGCCAACAAGGTGTGGATCGTGCCGACCGAGCTGACCAAGGCCCTCGAGGGCATGGGTGGCGCGCTCGGTGGCCTGGCGAACATGGTCGGCGACCTCCCGACGACGACTGTCGACGCGGCCGCGGTCGAGCGCGAGGCGGCGGAGGCGGCCCGGGCCGCGGCCGTCGAGGCCCAGCGGGTGACCGCCGAGGTGCGTGAGGCCGAGGCGCAGGTCACCAGCGGCGCCACCGGTACCGCCGCGCTGCCGGTGGCCCCGGACGTCGAGCCGCCGACCGAGGCGATCGGCGGAGCCGACTACGACGGGATCAACCAGTCCCGCGCGTGACATCGTTTTTCGGACGGCAGGCCTGCTATCGGGCCTGCCGTCCGGCATTTCTGGGCATTTCCTGAGATGTCCCTCACAAGTTCCTGCTGATTTGGCATGCTTCGTCTCGGATTCCCGACCGGTTCCTCGGCCGCTCGGTGTGTTGCCCCTGCGAGCGAGGCGGAGCCATGAGCATCAGCCATCGTCAGACCGCGAGCGGCCGGCCGTTGCGGGTCGCCCCGGCCTGGGTCGGCGCCGCGACCCCGACCGCCGACTCACCAGCGGACCACTATCTGCTTCCGGTGCGCGACGCCGTCTGGATCTGGTCGGTCCGGCGGTTCGCCCGGCTGGCCCTCTGGGCGCTGCCGGCCGCGGCCGTGCTCTACGGCTGGTTCACCCTGGGCGTGAACGTCCCGCCCGGCCCGCTCCCGGTCGGCCTGCTGGCCGCCTGGCTGGCCGCCGTCTCGCTGATCGCCCTCGCCGGGCTGCTCGCCGGGTCGCGCACCCGGCGGATCGCGCTGACCGGCCTGCTGGTCACCCTGGCCGGGGCCACCCTGCTGGTGCCGCTCGCCGTGCTGCCCGAGGAGATCGCCGGTGAGGCTTTCGCGATGGCTCCCGGCCAGGTGCACACCCTGATCGAGGCGGCCTGCGCGTTCACCGGGACCGGGGTGCTGCTGCTCGGCTGGGCGGTGTTCCGCTCCAAGCTGGTCAACCCGGCCGACGGCGTGCTGCTGATGCTCGCCGCCGTCGCCCTGGGCGCGGGGTCGCACGCGGTGAAGCCGCTGCCGACGGTCGGTGCGCTGCTGATGCTGGCGGCCGGGATGGGCCTGGCGTGGACCGGCGGCCGGCTGGTCCCGCGGTCCTGACCCCCTACTTTGGTCGGAAGCGCCGCTCTCGGCCCGGCCGATACGTTCGAGGGCATGACAGCGAAGCTCCTGGCCGGGTCGGCGACGTTCGTGGTGGGTCTGCTGCTGTGGCTGTTCGCCGGCGACGTCGAGATCCCGGTCTTCACCCTGACCAAGGTCGGCGTGGTGCTGATGGTGGTCGGCGCGCTCGAGATCTGTTACGGGTGGTACTCCGGGCTCTCGAGGGGAGACACACATGGCACGGGTGATCGCTGACATCTCGATGTCACCGGTGCTGCTGGGCGCGGGAACCCCGCTGTTCGCCGCCGGGCCGCCTCATGGTCGCGGCTTCGCCAGATTTCGGTACGGCCGTCGTCACCGGCGACCCACCTGACATAGCTGGTCGAGTGATCTGGTCGACTTGGTGGTGTGCCCGACGTTCAACTGATCACCGACCCGGACGACGAGCGGCTCGGCGACTATCGCGCGCTGACCGACCTCGAGCTGCGCATCAAGTGGGAGCCGCCGAACGGACTGTTCATCGCCGAGGGTGAGCTGGTGCTGCGGCGGGCGCTGCGTGCCGGGTACCGCCCGCGGTCGTACCTGATCGACGTCAAGCGGGTCGCCCAGCTCGACGACGTGCCGGACGGCGCCCCGATCTACGCGGCCACCCCCGACGTGCTGGAACGCGCCACCGGATTCCACGTGCACCGGGGCGTGCTGGCCTCGTTCCACCGCGAGGAGCTGCGCAGCGCCGACGAGGTGCTGGCCACCGCCCGCCGGGTCGCGATCCTGGAGGACGTCAACAACCACACCAACATCGGCGCGGTGTTCCGGGGCGCTGCCGCGCTCGGCATCGACGCCGTGCTGCTGTCGCCGACCTGCGCCGACCCGCTCTACCGGCGCGCCGTCCGGGTGAGCATGGGCGAGGTGTTCGCCGTGCCGTACGCCCGGCTGGAGCCGTGGCCGGACGCGCTGGGCCGGGTGCGGGAGGCCGGGTTCACCGTGCTCGCGCTGACCCCGGACCCGGAGGCGGTGCCGTTGCAGCGCCTGGCGCCGGAGCAGCGGCGCCGGACCGCCCTGCTGCTCGGCGCGGAGGGGCCGGGGCTGTCCCGGCACGCGATGGCCGCGAGTGACGTACCGGTCAAGATTCCGATGCGGCGCAACGTGGACTCGCTCAACGTCGCGGCGGCGGCCGCCGTCGCGTTCTGGGAACTGGGACGGGACGACGATGACATCTGAGCTGGTCACCGAGCGGCTCCGGCTGCGGCAGTGGACCGATGACGATCTGGCCGGCTGGGTCGCGATGAACGCCGATCCGCGGGTCCGGGAGTTCTTCCCCGAGGTGCTCACCGCCGAGCAGGCCGCGGCGTCGCTCGACGCGTTCCGCCGTGACCTGGAGGCGCGCGGCTGGGGGTGGTGGGCCGTCGAGGTGACCGCGACCGGTGAGTTCATCGGCATGGCCGGGCTCGATCCGGTCGACGAGGAGGCGCCGGTGACCGGCGTCGAGGCCGGCTGGCGGCTGGCGGCGACGGCGTGGGGCCACGGGTACGCGACCGAGGCGGCCCGGGCCGTACTCGAATACGGCTTCCACGAGCTGGGCCTGCCCGAGATCCTGGCGATCACGGTGACCGGGAACGCCCGGTCCCGCGCGGTGATGGACCGGCTCGGGATGACCTACGACCCGGCCGCCGACTTCGACGACCTGACCGCCCCGCCGGGCCCGCTGCGCCCGTCGGTGGTGTACCGGCTGACCGCTCTCTAGGGCCGCGGCGAGCGCCCGTGGTGGTTTCGCGGCCGGAACGGGCGGAACCGCAGGCCGGGACGTGCCGATGCTTGCCGAGTGGGTGTCGATGGGCGATCCGTGCGGGAAGATGGGTGCCGGGGCCGGTTCTGCTGTTGCTTCTCGGGGGGTGTCGGTTGTCGTCTGGTCCGGGATCAGATCCGCATCTGCTCGCCCTGTTGCGGGCCATCCGGCTTCGCCAGAGCGCTCCCGACGCGGCCGCCGCCGGTGCCGCCGACGCGGCCGCCGCGCTGTCCGAGATGTCCGCCGGGCGTGCGAAACCCGGGCCTGAGCCGCAGGACGCCGAGCCGGAGCCGCGTGCCACCCCGGAAACCCCGCCCCGGGCGACCGGCTCGCCCGCCGGTGGTTTCCCGCCGGGTACCGGATATCCCGTCCTGCGCTCCGGCTCCGTCGGACCGGCCCCGGCGCCCGGCGGGGGCGCGGCCGCAGGCCGAGGTCCGGCTTCGGGAGACGATGCGGCTGCGGGCCGTGGTGCGGAGAGCGACGGTACGAGTGAGCCCACCACCCCGGCCGGACCACCCGGACCACCCGGGGCCGGAGGGGCCGGCGGCGTCGGCGGCGCCGGTGCGGCGGGCCGCGCGGCGTCGAGTGCGGAGGCCCAGCGCGGCCGGGCGTTCTGGCAGAACGTGCAGAAGGGCGGCCCGGTCACCCGCCCCGAGCAGCCCGGCACCGGCGCGACCGGCTCGGGTGGGACCGGTCAGAGCGCGCCTGGTCAGGGCGGGACCGGCCGGGGCGGGACCGGGCGAGGTGGCGGAGTGGGCCCCGGCGCCGGCTCGGAGCTGCTCTGGCGCGGTGACCAGGGCGCGGCACTGGGCCGCGCCGGGATGGACGCCGGCGACCGGCGACCAGGCGCCACCCCGCAGCCGGGATCACCCGGCCACCCGGCCACCGCCGGCCAGCCGGCGAATTCCGCACGGCCAGGAGACCCGGCACGGCCAGGAGACCCGGCACGGCCAGGAGACCCGGCACGGGCGGGAACCGCCGGGCGGCCGGAGCGGGGCGGGATCGGGCGCGATTACGGCGTACCGATGAATCGGGTCAATCCCATCACCGGGATCAACCCGGCCGGACCAGCGGCGCCGGTCACCGCGATCCCCGGGATAGCGCCGCCGCGCTCGATCGGCCCTACCGGCACCGAGTTCCCCTCGGTGACCCCCGCCGAATACGCGGCGCATGTCGCCCCCCGGACCACCAAGCACACCGGCCCGGCGGACGGCATGGACCCGGGCGACATGATGGCGTTGCGCGACACGCAGCGGCTGCTCAGCACGAGTCTGACCTTCGCCGGTGGGGTGGCCGAGGTGTCCGACCGGCTGTGGACCGCGCTGCTGCAGGCCCAGCCGGACCTGCTGACCGTGCTGCCCGGCACCCCGGCCTCACAGCGCGACCAGCTCGGCCGGGCGATCACCTGGCTCGTGCACCGGCTCGACGATCCGCCCGCGGTGGTGGCCGGGTGTGCGCAGCTGGGCGCGGCGCTGGCCGAGTGCGGCCTGCAGTGGAACCAGCTGCAGCTGGTCGGCGCGGCGCTCGCCGAGGCGATGCGGGCCGGTATGACACCGGGCACCTGGCGGCAGGACTTCGACCAGGCCTGGCGCTGGACGTGGCAGCACGTCTACGAGTGGATCGTGCACGGCGGCACCCTGATCACCTACCAGCCGACGATCTGGGACACCGAGGTGATCGGCCACGAGCTGCGCCGCGACGATCTCGCCGTGGTGCGGCTCCGCCCGTTTCTGCCGCTGCCGTACCGGCCGGGGCAGTTCGCCCGGGTCGAGGTCGACGGCGTGCCCGGGGTCTGGCGGCCGTATTCGCTGGCCGGCGCCCCGCACCGGGACGACGTGATCGAGCTGCACGTGCGGGCCAAGTCCGAGGCCGGGGTGAGCGGCACGCTGGTGCACCACACCCGGGTCGGTGACCGGATCCGGGTCAGCCGCGCCGAGGGCGGGATGGGCCTGCCCGCCGAACCGGGCCGCGGCATGCTGATGATCGCCGGGGACACCGGGGTGGCGCCGATGAAGGCGATGCTCGCCCAGCTGGCCGCGACCCAGGATCCGCGCCCCGCGGTGCTGTTCTGGGGCGTGCGGACCCTCGACGAGCTCTACGACATCGACGACCTGGTGACGATCGCCCGGCAGGCGCCCCGGGCCACCGTCATCCCGGTGGTCTCCGAGGGCGATCCCGGGCCGTACCCGTTCGGGCTGGTCACCGACGCGGTGGCGGCCTACGGCGAGTGGAGCCGGGACGAGGTCTATCTGGCCGGGCCGCCGCTGATGCTGGTGGCCACCAGGATCGCGCTGCGCGAGCTGGGCGTGTCACCGCGGCGGATCCACCACGACATCCCGGAGTGATCTTTACCGGGCGCCTACCGCATAGCCCGCGACCGACGGCCAGCGGACGGTGAGCACGACGGTCTCCTCGGGCGAATACCAGGAGTGGTCGACCCCGTGCCCCCACACCACGTAGTCGCCCTGCTCGGCGAGGACCACGGTGCGCTCCGGGAACTCCATGTGGAAGCAGCCGCTGATCAGCACGAGCAGCGCGGTCCGTTGCTCACCGCGGACCCACTCGGCCCGCCGGTCACCGGCCGGGTGCCGGCCCCATTTGATCTCGACGTCCGCGCTGTGCCGCGGGTCGCCCTCGGGTTTGAAGTGGCCCAGCAGCCAGCCCCGCTCCGCGAGGGCGTCCGGGCCGGCGTTCCCGGTATAGATCAGGTCCATCGGTCAGAGGGCATCGTTCAAGATCTTTTGGTACGCCGGGGGAACGTGGTGCGGCCCGCCCGGCGTGAACACGTTGCTGTGCGAGACGGTGTCCCAGGCCGACGCCGGCACGGCGGCGCGCAGGGCGACCAGCACCGGCGCGTCATCGGTCAGCATCGACAGCGCCACCAGGCACTCCTCGGCCTCGCCGACACACTCGAACGGCTTGTGCCCGTCGACGCCGAGCAGCTCCAGGAAGCCCGGCACCTGTGCCTCGGCGGCGAACAGGTCGTGCCCGAAGATGTGCGCGAGCCGCTCGCGGGGCATGTGCGGGGCCATCGCCAGGAAGACGAACCGGCACTTCGGGCAGTCACCGCACCAGCGCGCCGTGGGGTCGTGCAGCTTGAAAGCCTTGTTACAGCTTGTCACAACGTCATCGTACGCAGTGTGACCGGCGAACAGCTGCGCGATGTGCAGCTCGGAGAGCGTGCGCAGCAGCGAGAAATACGGGTCGACGAGGCCGGTGTGCGCCGCGACGGCGGACCGCAGCAGCCCCTCGGCGAGCACGCCCTTGGACCACTGGTGGTTGACCTCGTGACCGTTCCAGACCAGGTTCGGGTCGGAGGCGGACCGCTCGTTCGACATGATCACCGGGCCCAGCCCGTGCCAGACCGCGGTGGCGACCGCGATCAGCGAGTTGATCGCGGTGACCGGGATGTGGCCGTTCAGCGCGCCGGCCTTGTTCAGCTCGAACAGCAGCGGGTCGAGCTTGCGGCGGGCGGCCAGGGCGGTCAGGCCGGAGGCGGCGTTCACGTTCACGATCACCGGGTTCGGGTTGACCGAGAACGGCACCGGGTCGAGCCCGGCCGCGCGGAGGATCTCCAGCGTGACGATGGAGTCCTTGCCGCCGCCGACCGCGGAGAGCGGCCGTCCGGTGACCTCGACCGGCGTGGCCGGCGCGAGCACACCCGGCGTCTCGACGGTCAGCTCCAGCACGTGCGGGAGCTGGTTGCGGTACGCGTACTCGGCCAGGCCGTCGGTGTAGATCCGGGTGAACCAGGCGGCCACCTCGGGGGCCACCGGCAGCGGCGCGAGCACCCGCGGCGGGGCGCCGACCTTGTAGTAGCTCACCCCGGCGACCACGTGCAGCAGCTCGAGCACCCGGTGCAGGGTCTCGAGGTCGTGACCCTCGGCCGGCACCGGAAGGGTGATCGTCTCGGTGAACCGCAGCGGCTCCGGCCCGTCGAGCAGGTAATCGAACGTGGCGATCCCCGTCGTCGGGTCGAACGCGTACGAGGGGAAGCGCATGACGTCGAACTGCACCCGGAAGCTCCTGTCTTTGGGCCGACGGGCAATATTAGTTCGGTCCCGCGAAAAAACGACTTGGGGAGACGACCGTGCGCCTGGCAGACCTGCGTGACCGATCGGTGGCGGTCTGGGGAACCGGCCGCGAGGGACGAGCCGCGGTGACCGCGATCGCCGCGCACGCCCCGTCCCGGCTGATCGCGGTGAACGACGGAGCCGGCTACCTCGACGACCCCTGGGACGGCACGCTCGCCCCGCTGGCCGGCGGCGAGCACGCCTTCGCGGCGCTGGCCAGCGCGGACGTCGTGGTGCGCTCGCCCGGTGTGCCGTCCACCCACCCGTTCATGGCCGAGCTGCGGTCCCGCGGCGTCACGGTCACCGGCGGCAGCGCCCTCTGGATGGCCGACCACGCCGAGCAGACCGTCGGCGTCACCGGCAGCAAGGGCAAGAGCACCACGTCCAGCCTGATCAGCCACCTGCTGGCGGCGGTCGGGAAGCCCAACGCGTACGGCGGCAACATCGGCGTCCCGCTGCTCGACCTGCCGCCCGCCGAGCTGTACGTGCTGGAGCTCTCCAGCTACCAGTGCGCCGACCTGACCGACTCGCCCCGGGTCGCGGTGGTCACCTCGCTCTTCCCGGAGCACCTGGACGCGCACGGCGGCGAGCGTGAGTACTACCGCGACAAGCTGAACCTCCTGCAGTACGGACCGGAACTGATCGTCGTGAACGGCACCGACGAGCGCCTGCGCGACGAGATCCGTACCGTCCACGACCGCAACGGGTTCCCGCCGGTGCCGGTCGCCGCCGAGGACTCCCGTTTCCGGGTCACCGACGGCGTGTTCTTCTGCAGCGACGAGCCGCTGTTCGAGCGGGCCGCGCTGCGGCTCAAGGGCGGCCACAACGAGCGGAACCTGTGCGTGGCGCTGGCCGTCCTGGACGGCATGGGCGTCGACGTGGTCGGGCTGCGCACCGAGCTGGCCGCGGCGGTCCGGTCCTTCGAGGGGCTGCCGCACCGGCTCACCGAGATCGAGGACCCGTCCGGTCTCACGTTCGTCGACGACACCCTGTCGACGTCGCCGTACGCCACGATGCACGCCGTCGAGGCCTACGAGAACCGTGCACTCACCGTGTTGGTCGGCGGCACCGACCGGGGCCTTGACTACGCTCCGTTGCGAGAATTCCTCGCCTCCCGCGAACTCACCGTGATCGGCATGCCGGACAGCGGCCCGCGGATCCTGGCCGAGCTGGCCGGCCTCCCGAAGGTCACCACGATCACGTCCGAGGATCTCGCCGACGCGGTCCGGCTGGCCCGCGAGGTCACCCCGGCGGGCGGCGTGGTGCTGCTGTCACCGGCCGCGCCGAGCTACGGCCGCTTCCGCAACTTCGAACACCGCTCCGAAGCGTTCATCGAGGCGATCCACGCCACGGAGAAGTAGCCGCGAGGCCGAGGGCGGGCTGCGGCCCGCTGAGGACGAGCCTCCGGGCCTTTCCCCCCAAAACACCGTGAGCACCCGCCAGGTCCGCCCGGCTGGTGCTCACGGTCGTCTCACGGGTGGTGAGGGAGCCGCCAGCACCAGCCGGGCCCGCGAGGCGTCCGCGGCATCCGCGGCGGCTGGTGCTCACGGTCGTCTCGCCGGCGTCGAGGCAGCCGCCGGCGCCAGCCGGTCCGTGTCCCGCTCAGCGGGATCGGGACGTGCGGCGGGGCGGGGTGGCCGGGTGGCACGGGGGTGGGCGGCCGTGGCCGGAGAGGCCTGGTGCTGCGGCGGAGCGGTTCGCCGGCACCCGCCCCGGCCGGCCCGAGAATTTTTTTGATCTTGTTTCGTGCGTAACGGGCAGGTTTCGTGGCGTGACGGTAACCGCCCGATCGGACGATGCGCCAGCAACCGATCGTCCCTGCTCAGGCCACCGAAAGGGCTAGCCCAAAACGGGCGTTACACGGTCATGTGATGGCGGACACATCGTAAGGGTTATTTCCGGATCGATGGCTGTCATCCGACCCCGACGAAACATCAGTTCATTAGCCCAGGTCAGGTAACGGTTTGAAAACTTCGCCCACAGTCTTGACACAAGGGGGCGATTAGTAAGAACTTTTACCGCGACAGTAAACAGTCCTTCCTGAAAGGGTGTCCGATGGCTGAGCCGGAGATGGACGGCACCGCGTCGACCGCGGTCGCCCACTCGCTGGTTCGCGACCAGGCTGCCCCGAGCGGGAGCGACTTCGCTGCTCCGAGCGGGAGCGACAGCGTTTTCCCCAGGGGGAGCGACCCGATCGGCAGTGACTCCGCGTCACACGATCGGCTCGAGCAGGGCCTCTGGGTTCGCGGCGAGCCCCGTCCCCGCGCCGTCAACGGACGTACCGAATCCGCCCGTACCGAAAAATTTGCGAACAGCGATCGGGACCACCCGCCTTCCGACGGTGTCCTGGTCCGGGTCCGGACGCTGCTGCCGGAGTTCACCGGCGCCCTGCAGCGCGTCGCCGAGCAGGTCCTCGCCGACCCCGCAGCGGCCTCCCGGGCCACCATCGTCGAGCTCGCCGAGCGCAGCGGGACCTCGCCGGCCACCGTCACCCGGTTCTGCCGGGCGCTCGGCTTCGACGGCTACGCGGATCTCCGGCTGGGCATCGCCGCCGAGACCGGGCGCGCCCGGTCGGCCGGCTGGACGGTGGACATCGGCCGGGAGATCCAGCCCAACGACCCCCTGGCACGCGTGCTCGGCCAGATCATGGCCGCCGACACCAGGGCCATGCACGACACCGCCTCGCTGCTGGACCTGGCCGAGGTGGAGCGGGCCGCGGTGGCGATCGCCGCCGCTCCGCGGGTGAACATCTTCGGCGCCAGCGGAAGCGCGCTGGTCGGCGAGGAGATGCAGTTCAGTTTGCACCGCATCGGCATCCCGGTGTGGGCCTGGACCGACGTGCACAACGGTCTGGCCAGCGCCGCTCTGTCGAGGTCCGGCGACGTCGCACTCGGTATCTCGCACAGTGGCGAGACCGGCGAGACGATCGAGCTGCTCGCGGAGGCGAGCAGCCGGGGCGCCACCACCATCGCGCTCACCAGTTTCCCCCGTTCCCCGCTGGCCGAGCTCGCCGACATCGTCCTGCTCACCGCCACCCAGGCGACCACCTTCCGGCCGGACGCGCTGTCCGCACGGCATCCGCAGCTGGTGGTCCTCGATCTTCTCTACGTCGCCGTCGCGCAGCGGACGCATGAACGCTCGCACGCCGCTTTCCAGCGCACCGCTCAAGCGGTGCACGGTCACAAAGCGGTGAAAGACGCCTGAACAGCACCATCACCCACCCCTTAGTGAAAAAACCCCTTGTGGAGGAAAAGTGAAGCGCAAGTTCGCGGTCGCCGCGGCGCTCGCTGCGACGCTGGTCGGTACCGCCGCGTGTGGTGGCAACAGCGACGACAGCAGCACCTCGGCCAACGGCGCGGTCGACGGCAAGGGCAAGACCATCAAGGTCTGGCTCATGGTCGACGCCCAGAGCGGCTGGAAGGACGTCGTCGACGACGCCAGCAAGCGGTTCACCACGGCCACCGGCGCCAACGTCACGGTCGAGTACCAGCAGTGGGCGAACGTGCTCACCAAGCTGGACGCCTCGCTGGCCGGCACCGACGTGCCGGACGTGGTGGAGCTCGGCAACACCCAGTTCCCGAAGTACGTCGACGCCGGCGCGTTCGGCGAGCTGGACAAGAAGTCCTTCGAGAACTCGGACACCTGGCTCCCGGGTCTCTCCGGCGCCTGCGAGGCGGACGGCAAGACCTACTGCGTGCCCTACTACGCGGGCGCCCGGGTCCTGATCTACCGCAAGGACCTGTTCGAGAAGGCCGGTGTCACCACCGCGCCGAAGACCTACGACGAGTTCCTCGCGGACGCCGACAAGGTCGCGGCCGGTAACAAGGACTCGAAGTTCGGCGCGATCTACATGCCGGGCCGCTACTGGTACGCCGCGATGTCGTGGGTCAAGGCCAACGGCGGCGACATCGCCAAGAAGGACGGCGACAAGTGGGCCGGCGCGCTCTCCTCGCCGGAGTCGCAGGCCGGTCTGCAGAAGTGGGTCGACCTGGTCAAGAAGTACTCGAAGGCGGACGTCACCAAGGACGAGTCCGACCAGTACCTGGTGTTCAGCCAGGGCAACGCCGGCGCCTTCTACGGCAACGGCTGGGAGCAGGGTTCGGCCGAGGAGGTCCGCAAGGACCCGAACGACCCGGCCTCCGCGCTGGTCCCCACCAAGGTCAAGGGCAAGCTGGCCGCCGCGCCGATGCCGGGCATCCCGTCGCTGCTCGGTGGCTCCAACGTCGGTGTCCCGCTGAAGAGCAAGAACGCCGACCTGGCCGCTCAGTGGATCAAGTACTTCACCGACAGCACCTCGATGAAGGGCCTGGTCAAGGCGAGCGCGCTGCCGAACGCCACCGCGCTGCTGGACGCCGCGGCCTCCGACAACCCGAAGCTCGCGGTCGGCGCCGAGGCGGCCAAGAACAGCTGGGCCGTGCCGGCCTCCGGCAAGTGGGCCGACGTGGAGAAGGCCAACATCCTGCAGAACATGCTGTCGGACATCCTGACCGGCAAGAAGTCGCTCGCGGACGCCACCACGGCGGCTGACGAGCAGATCGCCAAGACGCTCAACGGCTGATCCGGGTCGCGCCGCCCGCCCGTCGCGAGACGGGCGGGCGGCACACCACACCGCACGTAATCCGGTGAGAGAGGAAAGCTGATGTACGCCGTCGACTCCCCGACGACCCCCGCGCACCGCGCGCCCGTCGGACCCGGCGCCAACGAGCCGGCGCCCCGCCGGCGCAAGCGGCGCGGCAAGGGCGATGACGTCGTCCTCCCGTGGGTGCTCTCCGGCCCGGCGCTGCTGCTCCTGGCGATCCTGCTGGCCTACCCGGTCGGCCGGATGCTCGTACTGTCGTTCCAGAAGTTCGAGCTCAAGGAGCTGTGGACCGGCGCCACGCCGAAGTGGGTCGGTTTCGACAACTACACCGCCGTGCTGTCCGACAGCGCCTTCTGGTCGGTCGTGCAGCGTACGGTCCTCTTCACCGCGGCGTCGGTGGTCCTGACGGTGCTGCTGGGCCTGGGCGTGGCACTGCTGATGCGCCGGGTCGGCCGGGTCGTGCGGATGGCCATGATCATTGCGATGATGTTCGTCTGGGCGCTGCCCGCGCTGGTGCAGGCGCAGGTCTTCAAGATGATGACCGACTCCGACGTCGGCGTGCTGAACTACCTGATCGACAAGCTGCCGGGGGTCGAGTTCCAGAACCACTCCTGGTTCTACACGCCGACACAGGGCTGGATCGTGATCACCTCCTGCGTGGTGTGGGCCGGCATCCCGTTCCTGGCGATCACCCTGAACGCCGGTCTGACCCAGGTCCCGAAGGAGCTGATGGAGGCCGCGACGGTCGACGGCGCCAACGGCTGGCAGTCGTTCCGGAACATCACCCTGCCGATCCTCAAGCCGCTGCTCGTGATCGTGACGACGCTGTCGGTGATCTGGAACTTCGGGCTGTTCACCCAGAACTGGGTGATGCGGGACGGTAAACCGGAGCCGGAGTTCCAGACGCTCGCCACGTACTCGTACGTGCAGGCGTTCGGGCAGAACAAGTACGGTCTCGGCTCGGCGATCGCGGTGCTCACCGTGATCCTGCTGCTGGGCGCGATGGCGGTGTACATCCGTCAGATGTTCAAGATCGGTGAGGTGGACTGATGGCCGTCGTTACCGCCACGGCGCCCCGGCGTCGTAAGCCCAACCCGGCCGCCGACGGCACGATGACCGTCGGCCGTACCCGCACCGGCAACCTGGTGGCGAACGCGGCCGGGGTGATCTTCTCGATCGTGATGTTCTTCCCGGTCTACTGGGTGCTCATCACGTCGTTCAAGCCGCAGACCGAGTGGTCCAGCTTCGACCCGACGTTCATCCCGGACGCGCCGACGCTCGACAACTTCAAGTCCGCGTTCAACGCCCCGCTGTTCAAGCAGTCGCTGGTCAACGGCATCGTGATCACCGCGGTCGCGGTGCTGGCGGCGCTCGTGGTCGGCTTCCTGGCCGCCCTGGCCGTCGCCCGGTTCCGGTTCTACGGCCGGCGGGCGATCATCCTGGTGGTCCTGGCGGTTCAGCTGGTACCTTTCATCGCCCTGCTGATCCCGATCTTCCTGATGCTGCAGAAAGCCGAACTGACCGGTAGCAGCATCGTCGGCGTGACCCTGGTGTACGTGGTGCTTCTCCTGCCGTACACCGTGTGGACGCTGCGTGGTTTCATCGCCGGCATCCCCCGGGAGCTGGACGAGGCCGCGATGATCGACGGATGCACGCGGGGACAGGTCTTCTGGCGGATCATCCTGCCGCTGACCGGACCCGGTCTGGTGGCGACCTCGGTCTACGGCTTCATCCAGGCCTGGAACGAGTTCATCATCATCAACACGCTCAACGACCCGGAACACCAGAACCTGATGGCCTGGCTGATGCAGAACCAGACCAGTCGCGGCACCTACTGGGGGCCGCTGATGGCGGGCGCGATCATCACGTCCATCCCCGTCGTCATCTTCTTCCTGGCAGTGCAGCGCAACATCGCTTCCGGCCTCACCGCCGGCGCAGTCAAGGGCTGAACCGTCCCACCTGTCACACCCCGAAAGGACACCGATGTCTGCGATAACGAACTCTGAGCTGGACCGTCGTACCCTGCTGCGCCGCGCTGCCGCGGTCGGCCTCGTCGCCGCACCCGGCGTCAGCTTCCTGAGCGCCTGTGCCGGTGGCTCCGACGCGCCGAGCACCCCGCAGGCGACCGGCGACAAGTCGGCGGACAACCCGCTCGGCATCGACGCGAAGGCCGGCGTCGAGATCGTCATCTTCGACGGTGGCCTCGGCACCAAGTACGCCACCGACGTCGACACCCCGATGTTCAACAAGAAGTGGCCGGACGCGAAGGTCACGTACTCGGCCACCCAGCAGGTCGCCACCACGATCAAGCCGCGGCTGAACTCGGGTTCCGCCCCAGACATGATCAACAACTCCGGCGCCGACATCATGGACTTCGGCGCCATCGTCAAGGCCGGCCAGGCCGCCGACCTGAGCGACCTGTTCGCCGCCCCGTCGCTGGACATCCCCGGCAAGACGGTCGCCGAGACCCTGGTCCCCGGCGCCGTGCAGCAGGGCACCTACGACGGCAAGCCGTTCGCGGTGAACTACTCGTTCACCGTCTTCGGCCTCTGGTACAACAAGAAGCTGTTCGACAAGAACAGCTGGACCATCCCGACCACCTGGGCCGACTTCACCGCCCTGCTCGACAAGATCAAGGCGGCCGGCATCACGCCGTTCGGCTTCGCGGGCGCCAACGCGTCGTACTACATGGTCCGCGCGATCATGACCAGTGCCGCGAAGATCGGCACCGAGCAGGTGCTGAAGGACATCGACAACCTGAAGCCGGGCGCCTGGACGAACGACGCCGTGCTCAAGGCCGCGCAGGCCTGGGGCGAGGTCGGCACCAAGTACATCGACAAGTCCTTCCTCGGCCTCAAGCACACCGAGGTCCAGCTGCAGCAGGACCAGGACAAGCTGGCCTTCTACCCGTGTGGTTCGTGGCTGGAGAACGAGCAGGCCGCCAGCACCCCGGCCGGCTTCGAGTACGCCATGATGGCGTTCCCGAGCGTCACCACCGCTGACCAGCTCCCGGCGGCCGCGATCAACGCCGCGGCCGGCGAGATCTACTTCGCGGCGGCCAAGAGCAAGAACCCGCAGGGTGGCAAGGAGTACCTGCGCACGATGCTGTCGAAGGCGGCGGCGCTGGAGTTCACCAAGCTCACCAAGTCGCTCACGGTGGTGGCCGGTGCGGCCGACGGCCTCACCATCTCGCCCGGTCTGACCAGCGCCAACGACGCGCTGAGCAAGGCCGGCAAGGACATCTTCATGGGCTACCTGTTCGACACCTGGTACAAGAAGCTGGACGACGCCTCCCGCGAGGCCGCCAACCAGCTCATGTTCAAGGGCGGCGACGCGAAGAAGTTCTGCGACACCATGGAGGCTGCCTCGCAGGCCGTCGCCAAGGACTCTGCGGTCACCAAGTTCACCCGTTCCTGATCCGCTTCTTTTTCACACCTAGGTAGGCGTCATGCGGCACGGCAAGTACCCCTTCATCATCGGTTTCCTTGTCGTGCCGCTGGCGCTCTACCTGGTCTTCGTGGTCGGGGCCTATCTACAGATGTTCCAGCTGTCGCTGACCGACTGGTCCGGCTTCGGCGGGTTCAACTACGTAGGCTTCGACAACTTCGTGAAGCTCTGGGACGACCCGGTGGTGTGGACCGCCCTGCGGCACAACCTGTTCCTGCTGATCCTGCTGCCGCTGGTGACCATCGCGCTCGCGCTGTTCTTCGCGTTCCTGCTGAACGTCGGTGGCAAGAGCACCGGCGGCGGCACCCGGGGCGTGTGGGGCTCCAAGGTCTACCGGATCATCTTCTTCTTCCCGCAGCTGCTGGCCCTGGCCATCGTCGGCGTGATCTTCGGCCGGGTGTTCGGCTCGGACCGCAGTGGCATGATCAACGGCTTGTTCCCGGAGTCGTGGACGCCCTGGCTCTTCCTGGCCGACGAGCGCTGGGCGCTGACCTGCATCCTCGCCGTGCTGATCTGGCAGGCGGTCGGCTTCTACGTGGTGCTCTTCTCGGCCGGCATGGGCTCGATCCCGGAGGAGATCTACGAGGCGGCCGCGCTGGACGGGGCCACCAAGATCACGCTGTTCTTCCGGATCACCCTGCCGCTGCTCTGGAGCACCCTGCAGGTCGCCTGGGTCTACCTCGGCATCGCCGCGTTCGACGCGTTCGCACTGGTCAACATCATGTCGGTGAACCAGGGCGGTCCGAACAACTCGACGCAGGTGCTGAGCATGCAGATCTACCTGAACGCCTTCAAGTTCTCGCAGGCCGGTTACGCCTCCGCGCTCGGTGTCGTGCTGTTCTTCCTGACCCTTACGTTCGCCGCGCTGACCCTGCGGGTCACCCGTCGCGACGCCGTCGACGCCTGATCCGCGGAGTGTCACGATGACCGATCTGAAGTCCAACCCGTCCACGGCCGCCGCGACATCGGCGCCGGCCGCCCCGAAGCAGCGGAAGCTCAACCCGCTCAACGGGGTCGCGCACATCGCCCTGTTCCTGTGGGCGCTGGCCACGGCCGGGCCGCTGATCTGGGTGCTGCTCGCCTCGTTCAAGAACAACACCGAGATCTTCCTCGGCAAGCCGTTCGCGATGCCCGAGCACTTCTCGTTCAAGACGTACGCCGACGCCTGGAACGAGGCGCACATCGGGCAGTACTTCCTGAACAGCGTGTTCGTGGTGCTGATCAGCACGGCCGGCACCATGCTGCTGGGCGCGATGGCCGCGTACGTGCTGGCCCGGTACAAGTTCCCCGGCAACCGGGCGATCTACTACCTGTTCGTCTCCGGCCTGGCGTTCCCGACCTTCATGGCGCTCGCGCCGCTGTTCGGCATCATGCAGAGCCTCAACCTGCTGAACACGTACACCGGCCTGATCCTGGTCTACATCGCGTACTCGCTGTCGTTCACGGTCTTCTTCCTGGTGGCGTTCTTCAAGACGCTGCCCGCGGAGATCGACGAGGCGGCGATGGTGGACGGTGCCGGCCACCTGCGGCGGTTCTTCCAGATCATGATGCCGATGGCCAAGTCCGGCCTGATCAGCATCACCATCTTCAACATCGTCGGCCAGTGGAACCAGTACCTGCTGCCGGTCGTGGTCATGCAGGGCGCCGGTGCGGACTCCAAGTGGGTGCTCACCCAGGGCATCGCGAACATCAGCACCTCGGCCGGTTACCACGCCGAGTGGTCCACGCTGTTCGCCGCGCTGACCCTCTCCATCCTGCCGATGATCGTGGTTTACGCGATCTTCCAGCGGCAGATCCAGGCCGGCCTGACCGCGGGCGCGGTCAAGTAGGTCTCAGAGCGGCATCGGGTCGACGTCACAGTTGGCCCGTTCGCCCGCGTTCGCCGCCTCGATCGCCGGGTGATCACGACCCAGCACCCGGTGATAGGCGTCGACGACCTCGCCGAAGAGCCGTTCGTAGTCGTCGTGGTGGCCCAGGTCCCGCAGGTCGAAGGCGAGATTCAGCGCGCACGCCAGCGTCGAGGGGTGCTCGAAGCCGAGGACCGTCCGGGAGCCCTCCAGGGTCTGCGCGTCCAGGTCGTACGCCTGCTGGTGGTCACCGGCCAGGGCCAGGTCACTGCCCAGGTTGGTGGCGCAGGTCAGGGTCAGTACGTGCTGGGAGCCGAGCCGGGCGTGCAACCCGTCGTGGGCGGCCCGGTCGTGCTCCAGGGCCTCCGGGAGCCGCCCGAGCAGCCGGAGCACGATCCCGAGGTTGGTCCGGGCGTAGAGCGTGTACGGATGCTGCTCACCGAGTGTCGTGGCGTACTCGTGCCAGGTCCGCTCGGCGAGCTCCCGGGACCGCACCAGCTCGTCGTTCTCCCGCAGGTCGACGGCGTAGTTCAGCGCGCAGGCGATCGCCTCCGGGTTGAGGTCGCCGAACCGTTCGCGCAGCTCCTTCAGGGTGTCCAGGGCCAGCTTGCGAGCCGGCTCGTGCTTGCCGGCCCGGCGCAGGGAGACGGCCAGGTTCCGGGCGGCCATCAGGGTCTGCGGGTGGGTGTTGCCGAGGATCCGCTGGATGCGCGCATAGAGCTTCTCCTGCCGCTCGTTCGCGGCGATGTACTGCCCCTGCTCCCGCATGTCCAGGGTGAGCCCGTTCTGGGTGAGCAGGGTGAGGTAGTGCGGGGCGCCGTGCACGTCGATCCGGTGCCGCACGGTCTCCATGTCCAGCGCCAGCGCGCCGGCGAAGTCACCCATCAGGCGCAGGCTGATCCCGAGGCTGTGCGCCATCCGCAGGGTGTGCGGCACCTTCGGGCCGAAGACCCGGGCGGAGATCTCGTACGCGTCCCGGTCGAGCCGCAGCGCGCCCTGGAAGTCACCGGCCGCCCGGCGGTCCGCCGCGACCAGGCACATCGCGTCCAGGGTCTCCTCGTCCTCGGGGCCGTTGATCGCGCGGAGCCGCTGCAGGCAGTCCGCGTTGATCCGGGCCGCCTCGGCGAACTCGCCGAGGATCCGCAGCACGAACGCGAGCCAGCGGGCGCACTTGAGCACCTGCGGATCGTCCGGGCCGAGCATCCGGGTCCAGCGCTCGACCGCCTCGGCGGCCCGGGCCCGGCAGGCCTTGTGGTCACCCGAGGAGTACAAGAACTCGATCATGTCGAGGACCCGGCGGCGCGCCCAGGCGTCCTCGCAGCCCACCTGGTCGGAGGCCTGCACGTGGGGGAGCAGCGCGGCGAACCGCGGCCAGTGCTCGGTCTTGCCGAAGTCGCCCAGGTGCACCCCGGCCAGCAACAGGTGCGCGGCGTGCTGCATCCGGCTCCGCTCGCTCGCCGACAGCCGGTCCACCACCACCTCGCGCACCAGCCGGTGCAGCTGGACGGTGAACGTCTCCTCCCGGTAGTCGATCCGGGCCAGGCCGTACTGCTCGATCGCCCGGATCGCGCGGCCGAGCTGGTTCGGGGTCTGCAGCACCTCGTTCATGTCCAGGGCGAACTCGACGTCCCGGACCGCCTGGAAGATCTCCTGGGAGATCGGCTCGGGCGCCATGAACGAGCAGGTCTGCAGCAGCTGCAGCGCGCCCGGGTTGGCCGTGCCGAGGTGCTCCAGCGCCACCGTCCAGGCGGTCGCGACCGCGACCTCGTAGTGCTGGTCCTTGGCCTGGCGGGCCAGTTCGGCGCGTTTCTCGGTGAGCCGGCGCAGGTATTCGCCCACGTCCATCTGGGTCGCCGCCCGCCAGGCCGCGGCCTGGGCGATGGCCAGCGGCAGGTCGTCGAGCAGGTCGGCGATCCGGTCGGCGTCGGTCACGCTCAGCACCGGGTTGCGCCGGCGGAGCAGGGCGATGCTCTCCTCGCGGCTGAAGACGTCGATCTCCAACGTCTCGGAGACGCCGGTCCACCCCCGGTTGCGCGACGTGATCAGCACCTTCCCGGTGCCACCGGTCGGCAGGTAGTCCTGCACGGTCTCCAGCGTCTCCGCGTTATCAAAGATCAAGAGCCAATTTGCGTACGGTGTGCCGGCCGCCAACGAGTCCAGGACGGCGCGGATGGCGGTGTTCGCCTCGGTGCCGGCCGGGATGTTCAGGTGCTCGCCGAGCTCCATCAGCGAGTGCCGGATCTGGCTCTCCTGCTCGGCCGGGACGAACCAGATCACGTCGTAGTCGGTCATGTGCCGGTAGGCGTACTCCGCCGCGATCTGTGACTTGCCGACGCCGCCCATCCCGTGCAGCGAGTGGGAGAGGACCGCGGCCACCCGGTCCTGGCGCAACCGGCGGTCGAGGATGTCGAGCATCTCCTCGCGCCCGGTGAAGTCGTCGTTGCGCGACGGCAGGTTCACCCAGACCGCCGAGCGGGCGTCCGGCTGCAGCAGCGCGTCGATGTCGGCGAGACTGGCGCCCCGCCCGGCGAGCAGGTGCGTACCGGAGCCGGGTCGCAGGCTCGGCGTGCGGACTCCTCCGCCGGGCGGCTCCGGCGACGGCCCGGCCAGCGCCCGTTCCAGCCGGTCCGCCCGCGGCGCGTACGGCCCGGCCAGCGCCCGGAGCACGGCCAGCTCGAACCGCAGGTCCTCGACCGGGGTGTCGGCGATCCGGGTGTCCGGCTGCTCGTCCGGCGCCTGGAGCACGTCCAGCAGGTCCCGGGCCCGCGGGAAGCGGTCGCCGAAGTGCGTAACCACCACCTCGATCACCCGGACGGTGTCCTCCCGGGTCGCGTAGGCCAGCAGTTCCTCCCGCACCCCGGCCCGGAAGCTGGGCTCGCCGTGCGCGCCGGTGACCAGCAGCGGACTGGTGACCACCTCGGCCAGGTGCAGCGGCCGCGACGCGGGCAGCAGCACCCGCTGCAGCACACGCAGGGCGTCCAGGCCGAGCCGTGGCGGCGCCGCCGCGATCAGCGTGGCCAGCCGGAAGGCGAACGCGGACGGCTCGTTGCGGAAGTCCTCGACGAGCCGGTGCGCGCCGGGCGCGCCGGGAGCGGTGGCCGGCACGTCACCGGGACCGTGCGGCCGGTCCGGGTCGGCGATGTGCGCGACCGCGTCGAGCCAGCCACCGGCCGGCCCGCCGACAAGCGACGCCCACCAGCGCAGCCAGCGCGGGCCCAGCTCGAGCAGGGGTACCGCCACCGCGGCCTCGGGCACCGGGTCGTCGAACAGCCGCATCCGTTCGGCCGGCTCCAGGATCAGCAGCTCCGCGTTCGGCGACATGATCCGCGGCGCGGACAGCTGGACCTCCCGCGGCGCCAGCAGCGACCGCTCCCACAGCTCCCGCGGGTACGGGTTCACGATCGCCACCGGGACGCGCCGGCCCCACGCGTTCAGCACCTGGTCGGCCGAGCTCTGCGCCCAGAACCCGGCGAGGCCGTCGCTGACCACCATGATCAGCTCGCCGTCCGGCACCCGGGGTTCGGCGTGCGCCTCCCGGAACGGGCCGAGCAGCTGCCGGTTCACCCGGGGGAAGACGGCGCCGGCCAGGTCCTGGAAGGCCGCCACGGTGGGCGCCCACACGTCCATCGACGGGCTCTCGTCCACCACGATCGCGCAGGTGGACACGTGCGGGGTGAACCGGCGCAGCGCCTCGGCGAGCGCCTCCGGATCCCCGGGCGTGTGCGCGGTGGCGTACGGATCGGATCCGGTCATGAGTCGGCCTGCCGTTCCGTGATCGGCCGGTCCGCGTCGTCCCAGAGCAGGGCGACCGACCGGCCGAAGTGGGCCGGATCGCTCGCGGCCTCGATCCGGATCCGCCGGGTGTTCTCCGGCAGCAGGCCGGTCGGCTCGGCGACCAGCCGCTCCAGCCCCTGCGTGCCGTCCGCCGGCCGCGGCTCGCGCTGATCCCAGAGGATTATCGGCACCCCGGCGCGGAGGGCGGCCCGTAACTCCCCGGTGCCCACCTCGGTCCCCGGCGGCGAGCTGAGCACCACCACCAGGTAGCCGTCGTCGCTGATCAGCTCGGTCGCCCAGTCGTCGAGATCCGCCGGGTCGCCCCGGCCGCGGAACACCCGGCCGGTGAACGGCTGCCGGTCCAGCTGCCGCCACCGCTGTCCCCAGGCCCGGTGGACCCGGGTCTCCCGCATCCGCTCGAGGCTGCGCACCGCCACGGCGTACTCGATGCCGATCGGTTTGGACTCGCCGAGGATCTCCGGGCCCGGGTACCACTGGACCGCCTCGTTCAACAGGGCGGTCGGCAGGACGAACTCGATGTCGGCCCGGTCGGCGGTGTCCCGCCACGCCTCCTCGGCCTTGCCGACCAGGACGGCGGTGGCCGCCGCGAGATCGGCGCGGGGCACGTCGACCGGCTCGCCCGGCCCCGGCACCGGTCGCCACGGTCCCCGGGTGGTCTGCAGGAACGGCGTGATCCGGCAGCGGGTCCGGTCGATGCCGTCCACCGTGATCCGCAGGACCAGCGCGGGCCGCGCCTTGCCGGCCCGGGTGGCCGGGTCCTCCGGCGAGTCCCGCTCGTCCACCGCCTGGTGCCCGAGGCCGGCCCGGGCGGCGGCCCAGCCGCGCAGCTCCCGGCCGGTCGGGCTGTTGGCCATCGCCCGGCCGAGCCGGTCGACGAACCGGAACGCCGGATGCGGCTCGCCGGCCCGGGCGTTGTACCGGGCCAGGTGGTGGTAGACGGCGCCGGGGGTGGAGAAGACCTCCCGGTCCGGTTCCGGCAGGTCGGGGACCGCCGCGTGCCAGACCGCGCGCAGGTCCACATCGGGCGGCACGTCGATCAGCAGCGCGTCCAGCGCCTGCTGCTCGGGCTCCGGCACCAGGGGCAGGGCCCGGCCGCTGACCAGGGCCCGGGGCGCGGCGAGCGGCGGGGTCGCGGCGAGCAGCGCCCGCAGGTAGACGGCGGCGGTGTACGACGCGTACCGGTGCCACCGGTCGTTCTTGCCGGTGGCCGCGTAGTCGGCGACACCGCGGACCATGAACCAGGACCGTTCGTTCGCCGCCGTGCTCGCCGCGATGCCGGAACCCTCCATCTCCACGGCACGCAGGTCCGGGTGCTGCCCGGCCAGCTCGTCCCGGCGGCGCTCGCTCTTCATCAGCACGTCGGCCGACCCGATCGCCCCGTAGTGGATCTGCGGCATGCCCGGCGCCGGCGCCGGTTCCGGCGGTAACGGGTGGGGGATCACCTGGTCGCCGGTGCGGAGCACGTCGGTGTCCGCGGGCGGTCGCGGGTACCGGCCGGCCTGTTCGTGCCGGTCGGGATCGAGCCACTCCTCCCAGGGCCGCCGGCCGGTCTGCTCCTCGGTCAGCCGGAGCTGGCCGGCCGCCCGGAGCAGCCGGTTGGCGAGCGTGCCGCCACTCTGCCGCCCGCGTAGCACCGCGCCGGTGTCGGTCTCCCGGACGTGCCCGTAGTCGATCAGGCCCTCGGTCGCGACCACGATGTCACCGAGGCGGACGTGCCGGTCGGGCTCCGCGGGGCGGGGGACCCCGCCGGCGATCCCGGCCATCAGCACGGTCCGGATGTTGGGGAAGGTGCGCAGCATGTTGGTGCAGCAGGTGGCGGCGAGCCGGGTGCCGTCGCGCGGCATCATCAGCACGGCGACGGTGTGCGGCCGGTCCGGGTCGCTGCTCGGCAGCAGGCCGACCTGGTACGCGTTCTGGTCGTGCGGATCGGCGAAACCGGTGACGTCCTGCACCACGCTCAGCACCGCGGCCGCCTCGACCGGCAGCGCCGTCATGATCCCGAGGGTCACCTCATCCGGCGACGCCGTCCGAGTGTCGTCCGGCTTCGCGGGAGGTTGTGGTGACGTCGACATCGGCCACGCTCCATGATCTGTCCTGGCTCAGATCAGCATTGATTGCTGTCTGCGCAGCGGGAATCAATACCAGCGTAATTTCGGTCGTCACCGCCACCATTGTCAAGATCGATAGATGGCGGCGGCGGGGCCGGGCGATGATCGCGACAATCGCGGGAATGCAGAATTCGATCAGTCCGACATCGCGTCGGAGGATCTGACGGCCGGGTCGCCGGTGGCCTGCTTCGGGGGCGTTCGTCCAGCCGGGCACGGTCGCCGGCGCGGGTGGTCGAATGGTGCGGCGCACGGATTCCAGGATCGGGGAAACGCCGATGCCGGTCTCTTCGCACGTCCGCACGCTCTGCTCCGTCCTCCGTGATCAAAATGCGGAGCCGCCCTTGCCGGGGGAAGGCAAGTATCGCCCATGAAAGGGCCGTCCGTATAGACGGCCCTTTCCGATATGGATTGCTGGAAGTGGCCTTTTTGTCAGAACTGGCGTGCGGCCGCCGCTTTCCGGTGCTCGCCTGCGGCGTGCCACGTGGCCGCCGCTTGTCGGCACTCGCGTGCTGGCCGGCCACGCGGCCGGCGCTTTGTCAGGGCTGGTCGGTGCTTTCGGTGCCGGCCAGCCACGTGACCAGGGCGATCGGGGCAGCGGTCGCCGCGAGCGTGCGGTGCAGGGCCAGCACCAGGTCGGGGCGGCGCAGCAGGACGTCACCGCCGCGGGTGTCGCCGGAGCGGTGCAGGGCCAGCCCGAGCCCGGTCCAGGCGTCCGGCGACTCCGGTGCCTCGGTGATCGCGGCGGCGAAGAGCTCGGCGGCGGTCCCGGCCTGCCCGGCGAACAGCGCCAGATCGGCGTCGCTGAGAGCGGCGCCCCACGAGGTGGTGCGGGCCTCGGCGTAGCGGTCCGGCGCGACCAGCCGCCGCCGGGCCAGGCCCAGCCGCGGACCCGACCAGTGCCGCATCTCCGGATCGGGCAGGACCTCGGCGGGTGCGCCGAGGGCCGGCGCCGGAGTCCCGGCGGACCAGGCCGCGGCCAGCGCGGTGACCTCGGCGTGGTCCGGCCGGCAGTGCCGGATCCGCCAGCCGGCCCGGTGGCTGTCGGCGACGAGCCGGGCCAGGTCGGCCGCCTGCTCGTCCAGTTCGTCGGCGGACCAGCCGTCGATCGCGGCGGCCAGCCGGGCGACGAACCGGCGGCCCCGCTCGGTCAGGGTGCCGTCGGCGGTGGCGACGCCGATCGCTTCCCGGGTCTGCGCGCGGCTGTAGGCGTACTCGAAGTCGTCGAGGCGGGGGTTCGGGGTGCCGGGGGCGCGGCGCTGCGTGCGCCAGAACTCGGTTATCCCAAAAAAGGCGTAAATGCCCTGAAGCAGCCCGCCGGCCGGACGCGGGTCGTCGCGCCACGGTGCGTACAGGCAGGGGTTGCCGGGTCCGGTGGTGAGCGGCACCAGGTGCATCAGCCCGCCGAGCTTGATGTGCATGAACTCGTGCGCCAGTGAGACGGCCAGGGTCGCCGGGTCCGGCGGCAGCGAGCACATGATCGCGCCGAAGGCGTCCCCGGTCGACGCGCTGCGGGTGTCCCAGCCGTCGCCGGCCGGCAGCGGGACGAGCGAGCTCACCCCGGCGGCGAGGGCCTCGGCGGTCGGCCGGTGGTGCTCGATCAGGATCGTCCACGCGTCCTGCAGCAGCTTCACCCAGACCGCGAACGCCGTGTCGGAGAGCCGGGCCGGGCCGACCGGGTTGGCCAGATCGCGCCACGGGTCCAGGTCGTCGAGGTGGACGGTGAACGTGTCGACGTCACCCACGGTGACCTCGCGGAGCGCGAGCCATCCTGGAGCGTCACCGCTTTCCGGTACGTCCACGGTGACCCCGCCGTGCCGCAGGAAGATCCGCCCGCCCTCGGTCCACGCCTCCGCGACGTCCCACGGCGCGCACCCGTCGAAGATCGCCATGCCGTGCCGGGGCACCAGGACGCGCCCGCCGCGCAGCGGGACGCGGGTGCGGTGGGTGAGCCGGGCCAGCGCGGCGGCAGCCAGCGCCACGGTGTTCAGCTGTCCGAAATCGATATGGGCCGGAGCGGTCGTCACGGTGCCGCCGCGATGCCGCCGCAGGGTGAAGGACAACCAGGCGCCCACCTGGGGGTGCTGCAGGACGGCCTGCACCGCCGCCGGCGCCTGCTCCTGGATGCGCTCCAGCGCCGACCAGGCCTCCGCGACCGAGGGCAGCGGCCCGGTGGAGAGCGGGTCCTCGGCGGCCGCGCCGAGCAGGGCCCGGAGCAGCACCATCCGGCGGCTCCGCTGGCCGTCCTGGAGCCGGGCGATCACCTCGGTGCCACCACCACCGGCCGCGAGCTGCTCGAAGAGGTCGTCGGCGAGCTGGATCCGGGTCGGGCCGGACGTCGCCGGCTCGTTCTCGATGGCCAAGTTCTCCTCCTCGTCGGCGGATGCCGGGGCTGGCGGATGTGGTGGTCAGGAGGGGCGGTCAGTCAGCCCGTCCGGGTGGGCCCGAGCCGCCGAGATTGGCACGAGGCCTTTCGACCTGTTTCAAGACCGATCGCACCGCGTCGGCGAGCTCGCGGCTCTGGTCCGCGCGGAGGTCACTGAGGCTGTAACCAGCCAGCGAGACCATGTCGGTCTCGATGAAGGTGGCACGCGGCTGCGTGGTCATCGATGAAGTCTTAACTCTCGGCTGAGGGGCGGACGTTTTGTTGCGGTTGGCACGCTGAAACCGGGGCGTTCGTGTGACCTTGCTCATCGTGGAGGGGGCCAGCCTAGCGACCCCTCATGACGATGGTGCGACCACCCGAGCGCGGAATGGCCTGATTCCGTGATCCCGGCCGTACAAATAACGACTTAGACCCCGATTCGGTGCGATTGTTGACAAGTGCCTAGCGCATGGACGTTCGGAAAATTGTCACACCCAGGTATGACAATGGCCGGGTGTTGACATTGGCAGTTCAGGACCCGGATGGCCGGGGTGGCCGGCTCGCGGACCTGTCCGCCGGCGGGCCGCCGCGGCACGTCGCCGACCTCGCTGCCGCCGTCGCCCGCCTCGAGGCCGCCGAGCAGCCCCGCTGGGTCTGGCCGGCCACCACCGACATCTACCCGGCGCTGTTGCGCTCGGGGGTCAGAGTCACTCGCTGTCACGACCTGGAGCTCACCGAGGCGCTCCTGCTCGGCCATGCCGGTCACTGGGGTGAGCCGCGCGGGCTGACTGCGGCCCGTGCCCGGGTGCACGGCCTGCCGGTCGCACCCGATCCGTTGCGGCGCGAGGCCGAGCCGCCGGGCTTCGCCCAGTCGGCCCTCTTCGAGGCGTCGGCGTCGTCGTCCGGCGGCGGGTTCGACGAGGTCGAGGCCGCCATCGAGGTGTACGCGGACCAGCAGCGCCGCCTCGCCGCGACCGAGCACCCGGGCCGGTTCCGGATGCTGGTGGCCGCCGAGTCAGCCGGTGCGCTGATCGCCGTGGAGATGGGTCAGGCCGGGCTGCCCTGGCGCGCGGATCTGCACGACGAGCTGCTGCGGGAGCTGCTCGGCCAGCCCCAGCCGGTCGGCCCGCCCCGCCGTCTCGCCGAGCTGACCGCGATCATCAACGACGCGTTCGGGGTCCGTGGCCTGCACCCCGACTCGCCGGCTGAGGTGGTCCGCGCGTTCGCCCGGGCCGGCATCCAGGTGCCGAACACCCGGCGCTGGGTGCTGAGCCAGGTCGAGCACCCGGCGGTCGCACCGCTGCTGGAGTTCAAGGAGCTCTACCGGATCTGGACAGCGCACGGCTGGACCTGGCTCGACGCCTGGGTGCGCGACGGCCGGTTCCGCCCGGAGTTCCTGCCCGGCGGGGTGGTCTCCGGCCGCTGGGCCGCCCGCGGCGGCGGCGCCCTGCAGGTGCCCAAGGTGGTCCGCCGCGCGGTGGTCGCCGACCCGGGCTGGCGGTTCGTGGTGGCCGACGCCGGCCAGCTCGAGCCCCGGGTGCTGGCCGCGGTCTCCGGTGACGTCCGGCTGGCCCGGGCCGCCGCGGAGGGCGATCTGTACGCCGCCCTCGCCACCGACTCGTTCGACGGCGACCGGGCCAAAGCCAAGATCGCCCTGCTCGGCGCGATGTACGGGCAGACCGGCGGCGACGCCATCCCGGCGCTGGCCGTGCTCCGGCGGCACTACCCGACCGCTTTCGACTACGTGGAGCGCGCCGCCCGGACCGGCGAGTCGGGTGGCCTGGTCCGTTCCTGGCTCGGCCGCACCTGCCCGCCGCCGGCCGGCGCGGCCCGCGAGTCGGGCCGGGAACCACCCGAAGAGGTGGCGCCACCACCCGGACGCGCGAGGGGACGCTTCACGCGGAACTTTGTCATTCAGGCCACAGCCGCCGAGTGGGCCCTGGTCCTGCTCGCCATGTTGCGCACCGCGCTGGCCGGCACGAAGGCGGAACTCGTCCTGTTCGTGCACGACGAGGTGGTGGTGCACTGTCCCGCTGGGCAGGCCGAACAGGTGTGTGACGCGGTCCGGGAGTGCGCCGCCACGGCCGGTCGGATGCTTTTCGGCGCCACCGAGGTGCGGTTCCCGCTGGATGTCTCAGTGGTTGGTTCGTACGCCGACGCGAAGTGATGAGGTGAGTATCCTTAGCAGTCCGGCCGAGAGGCGCTGCAGCGGGCCACCCGTCACGCTCGACCGGTGATCATCTCCCGAACAAGGGCGCCTCCGACTTCCCTCGGAGGTGTGTATCCGTGACCGATAACGTCACCGAGCTGCGCGATCTGTTCGCCGAGCGGGTCCTGGTCCTTGACGGCGCCTGGGGCACGATGCTGCAGGGCGCCCGGCTGACCCCGGCCGACTACCGCGCCGAGTTGATCCCGGCCGACCACGTGCAGGACGTCACCGGCGACCCCGACCTGCTCAACCTGACCCGGCCGGACGTGATCCTGGACGTCCACCGGCAGTACCTCGCGGCCGGCGCCGACATCACCACCACGAACACGTTCACCGCGACCACCATCGCGCAGGCCGACTACGGCCTGGAGCACCTGGTGCGCGAGATGAACGTGCAGGGCGCCCGGCTGGCCCGGCAGGCCGCCGACGAGGCCGCCGAGCGGGACGGCCGCCCGCGGTTCGTGGCCGGCTGCGTCGGGCCGCTGAACGTGACGTTGTCACTGTCGCCCAAGGTCGACGACCCGGCGTACCGTGCGGTGACGTTCGACCAGGTGAAGACGTCGTACGCGGAGCAGATCGCGGCGCTCGCCGAAGGCGGCGTCGACCTCCTGATGATCGAGACGATCTTCGACACGCTGAACGCGAAGGCGGCGATCGCCGCCGCCCGCGAGGTCGCCCCGCAGCTGCCGCTCTGGGTCTCGGTCACCATCGTCGACCTGTCCGGCCGGACCCTGTCCGGGCAGACCGTCGAGGCCTTCTGGCGCTCGATCGAGCGGGCCGAGCCGCTGGTCGTCGGGCTGAACTGCGCGCTCGGCGCGGCCGAGGTCCGCCCGCACGTGGCCGAGCTGGCCCGCCTGTCGAACACGTTCGTCGCCGCGCACCCGAACGCCGGCCTGCCCAACGCGTTCGGCGGTTACGACCAGACCCCGGAGCAGACCGGCGAGCTGATCGGCGAGTTCGCCGCATCCGGCCTGGTCAACATCGTCGGCGGCTGCTGCGGCACCACCCCGGCGCACATCGCCTCGATCGCCGCCGCGGTGGCCGCGTCCGCACCACGGGTGATCGACGCGCCCGCGCCGGCCACCCGGTTCAGCGGCCTGGAGCCGTTCGAGATCGGCCCGGACACCGGCTTCGTCATGATCGGCGAGCGGACCAACGTGACCGGTTCGGCCAAGTTCCGCCGGCTGATCGAGGCCGACGACCACCAGGGCGCGGTCGCGGTGGCCATGGAGCAGGTCCGCGGCGGCGCCAACCTGCTCGACGTGAACATGGACGCCGACCTGCTGGACAGCGAGCAGGCCATGGTCACCTTCCTGAACCTGATCGCCACCGAGCCCGAGGTGGCCCGGATCCCGATCATGATCGACAGCTCGAAGTGGAACGTGCTCGAGGCCGGTCTCAAGTGCGTGCAGGGCAAGGGCGTGGTCAACTCGATCAGCCTGAAGGAGGGCGAGGAGCCGTTCCTGGCCCAGGCCCGCCGGATCCGCGACTTCGGCGCCGGCGTGGTGGTGATGGCCTTCGACGAGCAGGGCCAGGCCGACACCACCGAGCGCAAGGTCGCCATCTGCGGCCGGGCCTACGACCTGCTGGTCGGGGACGGCTTCGAGCCGACCGACATCATCTTCGACCCGAACGTGCTCGCGGTGGCCACCGGCATCGCCGAGCACAACGGGTACGCGAAGAACTTCATCGACGCCCTCCCGCTGATCAAGCAGCGCTGCCCCGGCGCGCGGACCAGCGGCGGCATCTCCAACCTGTCGTTCGCGTTCCGCGGCAACGACGTGGTCCGCGAGGCCATGCACTCGGCGTTCCTGCTGCACGCGGTCCGGGCCGGCCTGGACATGGGCATCGTCAACGCCGGTCAGCTCGCGGTCTACCAGGACATCCCGGCCGAGCTGCTGGAGCTGGTCGAGGACGTGATCTTCGACCGCCGGGAGGACGCCACCGACCGGCTGGTCACGTTCGCCTCCACGGTCACCGGCAGCGGCGCCAAGCGCGAGGTGGACCTGTCCTGGCGGGAGGCGACGGTCGAGAAGCGGCTGTCGTACGCGCTGGTGCACGGCATCGTCGACTTCATCGAGTCGGACACCGAGGAGGCCCGGCTCAAGCTGCCCCGGCCGCTCGACGTGATCGAGGGCCCGCTGATGGACGGGATGAGCGTCGTCGGCGACCTGTTCGGGGCCGGCAAGATGTTCCTGCCCCAGGTGGTCAAGAGCGCGCGGGTGATGAAGCGCTCGGTGGCGTACCTGCTGCCGTACATGGAGAAGGAGAAGGCCGGCGAGTCCCGTGGCCAGGGCAAGGTGGTCCTCGCCACGGTGAAGGGCGACGTCCACGACATCGGCAAGAACATCGTCGGGGTGGTGCTCGGCTGCAACAACTACGAGGTGATCGACCTCGGCGTGATGGTGCCGACCGCGAAGATCCTGGACGTCGCGGTCGCCGAGGGCGCCGACGTGATCGGCCTGTCCGGGCTGATCACCCCGTCGCTGGACGAGATGGTCGCGGTCGGTGCCGAGATGCAGCGGCGCGGGCTCAAGCTGCCGCTGCTGATCGGCGGCGCGACCACGTCGAAGCAGCACACCGCGGTCCGGATCGCGCCGGCGTACGACGGGTCCACCGTCCACGTGCTGGACGCCTCCCGGGTCGTCGGGGTGGTCTCCGACCTGCTCGACGCCGACCGCTCGGTGACGCTCGACGAGGCCAACCGTGTTGACCAGGACCGGCTGCGTGAGCTGCACGAGCAGCGGTTGAGCGTGCCGCTGCTGACCGTCGCCCAGGCGCGGGCCAACCGGGAGAGCGTCGACTTCGGCGAGTTGCCGACGCCGTCCTTCACCGGCGTACGCGAGGTGCACCCGCCGATCGCCGAGCTGCGCGACCTGATCGACTGGCAGTTCCTGTTCCTGGCCTGGGAGATGAAGGGCAAGTACCCGGCGATCCTCAAGGAGCCGGTCGCCCAGGAGCTGTTCGACGACGCCAACACGATGCTCGACAAGATCATCGCGGACGGCTCGTTCCAGGCCCGCGGCCTGTACGGCTTCTGGCCGGCGCATGCCGACGGCGACGACATCCGGCTGGACAACGGGCACGCCTTCCCGATGCTGCGCCAGCAGACCGTCAAGCCGGCCGGCCGCGACAACCGCTGCCTGGCCGACTACATCGCCCCGCTGTCCCCCGAGGGCGAGAGCCGGGACCACCTCGGCGGCTTCGCGGTGGCGATCCACGGCGCCGACAAACTCGCCAAGAAGTACGAGGCCGAGCACGACGACTACCGCGCCATCATGGTCAAGGCGCTGGCCGACCGGCTGGCCGAGGCGTTCGCGGAATACCTGCACCTCAAGGCCCGCCGCGCCTGGTTCGAGCCGGACGCCCAGCCGAAGCTGTCCGACCTGCACGCCGAGCGGTTCCGCGGCATCCGCCCCGCGCTCGGCTACCCGG
Organism: Actinoplanes palleronii; assembly: GCF_016862315.1. Classification (GTDB taxonomy): domain Bacteria; phylum Actinomycetota; class Actinomycetes; order Mycobacteriales; family Micromonosporaceae; genus Actinoplanes; species Actinoplanes palleronii. The sequence goes on along the minus strand of NZ_BOMS01000071.1, from coordinate 4,233 downwards.
CCTGCCCCGACCACAGCGAGAAGAAGGACCTGTTCCAGCTGCTCGACACCGGCCGGATCGGGGTCACCCTGACCGAGTCGTTCGCGATGAGCCCGGCCGCCGCGGTCAGCGGCCTGATCTTCGCCCACCCCGAGGCGAAGTACTTCACCGTCGGCCGATTGGGTAAGGACCAGGTCGAGGACTACGCGGCGCGGCGTGGCGTCCCGCTCTCCGAGGTGGAACGCTGGCTGCGCCCGAACCTGGCGTACTCGATCGACTGACGGGGAGACACGGATGGTTCCGATCGTGGTGATGGGCGTGTCCGGCTGTGGCAAGAGCACGGTCGGCAAGGCCCTGGCCGAGCGGCTCGACGTGCCGTACGGAGAGGCGGACGACTTCCATCCGGCCGCCAACGTGGCCAAGATGCACGCCGGGGTGCCGCTCAACGACGACGACCGCAAGCCGTGGCTGGAATTGATCGCCGAGCAGATCGGGTCCGCGGCCGACAGCCGGCTGGTGATCTCCTGCTCGGCGCTCAAGCGGGCGTACCGGGACGTGCTCCGCGGTCCCGACCCGAGCGTGTTCTTCGTCCATCTGGTGCTCACCCCGGAGGTGGCGCTGGCCCGGGTGAGAGCCCGCTCAGGGCATTTCATGCCGGGCACCCTGGTCGAGTCCCAGTTCGCCACGCTGGAGCCGCTGGAGCCCGATGAGAACGGTGTCGCGGTCGACGCCACACTCCCGGTCGACCAGATCGTCGAGAAGGTGCTGAGCCGCCTCCCATGAGAAAAGGCCGCCCCTCGGGGCGGCCTTTTCGTGCAGCGTGGGTGTTACTTGGACGCCCAGATGTCCAGGTTCAGGCGCTCCAGCAGGACCGGCGCGTAGAGGCCGAGGATGGAGACGAACGAGATCACCGTGAACGTGGTGGTCAGGATGACCGTCTCGGTCTTGCCGCCGACCTTCACCGCGAACTGGTTCGGGATCCCGACCATCCGCCACATCCGGCCGCGGCCGGTCGGGATCGGCCAGAAGATCGGTACGCCGTTCTTGGTGATCATGTCGCCGAGCAGGTGCACCACACACCCGGCGCCGACCGCGAAGCCGAGCAGCGGATACCCCCGGTCGCCGGGCAGGTTCGCGGCGGTGAACCAGGCGGCACCGGCCGAGCAGAGGGTGACGATCACCCAGCCGGCCTTCTCCGCCCACTTGTCGAACAGGCCGCGCAGCGCCAGGCCGGCCATGAAGAAGATGATGCCGACCACCGCCCACTTGCCGTAGTGCGCGGCCAGCGCGGTGGTGCCCCAGCCGATCAGCGCGGCGAACGGCAGCGTGTGGGTGAAGGTGCGGTGCCCGTGGTCCCGTTTCGGGTCCCGGCTCTGCCGGGTGGCCGTGTAGATGCCCAGCGAGATCTTCTCGACCACCTCGGACACGAACAGCGAGACCACGCCGAACGTGCGGGCGACAGTGGCACCACCCTGGTTGGTGGTCACCTTCCCGGAAAGATCCAGGTCGGGCAGCAGCGCGCCACCGGCGCACATCGCGGTGCCCACCGCTAGCATCAGCGGAGACTGCTCATAACCGGCGAACTGGTTCACTGCCCAGCTGCCGGCCAGCCAAGCGGCCGCCCCTGACAGCGCGTGCGACGGACCCATCATGTGTGTCGTCCCTCCCCGAACAAACTGCGACACTGTCGCAGTTTGCCGAACGAAGATCAACGACCGTCGCGTCCATCAGGGAGTGGAGTCGGCCACCCGACACTCGCCGTTCAGGGCCGGGCGTGCATCTCGTGGCTGTAGCGGAACTGGTAGCGGCCCCATCGAGCGTGCCGGATGAGCCCCATCACCAGGAAGAACAGTGGAATCGCCGGCCAGAAGAACTGCGCTCCGGAGAGGACCCACAGCGCGGTCAGCAGTCCGGCGGCGATCAGGATGAAACTGGCGTGCCGCTGCAGGGACCGGCGTGTCGCGGCGCGCCGGTGCGGCATCCGGGACAGCGCCTGCCGCCCGCCGTGCGGCAGATCCACGGTCAGCGTCGTCAGCTCGTCGCGGTAGGTCGCCCCGTAGGCGCCGGCCAGCCGCTGTTCGCCCTCGTCGAGACCGAGGCGGCCCTCGGTCATCGCGGCCCGCAGGATCTCGGCGACCTCTTCGCGCTCGGTGTCGGAGGTCCGCAGCCGGGTGGCCGGACCGGACCGGATGGCGGTATCGGGATGCATGATGTCCTCCTCGGCGGTTCGTCTCTCCAGGTTCGCCGCCGGGCGCCGCTGCCGCGTCGGCCCGGCGGAGCATTCAGGCGGAGTGTTTCTCGCCGCTTCCGGTCTTCTTCCGGTACGCCCGGGGGAGCAGAAGACCCCCTTGGGTACGACCGGGGGCGTACGTGACGGTTCAGCCCGTGCTCCGATGCCGTCGGGTGGTGTGGTGACGTAGTTTCGGCTGCATGAGGGATCGCGGCCGGGACGAGCGGCGGTGGCCGGGCCGTGGCCGCCGTGACGACGGCTGCTGGCCTCCCAGGGGCCGCGCCTCGTCTCCTCCCTCGGCCGCTTTTTCTGCGTCCTCTTTCTCGGAGGTGCCGTTCGATGGCGGTTACCCGGATCGGCCCGGCGCGCCCTGGCGGCACCGGATCCGGGACGCGCACCACGGCTGGCCGCCCGGCGCTGTGGCGATCACCGCCGTCGCTCACATGGCCGGCACGACGAACCTGGCCGAGCACGGCTCGCTGTACCGGCCCTGGGACGGTCTCACCACCCTGCTCCTGCTGATCGGCCCGATCGCGCTGTTCTGGCGCCGGCGGGCGCCGATCCCGGTCCTGGTGATCGCCTCGGCCGCGGCGATCACCCTCGCCTCGCAGGCCGCCCCGCACGTGGTCTATGCCGCGGCACCGGCGGTGGCGCTGTGGACGCTGGCCCGGCAGGGTCGCCGCAACACCGCGCTGATCGGCGCGGCGGCCGCCTGGGCCGCCTGGCTCGGGGTCACCCTGGGTCTGGCCGGGCCGCTCGGGCTGCACAGCGGGGTGAGCCCGAAAACCGGGCAGGCCTGCCTCGCCGCGGCCGGGCTGGGCCTGGTCATCCTGCTCGGTGGCGCCGCCCGGATCCGCGCGGAAAACTACGCCGAGCAGGCCCGCACCCGCGCGGAGCAGGCCCGGGCCCGTGCCGAGCAGGAGCGCCGGCAGGCCTCCGAGGAGCGGCTGCGCATCGCCCAGGAGCTGCACGACGTGCTCGGCCACCACCTGTCGCTGATCAACGTGCAGGCCGGTGTCGGGCTGCACCTGATGGACCAGCGCCCGGAACAGGCCCGGGAGGCGCTGACCGCGATCAAGAGCGCGAGCGCGGAGGCGTTGCGCGAGGTGCGCGCGGTGCTCGGCGTGCTGCGCACCCAGGGCGAGGCCGCTCCCCGCCAGCCGGCCCTCGGCATCAACCTGCTGAGCGAGCTGACCGCGGCCGCCGGGATCCCGGTCCGCACCACGATCACCGGCGCTCCACGCGAGCTGCCGGCCGAGGTCGACCGCGCGGCGTACCGGATCGTCCAGGAAGCCCTGACCAACGTCCGCCGCCACCACGCCGGCCCCCAGCCTGAAGCCGACGTAGCGGTCGGTTACCTCCCGGCCGCCCTGTACCTGTCGATCCGCAACGGCGGCCCCACCGCCACGGACGCACCACCCCCACCCACCCCGGAAGCCGACCGCGGCACCGGAATCGCCGGCATGCGCGCCCGAGCCGAGAGCCTGGGCGGCCGCCTGGAGGCCGGCCACCCCCCAACCGGCGGCTTCCTGGTCACGGTCATCCTCCCCACCGGCCGCCCTTCCACCAGCACCCCCACCCCACCCTCTCCCTCTTCCACCAGCACCCCATCCGCTTCCCCCGCAGCCCCATCCGCTTCCCCCGCAGCCCCACCCGTTTCCCCGTCAGTCCCACCCGTTTCCCCCGCAGCCCCACCTGCGCCGCCGAGCCCAGCCTCGGGTCCACCGCCCGCTGAGCCTGCCGCGCCGGTCCCGGCCGGCCCAGGCCCGCAGGCTCATGACCCCGCCGATGGCGCGGCGTTCTTCCCGGCCGCGCCCGACCCGCAAGGCCCGCCGTCAGACCGGGCTTCGTCCGTTTCGTCGTTCGCCGAGTCAGCCGCGTCAGGCCTGACTGTTCCCGGCCCGCTGACTGGTGATCTCGCGGATGATGCGGTGGTCTTTCCTGCCGCGCCTGCCGCGCCTGCCGCGCCTGCCGCGCCTGCCGCGCCTGCCGCGCCTGCCGCGCCTGCCGCGCCTGCCGCGCCT
>NZ_BOMS01000070.1 GCF_016862315.1 Actinoplanes palleronii | reverse complement strand
CCTGCCGCGCCTGCCGCGCCTGCCGCGCCTGCCGCGCCTGCCGCGCCTGCCGCGCCTGCCGCGCCTGCCGCGCCTGCCGCGCCTGCTTCGCCGTCGGACCCGACTTCGTCTGGTTCGTCGTCCGCTGGGTCGGTTGCGTCAGGCCTGGCTGGTCTCGGCTCGCTGACTGGTGATCTCGCGGATGGTGCGGTGGTCTTTCCGGCCGTCCCGGCTTCGCCGTCGGACCTGGCTTCGTCTGGTTCGTCGTCCACGGAGACGGTGGCTTCGCCCACGGCCGTTTCCGGTCCTCCGGGTCGCGGGCCGACGGATGACCCGGCTGACTTGTTCGGCGCGCCTGTGCCTGCGGGCCAGGGCGTTTCCTTCGTGACGGCCAGCCCCGACGTGCAGGGCGACCCGGGGCGGCCCGGCGTGGCTGATGATGCGCCGGTTGTCGCCGACGGGGCGCGCGGTATGGCAGGGGACAGCGGGGCGGCACGCGGTCTGGCAAGGGACGCCGTGGTGGGGCGGGTGTCTGGTGAGGACGGTCTGGCGGGGCGCGGCCGTGATGGGAACGGTGTGGTGGTGGCGGGTACTGATCGAGTGGCTTCTGAGGGGGAACGATGATCTCGGTGGTGCTGGCCGATGACCAGGCGTTGGTGCGGGCCGGGTTCCGGGCGCTGCTCGACGCGGAAGCGGACATCCGGGTGGTCGGTGAGGCGTCGGACGGGCTGCAAGCGATCAGTCTGGTCCGGGCGACCCGGCCGGAGGTGGTGCTGATGGACATCCGGATGCCCGGGGTGGACGGCCTGGAGGCGACCAAGCGGATCGCCGCCGATCCGGCCTGTGCGGAGACCCGGGTGGTCATCCTGACCACGTTCGAACTCGACGAGTATGTGTTCGAGGCGCTGCGGACCGGCGCGTCCGGGTTCCTGGTCAAGGACACCGAACCGGTGGAGCTGCTGCGGGCGGTGCGCGCGGTCGCGGCCGGCGACGCGTTGCTGTCACCGAGCGTGACCCGCCGGGTGATCGGCGAGTTCGCCGGGGCGAGCGCCGGCCGCCGTCCGGAACCACCCCGCGAGCTGGACCAGCTCACCGACCGCGAACGCGAAGTGATGGCACTGGTCGCCGAGGGCCTCTCCAACGACGAGATCGCCACCCGCCTGGTGATCAGCCCAGCCACCGCAAAAACCCACGTCAGCCGCACGATGATCAAGCTAGGCGCACGCGACCGTGCTCAGCTGGTGGTCTACGCCTACGAGGCCGGCCTGATCCGCCCCGGCTGGCTGGCCTGACGATCCCACCCCCCAAGCGCGACCCCGGGCCACCTCCCGTTCACGGCCGCGGCTGGCTCTCGGGGGTGTCACCGAGGGCAGAAGGCACCGCTGAAATCCAGCCCGCGACCCCAGCGGCTGCGGGTGCCGGCGGCCAGGCGGCGTGCGTGTGGGGCACGGTCCGTCACGCCAGCCACGACCAGCGGGCGCCGTCTCCGAGAGGCCACCCGCGCTCCACCACACCCGCTCGCCAAATCCCGTCCGCGAGCACGCAAAATAGCCACAACATGCTAAACCACCATGCCCCTCGCCGATCTCACCCCGCGAGCACCGGTGGTTGTATCAGCGCCGGCAAAGCCGCGATGACTGCTGCTGGTTTCGGTCCGCGAGCGTCGGTGGTTGCTACAACGGCAGCAACGAGCGCCTGCTGGAACCGGCCGGTTAGCGTTTCTGCTCGCTGCCGGCCGGGGTTTAGGGCCGCCAGAGCCAGCTGGACTTGCCCCAATGTCACTGAGCTTGAGTTGAT
>NZ_BOMS01000069.1 GCF_016862315.1 Actinoplanes palleronii | reverse complement strand
GCTGAGCGCGGTCTTCTGCCGTCCCGTGGGCGCTGAGCGCGGACCCCTACAGCCCCGCCGGCATCGATCACCCACGCCGGTCGTCGCAGCGACACCGAGCGACCGAACATCCCGGCCCACAGCGACGCCCCCACCCACCTGCACCCGAACACCACTCCAAAGCCGTGGGGCCACCGAGATCAAAACAGGCTGAGCGGCATGGGGACTCGCCCGGCTGGTTGTGGTGGCCCTTGAAACGGGCTCATAACGGCCGTGAGGGCCAGCCCGGGCGGTCTAGCTGGTTGTGGTGGCCGTTAAGGCGAGCGATGGCGGCGGTGAGGGCCAGCGTGGTTGGTTTGGCTGGTTGTGGTGGCCGTTAAGGCGAGCCATAGCGGCCGTGAGGGCCAGCTGGGGGCTGTCGCGCGGGGAGGCGCAAAGTTAGGAGCGGCCTTCGCCTGGGGTGGCGAAATAGGGTGGGGCGTTGTCGTCCAGGGCTACCGAGAGCAGCTTCTGGGCGAACGGGCTGATGTCCGGCATCGCGTCGACGGGGTACCAGCCGACGGCCAGGGACTCGGTGTCGTTGACCCGGGCCTCGCCGGCGATGGCGCGGCAGCGGAAGAACATGTTGACCATCTGGCAGTGGTCGCCGTTCGGGTACGTGACGTCGTGGGACAGGACGCCGGCCAGGCGTTCGATGGTGACGCGGACCGCGGTTTCCTCCTCGACCTCGCGGAGCACCGCGTCGGCCGGCTGCTCGCCCGGGTCCATCATGCCGGCGATCAGGGCCCACTGGCCGGTGTCGCTGCGCTGGTGCAGCAGCACCTCGCCGAGGTCGTTGAGCACGATCGCGGACACGGTCGGAAACATGATCAGCTCGGGGCCGACCCGGGCGCGGAGGTTCCGGACATAATCGGAGGCGGGCATGGGACGAATCTAACCGTGGGCGGTTGCCGGGGTGTGAACGGTGGGTGCGACGACCGCGCGGTTGCGGCCGGCCGCTTTCGCCGCGTAGAGCGCCTGGTCGGCGGCGCGCAGCAGCTCGGCCGGGTCGGCGAGATGGCCGGGTGCGGAGGCCGCGCCGACCGAGGCGGTCACGGTGATCAGGGTCTGGTCGGTGGCCGCGAACGGCAGCTCGGCGACGGCCAGCCGGTTCCGCTCGGCGATCGCCGGCAGCTCTCCGGCACCGACGTGCGGGATCAGCGCGATGAACTCCTCCCCGCCGTACCGGGCGAGCAGCAGGCCGGCCCGGTTCCCGCTGGAGAGCCGCCGGGCCACCTCGCTCAGCACCCGGTCGCCGGCCGGATGGCCGTACGTGTCATTGATCTTTTTGAAGTGGTCTATATCGATCATGAGGAGGCCGATGCCGTAACCGGCCCGGGCGGCCCGGCGGCACTCGCTCGCCAGGGTCTCCTCGAAGTGCCGGCGGTTGCTGATCCCGGTCAGCCCGTCGGTGTCGGCGGCCCGCCGCTGCGCCGCGACCAGGCCGGCCATCCGCGCCATGACCAGCAGGAACATCACCGTGCAGGCGGCGCTGGCGAGCGGCACGTTCAGGTCCTTGCCGATCGTGTGCAGGACGAACTGCAGGCCGGGCACCATCAGCACCGCGCAGGTGAGCACGGTCAGCCGGGCCGGGGTGGCGTCCGGGGTCGCGGTGTGGCTGGGGGTGTCGAAGTCCCGCATGCTCGGGTGCAGCGCGCACGCGGCGATCAGCCCGAGCGAGACCACCCAGAGCCCGCCGGTGAACGGCTCGGTGGTGTTCTCCCCGCCCAGCAGGCCGACCACGGCGTAGCCGGTGTCGGCCGCGAACATCACCCCGAGGTAGCCGAAGAGCAGGTAGAGCGCGGGGGTGCGTGCGCCCGCGCCGAGCACCAACCGGACGGCCAGGATCAAGAGCATCAGATCCAAGATGGGGTACGACGCCTCGGTCAGTTTCGCCGCCATCGGCAGGGTCGAGTCGCTGGCCACCGGCTCGACGAGGAACACCCAGGTCAGTAAGCCGCTGCTGAGCGCGACCACCAGCGCGTCGACCGCCGTGGCGAGGTTCCACCCCGGGGTGCGCCGCCGGATGAAGGTCAGTACGGCCGCGCCGGTCAGCACGTAGCTGCTCAGGTAGAACATGTCGCCGGGGGTCGGCTCGGCCATGTTCCCGGTGCTCCACACGTCGAAGCTGAAGATCACGTCACCGGCGGCGTAGGCGGCCTGCCCCACCGCCAGGGTGATCCAGCCGCCGGGCCGAGCCGGTCGGTGCAGGCGGACGCCGGCCAGGATCATCAGCGGCGCGGAGCAGGTGATGATCAGGTACGGGATCTCGTAGCCCAGGAACGGCGCGCCGAGCAGCTGCCCCAGCGTCCGGAGCAGCGCGCAGGTGACGACCACGGCGAGCCAGAGCCGCCACGCCCCGGGCCGGAAACGATCCATGGTCACCATGATCGAGCCTGCTGGTTGCGGATCGGGTGCGATGCCGGTTCCTCAGAGTTTCCGGGCGCGCAGCTGCTCGGCCACCGACCAGGCCTGGAACGGGCAGCCGGTGCCGGCGTGCGGGGCGTCACCCTCCGCGGTCTCCGAGATGGAGCCGAGGCCGTACTCGGTGAGGTGGGCCTCGGCGTCGGCGAACACGTCCGGGACCTCGGCGCCGAGGCGGTGCCAGGCGCCGGCGTACGCACCGGTGAGCCACGGCCAGACGGTCCCGGTGTGGTACGCCGTGTCCCGCTCCGCGGACGTCCCGCGGTGCCGGCCGTGATAGCCGGTGGAGCCCGGCGCCTGGCTGCGCAACCCCATCGGGGTGAGCAGCGCCGCCCCGATCCGGGTGAGCACTGCGGCGTCCGGGCGCAGCGGCGCGTACGGCAGCGACCACGCGAACAGCTGGTTGGGGCGCAACGTGTGATCACCGACCACGTCCTGGAGCATCCCGGACAGCGAGCGGAACGAGCGCGCGAAGCTGTCCCGAGCCCGCCCGAGCAGCGGCTCGAAGGCAGCCGGCCCGAGCGCCCCGACACTGGCCAGCCCGTTGATCCAGAGCGCGTTGACCTCGACCGCCTGGCCGGCCCGGGCGGTCACCGGCACCCCGTCGACCCGGGCGTCCATCCAGGTCAGCGCCTCACCGGGGGTGCCCTGGGTGAGCAGGCCGGTGACCGGGTCGGCGGCGATGCCGTACCGGGTGCCGGCCAGGTGGTGCTCGATGACGGCGGTCAGGGCCGGCAGCAGCTCGGCGGCCAGGTCGGTGTCGCCGGTGGTGGCCACGTGCCGGCCGGTCGCGTGCAGGAACCACAGGGTGCCGTCGACGGTGTTGTACTCGACGCTGCCGGTGTCGGCGGTGTTCGCCAGCATGCCCTCCGACAGTGTGGCGGCGTAGGAACGAAGCAGCTCCCGGCCCAGCTCGGCGCGGCCGGTGGCGAGGAACAGGCCCTCGTACGCGATCATCGTGTCCCGGGACCAGGCACCGAACCACGGGTAGCCGGCCACCACGTCCGGCCCGGTCCGGGTCCGCACCACGAACGCGTCGGCGGCCAGCGCCAGGGCCGCCCCGGTGGAGTCGGCGGGTGCTGCGGCGGCCACCACGGCCCGGTTGCGGGCCCGGGCGGCGTCCACCGCCGTGACCGCCGGGGGCGGGGGATCGTCCAGTTCACCGGCCCAGGCGGCGATCTCGGCGACCTGGCCGGGGCGGGTGAGGGCGGCGTGGAAGCTCCCCGCGTACCAAAGGTCTTCTTGATCGTGAAGACCGCGCGCCGCCTCCTCCCGGTAGCGAACCGCCTGGAAGAGTTCGCCGGCCGAGGCGAAGCCCGGCCCGGCGATCCGGTACGCCTGCTCGACCACACACCCGTCCGCGGTCGCGGTCGTCGCCAGCGCGAACCCGGAGCGGTCGGCGTGCGCGTCCCGCCAGGTGCAGAGCGCCTCCACGGTCAGATCCACCGGACCGCCCGCGATCAGCCGGTGCACCACCGCGACCGCCGGACGGCCGTGCACCGCGGCGATCTCCCGCTCGATCACCACGGCGCCGATCCGCCACCGCCACCGCGGCACCCCGTCGATCAGCGCGAAGCTCGACAGCAGTGTGTGGCCCCGCGGCTCGATCACGCCGCCGGCCCACTCGTGGCAGCCCAGCCGGACCCGCGCGCCGGACCGCAGGGTGACCACCGCGTCCAACGCGGCCAGGCCCAGCATGCGGGACGCCGGAGTGAGACCGGCCACCACGAGCAGACCGTGATAGCGCCGGGTCCGCAGGCCCGCGACGGTGCCCATGGCATAACCGCCGACACCGTCGGCCACCAGCCACTCTTTCGTCGCTCCGGCGGCGAGATCGGTACATACCTGCGGTCCGAACGTGATCGGGCGCACGGGGGACACGAGTGTGGACCTCCGACCATGGGTAAGAATCGGCGGAGCCGACACACTTGACACCAGACCATGACAGTCTCAGTGTGATCGACTCCGGGTCGTAGATGGTGGGGATGGTGAGAGCGGACGTGTCGGAGCGGGATCGGCTGGACCAGGCCGACTCCGGCGAGCAGCCGTGGCGCGCCTGGGGTCCCTACCTCTCCGAGCGGGCGTGGGGCACGGTCCGCGAGGACTACAGCGAGCACGGAACGGCCTGGGACTACTTCCCGCACGATCACGCACGTTCCCGGGCGTACCGGTGGAACGACGACGGCATGGCCGGGGTCTGCGACGACCGGCAGACGTTCTGCTTCGCCCTCGCCCTCTGGAACGGCAAGGACCCGATCCTCAAGGAACGGATGTTCGGCCTCGGCGGCGACGGCGGCAACCACGGCGAGGACGCCAAGGACTACTGGTGGTACCAGGACTCCACGCCCACGCATTCGTGGATGACGTGGCGGTACCACTACCCCCAGACAGAATTTCCGTACGACCAGCTGGTCCGGGTCAACGGCCAGCGCTCCCGCACCGAGAGCGAGTACGAGCTCGTCGACACCGGGATCTTCGACCAGGACCGGTTCTGGGCGGTGACCGTCGACTACGCCAAGGCCGGCCCGCGCGACATGTGCGTGGCGATCACCGTGTCCAACCGCGGCCCCGACCCGGCCACCCTGCACGTGCTGCCCACCCTGTGGTTCCGCAACACCTGGTCCTGGGGGCTGCCGAACCGGCCGATCCCGTCGCTGACCGGCACCCCCGGGCGGATCGCCGGGCGGCACCGCTCGATCGGGCACATCACCCTCGAGGCCGAGGGTGCCCCGCCCGCGCTGGTCTGCGACAACGAGACCAACTCGCAGCGGCTGTGGGGACTGCCCGGGCGCAGCCCGTACCCGAAGGACGGGATCAACGACTTCCTGATCTCCGACCTGCCGTCGGTCAACCCGGCCGGGGTCGGCACCAAGGGCGCCCTGCACTACGAGCTCACCCTGGAGGCCGGGGAGACCCGGACGATCCGGCTCCGGCTCAGCCAGACCGACGCGCCCGCCGAACCGCTCGACCTCGGCGAGGACTGGACCGCGGTGATGCGCGACCGGCTCGCCGAGGCCGACGAGTTCTTCGCCGGCGTGATCCCGGCCGCCGCCACCCCGGACGAGACGGCGGTGGCCCGGCAGGGCATCGCCGGGCTGATGTGGGGAAAGCAGTTCTACCACTTCGACGTGAAGCAGTGGCTGATCGGCGACCCGGCCAACTCGCCACCGCCACCGGGCCGGCGCTACGGGCGCAACAACGGCTGGTGGCACATGAACAGCTTCGACGTGATCAGCATGCCGGACCCGTGGGAGTACCCCTGGTACGCCGCCTGGGACCTGGCGTTCCACTGTGTCAGCATCAGCCGGGTCGACCCCGGGTTCGCCAAGTCGCAGCTGCTCCTGCTGCTGCGCGAGTGGTACATGCACCCCAACGGGCAGATTCCGGCGTACGAATGGTCGTTCGCCGACGTGAACCCGCCGGTGCACGCGTGGGCCGCGCTGCGGGTCTTCGAGATCGACGGCGGCCGGGACTACGACTTCCTGGCCAAGGTGATGCACAAGCTGCTGCTCAACTTCACCTGGTGGGTCAACCGCAAGGACGTCGGCGGCAACAACGTCTTCGAGGGCGGCTTCCTCGGCCTGGACAACGTCGGCCCGTTCGACCGCTCGGCCGCGCTGCCGGTCGCCGGCGTGCTCGAACAGTCCGACGGCACCGGCTGGATGGCCATGTACGCCCTCAACCTGCTCGACATGGCGATCATCCTGGCCCTGCACGACCGGTCCTACGAGGACATGGCCACCAAGTTCTTCGAGCACTTCACGTACATCGCCGAGGCGGCGTACCGGCAGGGGCTCTGGGACGAGGAGGACAGCTTCTTCTACGACGTGCTGCGCCTGCCGGACGGTCACAAGGTGCCGCTCAAGGCCCGCTCGATCGTCGGTCTGCTGCCGCTCGCCGCCACCACCCGGCTCACCTCCGACACGCTGAACCGGCTGCCCGAGGTCAACGCGCGGGTCCGCTGGATGCTGCACAACCAGACCGACTACGGCGACATCATCAGCGCCCGTCGCCTCGGCGGCACCGACCGCCGCCGCCAGCAGTTGCTCAGCATGGTCGGCCAGGACCAGCTGTTGCGGATTCTCGCGCGGTTGCTGGACCCCGAGGAATTCCTTTCCCCGTACGGTCTGCGCACCCTGTCGCGGGCCCACCTGGAGAAACCGTTCACCGTATCGCTCGGCGGCTCGGACTTCACCGTCGGGTACGAGCCGGCCGAGAGCACCAGCGGGCTGTTCGGCGGCAACTCCAACTGGCGCGGCCCGGTCTGGATGCCGGTCAACTACCTGCTCGTCGAGGCGCTGCGGGAGTTCGCCGAGTTCTACGGCGAGGACCTGAAGGTGGAGTACCCGACCGGGTCACAGAGGAAGGTCTCGCTCACCGAGGTCGCCGACGACCTGGCCACCCGGTTGATCGCGCTGTTCGTCCCGGACGCCGACGGGCACCGGCCGATCTACGGCGCGACCGAGCTCTTCCAGGTCCACCCGGACTGGAAGGATCTGGTCGCGTTCCCGGAGTACTTCCACGGGGACAACGGGGCCGGGCTCGGCGCGTGGCACCAGACGGGGTGGAGCGCCCTGGTTGTCGACCTGATCCTGACCCTGCGGGCGCCCGACCGGCCTCGATAGTGGGGTGTGGAGTCCGGGTGCCCGGACGCCACGCCCTCGTCTCGTCTTTGCTCGTCTTTCGCTCGTCTTTGCTCGTCTTTCGCTCGTCTTTCGCTCGTCTTTGCTCGTCTTTCGCTCGTCAGGAGCGGGCGACGATCTCCTCGGCGACGTGGCGCAGCTGTTCGTGGTCCGGGTGGAAGCCCGCGGCGATGTCCGGGTGCAGACCGGACTTGGCCTGGTCCAGGAGCATCGAGGTGACCTGGTCGACGCTCTCACCGGCGTACCGCTGCTGGATCTTCACGGTTGCGGCCTGGAGAGCGGAGCTGAGCTGGTCCTCCAGCGGACCGCGCAGCTTCTCTTCCACCGGGTTGAGCGATTGCGGATCGAGGGTGACGTGCGGCTCGGTCAAGGTGTCCCTCCGGGAAGGTCAACGACGCCGTGCGCATACCCGTCGACGACCCCTCGGTAAACCCCGTCCCACCCCACCCGACCCAAGATTCACCCGTTTCAGTCAGGCGGCCCCCCGGGCTGGGGGCTCGCCGCGCCAGCCCGCCGCGTAAAGGGCCGCGCGGACGTCCGCGACGACCTCGGCGGGCCGGTGCCGGATCGCCCAGCCCGGGAAGCGCAGCAGCCGGGTGCCGTGGATCGCGGCCTCGTTGGCGGCGCGCATGTCCCGGTACCAGCCACGGACCTCCATGTGCTGCGAACCGTCGATCTCGACCTGGAGGTGCCACGGGTCGAAGTAGACGTCGCAGTACCGCCGCCGCCCGAAACGGTCCGTGCGGGCTCGCTGCCGATCCGGGTGCGGCAGACCGGCCCGGCGGCACAGGCGGTAGAACTCGATCTCGTAATCGGAGTCGGAGCCGCCCGCGGCGTCGGCGACTGTCGTCTCGATCAGGCGGCGGCGGGCCAGCCGGGGGATGCGGGCCAGCACCGGACGGATCTGCGCCTCGCTGACCAGGCGCTGCTGGAAAGCCGAGGCGATCAGGGCGATCGCCTCGGTGTCGGTGAACGCCCACTGTGCGGCGTCGATGACGGAGCGGGCGGCGGTGGTGCAGGGCGGTGCGACGGTCGGGCAGGAATCCGCCGTGCACAGCCGGCGGGTGCGATGCACGATCACGCCCGGCGGGGGATTGCGGTCGGGACGGGCGTCGGGCACGAGAACGTGCACCGGCTCGAACGTCTCCGGCGGCGAGGCCGGGGAGTGGGGGCGGGGCGGCCGGGGGCGTGCCGAGGTGGGTTGGTGCAGGCCGAGCAGGTGCAGGGCGGAGACGCCGGCGAGCAGGGCGGGGCGGCCGTTGCCGGCGCCGAGGCTTGCCGCCCACCAGTGCTGGCGTTCGGTGAGGGCGCCGGTGTGGGTCAGGTAGAGCCCGCGGTGCATCCGGGTCCAGCGGCCGGAGCGGATGCGGTGGCGGACGGCCTTCTCATTGAGGAACTGCCGAGCCTGCTGCCAGGTGATCAAACCGTCCTGGCGGATGAGGAGCTCATGGAACGCGTAGGTGGTGCGCGGATCGGAGAGAGTTCCGGACATGCGTCCAGCATCTGCGGGGTGAACTGCGGTTTCCAGCCCCTGTGGACAACGCGGCCGGGGCGGGGGCGCCAGGAGCTGGGTGCGGCCCGTCGTGCGGGGGCGGTCACGGTCCGCGCTCGTTTTGGAGGGGCGGTCACGGTCCGCGCTCATTGCTGGAGGGGCGGTGGCGGTCCGCGGTGGTTGACGGAGGGGCGGTGGTGGTCCGCGGTGGTTGCTGGAGGGGCGGTGGCGGTCCGCGGTGGTTGACGGTGGGGCGGTGGTGGTCCGCGTTGGGCTTTGGTGGGGCGGGGAGGGTCCGCAGTGGTGGGTGGCGGGGCGGTGGGTGCACGCGGACGGTGGTTGGGAGGGCTGTGGGGGTCCGCGATGGCGGATTGCGTGCGCTTGGCGGCCCTCTGGGGGCGGCAGGGTGACGCATTGCCGGAATGCGTCCTCCCGGCGCCCCTGGGAGCGGCAGGTGCGCCTCGGGGTAGCGGCGGGTGCGTCCATGGAGCGGCGCCCGTGGGAGCGGCAGCTGCTCCGGGCCCGGCTGGTTGTTCACCCAGGGTGGCGGGGAGTGGGTCGGTGGCCCAAGGTGAGGCTCTCGATCGCCTTGGACCACCGGCGTCTAATCGCTACCCGTTCGGGAGCGGGCTAATCACTTCGGCGAGGAGTGTGGGGAGAAGTTCACGAAGAACGTCGATGCCGTCGCGGCTCAGGACCGACTCGGGGTGGAACTGGACGCCGGCGAAGAACGGGCCGCGTAGTGCGTGGACGGTGCGGTCCGCGGGGTCGCAGGCGATCTCCACGGGACCGTAGGCGGAGTCGATCAAGGCGGCCGGAGAGAGATCCGTGCCCGGGGAGAGATCCGCGGCCGAGGAGAGGGCCGCGCCCGGGGAGAGGGCCATGCTGGGGGAGACGGCGGTGAAGCTGGAGTAGAAGCCGACCCGGCGGACCGTGCCGAACAGGTCGACGTCGCGGGCCAGCCCCTGGTAGGGGGAGTCCCGCCGGATCAGGGGCAGCCCCAGGTGCTGGGCCAGCATCTGCTGTCCCAGGCAGACCGCGAAGAGCGGGCGCCCGGACGCGAGCCGGGCCGCGACCACACCGCGCATCGTGACCATCTTCGGGTCGTCCGGATCCGCCGGATCCCCCGGCCCCGGCCCGACCACCAGCAGATCCGCCGCCAAGGCCGCGTCGGCCAAGTCGGCACCCGACAAGGCTGCGCCGGGCGAGGCTGCGGCGGGTGAGGGCACACCGGTGAGGGTGGACCAGGGCTGGACGGAGACGGTGAGGCCGAGGGCTTTCAGCTGGTGGGCGAGCATGGCGGTGAACGTGTCCTCGCCGTCGACGATCACGGCGGTGCGGCCGGTCAGGGACGGGACCGCGAGGGCGCCCTCCTCCCGGGAGTCCAGCCAGAAGCGGGCCAGGTCGACGTTGCGGGCGGCCAGCGAGGCCAGCTCTCGTTCACCCGCGGCCGGCGGGGCGGTCACCCGCGCCGGGATGGTGGACGCGCCCAGGGCGGCCAGGATGCCGGCCGCCTTCGTGTGGGTCTCGGCCACCTCGCCCGCCGCCGTGGAGTGCCGGACCAGGGTGGCGCCGACCGGGACCCGCAGCGTGCCGTCAGGGGTGATCTCCGCGGTGCGGATCAGGATCGGGGCGTCCAGGGACTGCTCCCCGGTGTCGGAGACCGAGAGCAGGGCCAGCACCCCGGCGTAGTAACGGCGGCCGCGCTTCTCGTGCCGGGCGATCACCCGGCAGGCGTTCTCGATCGGACTGCCGGTGACAGTCGGCGCGAACATGGTCTCCCGCAGCACCTCGCGGACGTCCAGCGACCCGCGCCCGGCCAGCAGGTACTCGGTGTGGGTGAGGTGCGCCATCTGCTTCAGGTACGGCCCGGCCACTTGGCCGCCGTGTTCCGCGACGGTGGCCATCATCTTCAGTTCTTCGTCGAGGACCATGTAGAGCTCCTCGACCTCCTTGGGGTCCTCCAAGAAGTCGATCAGCGGGCCGGAGCCGTGCCGGAACGTGCCGCTGATCGGGTTCATCATCACGATGCCGTCGTTGACGCTGACGTGCCGTTCCGGGGTGGCGCCGACGAGCGTCCGGGTGCCGGTGTGCACCAGGAACGTCCAGTACGTGCCCTGCTCGTTCGCGAGCAGCCGGCCGAACGCCGCGCGGGCCGCCGCCACCGGGTCACCCTCGACGGACGCCTCGAACACCCGGTGGATGACGAAGTTGGCGCCCTCGCCGTGGCCGATCTCGTCGCGGAGCACGTCCTCGACGATCCGGCCGTACTCGTCGTCGCCGAGGTCGAAGCGGCCGCCGGAGACCCGCAGGTCACCGGCGGGGAAGTCGCTCAGCGGCTGGGTGGTGACCGACGAGACCAGCAGGCATTCCAGTGGCGCGCCGTCGTCGACACAGTCGAAGCCGCGTTCGGTGATCTGCCGGTAGGGGATCGTGGCCAGCACCGGGCGGCCGGGTTCGAGCGGGATGTCGGCGAGCGTGTCCACAGTGATCACGTCGCCGGTGAGCACCTCGACATGGTCGGCGCCGTCGCGGTGCAGGAGGGCGAAGGGCATGGTTCCTCGTTCCGGTCGGGCGGACGCCCCTGCCGAAGCCGGACCATACGAAACGGCCGCCTCGACAGAGGCGGCCGCGTGATGTTTACGCGCGGGGAGTGTGGCCGCCGGTCAGGCGGGCCACCACATGCTCAATCGCGCGGTCATGCCGGGAGCGTAACGGCGCGGGCCGGGGCGGGGCCAGCGCGGCGCGCGCCTTTCCCGCGATGAGAGACGACGGGTTTTCTTCCGTGCCCACCCACGGACGTCGCCCCGGAGGGCTTCGCGTTCTGGACGCGCCAGCGGCCAGCGAAGCCCGCAGGGGTCCCGGCGGGAGCGACGATCTGTACCCCGGCGGACGCACGACATCATGAATTTGATCTTGATTTTCCGGCCGGCCGACCCCGATACGGCCGGCCGGCCCGCCGACTCCGCGAAGGCCTCAGGCGGCGAACGCGGAGCGGACCGCGGTCCGGGCCCAGCGCATCCGGCCCGGCGCGCAGTCCGGGTGCTCGCCGAACTCCTGCGCCACCAGCTCCGCGCAGCCGTCCTCGCCGAGCCGGTCCACCGTCGCGGTGACGGCCGCGCGGATCAACTCGGGGGTCGGTCGCTGGGAACGCTGCAGGTCCGAGACGAAGAGCGCCTCGGTGCGGATGTCGTAGATCAGTGCAGTCATGCGGTTCCTCTCGGTGCGGTCCGTGCGGTGTCCGGCAATCAGGAGACCGCTGCGGGGATGCAGACCGGTCGCACCACGGTTGCGGCTGGGTTGCGAGGTTCGCCGGGGCGGCCGGCTCGGCATTCCGGGACTGCCCGCCAAAGGCGGAAATGACCGTATATGGTCATTCAGGTAGTGATTTTGATCGAGGGGAGCTGCCGTGACCACGGTCCTGGTGGCCGACGACGACGCCGACATCCGTGACCTGGTGGCGTTCAAGCTGGAGCAGGCCGGACTCGAGGTGCTCACGGTCGGCGACGGGCAGGCCGCGGTGGAGATGGCCCGGTCGCACCATCCGACCCTCGCCGTGCTGGACGTCTCGATGCCGCTGCTGTCCGGCATCGAGGTGTGCCGGATGCTGCGGGCCGATCCGTCCACCGCCGGCATGCTGATCATCATGCTCACCGCCCGGGTGCAGGAGCAGGACGTCGAGGGCGGGTTCAGCGCCGGCGCGGACGACTACGTGACGAAGCCGTTCAGCCCGCGTGAGCTGGTGTCCCGGATTCAGGCACTGCTCACACGGGCTCGGGCTTAGCGAAACACAGGCTCGGGCTCAGCGAAGCACGGGCTCGGGCTCAGCGAAGCGCTAGAGGCCGGTTCCGGGCACCTGCGTGGGCAGTCCGCGGCGCTCCTGCACGGCCCGCTTCGTGGTCTCGAAGATGTCCCACAGGCCGCCCAGCACCACCACCGCGATCACCGTGGTGGTCAACCAGGTCTTCACGTCGCCACCCTCCAGCTCGAGGAAGCCGTGGAACGCCGGGTTGAAGAACCTGTCGGTGGCGAGCAGCCAGACCATCGGCGCGGTGGTGACCACGGTCAGTGCCGCGTTGACCGCCGCGACCGTCATGGTCCACCTGCCGACCCGGTGCAGCCAGACGTGGTAGAGACCGCGGAGCACGAACAGCGCGATCAGCACCGGCCACCAGAACGCCCAGTTCGCCGGGTCGAGCAGCGGCACGTCGGTGAACGTGAACTGCTGCAGCACCAGCGCCGCGATCAGCAGCGCCACCCAGACCAGACCGCTGATCAGCTGGGGCGTGGTGGCCCGGCCGGGCTCATATTTCGGCAGGTCCTTGAGCGACCAGTCCCGCTTCAGGTCGGTGCGGCCGACGCCGGTGCGCTCGAGCACGGCGAAGCTCAGCGTGGTCCAGAACGCCATGTGCGCGCCGACCGTGATCAGCGAGGAGACGGCGGTGCCGATCACCGTGCCGATGCTCGGGTCGTCGAACAGCTGGACGACGACGATCACCGCGATGACGACCGGCAGCGCCATCGTGAACAGGGTCTTCATCACGCTGCGCCAGATCGGGAACATCTCCGGCCCGATCAGGTAGCCGGGCCGTCCCGAGTAGCTGTCGGCGAGCCGGTCGGGATCGCCGAGCTCGGTCAGCGCGGCCTCGACGGCGGCCTCCCGGCTCTCGCCGGCGTCGAGACGGGACTCGACCGCGTCCTCGATCGAGGCGCGCAGCTCCCGGTCGATGTCGGAGCGCTGCTGCTCGGGGATCCGGCGCAGCGCGGTGAACACGTAACGGTCGACGAGGTTGGTCATTCCGCACTCCCGGGGGTGGTCGCAACAGCGAGGTCGCCGATCGCGCGGTCGACCCGCGCCCATTCGCCGCGCAGGGTTTCGGCGAGGGATTCGCCCTGCTCGGTGGTCCGGTAGAACTTCCGAGGGCGGGCCTCGTCGGTGTTCCACTCACTGGTCAGCAGCCCCTGTGCCTCGAGCCGGCGCAGCAGCGGATAGAGCGTGTTGGCCTCCACCTCGAAGCCGGCCCGGCTCAGCGTCTCGAGCAGCGAATAGCCATAACCCGGCGATCGCAGGACGGTGAGGCTGGCGACGACGACGGTGCCGCGCCGCAGCTCCTGCAGATGTCCGGCTAGCGTCGCATCCATTGTCATGCTCAACACGATAGTGTGTGTCGCACACTATGGCAACCAGATACAGCAAAGTAGCCCGACACCATATGGCGCCGGGCTACGAAATACCGATATCTCAGTCGTTGGCGGCCAGGACCAGCTTCTCCACCTCGGCGGCGGTGAACGGGCTGCCCGGGAACATCGCCATCCGGCTCAGCGGCAGGCTGCCCAGCATCATCAGCATGCTCGGGTCGGCGGTGAGCGCGGCCGTCGCGGAGCCGGCTGCCGAGGCGAACACCTCTCCCAGCAGCTCCGCCCCGCGCGGGTCGGCGAACCACTCGCCGACGCTGGACTCCGCGGTCAGCGGCACCCGGGCGTCGTCCCCGGTGACCCGCTGGGTGACGGTGGCCCGGATGTCCCGGGACGACGCGCCGACCTCGATCAGGTACTCGCCGTCCTCGACCACCCAGCGGTTCAGCCGGGTGTCCCAGTAGGCCAGGTCGGCGCGTTCGACGTGCAGGGTGACCTCGGCGGTGGCGCCGGCCGCGATCGGCACGTTGGCGAACGCCTTCAGCTCGCGGGGCGCCCGGTGGACCGCCGAGCCGGGCAGGCCGACGTAGACCTGGACCACCTCGCGGCCGTCCCGGTCACCGGTGTTCGTCACCGGCACCCGGATCTCAACGCCTGCCTCGCTCGCCGTCGCCATGGCCGTCCCGTAGGCGAACGTGGTGTAGGACAACCCGAACCCGAACGGATACGACACCGCCTGCCCGCGCGCGTCGAAACCGCGGTAACCGACGTGCACGCCCTCGCCGTACCGGACGTGGCCGTGCTCACCCGGGAAGTCCAGGAACGACGGGTGGTCGGCGAGCGCCACCGGGATCGTCTCGGCCAGCCGCCCGGACGGGTTGACCCGCCCGAACAGCACGTCGGCGAGCGCGCTGCCGCCGGCCTGGCCGAGCAGCCAGCCCTCCACGATCGCCGGCACCCGGGCCTCCCACGGGCTGGTCAGCAGCACCGCGCCGTTGGAGAGCACCACGACGGTCCGCGGGTTGGCCGCGGACACCCGCTCGATCAGCGCCAGCTGCGCGGCCGGCAGGTCGAGCGAGTCCCGGTCGGCGCCCTCGGTCTCGTGCACGCTGCCGACGAAGACCAGGGCCACGTCACTGGCCGCCGCGGCCTCGGCCGCCTCGGTGAGCAGCGCCTCGTCGCCGGTGTCGCCGTCGGCGGAGTATCCGGCGGCGAACCGCACCGTCGCGCTCGTCGCGTTGGTGATCTCGGTGAGCGCGTCGTCCAGCCGGGTCGGCGTGATCTGCGAGCTGCCGCCGCCCTGGTAGCGCGGCGTCCGCGCGAACTCGCCGAGCACCGCGAGACTCTGCCCGCCCAGCGGAAGCAGATCGCCGTCGTTCTTCAGGAGCACGATCGCCCTTCCGGCGATCTCCCGGGCCAGGGCGTGGTGCGCGGCCGCGTCATAGCTTCCGGGTTCGCGCGTCCCGGCCTTCAGAACCAGATGGTGTACGCGCTGAGCCGCCCTCCCCAGCACCCCGCCGTCCAGCGTCCCCGCTGCGACGGCGTCCACGAGCGCCCGGTCACCGGCGGCGTCCGGCCCCGGCATGGTCAGGTCGAGCCCGGCCCGGACCGCGGCGACCCGGTCCACCACGGCGCCCCAGTCCGAGACGACCAGGCCCTCGAAGCCCCACTCGTCCCGGAGCACCTCGGTGAGCAGCCAGTGGTGCTCGCTCGCGTACGTACCGTTGACCTTGTTGTAGGCGCACATCACGGTCCACGGCTGGGCGCGGGTGACCACCCGGTGGAAGGCTCGCAGATACATCTCCCGCAGCGTGCGCTCGTCGAGGTCGGCGCTCACCCGCATCCGGTCGGTCTCCTGGCTGTTCACCGCGAAGTGCTTGAGCGACGCGCCGACACCCTTGCTCTGCAGGCCGAGCACCCACTCGGTGGCCAGCACGCCGGTCAGGATCGGGTCCTCGGAGAAGTACTCGAAGTTGCGGCCGCCGAGCGGGCTGCGCTTGAGGTTGACACCCGGGCCGAGCAGCACCGCCACGTCCATCGCCCGGCACTCGTCGCCGAGCGCCTCGCCCATCCGGCGCAGCAGCTCGGGATCCCAGGTCGAGGCGCTGGCCACGGCCGGCGGGAAACAGGTGGCCGGGACGCCGGCCAGCAGGTCTCCGCCGTCGGCCTGCATCCGCACCCCGTGCGGTCCGTCGGTCACGGTGATCGCCGGCAGGTCCGCGGACTCCACGGCGGTGGTGCGCCAGAAGTCGCTGCCGCTGGTGAGCGCGGCCTGGTCGGCGGTGCTGAGCTCGGGTTTCATCGGGCCGGACTCCCTTACTGAGTACCTACTAGGTATTAACTGCTAGGAAACATATCCACGCTCCGACCCGGGAGCAAGAGCCTGCTGATAGGAAGATGCCGTGAATCCCGCCCCACCCCGCCGCCGCGACCGGCCCCGCCTGCCCGCCGCCGTTCGCCGCCGGCAGATCCTCGACGTCACCACCCGGCTGATCGCCGAACGCGGCTTCTGGGGCCTGTCGATGCAGGACGTGGCGGACGACTGCGGGCTCACCGTGCCCGGTCTGCTGCACCACGTCGGCACCAAGGACAAGCTGCTGGTCGCCGTGCTGGAACACCGCGACGACCAGGACCACCGGTCCCTCGCCGAGGCGCTCGGCCGGCCGGCCGGTGAGGTGCCGCTGCCGGAGATCTGCGACGCGCTGGTCCGGCGCAACGCCGCCCAGCCGGAGATCGTCCGGCTCTTCGCGGTGCTGGAGGCGGAGTCGCTGGCGCCCGGGCACCCGGCGCACGACTACTTCGCCCGCCGTCAGCAGACCACCATCACGACGATGACCGGGCTGGCCCGGGCGTACGGCGTACCGGACCCGGAAACCCTGGCCCGGCAGGTCATGGCGCTGATGGACGGCCTGCAGATCCAGTGGCTCCGCGACCCCGGCGGGATCGACCTGGTCGCGACGTGGACCGCGGCCGCCGGCACCCTCTTCCGCTGATCGGGGGTCGGGGCGTTCCCCTACGGGTGGCAACCGAGGTTCATGCTGATCGGTGTGCGCTTCCTCCTCAATGTTCTCTGGTTCATCTTCGGCGGCGGGTTCTTCCTCGCGATCGGCTACGGTTTCGCGGCCCTGATCTGCTTCGCCCTGGTCGTCACGATCCCGTTCGGCGTGGCAGCCGGGCGTCTGGCGCTCTACTCGCTCTGGCCGTTCGGCCGTACCGTGGTCTCCGATCCCGGCATCGGGGTCGGCTCCGGCCTGGGGAACATCCTCTGGATGGTCCTCTTCGGCTGGTGGATCGCGCTCGGTCACCTGCTGGCCGGCATCGCCCAGTGCGTGACGATCATCGGCATCCCGTTCGGGATCGCGAACTTCAAGCTGGTCCCGGTGGCGTTCTGGCCGCTCGGCCGGACCGTCGTGGATCTGGACTGACCCGGGGGTCGAGGAGCACGGTAAGAGCCGCAACCCTTTCCGAGGAGCTGACATGGAGATCAACGGCATCTTCACCGGAATCGTCTTCGGCCTGATCATCGGGGCCCTGGGGCGCCTGGTCGTGCCCGGCAAGCAGAGCATCCCGATCTGGGTGACGCTGCTCGTCGGCGTCGTCGCGGGGATTCTCGGCACGTTCATCGCGGCGGCCTTCGGTGTCGACGACACCCCCGGCATCGACTGGATCGAGCTGGGCCTGCAGGTCGGTCTGGCCGCCGTCGGCGTGGCGGCGGTCTCCGGCGCGAGCAGCCGGCGCCGGCTGTAACGAGTGTTTCGAGGCCGGGCCGCGGCCCGGCCTCGGCGCTCACCGGCGCGGACGAGGCGGGCACGGTAGGTTTTCGGTCATGGCCCGCGTACGCGCTGCACTGTATCTGGACTTCGACAACGTGTTCAGCGGACTGATCAAGCAGGACCCGGATGTGGCGATCCAGTTCGCCAAGGACCCGGCCGCCTGGTTGGTCCGCTTGACCACGGCCCTGACCGTCGACGGCCCGCGCCGCTGGCTGATCCTCCGCTGCTACATGAACCCGGGCGGCTGGGTGCCCAACCCGGACCCGGACGCCTCCCCGCCCCGGCTGTACTACTCCCAGTTCCGGCCGTTCTTCGTGAACGCCGGCTTCGAAGTGATCGACTGCCCGCGGCTGACGCACACCAAGAACGCCGCGGACATCCGGATGGTGGTCGACGCGGTCGACACGCTCGCCGACCCGGTGCGGTACGAGGAGTTCGTCATCGCCTCCGGCGACTCGGACATGACCCCCCTGCTGGTCCGCCTGCGCCGCGCCGACCGCCGCACCACGATCGTCTCGCCGTCCGACGCGGCCGAGGCGTTCATCGCGGTCGCCGACCGCCTGATCACCAGCCAGGAACTGCTCGAACTGGTCCAGGGCGAGCCGGTGGAGAGCGACGAGGAGCCGGCTCCCGCGGTCGACCCGGAGACCCCGGTCTCCTACGAGCAGTTCCGCGACCTGGTCGGCTGGCGCTACACCGCGGCGACCGGCCCGCTCAACCTGGCCTCGCTCGCCCACGACCTGCGCCGCCAGCTCGGTCCGAGCGTCGACGAGACGAGCTGGTTCGGCAACGGTGGGTTCGTCCGCGCGCTGGAGAGTCTCACCCTGCCGAACGCGAAGTTCTCCAACCACTTCGTCTGGGACGCGCTGCGCCACGAGCCGCCCGAGTCCGGCGCCGGTCCCGGGCCCGCACCGGAACCGGTCGCCCGGCTGTCCGCCCTGCTCAGCCTGCCCCGGCTGCCCCGGGAGATGTGGCCGGCGGTCTACCAGTCGCTCGCCGACTACGCCGCCGTCCACCACTTCAACCTGACCGAGGCCACCCGCTGGGCCCGTGACCAGATGGCCGCGCAGGGCGTCGACGTGAGCCGCAGCGCGATCGCGTTCGTCACCCGGGGCACCGCGTTCGGCGGCGCGCCGCTGTACCGCCAGCCGCCGCCGCAGGCCACCGAGATCGCCTCGGCGTTCGCCGACAACGTGCTGAACCGGGCCGAGGCCGCCGCGATCGCCCTCAGCGACGACGAGATCGCCGAGGTCCGCAGCTGGCTGGGCGCCGCTTGACCCTCATCTGGTACGGATACCGGGCGGCCGCCCGCAGGCTACGAGCCGGGTCCCGCCCGTGAGGCGGCGGGCGGCCGATGGGTCAGCCGCCCTGCATTGACGCGCCGGCCCCGTTCGTGGTGGCCAGGAAGGTGGTCGGCGGCAGTCCGCCGCCCGTCGTACGAGAGCCCTCAGCGGTCGTGGGATCGGTCGACCGGAAGCTGATCGCCTTCTCCTGCCAGGAGTTGTTCGCCGCCTTGGCGGTGGCCGACAGGCCCTGCTCACCCTGGGTGTTGCCGACCGCGACGTCGGAGCGCAGGGTGGCCGGCGCCGTGGTGATCGCGAAGCCCAGGCCGGTGTTGCGGAACGCGGTGTCGTTGCTGAGCACGAGCGCCGCGGTGTTGCCCTCGTCGACGAAACCGTGCCCGGTGTTGTTCCACGCCGCGTTGTGCCGGACGGTGTGCGCGGCGCCGGTCGACGGGGTGCCGCCGCCGACCGCGAAACCGTTCCCGCCGTTGCGGAACGACCAGTTGTACTCCACGCTGACCGGCCCGGCGAAGCCACCGAGGTTGATCCCGTCGCCGTCGTTGTGGTACGCCCGGTTGCCGCGCAGCAGGTTGCCGCCGCCGTCGCCGAACTGCACGGCCAGCCCGGACCCGCGGTTGTCGGCGAAGTCGCTGTCCAGGACCTGGTTCTTCGCGGTGCCGGCGTCGCGGAGCATCAGGCCGGCGCTGCCGTTGCCGTGCACCGAGAGCCGCCGGAAGACCGAGTTCGTGCAGGACCGGCAGACATATGCCTGACCGGGCGCCCCGGTGATCTCCAAGCCCTCCACGCGCCACCAGGACGCCTGCTGGGTGATCGCCCACTGGTCGGCCGGGATACCGGACATGTCCAGCACCGGCCGCTCGCCGGCGTAGGCGACCAGGGAGACGGGCTTGGCAGCGGTCCCGCTCGTGGTAATCGAAATCGGACTGGTGGGGCGGTAGGTGCCGCCGCGCATCGTGATCGTCCACCCCGGCTTGACGGCCGCGACGGCCTTGCTGAGGGAGCCGTAGGGGCGCTGCAGGCTGCCATCGCCGTCATCCGAGCCGCCCGGGGCGACGTAGATCTTCGTGGCAGCGATCCGCGCCGGGGCGGAAGGCGTCGAAGAAGGCGGGGACAGCGACGGTGAGGCCGGGGCCGGGACCGCAGCCGAGGGAGCGATCGCGACCGGCGGCGGAGCGGGGGAGTTGTGCACCGCGTAGGCGAACCCGCCGGCCACCGCCACGGTCGTCGCCGTCGCCGCGACCAGGGCCTTGTTCTGCAGCAGCGCCACCAGCGTGGTCCCGTGCCCGGCCGCCGCGACCACCGCCGGCGCGGCCGACCCGCCGTGGATCGCCGCCTGCAGCGCCGCGGTCAGGGCCAGGGGCACCGGCAGCGCGACCAGCCCGAGCAGCAGCTGCTCCGGCGGGACGAGGCCGCCCTGCCGCACCCGGCAGCGCGGGCAGTCCCGGACGTGCCGGGCCAGCCGTTTGCGCCAGACCGAGTCGGTGGCGCCGTCCCAGAACCGGATCAGGTGCGCCAGGTCCGGGCAGGGCGGCTTGGCACGCAGCGCCCGGACCACCCCGCGGGCCAGGTCGAGGCGTTCCTTCATCCGCTGCACCCGGACCGCGGCGTGCTTCGGCGTGACGCCCAGCGTGGCGGCCAGGTCGGCGCGGGTCAGGTCGCCGGACGACTCCTGCCACCAGAGCGCGAGCAACTCCCGGTCGATGTCCTCCAGCCAGCGGCCGGCCTCGGCCAGCTCCCGGCGCTGCTCGGTGACGACCAGCTCGGCGGTGGTCCGCTCGGCGAAGTCACCGGCCGGGTCGGCCACGTCGACCGGTTCCGGGTGGCGGCGCAGCAGGGTCATCTTGCGGGACCGCAGGTGCATCTGGACCTGGCGGTACGCGATCGCGACAAGCCATGAACGGAATCGGTCAGGCTGGCGCAGGGAGCTGAGGCCGTGGATGGCCCGCAGCATGGTGTCCTGGACGATGTCGTCGACGTCCGGGTGGCCGTTCAGGGCGCGCCCGACGACGTTGTAGACGAGCGAGAGGTGCCCGGTGATCAGGCGGTCCAGGGCATCGAGGTTACCTGACTGTGCGTCACGTACCAGGCCGGTGACGTCCCACCCGACCGCCGTCCGAGTCTCGCTCACCGTCCGCTCACTCCTGACCGTCGCCGTCCCGGTTTCACGCCTGCCAGCTGCAGCGCGCCGTATCGTGGCACGCGCCTCGGAGACCCGTCAAAAAAAGTTTTCGAGATTTCCGTTGTCGTGGGAACGCTCGCGCATCTACTGATTCGCCGTCCACCCCTAGGTCGGTGATGACACAGCGTGATGACATTCCCCGGTCGTCGCGCGCTTGCGAGAGGACCCTGTCTTGTCGGTTTCACCTCGCCGGATCGCCGTGGCGGCGCTGCTCGCCGCGGTGCCGGCGGCCGCCATCGGGTACGCCGTGCTCCCCTCCGACGCGGCCACCGTGCCGGCCGCCGGAACGACGTACCAGCTCGCGGTCACCAAGAGCGGGCTGTGCCTGGACGCCTCCGGTGTGCTGCTGCAGCAGAACACCTGCACGGCCAGCGACGCGTACACGCTGGTCTCCGCGGGTTCGGCGGTCTACCAGCTGAAGAACACCGCGAGCGGGCTCTGCGTTGACGTGCCGAACGGCTCGACCACCTCGGGCAAGCCGCTGCAGGAGACCACCTGCGACGCCAAGGCGAGCCACGACCTGTGGAAGCTGGCCGCGAGCGGTGCGGGCACCTACCAGGTGATCAACGTCAACAGCGGGCTCTGCGTCACGGACCAGGCCGCGTCGACCGCGACCGGTGCGTCGATCATCCAGGAGACGTGCAGCGCGAACACCAACAAACAAGTCGCATTCGTTGTAAAAAACGCGAGCTACACCGTGGCCGCGGACGGGACCGGGAAGTACAAGACCGTCCAGGCCGCGATCGACGCGGTGGCCACCGGCAACAAGTCCCGGGTGACGATCACCATCAAGCCCGGCACCTACCGGGAGATCGTCACCGTCCCGGCCACCAAGCCGTTCGTCACCCTGCAGGGCGGCGGTGACTCCGCCGACGACGTGGTGATCGTCAACAACCGCGGCGCGGCCACCTACGGCACGTTCTACACCCCGACCGTGTACGTCTACGGCGCCGACTTCACGGCCGCCAACCTGACCGTCTCGAACGACTTCGACGAGACCGGCCTGACCACCGGCACCCAGGCGGTCGCGCTGCGGGTCGACGGGGTGCGCGCGCAGTTCAACGCGGTCCGGCTGCTCGGCGACCAGGACACCCTGCTCGTCAACGACGGCGCCCGGGCGTATTTCGCGGGCGCCTACATCGAGGGCACCGTGGACTTCATCTTCGGCGGCGGTACCGCGGTCTTCAACGCCTGCAAGATCTACGAGAAGCGCACCGCCGGCGGCCCGATCACCGCGGCGAGCACGCCGGCCGCGCAGACCTACGGCTTCCTCTTCTACAAGTCCACGGTCACCGGCAAGACGAACAGCACCACCCAGCTGGGCCGGCCGTGGCGGGCCGACGGCCAGGTGGTGTTCCGCGAGACCAGCCTGAGCGCGACCCTCGCGACCGCGCAGCCGTGGATCGACATGTCCGGCAACACCTGGCAGAAGGCCCGGTTCTTCGAATACGCCAACACCGGCGCGGGCGCGACCACCAACGGCAACCGCCCGCAGCTCAGCGCGGCGCAGGCGGCGTCCTACACCCCGCAGAAGTACCTGGCCGGCACGGACGGCTGGAACCCGGTCGGTTAGGCCCGCTGCGTGGGGAGTTCAGGCGCGCTCCGCACCCGAACTCCCCACGCTGAGCGGCTGCTCGCGCAGCAGGTCCGAGGTGATCTCCGCGATGCTCCGGACGCCGGTCAGGGCCATGGTCAGGTCCAGTTCGGCGACCACGTTGCGGATCACCTCGGCCACGCCGTGCGCGCCGGCCAGGGCGAAGCCGTACAGGTGCGGCCGGCCCAGCAGGACCGCGTCGGCGCCGAGCGCGAGTGCCGTGAAGACATCCGCGCCGGTCCGGATCCCGCTGTCGAAGATCAGCGTCGGCTCCGGCCCGAGCGCGGCCCGGATCTCCACCAGGGCGTCCAGCGACGCCACCGCGTTGTCCACCTGCCGCCCGCCGTGATTCGACACCACCACGGCGTCCACGCCGATCTCGAAGGCTCGCCGGGCGTCTTTTTCGGTCAAAATCCCTTTGAGTACGACGGGGAGCCGCGTCCGCTGCTTCAACGTGGCCAGGTGTTCCCAGCTCAGCCCGGGGTTGGAGTAGATGTCCAGGAACGTCTCGACACTGGCCCGGGGGGTCGGCGACCGCAGGTTGGCCCAGAACGACCCGGGGTGGTTGCGGGACATCGCCAGCAGCGCCCGGATCGCACCGAGCGTCACCGCCGGCCGGTCCCGGGGCAGCCCGGTGCGCTCCGCCACGATCTGCTGGAAGACCGGGTCGGAGGTGTACTGGGCGATCCCCAGCCCGGTGGCGAACGGCAGCGAGCCCAGGTTCAGGTCCTGCGGCCGCCAGCCCAGCACCGTGGTGTCCAGGGTGACCACCAGCGCGCCGGCCCCGATCCGCTCGGCCCGCGCGATCAGGCTGTCCACCAGCCGTTCGTCGGAGCTCCAGTAGAGCTGGAACCACCGCGGCGTGTCGCCCATCGCCGCCGCGGCCTCCTCCATCGGGTTGCACCCCTGATTGGAGAAGACGTACGGCGTGCCGGTCGCGGCCGCACCCCGGGCGATCGCCAGGTCGCTGTCCTTGCCCATCAGCGCGCCCGCGCCGACCGGGGCGAGCAGCAACGGACTGGGCAGCCGGGTGCCGAGCAGGTCGACGCGGAGATCCCGGCCGACGGTGCCGGCGGCCATCCGCGGCTCGATCGCCCACCGGTCGAAGGCCGCCCGGTTGCGCCGCATGGTGCGTCCCTCACCCGCCCCGCCGGCGACGTACGCCCAGGCCTTCGCGCTGCTCACCCGCCGCGCGCGGCGTTCCAGCTCGGCGAAGTCGGCAGGCACCACGGGGCGGCGGCCCAGCGTGCCCGCCCGGTAGATGGTCGACTGGCGGGCCAATCCGGCGTCCGGCATCTCCACGCTCCCTGATTCTGTCGTACCCCGTGCGTAGGCTGCGGGTCGTGAGGGCGGCTCCGAGCATTCTGCATGTGGATCTGGATGCGATGTTCGCCGCAGTCGAGCAGCGCGACAAGGTCTCCCTGCGCGGCCGGCCGGTGGTGGTCGGCGGCGTGGCCGGTCGCGGCGTGGTGTCGACCGCGTCGTATGAGGCCCGCGTCTTCGGCGTGCACTCGGCGATGCCGATGGCCCAGGCGCGCCGGCTCTCCCCGTTCAACACGGCGTTCCTGTCACCGCGCTTCGCGGCGTACAAACGCACCAGCGAGGCGGTGATGCAGCTGCTGGCCGGGGTGTCCCCGCTGATCGAGCAGGTCAGCATCGACGAGGCCTACATCGACCTCGCCGTCACCGGCGCCGATCTCAGCACCCGCGGCGTCACCGAGCTGGCCCACCGGCTGAAGGCCGAGATCGCCGTCGCCACCGGCGGGGTCACCGGCTCGATCGGCGCAGCCTCCTCCAAGCTGCTCGCCAAGATCGGCTCAGATCTGAACAAGCCCGACGGCCTGACCGTGATCCCGGCCGGCCAGGAGCTCGCGGTGCTGCACCCGCTGCCGGTGAAACGGCTCGGCGGGGTCGGCCCGGCCACCGAGCAGCGGCTGCACCGCTCCGGCGTGCGCACCGTCGGCGACCTGGCCGCGGTCTCGCTCGAGCTGCTCGTCGACTGGTTCGGCACCGCGCACGGCACCGGGCTGTTCCGGCTGGCCCGGGCGCAGGACGACCGTCCGGTGGTGAACGACCGGGAGACCAAGTCGGTCTCCGCCGAGGAGACGTTCGACGTCGACCTGACCGACCCGGTGCGGCTCAGCCGTGAGCTCGACCTGCTCTCCGCGCGGGTGGCCGGCCGGCTGCGGGCGAACGGGATGACCGGCCGCACCGTCAACATCAAGGTCCGGCACCACGACTTCACCACGCTGACCCGCGCGGTGACCCGTGACCAGCCGACCGACGACGGGCGGCTGGTCGGTCAGCTGGCCCGGCGGCTGCTCGCCGAGATCGACGTCTCCGGCGGGATCCGGCTGCTCGGGGTGGGTGTGTCGACGCTCGCCGACTTCGCCCAGGACGACCTGTTCGCCGGCACGTTCCCGGAGTTCTCGATCACGGCGGCCGAGGACGACGACGATTCCGGGCCGGGTGAGGCCGGTGTCGCCGCTCCGCGGCCGCCGGTTGCCGAGGTGGTCGCGGCCGGCGAGCCGGAGGAGCCGGCGCCGGTCGTGTGGCGGCCCGGCCAGGACGTGGAGCACGACGTGTACGGCGCGGGCTGGGTGTGCGGCAGCGGGCTGGGCCGGGTGACGGTGCGTTTCGAAGGGCCGCGCACCCCGCGCGGGCCGTCGCACACGTTCGCGGTCACCGACCCGGCTCTGCGCGCGGCGGAGCCTCCGGAGTGGAGGGACTCGTGACGGGGCTCCCCCTGCGTACCAAAAATGGGTCTTGATGTGGAAAGGGAGAAAGATGCCGGATGTGCGGATGACGCGACGCAGCGGGGTTGATTGAGAACGCCGCGTGTGGCGCGGCTTGGCAAGGCGTGACGGGGGGAGTACGAACGGATCGAGAGCGCCCTCGCAGGAGGTCCGAATGACGACCGTCACTCCGCGTCCCGTGCAGTCCCGGTCCTGGCCGGTCCGGCGCCAGATTCGCGGGTCGTGGCTGACGCGCACCATCCGGATCACCGACGCCAAGCAGATCGGCGTCATGTACATGGTGACCGCCTTCGGGTTCTTCCTGGTCGGCGGCGTGATGGCGCTGATGATGCGCGCCGAGCTGGCCCGGCCGGGCATGCAGTTCCTCTCCCCGGAGCAGTACAACCAGCTGTTCACCATGCACGGCACGATCATGCTGCTGCTGTTCGCCACCCCGATCCTGTTCGCGTTCGCGAACTTCGTGGTGCCGATCCAGATCGGCGCGCCGGACGTGGCGTTCCCCCGGCTGAACGCGATGGCCTACTGGCTCTACCTGTTCGGCGGGTCGATCGCGCTCGCCGGTTTCGCGCTGCCCGGCGGTGCGGCCGACTTCGGCTGGACCGCCTACCTGCCGCTCAGCGGCGGCGTGAACTCGCCCGGCACCGGCGGCAACATGTGGGTGGTCGGCCTGGCCCTCTCCGGCGTGGGCACCATCCTCGGCGGGGTCAACATGATCACCACGATCCTGTGCCTGCGCGCGCCCGGCATGACCATGTTCCGGATGCCGATCCTGACCTGGAACATCCTGCTCACCAGCCTGCTGGTGATCCTGGTCTTCCCGTTCCTGGCGGCCGCCCTGTTCGCGCTGGCCGCCGACCGGATCCTGAACGCCCAGGTGTTCAACGTGGACACCGGTGGCCCGATGCTCTGGCAGCATTTGTTCTGGTTCTTCGGCCACCCCGAGGTGTATGTGGTGGCGCTGCCGTTCTTCGGGATCATCACCGAGGTCGTCCCGGTGTTCAGCCGCAAGCCGGTGTTCGGCTACAAGCCGCTCGTCGCGGCCACGCTGCTGATCTCCGGGCTGTCGATGAGCGTCTGGGCGCACCACATGTTCGCCACCGGTCAGGTGCTGCTGCCGTTCTTCAGCCTGCTCAGCTACCTGATCGCGGTGCCCACCGGGATGAAGTTCTTCGTCTGGATCGGCACCATGTGGCGCGGCCAGCTCAGCTTCGAGACGCCGATGCTGTTCGCCATCGGGTTTCTGGTGACGTTCCTGCTCGGCGGGCTGACCGGGGTGCTGCTGGCGTCGCCGCCTGTCGACTTCCACGTGCACGACAGCTATTTCGTGGTGGCGCACTTCCACTACGTGCTGTTCGGGACGATCGTGTTCGCGGTGTTCTCCGGGATCTACTTCTGGTTCCCGAAGATGTTCGGCCGGATGCTCGACGACCGGCTCGGCAAGGTGCATTTCTGGCTGACCTTCATCGGCTTCCACCTGACCTTCCTGGTGCAGCACTGGCTGGGCAACCAGGGCATGGCCCGGCGGTACGCGGATTACCTGCCCGGCGACGGTTTCACCACGCTGAACACCGTCTCGACGATCGGCTCGTTCATCCTCGGGGCGGCGACACTGCCGTTCCTGTACAACGTGTGGAAGTCGTATCGGTCCGGCGAGCCGGTGACGGTCGACGACCCGTGGGGGCACGGCAATTCGCTGGAGTGGGCGACATCCTGCCCGCCTCCGCTGCGGAACTTCGACAGGATGCCGCGGATCCGGTCCGAGCGGCCGGCTTTCGACCTGCACTTCCCGGAGCTGGCGGCGGGGTCGCAGAGCGTGGCCGGGCCACCGGAGGGCGGCGCGCGCCCGCTGACCTCCGAGTCGGACGGGGGAGCGAGCTATGCGGCCGAGGAGTCCGGCGACGGGCGGCCCGGCGGCGGCGCGGTCTGACGGTGTCGCGCGGGTCTCGCGGCGTCGCGGTGTGGCGGTGTCACGCGGTCTCGCGGCGTCGCGGTCTAGCGGCGTCCGCGGTCCGGCCGCCGCGCGGTCCGGCGGTGTCGCGCGGTCCGGCCGCGGCGCGGTCCGGCAGCGAAGCGACTTATCCGGAAAATGGGAAATAGCGGTATTTGCCGGTATGCCCGAATCGTGAGTCAACGTCCGGGTGGCCGTAGCCGGATTTGAGGGTGTTCCGATGAAACGTCGGATACTTCCTCCTATATCCGGAAGGCTGCCCATGCCGTTCGCTCGCCACCCTGTTCCCCGGCCACGCCGTCACCGCGGCGCCGGTCCCGCCGCTGCCGCCGCTGTCGCCGTCGCGACGCTGGCCATGCCGGTGGCACCCGCCGGCGCGGCCGCACCAGGGTCGCTCGCCTCGGTCAGCGCGGCCGTGCCGGCGGCGTTCGCCCGGCCTGGCGGTGCGGCCTGCACGCTCGGGCGTTTCACCGCCAGCGCCCAGGCCGACGTCGCCCGGATCGCGGTGCTCGACCCCGGACCGCTCGCCCCGGGTCTGCCCGCTCTCGCTGACGTCCGGCTCGCCCCCGCCTACGGCAGGGTCGACACCGGCAACCGGGCCGGTAAGAGCGCCGCCCGCGCGAGCTACGCCGACGCCAAGCTGCTCGGTATGAAGCTGCCCGGCTTGCCGCTGGACAACGCGGTCGCCGACCATCAGGCGCCCGGCCGCAGGCCCGGCCCGGTGAGCGTCGAGCTGGCAGCCCTGAACACCGGTGGCCTGGCCGCCGCGCAGGCCGGCAAGGCCACCGCGGAGGCGACCTGGGACGACAGGTACCACTGCGGCCGGGTCGGCCCGCTCACCCGGGCGAGCACGATGCTCGAGGGCCTGAGCCTGCTGAGCTCCTCGAAGTCCGTGCTGTCCGGCCGCGGGTCGTCGTCCTACGGCGGCGGGCCGGCTTCTGGCGGCGGCAAGACCACCCTGCTCAAGGTCGGTCCGACCGGGTCGGCGCAGAGCGCCACCGACCTGGTCACACTCGGCCGCGGCCGGATCGGCGTGCGGTCCGGGGCCGGCGTCGCCCTCGGCGATCTGACCCTGTTCGGCGGAACCCCGCAGGAGATCACCGTCAAGGTGATCAACCAGCCGACGCTGGAGGTGGTGGCCGGCGGGGACCGGGCGCACTCCGCGATGACCTACCGGCCCGCCACGCTCGCGGTGACCTCGGCGGGCAAGCCGTTGACCGGCCTGGACAGCGAGCACAGCAGTGTCTCCGTCAAACTGCTGGGCCCGCTCACCGCGGAACGCCCGGCGTCGCTGCTGTCCGTGCGCCTGTCCCTCGGTGAACCGACCGAGGAGATCACCGCGGATGCGGCGAAGGCCGAGGCGGCGGCGCTGCGGGTGGAGGTCAAGCTCGGGCCCACGCACCTGCTGGACGTCGCGCTCGGCTACCTCTCGGTGGCCGCGACCGCCCCGTGCTCGGTGACCTCACCCTCCGACGGCTACCAGCGCACCCCGGACCAGCCCTCGGACGCGGAATCACCCGCCGACGACGAGCCTGCCACCGACGAGCCTGCCACCGACGAGCCGGACACCGACCAGCCGGGCACTGACCAGCCGCCCACCGACGAGCCGGGCTCGGATCAGCCGGTGGACGCGGCCGACACCCCCGCCCCGCCGAGCACGAACGGCACGTCCGGTCCGCTGGCCGCGCCCGGTCACCCCGGCTCCGATACGCCGTCAGCCGGCGGCCTGGCCCTGACCGGCGCGAACGTAGCGGCGGTGGGAATCGGCGGCGTGACGATGATCGCGGTCGGCCTGGTAGCGATGGTCCTGACCCGCCGCCGACGCAGCTGATCCCACGCTCGTCCTCACGAAGCCGGTGGGCCTGCCCACCGGCTTCCCCCGAACCAGCGGTCTCTCCGGTCGCCGTTCGCCTGCGGCAGTCGGCCCTCTCGGCCGCGGTTTCTCCGGACCGTTGTTCTCTCCCGGTGGTCGGCCTCTCCACGCGGCGGCTTTTCCCGTACGGGTGGAGCACACCGCCCCGGCGGCCGCCCCGCCGGGCCGGAGGGCCGGAGGGCCGGACAGGAGTGACTGTGGGCCCGGTGGCCGACTTGGCGAACGGCCATAAGATGATCGCGTGCCACCGCAAAACCTCCCGCCCCGGGACGCGATCCGCCATGCGGCCGGAGAGCTGTTCGTCCGGGACGGATACGGCGCCACCACGGTGCGGGCCATCGCGGCGGCTGCCGGCTGCGATCCGGCGCTGGTGATCCGGCATTTCGGGTCCAAGGAAGGTCTCTTCCTCGCCACCGTCTCGATCTCCGGCGACCTGAGCGCCATCCTGGCCGGCCCGCTCGTCTCGATCGGCCGCGAGCTGGTCCGCTACGTCCTGGACGCCGCGGAGAGCCCGGTAGCAGGCGTGTACCGCGCGCTGCTCAGCGCCTCGGACCGCCCGGAGATCAAGGAACGCCTGCGCGCGTCGATGTACGACGTCTTCGTCGGCCCGCTGGCCGAGCGGGTCGGCGGCACCTACCCGGAGTTGCGGGCGCGCCTGGCCGCCGCCCAGTTCGCCGGCCTGATCAACGCCTTCTGGCTGGTCGGAGACCAGGTGCTCGCGTGCGCCGACCGCGAAGCCGTGATAGCCCTCTACGGCGACGCCATCCAGCGCCTCCTGACCTGCGAGGACCCCACCCCCACCTGCTGACCCCTCACGCCCCGACCCTGCGTCGCGTCCCTCGTGCCGCGCTGCCCCACGCCTTCTGTTCCGGCAGCGCGCCGGACTCCATCAACCACACCTCGTGCTAGTTGTCGCCGTGCCCGCCCGCGTTCAACGCTTCGGCTTCGGCCTCCGACGACACCATCACCGAGTTCCATCCGGGACGAAATCGCGAACTACCGCCACCCCGGAGACCGCTGTCGAGTCGGAGGTGTCGATCGGCGGGTGGCTGGTCGAGAGCCTGGTGCTCGACGGCCAGCGCCAGAACGACGTGCGCGGTCTCCGCGCCGTACCGGGCGACGAGGAAGGCCTTCACGTCAACGCTGGGCGGGGCGAACTCGGGCAGGTCATGGAGGAGCGTCGCACACGCCGGCTCGGCGCTCGCGTGACTAGCATGGCGGGACATGACGGGTCCGTTGCCTCAGTGGGAGGCCGATACGTGCGCGGTGTGCCCGGCCCAGACGCTCGGTCCGGGCAGGTTCGACGTGCTGCAGAAGCCTGGCCCGCAGTACCCGTACCGGCCTGACCTCGGATGGCGAGCCGGATCGGACGGCACCCCGGCGTGCGTGCATCCGTACCGGGTCGGGATGCCCGTCGGCTCCTATGCCTCGGCCGGGACCCCGCTGCCGGATCTCACCGGCCCGGTGCCCGCACCGACCCCGGAAGCCCTTGAACTGCCGGACCAGTTGGACGACCTGGAAGGCTGGCTCGTCGCCACGCTGCGCACCGTGCCGGCCGAAAGGATGTTCGGCGCGGTCGCCCGCGCCGAACGTCAAGCCGTCGAACGGTTCCCAGCCCGCGATGTTGTCGCCGCGATGCGGCGGGTCATGTCGCGGGAACTGACCCGCGCCGCCGCGGTCGGCTGACCGCCGCATGATCGGCCTACCCTCTGCTGAAGCCTGCCGGTCCTCTGTTGTCGCGGCGAGCGAGCGCGTCCAGCCCGGCGCCCGGGCCAGGCTCGGCCGTCTTGTTCTCGGCGCCCCGCGCCGCGACTCCCCGCGCCCAGCTGTCGCTCTCGCGATGTGGCGAGTTCGGGTCGAAATGTGGGCGCACATCATCATGATCGCGCGAGGCGGCCGGGAAGGCAGAGGTGGCTCGGGGGAGGCTGTTCGCGCACTCGGGGAGGTCGCGTCATCGCCCAGGCGGGTCAGCTGCGGGCGGTCAGGTGCTGGCGGCGGTTGCGGTGCCAGGCGCGGATGCGGCCCGGCGGGCGCTGGTTCAGGACGCCGTTGCCGGCGTGGCCGAGGCAGAGGCGGGCGGTCGGGATCGGCGCCATCGTGCCGAGGCAGGCCAGCGCGGCGAGCGGCAGACCGCCGGTGATGCCACGGCCCGCGGAGTGATCAGAGGCCGATGTGGTGGCGGACAGGCCGGGTGTGACCGTCTCCGCGGTGAGCACGTCGGGACCGGCTGCGGGCGGGCCCGCCGCGAGCGGAGCGGCGTTGGTGCGGAACCGGCCGGGGCCGCGGCGCAGGGTGTTCCGCCGCGCGCGGCGATCCGTGACCGTGCCGGAAGCGGCGGCAAGGCCGGAAGTGGCGGCGAGACCGGAAGCGGCGGCGAGACCGGAAGTGGCAAGAATGCCGGGAGTTCCCGGCCGCAGCCTGGTGCCGGCTCCGGCCGTACCGCTGCGGGGTTTGCCGGTTTTGATGGTGACCGGATCCCCGGGTGCGTCGGAGGTGTGCCGGCGGGCGGCGAAGACCCAGGTGCGCAGGACGAGGTAGCGGACGCCACCGACCAGGCTGCCGGTGAGCGCCAGGATCATCGACTCGGTCAGCGCGGACGGGTTCGGGCCGGCGATCGAGGCGAAGTACGGCGCGACCTCGAGGTTCGCCAGGTAGACGACGACCGAGGTGAGCCCGGCCTCGACGTGCAGGCGGCCGATCGCGTTGGTGGTCACGTTGAAGGTGATCCGGCGGTGCGCCTCGGTGTTGACCGGGGTGACCACGAGCAGGGCCAGCCAGCTCGCCCAGGTCGCGGCGACGACGTCGCGCACCGAGATGTACACGATCGTCTGGAGGACCGTGCTCAGCGCGCCGACCAGCACGAACCAGAACAACTGGCGGGGCATGGTGGCGTTCCACGAGGTGGAGCGGCCGGGCCGTACTGAGGCACTTGACATGACTGAACGCTTTCGGACAGCGATGGTTACCGCAGTAGTGTCAACACCGTTGACGGCCGGTGTCAACGGCGTTGACACCGTGATGCGGGTTACCCTGTGCCATCGCGTGGTGGCGGTGTGAGGTGCCTTCTGTCCGGTTTCGTGGACGGATTCAGGGTAGAAGATGCCGTTTTGCCACGGCGGACCTACGGGCGCGACGCGCGGGGCGAGTCGAGGATCTGCAACCTTGCCGTTACCGCGCGGGGGTTCTCGGCACCCCCGCGCGGCCACCGGTCAGGACTGCGGGAGCCGCGGGATGTGCCCGGTCATGGCGAGCTCGACCAGCTGGTCGATGGTGTGGCGGTGCAGGGCCGCCGGCCGCCCGCTGAGCCGGTACGCCACCAGCCCGTTCCACAGGTCGAGCACCGCGTCGATGTCCACGTCGGCGGGCAGGTCCCCGCGGGCGATGCCGCGTTGCAGGACCCGGCGCCCGATGTCCCGGCGCGGGGTGACCACCTGGTCGCGCAGACGGTTCAGCGTGCCGGGGTCGTCGTGGGTGGCGGCGACCAGCAGCGTCAGGGTTCGGCCGTGTCCGGCGGTGAGGTATTCGACGATCAGGCCGAAGAGAGTGGCCAGCTCGGCGCGGGTGTCACCGGTGTCGGGCACCGGCAGCACCGCGGAACGTTCCACGATCAGGTCGCTGATCAGCGCGGGCTTGTGCGGCCAGAAGCGGTAAACGGTCTTCTTCGAGACGCCGGCCCGGTTGGCCACCTCGTCGATCGTCACGCCGAGATACCCGGCGTCGTTGAGCAGGGACTCGGCGGCGGTGAGGATGCGCGTGCGGGCGTGCGGGTCGGGCGGGCGGCCACGGCGGCGGGCGATGGGGGCGCTCGCGGCGTTCGGGGAGATCATGAAGTTCCTCAGGGTGGAAGGGCCGGAGAACATCATGCCGATGTGGTTGCCGGTGTCAAAAACGGAACTGGATGTTTCCGTGTGTTGTCTCAAGCCTTGGAAACTCCCGAAGGTTTTCGAAACACGTGGTTTCCGAAAGCAGCGTCCGATGTGGACTTAAAACGCCGCGAGGAAGTCGGTGAACGAACGCGGGGGACTCCACCCCTGACCCCGCGCCCGGGAGATGTCGAGGACGACGGGCACGGTCAGCTGCTCCAGTCCGTACCGGGAAAGGGTTTGCGGACGACGAGTGAGTCGCGCGACGGCCGTGCCTGCCGTGACGGCCGCGTGCGCCAGCGGCATCGGCAGGTGCCGGACCGGCACGCCGCAGACCGCCGCGGCCGTGGCATCCCGGCTGTAGGGCGTGGCGTCGGCGATGTTGTAGGCGCCCGGCGGCCAGCCCGGCGCGGCGAGGCAGGCGTCGGCGAGGTTCTCCACCGCGGTCAGGCTGAGCTGGATGTCCGGGCCGGGCAGCAGGACCCGGCCGCCGCGCACGGCCCGGCGCAGGCGCGGGAGCAGGTGCGGATCACCCGGCCCGTAGACGGCCCTCGGTCGCAGGATCACGGCTCCGGCGGCCAGGGCGAGCCGTTCGCCGGCGGCTTTGGTCTTCCCGTACGCGGTGAGCCCACCGACCGGCTGCTCCTCCCGGATCGGCCCCGGCCCGGGGGCGTAGACGCTGGCGCTGCTCACCCAGACGAGCGGCCGCCCGCCGGTGGACTCCAGCAGGCGCGCGGTGCCGTCCACATTGACCGCCCGGAACGTGCCCGCGGCGGCGCGCCCGGGCAGCGGGTCACCCACCGCGGCCGCCAGGTGCAGCACCACGTCGGCGCCGGTGAGGTCGGGTGCACCACGCGTGGCGTCCCAGAACCGATGCTCGCCGAGCGGGCCGGGCCGCCGGCCGACGCAGATGACGTCGGCGCCGGCCGCGGCGGCCGAGCGGGCCACGGCCCCGCCGCAGAATCCGCTCGCGCCGGTCACCGCGATCCGCAATCTCCTGGTCATGGCGTCGCGGCCACGATCAGCCGGGACCAGCCGGGCAGGGCGCTGCGCCGGTCGACCCGGGCGCCGACCACCCGGGGCCGGTGCGGGGCCAGCGCCCGCAGGGTGTCGGTGAGCTGGAGCCGGGCCAGCCGGGCGCCCGGGCAGGCGTGTGCGCCGAGGCCGAAGACCAGCTGGGCCACCGATGCCGGTGCGGGGTCGGCCGGGCAGGGGCCGGTGCGGTGCGCGTCGGCGGCGTGCCGGGCGACCAGGACCAGGCGGTCGCCGGCGCGTACCGGGCAGCCGCCGGCCGTGCCGGGACCGGCCGCGACCCGGGGGAGCAGCGGGGTGGGCGCGGTGACACGCAGCAGTTCCGAGGTCAGGGCGTCCGGGTCGGAGTCCGCGTAGGACCACAGGTCGGCGTCGGCGCACCAGGCCACGGCCCGGGGCAGGGCGGCGACCGTGGTGTTGATCGCGGCGACGGCGAGCATCGCGGCGAGCGCCCGGTCCTCGGCGGGCACGTCCAGCAGGGCGGTCAGTGCGGCGGTGGCGGTTCGCGCGGCGGTTTGTCCGGCGCGGCGGCGGGGCCGGCCGGGCAGGTGCTCACGCGACGCCGCGGCCGCCGCCGTCCGGGCCGCTGTCGCCAGGGTGTGCGGGTCGGTGCCGAGGCCGAGCAGCGCGGCGGTGGTGGCGCCGGCCAGTTCGGCGGCCACGTCGACCAGGTCGATCGGTGCGCCTGCGGCGAGCGGGGCGAGGCGGTGGTCCAGGACCGCGGTCCACACCGGGCGCAGGCGGTGCACGCCTTCGGCGCCAAGAGCTTCCATGATGGTACGACGGGAGCCCCGATGCCCCGCGCCGTCCTGATTGAACAGCAGCTCACCGCCGGTCAGCTCGCCGGCCGCGCCCCCGGTCGTACCGGCCGCGGACCGGTCCAGCGGGATCCGGGTCAGCCCGTCGCGGAACGCGTCCCGGGAGTGGACCAGCACGGTGCCGCCGAGTCGTCGTACCGGCCGCCGGCGGGTCGCGGTGAGCAGCGCGAACAGCAGCGGATGGCTGAACAGGTACACCCGCCGGTCCCGTCGCCGGGCCCGGCGCATCAGTTCCGGTGTCATCGCACGTGCACCTCGGCCAGGGTGGCCGGCCGCCAGCGCCGGTCCCAGTACCAGAGCAGGGTGCGGCGGGCGCCCCACGCGCGCAGCCGCCGCAGGCTGGCCTCGACCACCAGGTCCTCGGCGCGGACGATCCGAGCGGTGTGGCGGCGGGCGCGGTTGAGCAGGGTGACGTCCTCCGAGCCGGCTTCGAGGGGTTCCCGGGCGGTGCCGCCGCAGCGCTGGTAGAGGTCCGCGGTCAGGGCCAGGTTGTGGCCGTGGACCAGGACGTACGGGGTGCGGAACTCGGGTGTGCGGTGCGCCTTGCGGTAGCGGCCGTAGAGCGCGGCCAGCCGGACGGCGGCGGGGAAGACGTGGCGCTCGGCGAGGGACGGGCGCTCGTCGCGGCGGGGCACGCTGCGGCCGCAGGCCAGGTCGGCGCCGGAGGTGAGGTAGCGGCGGGCGGTCGCCACCCAGTCGGTGCGGGGCAGGCAGTCGGCGTCGGTGCGGGCGAGGAGGGTGGCTCCGTTGCTGATGGCGTACCGGAAACCGGTGTCCGCGGCGGTCCCGGCGCCGCGCTCGGTCTCGGTGACCACCTCGATCGGGAACGGCGCGGCGAAGCCACGGACCACGGCCGCGGTGTCGTCGGTGGAGGCGTTGTCGACGATGACCAGGGTGAAGTCGGTGTCGGTCTGCGCGGCGAGCGCGGCGAGGGTGGTGCCGATCGAGGCGGCCTCGTTGTAGGCCGGCACGATCACCGCGAACGTCCTCATCGGCGTGCCTCGGAGCGGGCGAGCGCGGTGGCGGCCGCACGATCCGGCTTGCGGGAGCGGCCGGTCAGCGGGACCGGTGCGAAGAGCACCCGGTCCGGGCGGGCCGCGCCCATCCGGCGCAGTGGTTCGCGCAGGGCGGCCCGGACCCGTGCCCGGTCCGCGCCCGGCACCGTCTCGATGATCGCGACCACCTCTTCGTCGCCGTCGGCGGCCGGGACGCCGACCAGGACGGCCAGGGAGACGCCGGGAACGTGCAGGGACGGCTCGTAGAGGCCGGGATAGATGTTCTCGGCCCTCCGCAAGATCATGTCCTTGGCCCGGCCGGCGAGGGTGACGCGGCGGCCGTCGAGCCGGGCGATGTCGCCGGTGGCGACCCACTCGTGCGGTTCGGCGCCGAGATAGCGGTCGCACACCCCGGCGCCGGCCAGGAACAACTCACCCGTCGCACCAGCGGTCCCGGCGGCGAGGCGGGCCTGGACGCCGGGCAGGAGTTCGCCGACCAGGTCGCCGTCGCCGGTGTGCGCGGCCTTCGCGGTCGCCTCGACGGCAGCGGCCGGGAAGACCTCGGTCAGCGCGTAGACGCACCAGGCCTCGTCGGCACCGGCCGCCCTGACCCGGTCGAGCAGCGCGGCCGTCACCGGCGCGGATCCGCTGAAGACCCGGCCACGGAAGGGGACACCCGCGTCCAGCGCGGCCCGCAGCTGTGGCGGGGTCAGATAGGTGGCCTGCGGCCGCAACGCGGTCATCTGCCGGGCCAGGGCCCGCGGCCGCCGGGACGGCATGGCCACCGGTGCGCCCGAGGCCAGCGCCGGCACCAGCACGAAGAACATCCCGCCGAGGATCGGTGCACCCCGCACCGGGCGCACCAGCTCGGCGACGGACCGCAGCCCGGCGCCGAGCCCGGCCCGGGTGTGCACCACGGCGCGCGGGCTGGTCGTGGTGCCGGAGGTGAAGATGACCACCGCGTCGCCGTCGCCGTCGTGGACCGGTGGCGGCGCGCCACCCAGGGCGAGAGCGGGCGCCGATCCGGGCAGGCGCCGGCCGACGGTCACCGTCGGGGCGAGCCGGGACAGGTCGGGCAGGGCCAGACCGGCGCGCCGGGCCAGCGGCGCGGCCCAGCCGGCGACCGCTTGCGCGGCCGCGTCCGCGACGATCAGGGCCGGCTTCGCCAGGCCGAGCCGGGCCAGCAGGACGTCCGGGCCGGCGGAGGGGTCGAGGACGGCGATCCGCAGACCCATGCGGTACGCGGCGAGCAGCACGGCGAGGGCTCGCGCGCCCGGCCGGACGGCCACCCCGACGGTGTCGCCGGGGCGCAGGCCGCGGGCGTGCAGCGCGCCGGCGTACCCATCACGCAGTTCGGCCAGGTCTCCCCGGGTGACCGTGCGGCGGCCCAGCAACGCCGGGGTGTCATCGCCCGGGCGCAGCCCGGCGGTCAGCTCATCGAGCACAGCGACCTCCGGCCCGCGGGGGCGCCGATCGGACCGTCCCCGGCACGGCCACCTCGGGCGCGGCCGTCTCTGGTGCGGTCATCTCGGGTCCGGGGTGAGTGGGCCGCTGCCCTGGTCGAGGTACCACTTGGCGGTG
Source organism: Actinoplanes palleronii (assembly GCF_016862315.1). Classification (GTDB taxonomy): domain Bacteria; phylum Actinomycetota; class Actinomycetes; order Mycobacteriales; family Micromonosporaceae; genus Actinoplanes; species Actinoplanes palleronii. The sequence goes on along the minus strand of NZ_BOMS01000069.1, from coordinate 7,851 downwards.
CGCAGCACGCCGTAGGCGCGGAGTCGCCGCGTCGAGTTCTCCACGACCATCGTCCGGCTGTGTGTGATCGACGCGGTGGTGCGGCGGACCCGGTTGAGGAACGTCCGGTCGGTCGGCGAGGGGCGCCGGGGCATCCCGCCGCAGGCCTCGTAGAGCGCCGCGGTGATCGCCATGTTGTTCCCGGCGTGCATCCGGTACGGAGCCAGATAGCCGCTGCCCCGGTGCGCCGGGCGGACCCGTCCGAACGCGGCCGCGACCGTGACCAGCCCGGCGAAGACCGCTCGCCCGGCCGGCCCGTGCTCGTCGTGCCGGGCGGTGATCCGGCCGCAGACCATCCCGGCGCCGTCGTCGAACGCCGCGCGGGCCGCGGCCACCCAGCCCGGCCGGGGCAGGCAGTCGGCGTCGGTGCGGACGATCCGCCCGGCTCCGGCCGCGATGGCATGCCGGAAGCCGGTGTCGACCGCGCAACCCACGCCCTTCTCCGGTTCGGTGCGGACGTGCACCGGGAACGGCGCGCACCCGGCGAACGCGCGGACCGCGTCGGCGGTGGTGTCGGTCGAGCCGTTGTCGACCACGAGCAGGGTGAACGCGGTGTCGGTCTGCGCGGCCAGGGCATGGAGGGTGGCGCTGATCCGGGCCGCCTCGTTGTAGGCCGGAACCACCACCCACAGGTCGGTGCCGGTCACGAGTGTTCCCAGACCATCGTCATCAGGCTGACGCCGCCGCCCAGGCCGATGAACAGCACCCGGTCGCCGGGCTTCAGCTCCGGTGCGACCCGGGCCAGCTGGACGCCGAGGGCGGCGCTGGCGACGTTGCCGAGGTCGGTCACGGTGATCTCGAGCCGGTCCCGGGGCACCCCGGTCACCTCGATGAACCGGTCCAGGTAGGGGAGGGTCACCTGGTGCACCAAAATCTTGGCGTAGTCGGTGTGCTCCAGGCCGGTGCGGGCCCGGACCCGGTCCAGGATGCTGGCGCCGACCTTCTCGAAGACGCCGCGCAGCCGGTGCCCGTCGCCGGCGAAGTAGGAGTGCTCGTCGCCGCGCGGGTGCCGGGATCCGCCGCCCGGGATGCCGCCGACCGACCAGTGCTGGGACTGCGTCTCGGTGTCGATGTCCAGGATGCCGCCCCGGGCGACCGGTTCGACGACGACCGCGGCCCCGGCGTCGCCGAAGGTGAACCCGGCGAACGCGCGGCGGGCCTGCTCGATGCTGTCGACCCGGCTGCGCATCACCCGGGTCGGTGTCTCGCCGGTGACCACCAGGGCGCGCCGGGCGCGTCCGGCAATGATCATCGAGCGGGCCAGGTCGATGCCGTTGAGGAAGCTGTTGCAGGCGTTCGTGACGTCCAGGGCGTGCGCGCGGCTGCCGAGCTCGGTCTGCACGATGTGCGCGGTGGCGGGTTCGACCATGTCGCGGGAGGCCGAGGCGAACAGCAGCAGGTCGATGTCGAGCGGGTCGAGCTCGGCGTGGGCCAGGGCGGCGCGGGCGGCGTGCACGGCGAGCGTGGAGGCGTATTCGCCGGGCCCGGCGATGCGGCGGCGTTCGATGCCGGTGAGCCGGGCGAACAGCCCGCGGGGCAGGCGGATCCCGCCGGCCCGGGCCACCCCGTCCTGCACCTCGGCGGTGGTGACCTCGCGCTCCGGAAGGTGCGCGCCCACCCCGGTTATCCCGACATACATGGGTGCACATTCTGCCCTAGTCGAAGGTCGCCAGGATCACGGCGAGTTTTGGCAGGTCAGCGGCCCATTCCTGGCGATGGGTGCGCCATTCGAGCACGTACGTCCCGCCGTCGGTGGGGACCACCCGGCGCAGTCCGCGCATCGGGCCGGCGACCGGGTCGGTGAACGTGTACTCCCACACCGCGCCGGGTGATTCGGTGAGCGCCTCGATCCGGAGCCGCCGGTAGCCGGGCAGCCGTACCGAGCGTTCCTCGGCGACGAGTGCGGCGACCAGGTCGGCGGGTGGGTGCGGCCAGCGGTTGACCCGCAGGGTGGTTCCGCCGCCCGGTTCGCTTTCCGATCCGCTTTCCGATCCGTTCTTCGGTCCGCTCTTCGGTCCGCTTTCCGGCTCGCTGAACGTGATCGCGCCGGACGACCGGCTGGGCGTCCAGCCGGCCGGCACCGCCACCTCGAACCCGGCCGGGTCGTGCCACCCGGTGTAGCCGGCGGGCACGGTGGCCGGGCCGGTGCGTTCGCCGCCCTGTGCACTGCCGCCGACGACCAGGGTGGCGATCAGGGTGAGCGCGGCGGCCATGGCCGGCACCCGGCGCCGGATCCGGGACCGGGGCGGCTGGGCGACGCGGTGCAGCAGCTCGGCGGTGCCGGCCGGGTCGAGGCGGCCGGCCGGGTCGTACCGCAGCAGGCCGGCCAGCACCGGGGTGAGCGGGCCGGCCCGGCGGGGCGGGTCGGGCGGCCCGTCGGCCAGCGCGCGCAGGGTGGCGGCGGTGCTGCTGCGGGCGTAGGGCGGGCGGCCCTCGACGACGTGGTAGATCGTCGCGCCCAGCGACCACATGTCGGACCGGGCGGTGGACACCCGGTCGAAGAGGCGTTCCGGCGCGATGTATTTCGGGGAGCCGAGCACCACCCGGGCGCCGGATAGTGCCGCGACGCCGGCCTCGGTCACTGCCAGGCCGAAATCGATCAGCACGATCCGGCCGTCGTCGCCGATCAGCACGTTGCCGGGCTTCACGTCGAGGTGCACCAGGCCGGCCCGGCCGACGGCGGTCAGCGCGTCCAGCACGGCCAGCCCGATCTTCGCGGCCCGGGCCGGTGGCATCGGCCCGGTCTGCTCGATGACCTGCTGCAGCGAGCGGCCCTCGACGTACTCCATGATCAGCCAGGGGCCGTCCGGGTCGGGCAGCACGTCCAGGGTGCGGATCACGTGCGGGTGCCGGACCCGGGCCGCGGCCTGCGCCTCGCTGACCGCCCAGGTGCGCACCACGTGCTGCTGCTCGGGGGTGAGTCCGAACGGGACGGTGCACTGTTTGATCGCGACGTCGATGTGCCGGACCTCGTCATGGGCGAGCCAGACATGACTCATCCCCCCGGAGCCGAGTGGCCGGATGATCCGGTAGCGCCCGGCGATGACCGCTTCCACCGTGACCAAAGCCGCCCCCGCAGTTGTAGGCCAAGAGTAGTCAAGACGCTACTGCACGTATGCATCCGGGGACTGTCGGATTTCGGGCGGTGCGGCGAATTCCGATCGGCGTATCGTCGGTTCCGGCCTCCTAGGTGGACTTTCTTCGGTGGTGAGTCGGATGCGGCTGCTTGGGCCCCGGCGAGCGCTGCCCGCCCTGATCTGCCTCGGCGCGCTGCTCGCCGCCCCGGCGTCACCCGCGTCGGTCGGCGCGGCGCCACCAACGCCCCGTGTGCCGGCGGTTGCCGGGGTCGCGCCGCTCCGTGCGCCGGCGGTTGCCGGGGTTGCGCCGCTCCGTGCGCCAGCGGTTGCCGGGGCTGCGGCGGTTGGTGCGCCCTGGTCTGCCGGGGTCGCGGCGGTCCGTGCGCCGGCGAGTGCGGCCGACTCCGCGGTGCGCCTGCAGGCGCTGCTCGCTCAGCACTCCGTGCTCGCGGCCGACCTGATGCGCAGCCGGATCCGGGGTGACGCCGACTTCGTGCAGGCCGCGAACTCCGCGCTGGGCCGCAACACCGAGGCGATGACCGCGCTGATGCGCGAGCTGTTCGGTGCCGCCATGGTGCGCCGCTTCGGTCCGATGTGGTCGGAGCACGTGGTCGAGCTGGTGGCGTATGCGAGCGCGGTCGCCGCCCAGGACGAGCCGGCGCGCGACCACGCGCGGGAGGAGCTGTCCGAGTACGAGGAGGAGCTCAGCGGCTTCTTCGCCGGCGCGTCACACGGCCGGCTCACCACGGCCGCCGCGCACCACGCCCTCGACCGGCACGTGCGCCACCTGACCGGCCAGGCCGACGCGTACGCGGCCGGCGACTACGTCACCGCCGACCGGATGTCCCGCGAGGGCTACGAGCACATGTACGACGTGGGCCGCACCCTGGCCGACGCGCTGCTGGCGCCCCGCGACCGGGCTGCCCTGCGCGAGCCGGTCTGGCGGCTGCGCTCCCGGCTGGGCGAGCTGCTCGCCGAACACGTCGTGCTGGTCGAGGACGTCACCCGGGCCGCGGTCACCAACACCCCGGACTTCGCCGCCGCCGGCCAGATGATCAACGCGAACACCCGGGACCTGACCGCCGCGATGGACACCCTGTTCGGCGGGCCGGCCGCCCGGCGGTTCCAGCAGGTCTGGGGCTATCACGTCGAGCAGCTGGTCGGCTACGCGGCGGCGACCGCGGGCGGCGACCAGGCCGGCCGCGAGCAGGCGACGGGGCATCTGGGCGACTACGAGCAGCGGATGGGCGCGCTGCTCAGCGACATCACCGGGAAACGGATGACGGCGGCGGAGCTGTCCGCGGCGTTCCGGACGCACGACGAGATGCTGCTGCGGCATGCCGACGCGTACGCGGCCCGGGACTACGCGACGGCGCATCAGGTCGCGCTCGCGACGTACGAGCACGGCTTCGCCATGGCCCGGGACCTGGCGGACGCGTTCGGTGCCACGGTTGCGGCGCGGCTGCCGGTGGGCGGGGCGCAGACCGGGTACGGCGGGCTGGCCCGGCCGGGGGGTTGACGTGCGCGGGGTGCTCATGTCGTACGGGAAAGGGTTGCTCGTCGCTCTTGTCTCCGGCGCCGTGCTGGCGGGGGCGGAGCCGCCGCAGACGGCCGTGACGCGCGGCAGTCCGCTCCCGCCGGCGGGCGTCGCGGGCCCGATCGTGGCGCGCGGATTCCGGTCCGAGCAGACGTTCCCCGAGGTCGCCGAGCCGGTCCGGGTGCGGATCCCGGCGCTCGGGGTGAACAGCCGGCTGCAGCGGCTCGGCCGGGAGCGGGACGGGACGATCGCGGTGCCCGGGCGGGTCGACGTGGCCGGCTGGTACCACCTCGGCGCGCGGCCCGGGCAACCCGGCCCGGCCGTCATCCTCGGGCACGTCGACTCGACGACCGGACCGGGCGTCTTCGCCGGGCTCGCCGGGGTCCGGCCCGGCTCGCCGGTGCTCGTGGAACGCGCCGACGGGAGCGAGGTGACGTTCCGGATCACCGGGGTGTCGCGGGTGCCGAAGGCGCGCTTCCCGACCGGCCTGGTGTACGCGCCGACCCTCGAACCGACGCTGCGGCTGGTGACGTGCGGGGGCGGCTTCGACCGTGCCCGGGGAAGCTATCGGGACAATGTCATCGCGTTCGCCGACCTGGCGTGAGCGGGTCGCGGCGCTGGTGGCCGCGGTGCTCCTCGTGCCGCCGGTGCCCGGGGGGCTTCTCGTGCCGCCGGTGTCCGCAGTGCTTCTCGTGCCGCCGGTGCTCGGGGGGCTTCTCGTGCCGCCGGTGTCCGCAGTGCTTCTCGTGCCGCCGGTGCCCGGGGGTGAGGTGGCGCCGTTGCCGATCGACGCGGTGCTCGGCGGGGCGGGGGAGACCACGCTCGTGGTCGACGTGGGCGCGGCGGCGTCCGGTGCGCGAACTGTCACGGTGACCAGCGACGACGTGCCGCAGAAAGCGCGGCTGCTGCCGGTCGTCTCGCCGGAACTGACGGTGTCCATGGTGGTCGACGCGTCGGCGGAGGGCGCGGACGCGCTGCCGGGCTGGCTCAGCGCCGCCGCCAGGTTCAGCCTCGCCGCGCCGGCCCGGACCCGGAGCGTGGTGATCGCCGACCGCCGTCCGGCCGCGGTGATCGCCGGGCCGGTGCGCGGGCCGAGCGGGGTGGTCCGGGCACTGGGCACGGTTCGCGCCGCCGGCGAGCGGGACACCGAGGCGGCGCTGACGCTGGCCACGCGACAGTTCCCGGGTGCGACGGCGGGGCGGCGGGTGGTCCTGCTCTACACCACCGCCGCCGGGATCGCCGGGCTGAGCGCTCCGCGGCTGGCTGATCGGTTCCGGGCAGCCGGGATCCTGCTCGTCGTGGTCGGCACCACCGACCCGGACCGTTACTGGTCATCCGCCGCGGCCGCGACCGGCGGGTTCTTCGCGCCGGCCGAGGAGCCTGCGGTGGTGTCCGCTCTCGATCAGGTGGAGACGACGCTGAGCGGTCGCTGTCTGGTGCGGTTCGCCACACCGGCGCGGCTGCCCGCTCGGATCGTGGTCAGGGTGACGGCCGGGGGGTTGGTGCTGTCGGGCGAGACCACGCTCGGGCAACCCGTCCCGGAGGCGGGGGTGCGGCGGTATCGGCTGCTGGGCGGTGCCGTGGCGGTGCTGCTCGTCCTGCCGTTGATCTTGTTGGTGCTGCACCGCCGTCGTTCCCGGAGGCGGCCTGTCGCGCCGGACACTCCGTATGCGGTGCTGCTCGGCGGCCCCGCACTCCCGATCGTGCGGGCGCCGCTGGAGTCGGGGTCGCTGCCGGGATCGGTTCCCGACCCGGAGCCGGCGCGGCCTTCCGATCCGGACTCGGCGTCTATGTCTGGGATGGCGCGGTCTTCTGGTCCGGACTCGGTGTCTCTGCCTGGGGTGGCGCGGTCTTCTGGTCCGCCCTCGGCGTCTCCGCCTGGGCCGGAGGGGGCGGATTCCGAGGCCGGTGCGCGGTCTGCGGCAGCGGGGCGGTCGCCGGATCCGCGTGCGGCCGGGACGATGCGTCCCCTGGCGCACGGTCGCGCCGCGGTGCCGGACTCCACATCGGACGAGTGATCGCGTCCTCGGGCCGGCTTTCCGGCTTTTGCGGCATTCTACTTCCGACTGCGGCGCAGGTCCCGGCCCCGGCTGGGTCCTGGGGGTGTGTGCGGGGTGGTGAGGCACCCCTGGCGGCCAGCTCGTGGGAGGCGGCTGGGTCCCAGGGGTGTCTTGTGGGTTGGGAGACACCCCTGGGACCCAGCCGGGGAGGTGTTGCGGTGTAGGTACTGGTGTGGGCTGGGGTGTGGGGCCAGCTCGTGGCGGGCGGCTGGGTCCTGGGGGTGTCTTGTGGGTGGTGAGGCACCTCTGGGGGCCGGCTCGTGGGAGGCGGCTGGGTTTCCAGGGGTGTCTTGTGGGTGGGGAGACACCCCTGGGGGCCAGCCGGGAGCCTGTTGCGGGGTCGCGGTTTTGAGGGTCGCGGGCTGCGCTGCGCGCCCGGGGCTGTCGCACGTTTGAGGGTCGCGGGCTGCGCTGCGTGCCCGGGGCTGTCGCACGCCGGGCTGGGCTGCGCGGCCCGCGATGGGGCATGCCGGGTCGAGCTGCTGGTCAGGGGACGGGGACGAGGGTCCATTGGAGGCCGCCGTTGGCGTCGCGCCAGGTGCGGACTCCGGTTTCGGGGACGGCGGTGGGGTCGGGGCCGTAGCGGGCTATGCGGACGGCGTCGGCGGAACCGTCGGCGGAGAGCAACAAGTACTGCACGTGGTGGGTGGTGGGGTCGGTCAGGGCGGGGGTGAAGTCGCGGTCCGGGGTGATGACGAACTGCCGGGGGCGGTCGCTGGAGAGGACGACGCCGAACGCGTAGGCGGCGTCGGTGATCACGGCGCCGTCCGGGAGGTCGAGGGCGTCGAGGTCGGCGGCTACCCGGGCGTCGATCTGGGTCAGTTCGCGGCGGCGTTCCGAGCCGGAATCGGTCACCCATTCGGCCTCCTCGCGGGCCAGGGTCGACCGGCTGAGCACGGCGAGAGTGCCCGGGACCGCGGCGAACGCGGCAACGATCACGGCACCCGCGAGCACCCGTCGCACCACGCCGGAGCCAGACCCTGCAAAACCTCCGAAATCGGCACCGGTTCGGCCCGAAGACCCAACTTCCGGCAGCCTCGGGGAGACACCGCCAGGCACGCTCGGGGAAGCGCCGCCCGGCAGGCCCGAAGGCCCACCAGCAGGCACGCTCGGGGAGGGACCTCCAGGCAGGCCCGAA
>NZ_BOMS01000068.1 GCF_016862315.1 Actinoplanes palleronii | reverse complement strand
CTCCGGGCAGGCCGGGGGATGACGAGGTTGGGGTGCCGGGCCCCGCGGTGGCCGGGGCGCCGGCCGGGAGTGGGGCCGGCGGGAGGGCCCAGGCGATCAGGTGGCCGGCTACCAGGACGCCCAGCGGGATGACCGTGATGTTGAAGCGGAGCCAGCCGAAGGACGTTCCGGAGAGGAACGCCAGGGCGTCGAAGGCCAGGACCGAGCCGAGCACGGTGATCGGCGCCAGGACCCGGAGGTCACGGCGGCGCCATGCGATCACCAGGGCGATCGCGGTCAGGAGCAGGGCCACCGGGGACAGGCCGATCAGTTGCTGCAGCCAGTAGACGGTGCGGCTGGGGAGGTCGGCGCCGGTCACCGAGGAGATGTCCGAGGCGGCGGTGTCGACCTGGGTGGAGTTGCCGTACTGCGAGGAGAACGTGGCGAACCACTGGTCCACGATGATCTTGCTAGCTGCGGCCCAGAGCACGAAGGCCAGGAACGGCGGAAGGCCGACGATCACGGCGTCCGCACGGGCCAGCGACCACCGCCGGGCCCGGCTCGCCACCGGCGCCACCGGCACCCCCGAAGCCGACGATTCCGAGACCGGCACCGAGGAATCCGAGCCGCGCACCGAGGAGTCCGGGCCGCGCACCGACGAGTCCGGGCCGCGCGCCGGGGAATCCGGGCCGCGCGCCGAGGAGTCCGGGCCGCGCGCCGAGGAGTCCGGGCCGCGCGCCGGGGAATCCGGGCCGCGGGAGATGCGGTGGATGGTGGTGCCCAGGTAGGTGACCAGGGTGACGACGACCGTGACCGCCGCGGCCGGGGCCAAGGCTTCGTATCGGGCGCCGTAGCCCAACGCCAAAGCCAACCCCAGCGGCACCAGCAGCTCCACCCTGCCCTCCGCCAGCCACATGTGGAAGGAGCGGACCGCCAGCAGCAGGCACAGCAGGAAACACGCCTCGCTCATCCCGTTGCCGGCGTACAACAACGTCATCGGGTGCGCCGCGAACGCGACGGTGAGCAGCAGGCGCGGCACCCGCCGCAGGCCGGTGCGCCGCAGGACGTCGTGGGCGACCGCGACGGTCGCGGTCATCAGGACCGCCGAGACCAGCGGGGCCAGCAGGGCCTGCTGGGTCAGGGCCGGGAACAGGTGGGTCAGCGGCAGGAACGGCAACAGGATCAGCGACGGCAGCGGGTTCCACACGAAACCGATCGCGGCCAGGTGCGGGTCGCGGCTGTAGAACACGTAGTAGCCGTTGGCCAGGCGGCTCATCGCGTCGCCGGGCAGCAGTTGGTGGTGCCAGAACCAGAGGGCCAGGCCGAGGTAGACGACGGCGCAGGTGAGGATCACGGCGCGACGCTCGCTCCAGAGCGGAGCGCGACGGCGCCGTACCGCAGGAGACACCACCGGGCGGGACAGGAGATCAGACATCGGCCACCTCCGGAGCAGCGGCGGTCTTGGGCAGGTGCAGCCCGTGCGTGGTCTTCTCCCAGTACGACGGCTTGAACACCAGCTGCCAGGCCGCCTTCGCGCCGGCCAGGCTCATCATCACCCAGTACCCGGGTGACAGCAGGGCGGTGCCGAGCAGGTCGGGGCGGTCCATCGTGCGTACCGACAGGACGTTCAGGTAGATCACCGTGGCGTTGCCGAAGACCAGGCAGAACAGGCCGAGGTAGTAGTACGGCGCGATGAAGATCTCCTGGAGGACGGCCGGGCGGTCCAGGAACCACAGCAGCGTGGTGGCCCACAGCACCGCGTTGAGCAGTGCCGCCAGGGGTGTCCCGCCGACGAACAGGTTGAGGCAGAGCAGGCCGCGCCACCCGAGTTGGCGGAACGTGGCCCGCGGTGAGCGCAGGTGCACCAGCCAGGTCATCAGGTAGCCCTTGTACCAGCGGCTGCGCTGCTTGATCCAGTTGATGAAGTCGGAGTTCGCCTCCTCCAGGGTCACCGACCAGAGCACGCCGACCCGGTACCCGGAGCGGGCCAGCCGGATCCCGAGGTCGGCGTCCTCGGTCACGTTGTACGGGTCCCAGGCACCCAGGTCCCGCAGTTCCCGCGTACGGAAATGGTTGCTCGTGCCGCCGAGCGGGATCGGCATCCGCAGTGCGACCAGGCCGGGCAGCAGCGACCGGAACCAGGTGGCGTACTCCAGCGCGAACCACTTGGTGATCCGGTTCTGGTCGACGTTGAAGTAGCTCAGCTCGGCCTGCAGGCACACATAGGACGGTCCGAGCCGGCGCAGCGCCACCACGGCCCGGCGCAGCTGCAACGGGTCCGGGATGTCCTCGGCGTCGTAGATCGTGACGAGCTCGCCGGTGGCCCGTTCCAGGCCGACGTTGCAGGCTTTCGGCTTGGTCTTCGGCTGCGACTCGGGCACCACCAGGATCTGCGCCCACGAGCCGGCCAGCGCCGCCTGCGCCACCGCGATCGTCTCCCGGTCATCCTCCTCCAACAGCAGGATGACCTCGAGCTTGTCGCGCGGGTATTCGATCGCGCCGAGATGCTGCATGAGCAGCCCGATCACGTCCGGTTCCCGGTAGGCCGGCACCAGCACGGTGTACACCGGAAGGTCCGCGTCCGGCACCGCGCGGGCCTCCTCGTCGCTGACCCGCACCTGGTGCTGGCCGCGTCCGGCGGCGTAGACGAGCACCACCCGGAACGCCAGCGCCGCGGTGTAGGCGATGGTCACGAACGCCACCACGGTCTGCAGCACCAGCATCGGCCGCAGCACCGCGACCACCCCGATCAGGACGATCGCCACGATCAGCCCGAGCCGCTGCGGCTTGGTCAGCACCATGTGCGCGGAGTGCGCACCGAACTTCTCGTTCATCGGACGGCCTCGGTGAGGGAAGGAGCAACCTCGGCGGGGGAGGGAGCCGGGCCGGCGAGGGAGAGGGCGGCGGGCAGGGACTGCAGGCCGAGCAGCACCGCGACCGCGACCAGGGCGACGAGCGCGAACCGGGCCCGCGGCAGGTAGGGCCGCACGGCCATCGGCGCGGGTTGTGGCGCGCGCCGCGACCACCGGGCCACGAAGATCACTACGACCGCGGTGAGCAGCAGGTCGACGGTGACCGGCAACGCCGCGACGCGGAACGCCGCCGGGCCGAGCAGGCGTCCGGTGAGCAGCACCGCGAGCAGTGCGCCGACGGTCACCGCGGCCAGCACGACCGACGCGAGGACCGCGCGCCCCAGCGCCACCGGCCGCGCCCCGGAGATCACCAGGGCACAGATCAGAAGACAGGCCGCGCCGCCGAGGAGGGCGGTTCCCGGCAGGTCCGCCGAGGGCAGGGTGAGTGAGGCTTTTTCGTACGTCGTGACAAGCGCCCCACCGGAGTCCACCGGTCCGGCGGGCCGCCCGAGCACGGCGACCACGGCCCGCAGCCCGCCGTTCACGGCGTCCACCGTGGACGCCGGGAGCAGGCCGCCGATCGCGACCACGGGCAGCAGCAGCGCCCACCGCAGCCGCGCCGCCGTCCGCGTGCCGACCAGCAGGACCGCCGCGCCGGCCAGGTACGCGCACGCGGCCGGCACCAGCCACCCGGTCCGGTCCGGTGCGGGCATCACCAGCAGCAGGGTGGCCGCCGCGGCCAGGAATCCGGTGGCCAGCAGCCCGTCGGTCTGCCGGTCGTGCACGTCCGGCTCGTCCGGTGCGGGCCGTACCCGTCCGGCGATCAGCGCCGCCGCGGCCGCGAGGGGGATCAGCAGCGACACACCCGGTCCGCGGCTCCACAGCCCGTTCCAGGTGATCGAGAGCAGCGCCGGGCAGGCCACCGCGGTGAGCACCACGGCGAGGGTGATCCGGGTCTGCACCGCCCGGCGGACCGCGCCGAACAAGCGTCTCGCGTCCGCGCCGCCACCGGTCGGGATGCCGTAGACCCAGGCGCTGGTCACCGCGTAGCGCAGCGCGAAGACCACCACGATCGCGACCAGGTTGGCGCTCAGGTAGTGCAGGCCGCCGAGCTGCACCAGGGCGTAGAGCAGGCCCAGGTGGATCGGCGTGAGCGTGTTGTTGAGCAGCAGGAACCGGCCGAACCGGCGGCTGGTGGTCCGTTCGCCGGGGTGCATGACGAGCCGGTCCACGATCGCGAAGTTGCCCACGATCGCGACCTGCACGGCCAGGAACGCGGCGAGCAGGTACGGCAGCCCGGCAGCCTCCCCGAACGCCCACAGCGCGGCCGAGTTGACCGCGGTGCCGAGCGCACCGGCCGCCGCGAACCCGGCCAGCCGGCCGAGCGCGGAGTCCGGACGGCGCATCGCGGCGAGCCGCAGCACCGCGAGTTGCCGCAGGTAGCGCAGCCCTTCCCGGAACGACGCCTTGCTCTCGCCGGCGTGCCGGGGCTGGAACGTGTACGGCACCTCGGCGACCTGCCGGATCCGGCTGCGGACCAGCACCTCGAGCAGGATCTTGTACCCCTGCGGGCGCAGCTCGGCGGTGCGGACCCGGTCCCGGCGGACCGCGAAGAACCCGCTCATCGGGTCGGTGACCGCGCGCAGCCGGACCGGGAAGACCAGCCGGGCCAGCGTGCCGGTGGCCCGCGAGACACTCCGGCGGAACGCGCCGCTGAGCCCGTCGACCCGGCCGCGGGTGCGGTAGCGGCTGGCCACCACCGCCTCGGCCTGGTCGACCTGGCCGGCGGCGAGCAGCTCCGGGACGGTCTCCGGCGGGTGCTGCAGGTCGCCGTCCATCACCACCACCCACTCGGCGCGGGCGGTGGCCAGCCCGGCCGCGACCGCGCCACCGAGCCCACCGGGGCGAGCTCCCGCCGGACGGTGCACCAGTCGTACCAAAGCGGGGTTTTGATCATGAATTTCGGTGATCACGCGGGGCGTCTCGTCGTCGCTGTCGTCGACGAAGACGATCTCGGCGGGGATCGCACCGAGCGCGGCCCGCAACCGCTCGACCAGCGGGCCGACGTTCTCCGCCTCGTTGCGGGTCGGCACCACCACGCTGACTATCGGCGGCGCGGCGACGGATTCCGGGATGGTTTTGAGCCGGGTTGGCGACAGATCCGCCATCGAAGATCTCCTCTTGGCCGGGGCTGTTGGCTACAGGGCGGTCTGTGTGAAGCGGGCGAGCGCGCCGCCGCCGTTCTCGTAGTACTCGACGGTCACGACGTGCTCGCCGGTCAGGGCGAGGTCGGCGGTGAAGGTGGCCGGCCCGTGGTCGGACCAGCCGTCGACGACGATCGCGCCGTCCAGCCGGACCCGGACGCCGTCGTCACCGGTGACGACGAAGCGGTAGGTGCCGGCCGGATACGTGATCGTCTTGGTCCAGCGGGCCGAGAACCCGTCGGCCGGCAGCGCCGGATCGGGGCTGCCACCGCCCCAGTCGAAGGCGACCGCGTCGTCCTGCCGGGTCACCGCGGGCGGGCCGGTCAGCGCCGGGTCGGCGAAGTACTCGCCGGTCCACGCGTCGACCGGGCCGACGTCGCCGATCCGCTGGTAACCGAACCGGGCGAGCGCGCCGCCGTCGTTCTCGTAGTACTCGACGCGGATCGTGTGCGTGCCGGAGAGCACCAGGCGGTCGGTGCTGAACGTGTCGTTCTGGTTCACCCACTTGTCGACGATCGGTGCGCCGTCCAGGTAGACCCGGATGCCGTCGTCGCTGGCGCCGGCGAACCGGTAGACGCCGGCCGGCAGGGTGTCGGTGCGGGTCCAGCGGGCCACGAAGTGGTCGTTCGTGATCGCCGGGTCGGGGGAGCCACCGCCCCAGTCGTTGCTGATCACCGAGTCGGTGCGGGTCAGGTCCGGCGCGCGGGCCGGGACGGCCGGGGTCGCGGTGTTCCAGAACTCGGCGGTCCAGTCGACCGGGTCGGCGGCGTCGGCGGTCTGCGCGAACGTCAGCCGCGCCACCGCGTCGCCGAAGTTCTCGTAGTACTCCATGGTCACCGTGTGCGGGCCGCCGCCGAGCAGGGTGGTCGCGGTCTGGGTGCGGCTCGCGCCGTCCTGCCAGGCGTCGATCAGGCGCAGGCCGTCGACGGTGAGCCGGACGCCGTCGTCCGCGGTGGTGGTGAACGTGTACTCGCCGGGTGCCAGGCTGAGGGTCCTGGTCCAGCGGGCCGCGAAGTGATCCGCCGGTAGCGCGGGGTCGGGCGAACCGGTGCCCCAGTCGTGATCGATCGCGGTCTCGGTCTTTTCTATTTTTGGATTTCCGGCTGGAATTGTCGGACTCGACCCGGCGCCAGTCATGTCCCAGTACGAGGCTTTCCAGGTGTCGTCGGGCTGGTCGATCGCGCCGGCCCAGTCCAGTTTGGCCAGTGCGTCGCCGCCCTGGTCGTAGTACTCGTAGGTGATCGTGTGGGTGCCCGCGCCCAGGTCGCCGATCCAGTCGTAGGCGGTGCCGGACTGGCCCTGCCACTGGTCCAGGACCAGGGTGCGGTCGATGTAGAGGCGCACGCCGTCGTCCGAGACGCTGGTGAACCGGTACCGGCCGGCGGCGAGGTACTGCTTCTTGGTCCACCGGGCCGAGAAGCCGTCGGCCGGCACCGCCGGGTCCGGGGCCGCGCCGCCCCAGAGGAAGTCGATGCTCGGATCGCTGCGGGTCAGGACCGGGGCTCCGGCCAGGTTCGGGTTCGCATAGAAGGTCGCGGTCCAGTTCGGGGATTTTGCGTACGACGCGGTGTACGTGGCCGGCTGCTCCGGGGTCACGATCGTGTGCCGCAGGCCTTTGCCGTCGGACCAGCCGGTGAAGTGGTAGACGGTGCCGTCGGCGGCCGTGGCGGTCGGCGGGGCGTACACCTCACGCTGGAAACCGACCACGCCGAGCCGTTCGTGCGGCGTCTCCTCCGGGATGCCGTCCAGGTGCAGCGGCAGCCCGGGTGGATCGGAGGTGATGGTGAACGTGCTGGTCACCGGCCGGATGTTGATCGACGCGGCGGCGCTCAGGCCGTTCGCGTCGGTGGCCGTGGTGGTGATCCCGTACCAGGTGTCGGCGGAGGACTCGCCGGTGGCCGGGACCGTGAACCGGCCGGCCCGGCCGGTCAGCGGGCCGACGAACGGGTGGATGTGGGTGCCGTGGTGCAGCACCACGGTGGTCTTGATGTCCGCGTCGTCGAGGTCGAAGCCGGCCGCGTCGGTGGCGAACGCGTTGTAGGTGACCGTGTCGCCGGCGCGGTAGGTGGCGCCGTCGGCGGGGACCGCGATCCGGACGGTCGGGGGGATGCCGACCTGGATGACGATCGGGATCGCCGTGCTGGCGTGTCCCTCGCTGTCGGTGACGGTCAGTTCGACCTCGAAGACCCCGGTGGCCGGATAGGTCTTCGCCGGATTCTTCGTTCCGGACGTGGTGCCGTCGCCGAAGTCCCAGACGTAGGTCAGCGCGTCGCCGTCCGGGTCGGTGCTGCCGTCGGCGGAGAAGTGCACGGTCAGCGGCCCCTGCCCGCCGGACACGTCGGCACTCGCGACGGCGGTCGGCGCGTGGTTGCCCAGGCTCCAGGTGACCTTGTAGAGCCGCCCGGGGATGTAGGTGACGTAGTAGAGCGCGCCGTCCGGGCCGACCTTCATGTCGACCACCGAGCCGGCCGCCGCGTCGAAGTCGCTGACCGCGACGGCGTTGCCGTTCGCGTCCAGCTGTGCGCGGCGGATGAAACCCTTGGCGTAGTCGCCGAAGAAGAGATTGCCCTGATATTCCGCGGGGAACTGGTCGCCGCGGTAGATCGGGCCGCCGACCGACGCGGCGCTCGCCCCGTCGTGCGGGTACGTGTAGATCGGGTCGATGAAGCCGGCGCAACCCGCCGTGCACTTGCCCTCTTTGAGCGGCCACCCGTAGTTGCCGCCCTTGACGATGTGGTTGACTTCCTCCCAGGTGTAGTCGCCGACGTCGCCGCCGTAGAGCTCACCGGTCAGCGGGTCGAACTGGAAACGCCAGGGGTTGCGGAAGCCGTACGCCCAGATCTCCTGCTGCTTGCCGGCCTGGCCGTAGAACGGGTTGTCGGCGGGGATCGACCCGTCCTTGTTGATCCGCAGGATCTTGCCGTGCGGGTTCGTCAGCACCTGGGCGTTGCTGGAGTAGCCGTTGTCGCCGACCGCGAAATACATCTTGCCGTCCGGGCCGAACCGGATGCTGCCGCCCACGTGCAGCTGCTGGGAGAGCGACTCGGTGCGGAAGATGGTGAACGGCCCGTCGGTGCCGACGTCGCCGGACGCGTCGAAGCGGACCAGGCGATTGTGCAGGTCGAGACCGGTGTAATAAAAGTAGACATAATGGTTGGCAACCCCGAAATCGGGATCGAATGCGATACCGATCAGTCCGCGGTCGCCGGTCGGCTCGGACGGCAACTCGGCGAACGGCGTGGCCAGCAGATGACCGTTCTTGAAGATCTTGATGGTGCCGGAACGCTCCAGGATGAAGATCCGTCCGTCCGGCGCGAACTCGAAACCCGACGGTTCGTCCAGGTCGCCGCCGATCACCAGCGAGGTCTGGAAATCCGCAGGTGGAGCCGCCTGTGCCGGTGTCACCAGAAGTGTTGTCGCCAGGATTGTCAGAATGGCCATGATCGATCGTGCGCGCACGGGACCCCCCACATCAGACCGCACCTGAAGAACTTAGGGGTGCGGTATTTCCGGGGTGGTGCGAGCAATGGAAAGAGCAATGACGTGAATGCTTCGGTCGTGTTTCCCGCGGTTCCGTAATGGAGATGGGCCACCGCGCGACGCGGTGACCCATTTCTCATGTCTATTTATGGCAATGCTATTGCAGAGGCACGTCCACGTAGGACCCGCCGGTCACGGTGACCGAGCCGCCCGCGGCGTTCTCGTCGTAGTAGAGCGGGTCGACGGTGTCCACCACCAGGGTCAGCGAGTGGCCGGCCGGCAGGTCGTACGCGGTGGCGAACAGGTCCACGTCGACGCTCGTGGTGCCCGGCGCGTCCAGCCAGGAGACCGGGGCGTGGGTGATCAGCTTGGCGGTGCCCAGGGTGTCCAGGTCGTAGAGGTAGGCGACCACGGTGCCGGTCGCGGCGGCGCCGGTCAGCTCCAGGTGCACCTTCGGCACCCCGCGGATGTGCTGGGCGCTCGACGGGCGGTCGGCCGCCCAGACGCCGGCCCGGGTGCGGTCGACGAACGGCAGCCAGACCGACGGCTGCTCGCCGGTGATCGCCGCGGCGCCGTTGGTCAGCAGCACGACCCCACCACTGGCGAGGGTGTCCTTGTCGGCGGGCAGTTTCTTGGTCCACCCGGTGGAGGTCGCGCCGCCGAGCAGGCCGGTGCCGTCCAGCAGCCGGATCTTGCCGAGGCCGTACCGGCGGGCGGTGCCGGAGAGCGCGGACCAGGAGGCGTAGCCCTCGGCCGACGCGTTCAGCGGTTTGACCTGCACGGCGGGCTCGGTCTCGGCGCCGTTGGGCTGGCCGCCGAGGTAGTGGTCGAACCACTCGTACAGGCTCTGCCAGGCGTCGTTCGGCAGGCCCAGCACGCCGGTCAGCTCGGCGATGGCGTGGTCACCGGGGCGCAGCTCGAGGCGCTTCGGGGTGGTCAGCTTGCCGAAGAAGTCGGTCAGCTGGTTGGGCGGGAAGAACGAGTCGCCCCAGCCGTTGGCGAGCAGCACGGCCGGCTGGTTCGCGTTGATCGCGTCCAGGTAGGTGGCCGCCGAGCGGGCCTTCGCCCAGGCCTGCACCTGGCCGACGTTCTTGTTCGCGTTGAAGTCGGCGAGCGCGGTGCTCAGCTCGGGGCTGGGCTTGCCGACCAGCTGTGCGGCCAGCTGCAGCAGCCCGGACGACTGCCGGTGCCGGGTCGAGCCGGAGTAGAGCGAGTAGACCAGGTCGGACCAGCCGCTGAGCGCCGCGACCGCGCGGATCCGCTTGTCGGTGCCGGAGCCGAGCAGGCTGATCCCGGCGCCGTAGGAGATGCCGGCCGCCCCGATCCGGGCCGGGTCGGTGGGCGTGTTCGCGATCGTCCAGTCCAGGACCTTGGACAGGTCGGCCATGTCCTGCGGCCCGGCCGTGTCGATCGTCCCGCCGGAGAGCCACCAGCCGCGCGGGGTGTACGACACCACCACGAAGCCGCGCCCGGCCAGGATCTTGGCCTGGGCGATGTACTCCACGTCGTTGAGTCCCCAGCTGGACGGGAACACGATCGCCGGGTGCTGCCCGGCGGCGGCCGGCGCGATCCAGTTGGCCTTCAGCGCCACGCCGCCGGCGCCGGATATCTCGACGGCCTGCAGAGCGGTGGTGGGTGCTGCGGAAGCGGACGTCGCGGTGCCGGTGAGGACGGCAAGAACCAGCAATAACCCACTGAAAACCGAAAAAAGGCGGTGTGGTGCCATAGCGCACTCCTGGTGCAACTCGGGTGGGTATGGCGACGTCGTGGCGGCAGCGTAGGAAGCGGTACCGAGAAAGTGAAGGTGATGACATTCTCGTTACCGGCCGGTAACGTAACCCGTCGGTAAGGGGGGTGGAAGTTGCTCTACGGAACCCCGACTGCGCGTCGCCGCGACGCTCAGCGCAACCGCGCGGCCATCGTCCTGGCCGCGAGTGAGGTGCTGACCGAGGGCGACCCGGTCTCCCTGATGCCGGAGATCGCCCGGCGGGCCGGCGTCGGCCAGGCCACGCTCTACCGGCACTTCCCGGACCGGCACGCGCTCACCGCCGCGGTGATCGAGCACCAGCTCGAACGTCTGGAGCAGGCCGCCGCCAGCCTGGGCCCGCACCCGGAGCACTTCCGGCAACTGCTGCGCTCGGTGCTGCACACCCAGATCGCCATGCGCGGCCTGGTGGTGCTGATCCGCCGGCTCGACCCGGCCACCCAGAACCGGTTCCGGCAGCGCGCGCTGACCGCCTTCGACGCGCCGATGCGGCAGGCCCGCGAGCACGGCCACGTCCGCGCTGACCTGGTCCCGGACGATCTCGCCCTGCTGTTCACCATGGTCCAGGGGGTCGCCGAGGCCACCGCCGACGCGGCCGCCGCCCGCGCCGCCGCCGACCGCTCGGTCGACCTGATGCTCGACGGCATCTGCCGGGTCGTGCCCGGCTGAGGTCCGGCCTCAGGTTCTGCGGCCGCGCGTCGATAACACCAAGGTGCAGACTGCCGAGATGCAGGCGCTCGACGCCGCGGAGCGGGCGGAACTGGAACGACTCCGCCAGGTGGTCGCCGAGGACCCCGCGGCCGTCGCGCGCGCCGAGCGGTACACCCGCGCGCTGCTGGCCGCGGTCGAGACCCAGCGGGCCGTCTCCTCGGTGGCACAGGACCGCGACCTGGTGCTGCGGGTGGTCGCCGAGCAGGCGGTGGCCGCGTTCCCGGCCGCCGACGGCGCGATGGTCGAGCTGATCGAGGGCGACCTGCTGCGGTACGTGGCCGGCGCCGGGATGCTGGCCGAGCACGTCGGCAAGTACCAGGGCATCGCGGACTCGGTGAGCGGCTCGGCGCTGGCCGACGGCCGGCCCACGCACTGTGCCGACGTGGAGAGCGACGAGCGGGCCAACCGGGGGATCTGCCGGAGCACCGGGGTGCGCTCGATGTGCGTGACACCGCTGTTCAACCGGGACCGGGTGATCGGCGTCCTCAAGATCGCCAGCAGCGAGCGGAACGCGTTCGACGCCGCCGACGCCTGCCACCTGGAGCTGGTCGCCGGGACGGTGGGCGCCGCGCTGCGGCACGCCGAGGACTACGAGGCCAGCGTCGCGCTGCTGGCCGAGCGGACCAAGACCCTGGCCGCGCTCGAGTCGAGCGAGACCCGGTTCCGGCAGACCTTCGAGAACTCGCCGCTCGGCCTGCTGCTGTGCAGCACCGAGGAGGCGACGTTCGGCCGCTACCTGAACGCCAACCCGGCGATGACGGCGATCACCGGGTACTCGGCGGACGAGCTGACCACGATGTCGTTCCGGGACCTGCACCACCCCGACGAGCTCGAAGCGACCGCCGACGTGCTGCGCCGGCTCGCCTCGGGAGCGCTGGACTCGGTCAAGGTGGAGAAGCGGTACGTGCACAAGAACGGGCACACCGTCTGGATCCAGGCGCGGGTGGCGATGGGCGAGACCGGTCCGGGCACCCATCCGTACGCCGTGGTCCAGGTGGAGGACGTGACCGCGAGCCGCGCCGCGAACGCCGAGCTGCACCGCCAGGCGCGGCTGCTCGACCTGATCCCGGCCGGGGTGATCGTCCGTGACCTGGCCGGCGAGATCCTCTGGTGGAACACCGGCGCCGAGCGTCTCTACGGCTGGCCCGCCGACGCCGCGCAGGGCCGGGTCACCCACCGGTTGTTCAGCACCAACTACCTCGGTGGCGGCACGTTCGAGGAGCAGGCCGCGGCGCTGGAGCGGGACGGCTGCTGGGACGGCGAGCTGCAGCACCTCACCGCCACCGGGCGGCTGGTCACCGTGCTCAGCCGCCAGGTCGTCCACCGGCCGGCGGACGGCACCGGACCGGTCCAGGTCCTGGAGATCAACACCGATGTCAGCGTGGCGCGGGCCGCGCAGCAGGCGGTCGCGCTCAACGAGCAGCGCTTCCGGGCGCAGTTCACCCAGTCCGCGGTCGGCCAGCTGGTGCGCGGGCTGGACGGCACGCTGGTCGCGGTGAACCAGGCGTTCGCCGACATGGTCGGCCGCAGCCCGGAGGAACTGGTCGGCCGGACCGCCGAGGAGCTGATGCACCCGGAGGACATGGGCGCGGCACACCGCAAGATCGCTCGGCTGTTCACCGGGGAGACCGACGCGTACGCGCACGAGGCGCGGCTGCGGCACTCCGACGGGCACTGGGTGGACACCGAGGCGACCGTGTCGGTGGTGCGCGGCGCGGAGGGGCGGCCCAAGCACCTGATCGTGGTGGCCACCGACATCTCCACCCGCCGCGCCGCGGAGCGCGCCCGTGACCAGGCGGCCGCCGCGCTGTCCGAGCGCAACCTCGAGCTGGAGGCCGCCGACCAGCTGAAACTCGACATGATCGGGATGCTCGGCCACGAGATCAACAACCCGTTGTCGGCGATCCTCGGCTACAGCCAGATGCTCGCCGAGGAGGTGGACCCGGCGAGCCCGCACCACCGGGCCATCAAGATAATCAGCCGGCAGGCCGATCGGCTCGACGAGATCGTCGGCGAGGTGCTCGCCATGGTCAGCCTGGACGCCGGGAACATCCACGCGGTCCGCGAGCGGGTGTCGCTGCGCGCCGAGGTGCGGCGGGCGCTGGACTCCAGCGGCAACCGGGACATCCCGCTGCTCGGCCCGGACGCCACCGTGCTGTTCAACCCGTCGCACCTGCAGCAGATGGTGGTCAACCTGCTCTCCAACGCGGCGAAGTACGCGGGCGGGGCGAGCGCGCTGCGGATCGAGCCGGTAGGGGACCGGATCGGGCTCCGGATCGAGGACACCGGGCCGGGTGTGCCGGACGAGTTCCTGCCCCGGCTGTTCGAGCGGCTGGCCCGGGCGGATCAGACGGCCGACACCATCCGGGGGACCGGGCTGGGGCTCTACATCGTGCGCAGCCTGGCCCGGGCCAACAACGGCGACGTCCGCTACGAGCCCCACCCGGCGGGCGGCTCCGTCTTCATCATCGAAGCCGAACCCGCCCCGAGCGTGTGAACTTGTGGTGCGGAGCGCGCCGAAACTTCACACGCAGCGGGGGTTTGCCCCGAGT
>NZ_BOMS01000067.1 GCF_016862315.1 Actinoplanes palleronii | reverse complement strand
GACGATCTGTACCCCAGCGGACGCACGACATCGATCTTCTGAATTTGATCTTGATGCTTCGCGTGACTGAGCTTCACCCCGCCGCGCTCCCGTTTCATACGACCGGGTTTCCTGGGAATGGCATTCAGCTTTGCTGGGTACCTTCACGGAACTCAGCGCCGGGATCCGGCGCTGAGTCTCAGTCAGCGAAGGAGTTGATGTCCGCCGTGGGCGGATACGGGTGGCAAGTAGTCCTCGTCGTGGTTCTCGTGCTGCTCAACGCAGCTTTCTCCGGCAGTGAGATGGCACTGATCTCGCTCCGCGAGAGCCAGCTCCAGCGCCTGGAGCGGCAGAGCCGAACCGGTCGCACCCTGGCGAAACTCGCCCGGGACCCGAACCGGTTCCTCGCCACCATCCAGATCGGCATCACCCTGGCCGGGTTCCTGGCCTCGGCGGCCGCCGCGGTCTCGCTCGCCCAGCCGCTGATCAAGCCGCTCGGCTTCCTCGGCACCGCCGCCGAGCCCGCCTCGATCGTGGTGGTCACCCTGGTCCTGACGTTCTTCACGCTGGTCATCGGCGAGCTCGCGCCCAAGCGCATCGCGATGCAGCGGGCCGAGGGCTGGGCCATGCTGGTGGCCCGGCCGCTCGACATCCTGGCCACCCTGTCCCGCCCGGCGAACTGGCTGCTCGGCAAGAGCACCGACCTGGTGGTGCGGATGGCCGGCGTCGACCCGGACGCGGGCCGCGAGGAGGTCAGCACCGAGGAGATCCGCGACATGGTCGCCCAGCAGCAGGACTTCACCGCGGAGCAGCGCACCATCATCAGCGGCGCGTTCGAGATCGCCGACCGGATCCTGCGGGAGATCCTGGTGCCGCGCCGCGACGTGCTGGTGCTGCCGGCCCAGCTGCCCGCGCCCGAGGCGCTGCAGCTGCTCGTCGACGGCGGCCACTCGCGCGCTCCGGTGACCGGCCCGATGGGTCTCGACGACGTGCTCGGCGTGGTGCACCTGCGTGACCTGGTCGGCGCCGAGGGCCCGGTCCGTGAGCACATGTTCACCCCGCTCTTCCTGCCCGAGACGCTGAAGATCGCCGACGCGATGCGCCAGCTGCGCACCCAGCGCCAGCAGTTCGCGCTGGTGGTCGACGAGCGCGGCGCGATCGACGGGATCGTCACGATGGAGGACCTGGTCGAGGAGGTGGTCGGTGAGATCTACGACGAGACCGACCGCGACGTCCAGTCGGTGATCCACGAGGACGACGGCTCGATGCTGCTGCCCGGCACGTTCCCGATCCACGACCTGCCGGACATCGGCGTCGAGATCGAGGAGGAGGACGAGGGCGACTACACCACGGTGGCCGGCCTGGTGCTGGCCCGGCTCGGGCACATCCCGACCGCGCCCGGCGAGACGGTGGCGATCGACGGTCACACCGCCGAAGTGGTCGAGGTCACCGGGCGGGCGATCACCAAGCTCCGGCTGCGGCCGGTGGAGAGCGAAGAGCCCGCGTCGGTCGCCTGACCCCGTGGTTTGCATCCTGCCCGGACCGGGCAGGATGCGGCGGTGTCCACGATCATCGCGCTCGTGCTGCTGGCCGCGGTGCTCGGTTTCGCCGTCGCCCGGCCGCGCGGCCTGCCCGAAGCGGTAGCCGCCGTCCCGGCCGCGCTCCTCTGCATCACCCTCGGGCTGGTCTCGTTCACCGAGGCCGTCCACGAGGTGCGGGAACTGCTCCCGACCGTGCTCTTCCTCGCCGCCGTGCTGGTCCTGGCGTACCTGGCGGAGAAGCACGGTGTCTTCGAATACGCCGGCGCTGCCGTGGCCCGGTTCGGCCGGGGCCGCCCGAAGAGGCTGCTCACCGCGGTCTTCGCGGCGGCCGCGCTGACCACCGCGGTGCTCAGCCTGGACGCCACGGTCGTGCTGCTCACCCCGGTGGTGCTTACCGTCGCGGCCCGCGCCGGCGTACGGCCCCGCCCGCACGTCTACGCCTGCACCCACCTGGCCAACTCCGCGTCGCTGCTGCTGCCGGTGTCGAACCTGACCAACCTGCTGGCGTTCGCGGCCAGCGGGCTGAACTTCGCCGGGTTCGCCGCGCTGATGGCCGTGCCGTGGCTCGCCGTGGTCGCCGTCGAATACGTGATCTTCCGGTTCTTCTTCGCCCGTGACCTGGTCGGCCAGGCCGAGGCGCCGCCACCGCCCGGACCGGCCCCGAAATACGCCCTCGCGGTGCTCGCCGCGACCCTCGCCGGGTTCGCCGCGCTGCAACCGTTCGGGGTCGACCCGGCCTGGGTGGCGGCGGCCGGGGCGATCGGACTGGCGATCCCGCTGCTGCGCCGGCGCGCGGTCGGGGCCGGCACCCTGCTCGCCGAGGCGAACCCGGCGTTCTGTGCGTTCGTGCTGGCGCTCGGGGTGGTGGTGCTCGCGGTCCGCAGCAACGGCCTCGGTGACTGGATCGACGGGCTCGTGCCGCGGCACGCCGACCTGCTCGGCCTGCTCGCGGTGGCCGGGCTCGCCGCGATCCTGGCCAACCTGCTGAACAACCTGCCGGCGACGCTGGTGCTGCTGCCGGCCGCGGCGCACTCGCCCGGGCTGCTGATGGCGGTGCTGATCGGGGTGAACGTCGGGCCGAACCTGACCTACGTGGGATCGCTGGCGACCCTGCTGTGGCGGCGGATCCTGCACGCGCGGGACGCGGCGCCGCGGACGTCGGAGTTCCTGCTGCTGGGGCTCGCGACCGTACCGGTCTGTCTGGTGGCGGCGGTGGTGGCGCTCTGGGCGGGCCTGCGGGTCGGCGGGATCTGACCCGCCGGGGCGGCTTCTTTGGTCACCGCCCCGGAGAGTCAGCTCAGCGCAGGACGACCACCGAGGGAAGCACCGTGGTCCGGTAGGCCGGGGTCAGCACCAGGTGACCCCGATGCTCGACGATCGCGGTGGACCGGACGCTCACCCACTCCCGGGTCACCTTGCCCTCGCGGAGCGCCGTGACCTGGCCGGACCTCGGGTCGAGCCGGACCAGACTGGCCTCGAGCAGCTTCGACTCCAGGACCAGCAGACCGTCGTCGTCGGCTCGGATGAACGCCGGGTCACCCAGGTTGCCCTGCTCGTCCCAGAGCTTGTGACCGTCCTTCAGGTCGAAGGCGATCACCTGGTTGCCGGTCCGGTTGCCGGCGTACAGGACACCGCCGTGCGCCATCATCGCGGGCTGGTCGATGCCACCCCGGATGCTCGGGCGGCTGGTGCCGATCAGGTCCAGATCCCAGCCGGTGGCCTTGGACGGCACCGTGGCGACCTTCTTGCCGGCCGCGTCGGTGATCAGCACCGAACCGCCGCCCTTGCTGAGCGCGACAACCACGACCGGGTCGGCCGAGACCACGTTCAGCACCGAGAACAGGTCCTCGCCCATCGGGGTGGCGGACATCTGCTTCCCGGTGACCGGATCGAGGATCACGATGTCGTGCTTACGGTCGAGGAAGCATTCGCTCTCCATCACGATGCGCTTGTCGGTCATCGCGAAGACCTCGTCGTCGCAGTACTTGGCGGTGGGCAGGCGCCACAGCCGGCGGCCGCTCGCCAGGTCGACGGCGGTCACGGCGCTCTGGTCGTCGTAGACCGCGACACTGCCGCCGGCGATCATCCGGACGCCGGCGAGGACGCTGCGGGTGCCGGCGGTCTTCTGCACCGGGACGGTGTGCGTCATCGTGCCGGTGGCCAGGTCGATCACGCCGATCTGGGCGCAGCCCGTACCGTTCTTGACCTGGTCCTCGGCGGTGCCGAAGGCGATCACGCCGAAGCCGGCGGCCGGGTCGTGGGAGGCCGTGCACACCGGTGAGCCGGCCGGGACCTCGGTGGCCCAGGCCCGGGTGCCGTCGGCCAGCCGGTAGGCGGCCACGCCACCCGCGGACACGCGGACGACCAGGTCGTCGGTGACCCAGGTGGCGAACGAGGTGGCCTCCTCGGCGGCGCCGTCCTGAGCAAGCCGGTCCTCGGCGGCGGTCTTGGACCAGGCGACCGTCAGGGGTCCGTCAGTGGCGACGGCGGCGGGTTCCGGGTCGGCCCCGCCGGACCTGTTGTGCCAGATGACGGCGGCGCCGGCCACCAGGACGAGCAGCACGACGAGGCCGGCCAGCAGGGGGCCGCGGCCGGCGGAGCGGGCGGGGGGCCGGGGTTGTACCGGCCACTGCTGGTGGGGCGGGGGCGGGGCCGGCCAGGACTGAGGGGCGGGAGCGGGCTGCTGATAGGCGGGCTGCACCGGGATGAGCGGCTGCGGCTGCGGGCCGGGGACCGGGAATGCCGGGCTGTCCGGGAACGGCGGCGGCGCTGAAGCCGGCAGCCCCGGACCGGCCGGAAAGGGTGGCGGGCTGCCGAGAACCGGCCGCGGCGGGTCGCCCAGGACCGGCGGCGCGCTGCCAGGAACCGGCAACCCACGGTCCGGAATCGGCGGCGGCTCCGGCGAGCCCTGC
This sequence comes from Actinoplanes palleronii, assembly GCF_016862315.1. Taxonomy (GTDB): domain Bacteria; phylum Actinomycetota; class Actinomycetes; order Mycobacteriales; family Micromonosporaceae; genus Actinoplanes; species Actinoplanes palleronii. Next base: position 9,696 of record NZ_BOMS01000067.1, on the reverse strand, counting down.
TGTGGCGGCTGAGTCATCTGTATCCCCCGTTGTGCTGGCGCATGTGGACAACGGCGGCCATTCTCGTCCGGCATCGACACACGTCGTCAGCCAGGCCCACCTGTCGCGGGCGAGTCGCGGTCCGCCTACCGGGCAGGAACCGCGGTCACCGCCCGCAGGCCCGCCAATGTCTCCCGCATGATCGAGCCGGCCGGCCCGAGCATCCGGCCCCAGGCAGGTGGTCCCCTCCCGCTCACCCCTTTTCCGGTACGCACGGAGCGCCCGCCCGCAGGCTACGAGCCGAGTCCCGCCCGTGAGGCCAACGCCGGACCGTTCCCACTCCGGACCGCAGCGCGCCGCCAGACCCCGGCTGGCGCTGAGGGGTGTCTCGAGGGCCCGGAGGCACCCCTGAGCACCAGCCGACGCAGTGCGACGCGCCATGGCCCGGACCGGCAGCGCGCCTCGCGGTGGCGGAGTGGGGGAGGGGCTGGGAGGGTTTGGGGATGAACGTTCTGGTGTGGGTGCGGGAGGGGGTCTGGCCCGCGGCGGTCGACGCGGCGCGGGAGCTGGCCGGTGTGGACGACGCGGTGACCCTGGTGCACGTGGTCGATCCGGCGATCGCGGCCGGGGCGCAGGGGGCGTATGCCGGGCTGCTCGGCCGGGGCGGGTGGTCGCCGCGTGGGCGGACGGATCCGGGTGCGGCGGTGACCGCGGCCGAGACCGGTGCCGAGGAGGCGCTGATGGCGGCGGCCGGGGAGCGGCTCGGGCGGGACGCGGCGCCGGTGTTCCGGCGGGGACGGGTGGAGCGGGAGGTGGTCGAGGCCTGCGCGGGGATGGACCTGCTGGTGGTGGCGCGGGACGGTGACGTGCGGCGGGCCGGGCCGAAGAGCCTGGGGCCGGCCAGCCGGTACGTCGTGGATCACGCGCCGTGCCGGGTGCTGCTCGTCTGGCCGTGACCGGCCGCGTCAACAACGCGTCAAAAATGTCCGATGGATGGGGCCCGGGCCCGTGCCGGGCGGTAGGAATTAGCTGTGTCACGCGGCGAACTGCGGATCTACCTGGGTGCGGCCCCCGGCGTCGGCAAGACCTACGCCATGCTCGAGGAGGCCCACCGGCGCGCCGAGCGGGGCGCCGACGTCGTCGTCGCCCTGGTCGAGACGCATGACCGCCGGCACACCGCCGCCATGCTGGACGGGCTCGAGGTGGTGCCCCGCCGGGAGGTGACCCACCGCGGTGTGGCGCTGACCGAGCTGGACCTGGACGCGGTGCTGGCCCGGCGGCCGGAGCTGGCCGTCGTCGACGAGCTGGCGCACACCAACGTGCCCGGTTCCGCGCACGCCAAGCGCTGGCAGGACGTGCACACCCTGCTGGACGCCGGGATCAGCGTGCTGACCACGGTCAACGTCCAGCACCTGGAGTCGCTGAACGACGTGGTCGCCCGGATCACCGGTGTCGAGCAGCGGGAGACCGTGCCGGACGCCGTGGTCCGCGCCGCCGAGCAGGTCGAACTGGTCGACATGACACCGGAGGCGCTGCGCCGGCGGATGGCGCACGGCAACGTCTACCGGCCGGAGAAGGTCGACGCGGCGCTCGGCAACTGGTTCCGGACCGGGAACCTGACCGCGCTGCGCGAGCTGGCCCTGCTCTGGCTCGCCGACCAGGTCGAGGAGCAGCTCGACCGGTACCGCGCCGACCACGACATCGACGCCACCTGGGAGACCCGGGAACGGGTGGTGGTCGCGCTGGCCGGCGGGGCCGAGGGGGACACGCTGATCCGCCGGGCGGCCCGGATCGCCGACCGGACCAAGGGCGCCGACCTGCTGGCCGTGCACGTGACCCGCAACGACGGGCTGGCCGGCGCCGACCCGGGCGCGCTGGCCCGGCAGCGGGTGCTGGCGGAGAGCCTGGGCGCGACGTTCCACCAGGTGGCCGGGCCGGACGTGTCCCGGGCGCTGCTGGCGTTCGCCCGCGGGGTGAACGCCACCCAGATCGTGCTCGGCGCGTCCAGCCGCGGCCGGTTCGCCCGGCTGCTCACCGCCGGGGTGGGCCCGACCACCACGGCGCTGTCCGGGTCGATCGACGTGCACCTGGTCACCCACGAGCGGGCCGGGCGGGGCGGGCGCCGGGAGCGGATGCCAGCCGCGCTGTCCCGGGGCCGGCGGATCGCCGGGTTCCTGACCGCGCTGGCCGGTCTGCCGCTGCTCACCGCGATCCTGCTGGTGGTGCCGGACCCGCCGCTGGTCAACGACATCCTGCTGTCCCTGGCCGCCGTGGTCGGGGTGGCACTGATCGGCGGGCTGTGGCCGGCGCTGTTCGCCGCGGTCGCCGGGTCGTTGCTGCTGAACTGGTTCTTCACCCCGCCGTACGGCCGGCTCACCATCGCGTCGCCGCAGAACCTGCTGGCCTTGGGGATCTTCGTGGTGGTCGCGGTGGCGGTCAGCTGGGTGGTGGACACCGCGGCCCGCCGGACCCGGCAGGCCGCGGCGGCGGCAGCCGAGGCGCAGACCCTGGCCGCGGTGGCGAGCGGGGTGCTGCGCGGGCAACGGCCGCTGCCCGCGCTGCTGGATCGGCTGCGGGAGACGTTCGGGCTGGACTCGGTGGCGCTGGTGGAGAACGGCGTGGTGGTCGCCGGGGTGGGCGAGCCGGTCTGCGCGCGGGCCGCCGACGCGGACGTCGTGGTGCGGGTCGACGACGCGCTGCTGATGCTGCTCACCGGACACACCCTGGAGGCGTCCGACCGGCGGATCGTGGAGGCGTTCGCGGCGCAGGCCGCTGTCGCGCTGCGGCAGGAGCGTCTGGCGGCCGAGGCGGCCACCGCGCGACCGCTGGCCGAGGCGAACAGGTTGCGGTCCGCGCTGCTCGCGGCCGTCAGTCATGACCTTCGTACGCCGTTGGCCAGCGCGAAGGCGTCGATCGCCGGGTTGCGCAGCACCGAGGTGGAGTTCGACGAGCACGACCGCGCCGAGCTGCTGGCCACCGCGGACGAGTCGCTGGACCGGCTGGATCGGCTGGTGGCGAACCTGCTGGACATGAGCCGGCTGCAGTCGGGGGCGCTGGGCGTGCTGGCGATCGCGGTGGGCGCCGAGGAGGTCGTACCCCGGGCTCTTGACGATCTTGGCCCGGAGGGCCGGAAGGTGACCTTGCGCGTGCCCGACGACCTTCCGTTGCTGGACGCCGATCCGGGTCTGCTGGAGCGGGTCCTGGTGAACGTGATCGCGAACGCGCTGCGCTACAGCCCGGCCGACCGGCCGCCGATGATCACCGGCAGCAGTCACGGCGCCAGCGTGGAACTGCGGATCATCGACCACGGCCCGGGCATCCCGGCGGACCGGTGGGACGATGTGTTCCTGCCGTTCCAGCGCCTCGGTGACCGGGACACCCACAACGGCGTCGGGCTCGGCCTGGCGCTGTCCCGCGGGCTGACCGAGGCGATGGGCGGCACCCTGGTGCCGGAAGAGACCCCCGGAGGCGGCCTCACCATGATCCTTGCCTTGCCGGCCTCGCGGTGACCCGCGTCCTGGTCGTCGACGACGAACCGCAGATCATCCGGGCGCTCCGGATCAACCTGAAGGCCCGCGGGTACGAGGTGGAGATCGCCGGCGACGGCGCCGCGGCCCTGCACGTGGCCGCGCACTTCCACCCCGACCTGGTGGTCCTCGACCTCGGGCTGCCGGACATGGAGGGCACCGAGGTGATCGCCGGGCTGCGCGGCTGGACCACGGTGCCGATCATCGTGCTCTCCGGCCGGGCCGGCAGCACCGACAAGGTGGCCGCGCTGGACGCCGGCGCGGACGACTACGTGACCAAGCCGTTCGGGCTGGACGAACTGCTCGCCCGGATGCGCGCCGTGACCCGCCGGATCCAGCCCTCCGGCCTTCCGTCCGTGGAGATCGGTGCGCACACCGTCGACCTGGCGACCCGGGCGATCAGCGGGGACGTCCGGCTCACCCCGACCGAGTGGCAACTGCTGGAGCACCTGGTCCGGCACCCCGGCAAGCTGATCACCCAGCGCGAGCTGCTGCACGACGTGTGGGGACCGCAGTACCAGACCGAGACGAACTACCTGCGCCAGTACATGGCCCGGCTGCGCCGCAAACTGGAGCACGACCCGGCCCGCCCGCGGCACCTGCTCACCGAACCCGGCATGGGATATCGCTTCCAGCCTTGACGTTTCTGCTACATCTTGCGGAATAAGCGCCGATTCTTGTGATGAAGGACTTTCGGCACTTGTCAAAGGGGACTCAGCGTGGGGTGGTTCGGTTCACGGCAGGCGGGTCCGGAGCTCAAGCGGCCCATCCCACGTGATGTCGAGTCGCTGGAGGAGCTGGTGCTGGCCCTCGAATCGGCGGGCGACGAGACCAACGCGTGGCGGATCACGGTGGCCAGCACTGTCGAGTCGTACGGCTTCGGGTACGGCGCGATCTGGGTGCCGGACGGCCGCCAGATGCGGCTGGTGCACGAGACCGGCCCGCTCAGCGGCCAGATCCAGGCGGTCACCCCGGGCAAGACGTTGCCGGCCGACACCGGGCTGATCGGCAAGGCGTTCCGGTCCCGGCAGCTCACCCACGCCGATTCGGCGGCCGAGTGCGGCGACTGCCGGCGCTGCCAGGCCGCGCTGCAGGCCGGCATGGTCGCCGGCTTGGTGCTGCCGGTCACCAAGGGCACCGAGGTGGTCGGTGTCCTGGAGTACTACTCGCCGACACCGCTCTACCTGGACGCCGCCCGCAAGGAGAAGTTCGCGACCATCGCTCGGATCGCCGAGCGGGCGCGCAGCGGCGCGGTCGCCGCGGCCGAGCTGCGCCAGGTCGCCGACGACAGGCTGGCGGTCACCGCGGTGGTCACCCGGCTGGGCGCGGCGCAGGACAGTCAGACCGCGCTGCGGGCCGCGCTGGACGCCGTCCGGTCCGCGTTCCACTGGGCGTACGGGTCGTACTGGGAGGTCGACCAGAACGAGAACGTGCTCAAGTTCCAGGTCGAGTCCGGCTCGGCCGGTGACGAGTTCCGCCGGGTCACCCTGGCCGCCACGTTCGCCGAGGGGGTCGGGCTCTCCGGCCGGGCCTGGCGGGCCAAGGACCTGGTCTTCATCCGGGACCTGGCCGAGCTCACCGACTGCGTGCGGGCGCCCGCGGCGGGCCGGGCCGGTGTCCGGTCCAGTGTCTGCTTCCCGATCTCGAGCGGGGACCGGATCGTCGGCACCATGGACTTCTTCACCACCGAGTACATCGACCTCTCCGAATCCCGGGCCGCCGCCCTGCGCAACGTGCAGCAGCTGGTGTCGCAGCGGCTCGAAGTGCTCCGGGCGACCGAACGGTCGGCCTCCAATGCCCGCGCGCTGCTGGACACGGTCGAACGGCTGCGCAACGCCAGCGACGACGCCACGAACGTCGCCGAGCAGGCGGTCAGCCGGGCCTCGGCGATGACCGCCGAGGTGGCCGCGCTGGGCCAGGCGTCGTCCGCGATCGGCGACGTCATCAAGATCATCGAGTCGATCGCCGAGCAGACCAACCTGCTCGCGCTGAACGCCACCATCGAGGCGGCCCGGGCCGGCGAGTCCGGCAAGGGCTTCGCGGTGGTCGCCGGCGAGGTCAAGGAGCTGGCCCGGGAGACCGCCGAGGCGACCAAGAAGGTGGCCGAGCAGATCGCCGGGATCCAGGCCAGCGCCGAGACCGTGGCGGCCGGCATCCACACCACCAGCGAGACGATCGGCAAGATGGACGCGGTGCAGGTCCGGATGAACGAGGTTCTCGCTGAACAGGCTGAAATGGCGCGCGCCCTGGAAGGCTGAGCGGCCGTGATGGGGCAGAGTGGATCCCATGACTAGCGTTCGGCTACTGGTTGGCACACGCAAAGGCGCGTTCATCCTGACCTCGGACGGCACGCGCAAGGATTGGCAGGTCGACGGCCCGCTCTTCCCGGGCTGGGAGATCTACCACGTCAACGGCTCCCCGGTCGCACCCGACCGGTTGTACGCGTCGCAGTCGTCGGGCTGGTTCGGGCAGGTGATCCAGCGCTCCGACGACGGCGGCAAGAACTGGGAAGCCGTCGGCAACGACTTCACCTACGAACCACCGGTCGGCGACCACCTCTGGTACGACGGCACCCCACGCCCGTGGGAGTTCAAACGGGTCTGGCACCTGGAGCCGTCCCGTACCGACCCGGACACCGTCTGGGCCGGCGCCGAGGACGCCGCGCTCTACAAGTCCACCGACGGCGGCGGGAAGTGGGAAGAGCTGACCGCGCTGCGGCAGCACCGCACCGGCCCGCAGTGGCAGCCCGGCGCCGGCGGGATGTGCCTGCACACCATCATCACCCACCCCACCGACCCGGACCGGATCTACGTGGCGATCTCGGCGGCCGGGGCGTTCCGTACCGACGACGGCGGCGCGTCCTGGCTGCCGATCAACGCGGGCCTGCGCTCGGACGGCATCGCGGACGAGGATGCCGAGGTCGGGCACTGCGTGCACCGGATCGCGATGCACCCGTCCCGGCCGGACACCCTGTTCATGCAGAAACACTGGGACGTGCTGCGCACCGACGACGCGGGCGGCCGGTGGCGGGAGATCAGCGGCAACCTGCCGACCGACTTCGGCTTCCCGATCGCGGTGCACGCGCACGAGCCGGAGACGATCTACGTCGTACCGATCACCAGCGACTCGCTGCACTACGTGATGGACGGCAAGCTGCGGGTCTACCGCAGCCGCACCGGCGGCGAGCAGTGGGAGCCGCTGACCGCCGGGCTGCCGCAGGAGCACTGCTACGTCAACGTGCTGCGCGACGCCATGGCGGTGGACACTCTCGACGAGTGCGGGATCTACTTCGGCACCAGCGGCGGCCAGGTCTACGGCTCCGCGGACAGCGGCGACTCGTGGACCGCGATCGTCCGCGATCTGCCGCCGATCTGCTCGGTGGAAGTGCAGGTGCTGCCGTGATCCGGGTGGTGCTGCCGGTGCATCTGCGCACCCTCGCGCGCTCCGGCAAGGAGGTCCGGGTCGAGGTGGACGGCCCGGTCACCCAGCGCGGAGTGCTGGACGCCGTCGAGCGGGACTATCCGATGCTCACCGGCACGATCCGGGACCGGAATTCCGGGCAGCGGCGGCCACTGGTCCGCTTCTTCGCCTGCGAGGAGGACCTGTCCAACGACGCGCCGGACACGCCGCTGCCCGACCGGGTGGCGCGAGGCGAGGAGCCGTTCCTGATCGTCGGCGCGATGGCCGGCGGCTGAGGGGTTCAACTTCTTCATGTCGTGCGTCCGCCGGGGTACAGATCGTCGCTCCCGCCGGGACCCCTGCGGGCTTCGCTGGCCGCTGGCGCGTCCAGAACGCGAAGCCCTCCGGGGCGACGTCCGTGGGTGGTCACGGAAATTCGGCAGGTGGCTCAGCGATGGGTCACCTGCCCTTGCGGGGGCCCGTTGAGGTCGATCAGGGTCGGCAGGTCGTCCCTGGTGATCGGCTCAGCGGGCTCGGCGCCGGGCCGGATGATCAGCACGGTGTCCGGGTGGATGTCCCAGTCCGCGCAGTCGTAGGGACCCCAGAGCCCGGTCTGATCACCGACCTGGTTGAAGGCCTCGCAGTCACCCGGACCCGCGTGGGCCGGGCTCGCCGTCATCACCAGGGCGGTGATCATCCCGCCGCCGGCGATGGCCAGCTTCGTGGTCGTTCGCATCTCGTCCCTCCTCGGTCGTGCGTTCTGACGGGAAACCGGAGGCGGCCGCTCTCCCCGAACGGGGGGAAGCGGCCGCGGTGACGGTCTCTGGGTCGTGCTGGGTCAGTGCGTGTGCGGGGGTCAGTGTGCCGCTGCGACGATCTCGACAGGCGGAACGTCAGCGACGGGCTCGGCGGTGGGCGTCTCGGAGACGGGCTCCAACAGCTCTCCCACAACGGTCTCGGCAGGCGTCTCCGCGGCGGGCGTCTCTGCGACCGGCGTTTCGACGGCGGGCGTCTCTGCGGCGGGCGTCTCCGCGGCTGGCGTCTCCACGACCGGCGTCTGCGTGACCGGCGTTTCGGCGGCCGGCGTCTCCGTGACCGGCTCCGTTGTCACCGCGGGTGCCGGTCCCGTGCTCGCGGCCGGGGTCGGCTCGGTTGTCACGGCAGGACCCGGTTCCGTGGTGGCGATCGGGGCCGGCCCAGTGACGGCCGGTGCCGGTTCCGTGCTGGCCGCGACCGGCTCCGTCGTGACCGCAGGCGTGGGCTCCGTCGTCACGGCCGGCAGCGGCTGAAGGGTCACCGACGTAGCGGGCTGAGATCCGGCAGTCGGCTCCGGTCCGGGCACACCGGGAGCCGTGGTGCCGGGAGCCGGCGTTCCAGGTCCGCCAGGCGTTCCAGGTCCGCCAGGCACTCCAGGTTCGCTGGGCACTCCGGGCGTTCCAGGGCCTGCGGGCGTACCCGGGCCCTCGGACGCACCCGGACCTCCGGGAACACCAGGACCACCGGGTGCTTCCGGCCCTCCGGGCGTGCCGGGACCACCGGGCTGTCCCGAGCCCGTGGGCGGGGCGCCCCCGTTGTCAGGCCCACCGGGCATCCCCGGGTAGGGATGGGGCGTGCCACCGCCGGGTATCTCTGGCCAGGCCGGCCACCCCGACGAACCCCCGTCCCCGAAGTCCACCACCAGCACGAAGATCCGCTTGATCCCGTGGAACGCCGACCGGCAGTCCGGCTGGTCCCACGCGCCGAGCGCGGCGCCGAACCGGCTGATCTGCTCGCAGGCGGCCCGGGTGTCGTACTGACCGGCCACGTCGTGCGGGCGATAGCTCTGCGCCTGCCCCGACGCGTTGCCGGTGTCCGGCACGGTCGCCGGCGCCGCCTGCGCGGGACCGGCCAGCGCGGCGCCGGCCAGAATCCCTGCTCCGGCGAGGGTCAGGCTCCGTGTCGTCTTGTTCATCTCGTCCCTTTCCAGCGATAACCTGTCGGGAAGAGCTGACCACGGAAACCACCACAATTTCCCTCGATCGGACGAATCTGCGGTATATTTCCGTAAATAGGTCATCTAATGCGCTATGGCACGGCGTTCACCGGCTGCGCGGCGGCATACCATCAGGGGCATGGTGAGGCGTACCGGCGCGGAGACCCGCGAGGAGATCCACGCGGCGGCGACCCGCCTGTTCCGCGAACGCGGCTATTCCCGCACGTCGGTGCGGGACATCGCCGCGCTGGCCGAGACCAACCCGGCCCTGGTGATCCGCCACTTCGGCACCAAGGAACTGCTGTTCCTGGACACCATGCACCTGACCATCGACGACGAGCCGCTGCTGAACGTGCCCCCGGCCGAGTTCGGCCCCCGCTTCGTCGCACGCCTCCTGGCCGACGACGACATCCGCGGCGTCTACTTGGCCCTGGTCCGAGGCTCCAACGAACCCCAGATCAAGGAACGCCTCCAGGCCATCCACGAACACACCTTCGTCGGACCCTTACGCGCCCGCCTCACCGGCCCGGACGCCGACCTACGAGCCCGCCTGGCCGCCGCGGTGATCGGCGGCCTCCTCTACGCCCTGTGGGTGGTGTCCGACGAGCAACTGGTAGCCACCGCCCCAGAAACCCTGATCACCCACTACGGAGCCCTCCTCCAGCAACTGATCACCCCACCCACCCCCACCAGTTGACCACCCCCACCTCCCAGCGCCCCCCGACAGCCGCCGTTCCCACCAGCCGCCGACTCGGTCTTGACAGCTGACGTTCCCACCAGCCGCCGACTCGGTCTTGACAGCTGACGTTCCCACCAGCC
>NZ_BOMS01000066.1 GCF_016862315.1 Actinoplanes palleronii | reverse complement strand
TGACGTCCGTGCTGGCGGGCGGCTCGGTCTTGACGGCTGACGTTCGCGCCAGCCGGCGTCTCGGTCTTGGCGGTTGACGTCCGTGCTGGCGGGCGGCTCGGTCCTAGCGGCTGATGAGCACGCCCACTTTCCTCCCGGCTTGCCCTGGCGGCTGATCATCCCGCCGTCGCCCGGCCCCGTCCGGCATTAATCGATCCGCCCCGATGGCCCAAGGGGCGGTAGGGGACCGCGGTCGACGATTGCGGACGTCTGCCGCCCGCGGGTGGGCGATAGCCGTCCGCAAAGCGAGATCGCGTCCTCCTACCGCCCTCCCGCGGCCGGCAGACGTCCGCAAAACCCGAACGCGTGCTGCCACCGCCCCAGGCCAAGCCGGATGCGTGTTCCTGCCGCCCCACCGGCCCCGAATGCGTGTTCCTGCCGCCCGATCAGAGCCGGACGCGTGCGCCTAGCGCCCCACCGACATCGAATATGTGCGCCCAACGCCCCGCCGACATCGAATATGTGCTCTTGTCGCCCCGCCCCGCCCCGCCCCGCCCGCCCCGCCTCGCCGCGTCGTGCCCCGCCCGCCCCGCCGCGCCTCGCCGCGTCTTGCCTCGCCCTGCCGCGTCGTGCCTCGCCCCGGCCCGCCTGCGTAAGCACCAAGCGCGTGCTGCCACCGCCCCCCCCGGGAGCCGAACGAACAACCCTTCCCGGCAGCCCTCTCCCGGGTTGAACACCGCCGGCACCAACCGGACGGCGGCGCCGTGTCGTGTCGTTTCGCGCCGGGCGGAGCACGGAGCCCGCCCTCCCTGGGGGCTCCCCCTTGGACAGTGTGGTGGGGGAGGGGGCGGGGTGGGGTGGGGGCTGTGGATGGGCTGGGGCTGTGGAAAGGGGAGCTTGCCCCCTGGTGGGGTGTGAGCGGGGGTTTCCGTGACCACCCGCGGGCGTCGCCCCGGAGGGCTCTGTGTTGTGGACGCGTAGCGGCCAGCGGAGCCTGGAGGGGTCCCGGCGGGAGCGGCGGTCTGTACCCCGGCGGACGCACGACATCTTGAATTTGATCTTGATGAGGTGCGCCCGGCGGGAGTGCTGGAGCGGTGGCTACTGGATGGACCAGCCGCCGTCGGAGGGGAGGATGGCGCCGTTGAGGTTCACGGCGTCGTCGCTGAGCAGGAACGTGATCGAGGCGGCCAGGTGTTCGGCGGTGGCGATCGGGGGGATCAGCTTCAGGAACGGGCCGGTGCGGCCCAGGCCGAACGCGGACTGGTCGGTGGGGCGCATGCCGGTGGCGACGCCGCCCGGGGCGACCGCGTTGACCCGGATGCCCTCGGGGCCGTACATGAAAGCGGTGTTCTTGGTGATGCCGACCACCGCGTGCTTGGACGCCGTGTAGGCGATGCCGGCGGCGTTGCCGCGCAGGGCGGCCTCCGAGGCGATGTTGACGATCGCGCCGCGGTGGGCGGTGAGCATGGCCGGGAGGACGGCGCGGGTGAGCTTGAAGACGCCGTCGACGTTGACCGCGAAGACGCGTTCCCACACCTTGTCGGAGGTCTCGTGTGCCGGGGTGAAGTCGTCGACGACACCGGCGATGTTGGCCAGGCCGTCGATCCGGGGGCCGGCCGCGGCGACGATCGCGGCGATGTCCTCGTCGCGGGTGATGTCCGCGGTCACCGTGATCACCGCGCCACCGGAGCCAGCGGCAGAGCCAGGGTCAGCGGCAGAGCCGGAGCCAGCGGCAGAGCCAGGGCCGGTGGCGGCGCCAGGGCCAGCGGCGGCGGCGGAACCGGGGGTGGCAGGGCCCGGGCCGGCGGCGGCAGGGCCCAAGTCGGCGCTGAGGTCGGCGGCGAGCGCCTCCAGGCCGGAAGTGGTGATGTCGACGGCGATGACGCGGCCGCCCTCGCGGGCGATGCGGGACGCGGTGGCCCGGCCGATGCCGGAGGCCGCGCCGGTGACGATCACGGTCTGGCCGGCGAAGCGGCCCGGGGTGATCTTCTCGCGCCAGGCGCTGGATGCGGCGTCGTCGGCCGGGACGACGCCGTCGTTGACCTGGAGCACCAGGGCGTCGACGGCGGCCTGCGGCAGCTGGCCCTGGCTGAGCGCGACCAGCTGCTGAAGCGGCAGCCCCCGCACCGGGTTCAGCTGGGACTCCTCGAACGAGGAGCCGAGCAGCGCGCGCAGGGCCGCGCCGCCAGCCGGGTGGGTCAACCAGTCGCCGACCGTGCTGGAAGCGGTCAAAGCCATCGAAAGTCCTCTCACCGACGCGGAAGTCAACTTAGTTTACTTTGACTTTCGGCGATCGCGGCACCTGGGCGCGCCCGGCCGGGAAGACTGGCGGCATGTCGACCGGTGACACGGCCACGGTGGTGAGCCGGCGTCAGACCAACATCGTCTTCACGGCGATCCTGCTCGGCATGCTGCTCGCCGCGCTGGACCAGACGATCGTGTCGACCGCGCTGCCGACGATCGTCGCGGACCTGCGCGGCGCCGGGCACATGTCCTGGGTGGTCACCGCGTATCTGCTGGCCGAGACGGTGTCGACGGTGCTGGCCGGCAAGTTCGGTGACCTGTTCGGCCGCAAGACGGTGTTCCAGATCAGCGTGCTGGTCTTCGTCGGCGGCTCGGTGCTGTGCGGCGTCGCGCAGGACATGGTCATGCTGATCGCGGCGCGGGCGGTCCAGGGGATCGGCGGCGGCGGGCTGATGGTCACCGCGATGGCGCTGATCGCCGACGTCATCCCGCTCCGCGAACGGGGGAAGTACCAGGGCGCGCTCGGCGCGGTCTTCGGTGTCACCACGGTGCTCGGGCCGACCCTGGGCGGGCTGTTCACCGACCACCTGAGCTGGCGCTGGGCGTTCTACATCAACGTGCCGGTGGCCGTGGTGGTGCTGGCCATCGCGGCCCGGGCCATCCCGTCGATCCGCAGCGACACCCGCCCGATCGTCGACTACGCGGGCATCGCCCTGGTCGCCACCGGCGCGTCCAGCATGATCCTGGCGCTCTCCTGGGGCGGCAACCAGTACGCCTGGAGCTCGGCCACCATCCTCACCCTGTTCACCGCGTCGATCGTCCTGCTCACCGCGTTCGTCCTGGTCGAGCTGCGGGCGAAGGAACCGATGCTGCCGATGCGGCTGTTCCGCAACTCGGTCTTCGTGGTCTGCTCGACGCTGAGCTTCATCGTCGGGTTCGCCATGCTCGGCGCGATGACGTTCCTGCCCACCTACCTGCAGTACGTCGACGGCGTCTCGGCCACCGGCTCCGGGGTGCGCACCCTGCCGATGGTGGCCGGCCTGTTCACCACGTCGATCCTGGCCGGGAACCTGGTCAGCCGCACCGGCAGGTACCGGGTCTTCCCGATCGCCGGCACCGCGGTGATGTCGCTCGGGCTGTGGCTGATGTCCACCATGGGCCCGGACACCGGTGCCGCGCTGATGTCGCTCTACATGTTCGTGCTGGGGATGGGGATCGGGCTGAGCATGCAGGTGCTGACGATCGTCGTGCAGAACACCGTCCCGTACGCCGACCTGGGCACGGCCACCTCGGGCGTGACGTTCTTCCGTACGCTGGGCAGCTCGTTCGGCACCGCGATCTTCGGCACCCTGTTCACGAACAAGCTCAGCTCGTTCCCGGCGGCGGCGGATCCGGCGGCGGCCAGCCCCGCGGCGTTGCACAAACTCTCCGCGGTCCAGGCCGCGCCGATCATCCAGGCCTATGCCGACACCATCGGGTACGTCTTCCGCTGGGTGGTTCCGGTCGCCGTGCTGGGTTTCGTGATCGCCTGGTTCCTCAAGGAGCTGCCGTTGCGGGACGGCGCCCGCTCGCACGCGACCGACGTGGGCGAGGGTTTCTCGGCGCCGGCCGCCGCCGACCGGGTCGCCCAGCTGGAACGGGCGATCAGTGACACCATGCGCAAAGCCGGACATGACCGGACGGTCCTGGAGGAGATCCTGGCCGACTCCGGTGGGCGGCTGAACCCGTCGCAGGCCTGGGCGATGGGCCAGACGCACCTGCACACCCGGGCCCGGGGGCGGGCCGACCTGGACACCATCGCGCGTACCAACCGGATGCCGGCCGAGGTGCTGCAGCCCGCGTTCACCGACCTCTGCCAGGCCGGATATGCGCGGCTCGACGGTGACGCGGTGCAGCTCACCGAGGCCGGGCAGGAACAGTTCGACCGGGTACGGCATGCCTGGCGGGAGTGGCTCGACGTCCGGCTGGAGGACTTCACGATGACCGATCCGGGTGACCGCGCGCTGCTCGACCAGGCGCTCACCAACATCGCGACCCGGCTGGTGGACGAGCCGGCGGCGGCCGGTTCCCCCGGTCGAGCCTGAACACGGCGCGCCGGGTCGGTTAGGGTTCCGCCGTGGGAATGCTCGACCGGTTCGTTTCGCCCCGGCGCCGATTCGCGGCGCTGGCTCTCCGCGTCGCGCGGCGCACCCCCGGTGTGGAGCGCGCGGTGCACCGGCCGGACGACTTCGCCATCGAGATCTACCGCACCGGTTCGCCCGGTCCGGCCCATCTCTACCTGGCCAACATCTTCCGGGAGACGGCCGACGCGACACCGTCCGAGCGCCGGGAGCGGCTGGTCAAGCTGGTCCGGATCATGGCGGCGCCACCGCCGCATGACGACTGGGAGACGGTACGCCCGAAGCTCCGCCCGGTCCTGCGCCCGGTCACGTTCGGCACCGCCGGCCCGCCCGGCATGCGCCCGCCGATCTCCCGGGCCGCGTTGCCGTACCTGAAGGAACTGGTTGTCGTCGACCAGCCGGACGCGATGGCCTACGTGGTGCCGGACCGGGTCGACGAGTGGGGCGTCTCCGCCGAGGAGGTGTTCACCACCGCCCGGGCCAATCTGGCCGGGATGGCCCGGCACTCCCTCGAGCAGAACTGGCCCGGCGGGCAGCCGCTGATCAGCATGCTGGACGACGGCGACGCGTACTTCACCTCGCTGCTGCTGGCGCCGGGCTGGCTGGCCGAGGTCGGCGAGCGGCTCGGCGGTCCGGTGCTGGCGTTCGCCCCGGACAACAACACGCTGCTGCTCTGCCCGTTGCCGGACGCCACCGCCGAGCCGTTCTACGCGCTCGTCGACCAGCACTTCAAGGAGGCGCCGCGGAGCCTGTCGCCGGTCGGGTACGTGGCCGGGCCGCAGGGCCGGACGGTGATGTACTCCCCGCCGCCCGAGCACGCGCACCACCTCTCCGCCCGCCGCGCCGAGACCCTGCTCGCCCTGACCGAGTACCACGGCCAGACCAACTGGCTCGCCGAGCAGTACGCCCAGGCCGGCGTCGACGTGCACATCGGCGGCCTGCTCGCCGCCGAGCCGGTGGGCGGCCTCCCGGAGACCATCGCGGTGTGGACCGCGGGGGTGAGCACGCTGCTGCCCAAGGCGGACACCATCGCGTTCGTGCACCCGGACACCGGCCCGCAGTTCCGGGCGCCCTGGGACGCGGTCGCCGAACGGGTCGGCCTGGACGCCGAGCCGCTGCTCGCCCCGGCCCGGTACCGGGTGGACGACTGGCCGTCCCCGGCGGTGCTGGCCGAACTGCGCCAGGAATACGCCTGACCGATCGGAAGATCCGGCTGGAGCCCGGCCGGGTCGGCGAGGCAGACTGGGCCCATGGCGCCGATCGATGACGAAGAGGCCCGCCTGCGGGTGGGTCCACCGGCTGACCACGCCGCCGGGTTGCAGGCCGTGCGCCTGAGCCTGGCCAACGCGGTGGGGCAGATGGGCGTGCGGAAAACCGTCCGTAACCTGCGCTCGCTGAACCAGCGCGACGGCTTCGACTGCATGAGCTGCGCCTGGCCCGACCCGCAGGGCCACCGGCACGCCGCCGAGTTCTGTGAGAACGGGGCCAAGGCGGTCGCCTGGGAGGGCACCCGGGACACCGCGGGCCCGGCGTTCTTCGCCGCGCACTCGATCGCCGACCTGGCCGGGCAGACCGACCACTGGCTGGAGAAGCAGGGCCGGCTCACCCACCCGATGGTCCGCCGCGACGGCGGCACGCACTACGAGCCGATCTCCTGGGGCGAGGCGTTCGCCCTGATCGGTGCGGAGTTCCAGAAGCTCGCGAGCCCGGACGAGGCGGTCTTCTACACCTCCGGGCGGGCCAGCAACGAGGCCGCGTTCGTCTATCAGCTCTTCGCCCGGGCGTTCGGCACCAACAACCTGCCGGACTGCTCCAACATGTGCCACGAGTCGACCGGCAGCGCGCTGATGCGCACCATCGGCGTCGGCAAGGGCTCGGTGACCCTGGAGGACCTGCACCAGGCCGACCTGATCGTGGTCTCCGGGCAGAACCCGGGCACCAACCACCCGCGGATGCTGACCGCGCTGGAGATCGCCAAACGGGACGGCGCGAAGATCCTGGCGATCAATCCGCTGTCCGAGGCCGGCCTGTTGCGCTTCGACAACCCGCAGAAGGCCCGCGGCCTGGTCGGCGGCGGCATCGGTCTGGCCGACCGGCTGCTGCGGATCCGCTCGAACGGCGACCTGGCGCTGTGGCAGGCGATCGGCAGTCTGCTGCTGCAGAAGGGTGTCGCCGACCGGGAGTTCATCGAGTCGTCCACCGTCGGCTTCGAGGCCTGGGCCAAGCACGTCGCCGAGGTCGACCGGGAGGCGGTGCTGGCCGCGACCGGCCTGGAGTGGTCCGAGATCGAGGCCGCCGCCGACATGCTCGCCTCGTCGAAGCGGATCGTGCACTGCTGGGCGATGGGCATCACCCAGCACCGCAACGCGGTCGCCACGATCAAGGAGTTCGTCAACGTCGCGCTGCTCCAGGGCATGATCGGCAAGCCCGGCGCGGGGCTCTGCCCGGTTCGCGGGCACTCCAACGTGCAGGGCGACCGGACCATGGGGATCTGGGAGAAGCCGCCCGTGGTCTTCCTCGACCGGCTGCGCGACGAGTTCGGGTTCGAGCCGCCGCGTGAGCACGGTGTGGACGCCGCCGACGCGGTCCGGGTGTTCCGGGACGGCAAGGCGAAGGTCTTCGTCGCGCTGGGCGGCAACTTCGTGGCCGCGATGTCGGACACCGAGGTGACCGCGGCCGCGATGCGCGGCGCCGACCTGACCGTGCAGATCTCCACGAAGCTGAACCGCAGCCACGTCGACGCGGGACGGACCGCGCTGATCCTGCCCACGCTGGGCCGCACCGAGCAGGACCGCACCGGCGGCGTGGTGCAGCGGGTCACCGTCGAGGACTCGATGTCCGCGGTGCACGCGTCGCGGGGCCGGTCCGAGCCGGCCGGGCCGCTGCTGCGCTCGGAGGTGGACATCATCTGCCGGATCGCCGAGGCCGTGGTGGGCGACCGGCAGGGCATCCCGTGGGCCGAGTTCGCCGGGGACTACTCCCGGATCCGGGAGCGGATCGGCCGGGTGGTGCCGGGCTGCGACGACTACGCAGCCAAGGTCGACAACGGCGGGTTCACCATGCCGCACCCGCCCCGGGACTCGCGGACCTTCCCGACCGCGGAGGGCCGTGCCGTGTTCACGGTCAGCCCGCTGCAGGTGATGACCGTGCCACCGGGCCGGCTGGTGCTGCAGACGCTGCGCAGCCACGACCAGTTCAACACCACGATCTACGGGCTGGACGACCGTTATCGCGGGGTCTACTCCGGGCGCCGGGTGGTCTTCATCAACGCGGCCGACCTCGCCGAGCTCGGCTTCGCCGACGGCGAGCTGGTCAACCTGGTCTCCGAGTTCGACGACGGCGAGCGGCGGGCCGATCGGTTCCGGCTCATCGCGTACGACACGCCGAAGGGTTGCGTGGCCGCGTACTACCCGGAGACGAATCCGTTGGTGCCGCTCGACTCGCAGGCCGAGGAGAGCGGAACACCGACGTCGAAATGGGTCATCGTACGGTTGGAGAAGATGGGTTGAGTCACACCGCCGGAGTGCTCGGAACTGTCGCTCCGGTGTCCAGAAGTCCCGCGATGGTCTCCACGCCGCCGCCCCACGCGGCGGCCAGCACCGCCGCCACCACGGTCACTGCGCGTAACGCGTGGAAGCCCCCGCGCCCCATCGTGGCGTGCAGCAGGTTGCGGGCCACGGCACGGGGCAGGGTCCGCTTGAGGTAGTCGGCCTCGGCGCCCAGCTTCTGCTCCTTCGGCAGCAGCCCGGCCATCTGCACCTTGCCCCGGCCCTCGTGGTAGCAGCGCGCCATCAGGAACCGGAACGTCGAGCGGGACCGCGGCACCTCGTGGTCGATCACCGCGCTCGGGACGTACATCCAGTGTCCGCCGTTCACCGCGCTCATCCGCAGGCAGAGCTCGGTGTCCTCGGGCCGGTTCTGGTCGCCGAGCTTGCCGAAGCCGGTCCGGAACCCGCCGACCGCCAGGAACGCATCCCGCCGCACGATCATGCTGGCGGACCAGACGTTGCGGATCGGCGCGGTGCTGGTCGGCATCCCGGTGTACGACACCCCGACGGCCCACAGCAGCTCATCGGGCCACCAGCGCGGATGTGACCCCTCCCAGGCCGGGATGATCCCACCGCCGGCGCCGACCACCCGGTCGTCCCGGAACGGGGTGATCAGGCCCTGCAGCCAGGTGGTCGCGGCCACCGTGTCGTCGTCGAGGAACGCGATCAGCGGGGTGCGGGTGTGGAACGCGCCGGTGTTCCGGTTGCCCGACGCACCCCGGGTGTACGCGTTCTCCAGCACCGTGACGCCGGGGAACTCGGCCCGGACCCGGGTCGCCATGGCCGGGTTGTGATCGACCACGACCACCACCTCGACGGCCGGGTACGTCTGGCTCTGCGCGGACCTGACGGTCCGGGTCAGGGACGCCCAGCGACGCTCGGTGTGTGTGGGGATGACGACGCTGACGGCGGGATTGCCGAAGGGGTCCAAGTCGGCTGCTCCTCAAGGAAAACTGCTCGGTGGGCGGCGATGACGCTACGTAACCGGTCAGGCGAGCGGAACTGCTGGAACGGGGCGGTGTCGTTCAACCGAAAGGTCGGCCGGGCGGGAAAATAGCAATGGGTGACGAGGTGTTCCCGGTCGGTTCACATTTCACCGCCCGAGGCCTGCAAATCTCCCCGAATTCGCTGTGCCGTTCCTGTGATTCGAAAAGGCGGGGCGCGCGATTTAGATCACTGCGCCGGGGCGATCGGGCAACAATTGCCGCAAAAGGCGCGGTCATGTCCTAGTAACTCAGTCTGATATGTGGGAACAGTGTGTAATGCCAGTCACTTTCTCCTGGTGGCGGCGTTGCGGCGTCCGTACGTTGCCCGGATGATCATCACTGGAACCAGCCGTCGCCGCTTCCTCGCCGCCTTCGCCGGCACGTCGCTCGTGCTCGCCCTCGGTGCATGCGGCGACGGTGACAACGGCGATACGCCCGCCGCCGGCGCGAGCGGGGCGTTGCGCAAGATCCAAGTCGCCCTGGACTGGACCCCGAACACCAACCACACCGGCCTGTACGTCGCCCAGGCCAAGGGCTACTTCGCGGCGCACGGCCTGGACGTCGAGATCGTCCAGCCCGGCGACGCCGACCCGGCCGCCCTGGTCGCCGCCGACAAGATCCCGTTCGCGGTCAGCGCGCAGGAGGCGCTCACCCAGGCCCGCGCCGAGGGCGCCCCGCTCGTCTCGGTCGCCGCGATCCTGCAGCACAACACGTCCGGCTTCGCCTCGCCCCAGGACCGCAACCTGACCCGGCCCGCCGACTATGCCGGCAAGACC
Organism: Actinoplanes palleronii; assembly: GCF_016862315.1. GTDB lineage: Bacteria > Actinomycetota > Actinomycetes > Mycobacteriales > Micromonosporaceae > Actinoplanes > Actinoplanes palleronii. The sequence continues at coordinate 48,168 of NZ_BOMS01000066.1, read as the reverse complement.
TACGGCGGGTACGGCGGCGCGATCGAGGAGCCGCTGCTCAAGACGCTGGTCAAGGCGGACGGCGGCGATCCGGACAAGGTCAAGGTGGTGAACGTGGGCGAGGCCGACTTCCTCACCGCCACCAAGAAGGGCATCGACTTCGAGTGGATCTTCTACGGCTGGGACGGGGTCAACGCCGAGCTCAAGGGTTCGCCGCTGAACATCCAGTACGTCAAGGACTACGACAAGGCGCTCGACTTCTACACCCCGATCCTGATCACCAACGAGAAGCGGATCAGCAGCGACCCGGCGCTGGTCAAGGACTTCACGGCGGCGGTCTCCGAGGGGTACACGTACGCCGGCAAGAACGCCGCGGAGAGCGCGGACATCCTGCTGAAGGCGGCCCCCGACCTGGACGCCGCGCTGGTCAGGAAGAGCCAGGAGTGGCTGAGCCCGAAGTACCAGGACGACGCGGCGCGCTGGGGTGAGCAGAAGGCGACCGTGTGGACCGACTTCTCCGCGTGGCTCTACGCGCAGAAGGTGCTCAGCAAGGAGATCGACCCGGCGAAGGCCTACACCAACGACTTCCTGCCAGCGGCATGACGTACAAGAAATGGCTTCCCCCGGCGATCACGCTGATCCTGCTGATCGCCGGCTGGCAGGTCTACACCACGGTCTCCGGGATCGACGCGTGGCTGCTGCCCAGCCCCAAGGACATCGGGGACGCGGCGATCGAGCAGCGCGACGCGCTGACCACGCACACCCTGGCCACCGTCGAGCTCACCCTGTACGGCCTGGCCGCCGGGGTGGCCGCCGGCCTGCTGATCGCGATCGTCCTGCACCTGGTCCCGTTCCTGCGCGCGGCGGTCTACCCGCTGCTGGTGATCAGCCAGAACGTGCCGATCATCGCGCTCGCCCCGCTGCTGGTGATCTGGCTCGGCTTCGGCATCGCCCCGAAGATCGTGGTGATCGTGCTGGTCTGCTTCTTCCCGGTGGCCGTCGCGACCCTGGACGGGCTGGGCCGTAGTGACGCGCTGATCGCCGACTACCTGCGGATGAGCGGCGCCAACCGGCGGCAGCTGTTCACCAAGCTGCAGTGGCCGCACGCGCTGCCGACGATGTTCTCCGGCCTGAAGATCGCGGCCACCTACAGCGTGTTCGGCGCGATCATCTCGGAGTGGCTCGGCAGCGAGAAGGGCATCGGCCGGTACATGATCGTCCAGAAGTCCGCGTTCCGGGCCGATCGGATGTTCGTCGCCATCGTCATCGTCGTGGTGCTCGCCCTGGCCATCTTCGGCCTGGTCGCGCTCCTGGAGAAGCTCACCGTGCGGGGGCGCCGACATGCCTGATACGTTGCGGGTCGCCGGTGTGAATCACGGCTTCAAAGACCTAGAAGTCTTGAAAAATCTAGATATTTCGGTTAAGCAGGGCGAGTTCGTCTCGATCATCGGCCCGAGTGGCAGCGGCAAGAGCACCCTCTTCCACCTCATCGGCGGCCTGCTGACGCCGGCAAGCGGCACCATCGAGATCAACGGTGCAAACGCGGTCGGCCGCCGCGGCCTCATCGGCTACATGCCCCAGGCCCCGGCCCTCATGCCCTGGCGCACGATCGAAGCGAACGTCATCCTGGCCCGCGAGATCGCCGGCAAGAAAGACCGCAAGATCGCAAGAGAGTGGCTGGCCAGGGTAGGACTCGACGGCTTCGCCCGCTCCTACCCCCACCAGCTCTCCGGCGGCATGCAGCAACGCGTCGCGTTCCTCCGCGCCCTGATCTCCGACCAGGAGCTGCTCTGCCTGGACGAGCCGTTCAGCGCGCTCGACGCGATGACCCGCGCCGACATGCACCGCTGGCTGCTGGACATCTGGGAGGCCAACCGCCGCTCGGTCCTGTTCGTCACCCACAACATCGAGGAGGCGCTGCTGCTGTCCGACACCGTCTACGTCTTCTCGCACCGCCCGGCCACGGTCCTCGAGAAGATCACCGTGCCGTTCGGCCGTCCCCGTCGTGCCGAGGTGGTGGACGACCCCGAGTTCGTCAAGCTGCGCCGCCGCCTCACCGATCTGCTGACAGGTGTTCCGTCATGACACTCACCCACCTCCGCGTGATGCTCGAGTACTTCCACCCGTGGCCGAACGCGGCCGGTCTCTACGTCGCCAGCCACCGCGGCTGGTACCGCGACGCCGGCCTGGACGTCGAGCTCACCGTCTTCGACGCGCTGCGCGGCGACACCCTGGAGCACCTGGCCCGCGGCGAGGTCCACCTCGGCGTCTTCCCGACCAACCGGCTGCTGGTCCGCAGCGCGGCCGGGCAGCCGGTGCACGGCGTGGCCTCGGTCAACCACCGGGGCATGGAGACCATCCAGACGGTGGCCGGTCGCGGCATCACCCGGCCCCGCGACCTGGCCGGCAAGCGGCTCGCGCTGAACCCGACCCCGCGCGGCGTGGCGATGGTCCGGCACCTGATCACCGCGGACGGCGGCGACCCGGACGCGGTCGTGCTGATCGACAGCGGTCACCGTGAGCTGAGCGTCGACGACATCGCGGCCGGCGCGGTGGACGCCACGTTCGGCGGGTACTGGGCCTGGGACGCGCTCTTCGCCCAGTTGCCGGGTGAGCAGCGGATCGTCTGGCCGGTCGACGAGATCGGCGCGCCGCCCTACCACAGCTACCTGCTCGGCACCGGCCCGGCGCTCACCGACCCGGCCCTGCTGGCGACGTTCCTCGAGGTCACCGAGCGGGGCTACCGCGCGGCCACCGACGACCCGGCCGGCACCCTGGAGATCCTGGACCACGTCATCCCGTACTTCCCGCGCCCGATCCTGGCCCGGTCGCTGGAACTGATCGCGCCGACCTGGTGGCACGGCGGTCGCTGGGGCGAGATCCGTGGGGACCTGATGACGCCGTACACCGACTGGCTGATCAAAAACGACATCCTCCCGGCGGCCTTCGACTGGCGCCAGGCCGTCACCCCCGCGACGTCCGCTCCGGTCCAGACCGCTCCGCGATGACCGGTCCGCTGCTCTCTCCGCAAGACCTTGAGGTACGACGTCAGCACGGCGACATCGTCATCCTGGACGCCACGGTCGAGCTGGCCCCGGCCGCCCACGACGGCGACCACCGTTCGGTGTCGGGGCTGGCCGGGTGGCGGCGTGCGCACATCCCCGGTTCCCGGCACGCCGACCTGCTGCACACCCTGAGCGACCCGGCCGCGCCCTACCACTTCGCGGCCCCATCCCCGGAGGCCCTCGCCGCCGCCCTGCACGACCTGGGCGTCCGCGACGGCATCCCGGTGGTCACCTACGACCGGGCCGGTGGCCTCTGGGCCGCCCGCCTCTGGTACCTCCTCGACTGGCTGGGCCTGGAGTCCTACGTCCTCAACGGCGGCCTCCCCGCCTGGCAGTCCGCCGCCCTCCCGGTGGCGAGCACGCGCGAGGCCCCGGCTGGTTCTGGGGGCCCTTATGCCGGCCCCGAAGGGGCCGTCAGGGCCAGCTGGGACCGCGAGGTGGCGGGCACGCGCGGGGCCTCGGCTGGTTCTGGGGGCCCTTATGCCGGCCCCGAAGGGGCCGTCAGGGCCAGCCGGGACCGCGAGTCCGCTGCCCTCCCGGGTGCGGGCGGGCGCGGGGCTTCGGCTGGTTCTGAGGGGTCTCTCGGTGCCCTCGAGACACCCCTGGGGGCCAGCCGGGCCGGCGGGATCACCGTGCGGGCCAAGGGCGGGCGATGGGTGGGTGCGGGGGAACTGCGGGCTTGGCTCGCCGGGGACGTCGACGCGACGGTGGTGTGCGCGCTCAACCCTGAGGCCTACGCCGGGGAGGTGCCGACGCGGTACAGCCGGCGGGGGCACATCCCGGGGAGCGGGAACCTGCCGGCCCGGTCGCTGACCGGGGCGGACGGGCGGTTCCTGCCCGAGCCGGAGCTGCGGGCCGCGCTCGGTGACCTGGTCGACGACCCGGCGCCGGTGTGGCTCTACTGCGGCGGGGGCATCTCGGCGACCGTCGTCGCACTGGCCCTGGCCGTGGTCGGGCGGTCCGATGTGGCGCTCTACGACGGTTCGCTGGAGGAGTGGTCGGCCGACCCCGCGCTGCCGCTGGAGCTGGGCCGGGCCGGGAGCGCCGCATGACGGTCCGGCTCGGCGCGGAGGTGCGGGAGTTGCTGGAGCGGCCGGAGTTCGCGGTGCTGGCGACGGCCGAGGGGGATGGGAGTGTGCAGCTGTCGGTGATGTGGGTGGGCTGGGACGGTGAGGATCTGCTGATGGCGACGAAGGCCGGCCGCCGCAAGGTGGCGAACATCCGCCGTGACCCGCGGGTCACCGTGCTGCTGCACGACCGGGCCGCGCCGGCCCGGTACGCCGAGATCCGCGGCCGCGCCCGGGTTACGGGCCAGGACCCGCACGCACTGGTCGACGAGCTGGCCCGGCGCTACACCGGCGCCGCCCACGTGGTGACCGATCCCGATCAGGAGGACGACCGGGTGGTCCTGCGGATCACCCCCGAGCGGGTCCGGCACATCGGATGACCGGCGAGGCGACGTGGCTGGCGGCCGCGGTGGACCGGGTGGCCGGCTGGGCGGGCGAGCGGCAGCCGTCGGCGGGGGAGCGCGGGGTGCTCGCCGTCGAGGGCCGGTCCGGCTCCGGGAAGACCACCCTGGCCCGGGCGATCGCGGCACGTCTCGGCGCACCGCTGATCCACATGGACGACCTGTACGCCGGCTGGGACGGCCTCGACCAGGGCGTGGCCGAACTGCGCGACCGGGTGCTCGAGCCGCTCGCCGAGGGCCGTCCCGCGGCGTGGCGGCGCTGGGACTGGGCGGCCGGCGAGTACGCCGAGGAACACCCGGTGCCCGACGCCGCGTGGCTCGTCGTCGAGGGGGTCGGTGCCGGGGCGACGGTGCTCAGGTCGTACCAGATCGGGGTTGTCTGGTTGGACAGCTCCACCGGATTGCGCAAGCGGCGCGCCCTCGCCAGGGACGGTGAGACCTATGCCCCGCACTGGCAACGGTGGGCGGCGCACGAGGACGCGTTCTACGCGGCCGACCAGGTCCGCGCGCACGCCGATCTGATCATCGAGAACGAGGAACCCTGACCGCGCACGGGGCAGGATAGCGGGATGAGTGATCAACACATTGGTGTGAGCGGGGCGACCGGGCAACTGGGCGGCCGGGTGGCGCTGCGGCTGGCGGCTTACGGCGTACCCCAGAAGCTCCTGGTGCGGGACGTGGCGCGCGCGCCGCAGCTGCCCGGTGCGGTCGCGGCCGTCGCGCCGTTCCACGACGGCGAGGCCTGCCGGGCCGCCCTGGCCGGGCTGCGGACCGTGCTGATGGTGTCGGCGTCCGAGGCGCCGGACCGGGTCGGGCAGCACCGCACGTTCGTGGACGCCGCGGTGGCCGCCGGTGTCGAGCACCTGGTCTACATCTCGTTCTTCGGCGCGGCCCCGGACGCCACGTTCACCCTGGCCCGCGACCACTGGGCCACCGAGGAGCACATCCGGGCGTCCGGCATCGGCGCGACGTTCCTGCGGGACAACCTGTACGCGGACTTCCTGCCGATGCTGGCCGGCGAGGACCGGGTGATCCGCGGGCCGGCCGGCGACGGGCGGGTCGCGGCGGTGGCGCAGGACGACATCGCCGACGCGGCCGTGGCGGTGCTGCGCGACCCGGGCGCGCACGCCGGCCGGACGTACGGCCTGACCGGCCCGGAGGCGCTGAGCCTGACCGAGATCGCGGCGATCGTCGGCGCGACCTACCACCCGGAGACGGTCGACGAGGCGTACGCGTCCCGGGCGTCCTACGGCGCGCCGCCGTGGCAGCTGGACGCGTGGGTGTCGACGTACACCGCGATCGCGGCCGGCGAACTGTCCACGGTGACCACCGACGTGGCCGAGCTGACCGGCCGCCCGCCGACCCCGGTGGCGACCCTGCTGGCCGGGTCGTGAACGTTGGCTGAAGAACCGGCGTGAGCTGCGGAACCGGTGCATCGACCGGCATAGCATCAAAAGCCTTCCCGGGTGTGCGGAGGCGGAGATCGACTTCTGGTGGAGCGTCGCGCTGGCGACGCTCGGTGTGCTGGTTCCCAGCGTCGCGGCGTTCTACGAGTTCGTCCTCAAGGGACGCAAGCGGCTCGGCTACCGGCTGCAGATGGACACCACCACGACGAACGTCGCGGAGACCGACGCGGAACTGCCCGGCGCGCTGCTGGAGCTGCAGAACCACGGTGTGCCGTTGAAGCACGCGTCGCTGGTGCTGCTGCGGGTGGAGAACAACGGGTTCACCTACATCGACACGCACGACTACGTGGCGCTCGACGACGACCGGGTCGGCATCCGGTTCTTCTTCCCGAACCGCAAGGTGGTCGGGACCGTGGTCACCGAGCTGAGCAACGACTCGCTGCGGGCGAACTTCCGGGACCTGCGGACCAGCTTCCGCCCGGAGACCGACCGGCACCCGAGCGGCGGCGTGATCGAGCTGCCCAAGGTGCCGATGAACCGGCTGGCGCACTACAAGGTGCTGGCCGCGCTGGAACGGGTGGAGGGGGTCACCGGTGAGCCGGGACCGCCCACCCTGGAGGGTGACATCAAGGACGGCCGGATCCAGGAGACCCGGAGCCGGCCCGGCCCGCCGCGACGGGCCATCGCCCTGGTCGGCTTCCTGGTCGTGCTGGTCGTCGCGCAGCTGCTGGTGTTCCTGCGCAGCAACAGCGGCGCGCCGCTGGACTGCGCCACCGGGCACGTCACGATCTACGGCTCGACCGCGTTCGAGCCGATCGTCCAGGAGGCGGCCGGCGCGTACCGGGACCTGTGCCCGGGCGCGTCGTTCGCCTTCGCGATGGCGGGCAGCGGCGAGGGCGTCGCGGCGCTCGACGACCGCGCGCGGGCCGCGGACCCGGGGCAGTTCGTCGCGTTCTCCGACGGGCGCAAGGCCGACGGGATGCCGGCGCTGACCGGCCGGCCGATCAGCTTCTTCCTGTTCGCCCTGGTCGCGAACCCGGAGGCGGGGGTGCGTGACCTGACCCTCGCCCAGGTGCGGGACATCTACCGCGGCGAGATCACCAACTGGAAGGCGGTCGGCGGCAAGGACCTGCCGATCCGGCTGATCACCCGGCACCGGGGCTCCGGCACCCGCGCCGCGTTCAAGGAACGGGTGCTCGGCGACCTCGTCGAACGACCGTCCGACGTCGACGTCTGCCCGCGCGGCGACAACGGCCAGTGGGCCGGGAAGAGCTTCGCCTGCGAGGTCGGTGACACCGGGAAGCTGCTGGTCACGGTCGCCGGCACGGCCGGCGCGCTGGGCTACGCCGAGGCGGGCGCGGCCGCCGACAAGAAAAACCTCATCACGGTACGACTGGACGACCACGCCCCGACGGTCGAGGAGGCCGACGCGAACCGCTACCCGTTCTGGGAGACCGAGTACGCGTACACGGCCGGTGAACCCGCCGCGCGGTCGTTGAGCGGCAGCTTCCTGCGGTTCCTCACCAACCAGGTCGGAGCGGACATCCTGCGCTCGCACGGGCTGCGTCCCTGCCCCGAGCTGGCGAACCCGGCGCGCTGCCAACCCGTCTGAAAGTGATCACAGAAAGTCGCGCGCAGGTTACCGACTACGGGTGATCGACGGGGAGGCCCGGCGGGTCGTATGGTGAGCCGGCGGTTGAACGCGAGGTGACGGAGGGTCCTCCGATGCTCGATTCCATCCTGGAGATTCGTACCGCTGATGACGGCAGCGTGGTCATCAGCCCGCACGGCGCCGGTGACCCGGTCCGCGCCGGCGAACTGCGCCACGCTCTGGTGCACCTGCTGCGCCGGGTCCGCCCGCTCCGGGTGATCGTGGACCTGAGCGACGTGCCCGATCTCGATCCGTTCGACGTGGGCTCGGTGGCCGCCGCCTGCGATCTGGGCGACGACCACCAGGTGCCGGTGTTCGTCCGCAGCCCGAGTGGGGCGATGACCGACCGGCTCACCGCGGCGGGGATCCCCCGCCAGCGGGTCAGCCCTTCACCGCACCGGCCGTGATGCCGGCGACGAAGTGCCGCTGCAGGAACGCGTAGGCCAGCACCATCGGCAGCGACGCGACCACCACGCCGGTGAACAGCAGCGGGTACTCGGTCAGGTACTCGCCCTGGAAGTCGAGCAGGGCCAGCGGCAGGGTGCGCTTCGACGGGTCGTCGATGAACAGCAGCGGGTAGAGCAGGTCGTTCCAGTGCATGACGACCAGGAAGATCGAGGTCGCCGCCAGGGACGGCGCCGAGACCGGTACGACGATCCGCCGGAACACCGCCCACGGCCCGGCCCCGTCGATCTCGGCCGCCTCGAACAGCTCGGCCGGCAGCGTCCGCATGAACCCGGCCAGGATGAACACCGCCACCGGCAGCGTGACCACCACGTTGATCAGCATCAGGCCGGTCAGGCTGTTGCGCAGCCCGAGCCGGTCGAACTGGACGTACTGCGGGATCATCACGGCCTGGGCCGGCACCGCCAGCCCGAGCGCGAAGATCCCGAACAGGATCCGGGACGGCCAGCGCGGCAGCCGGGCCACCGCGTACGCGGTGAGACTGCCCAGCAGCAGGGTGACCGGGACCGAGACGGCGACCACCAGGACGCTGTTGCCGAGCACCCCGAGCAGGTCCTGCTTGGCCAGCACGGTGACGTAGTTGTCCAGGGTGGGCCGGGTCGGCAGGCCGAACGGCGAGGCGAACAGGTCGGCGGTGGTCTTGAAGCTGCCGCCGACGATCACGACGAGCGGCACGATGATCAGCAGGGTGTAGATCCCGAGGGCCACACGCCTCATTTGTGGACCATCCTCGCGGCTCGGTTCTGCAGGAACGTGACCACCGCGATGGCGACCATGAAGACGATCGACTCGGCGGCGGCGTAGCCGAGCTGCGAGTTCGCGAACGTCGCGTAGATCCGGGTGGCCAGCACGTCCAGACTGGACCGCGGCGGGTTCCCGGCCAGCCCCAGGATCAGGTCGAACGCCTTGAACGACTGCAGCGTGGTGTACGCGACCACCAGCGCGGTGGCCGGCGCGACCATCGGCCAGGTGACGTGCCGGAACTGCTGCCAGCGGCCGGCGCCGTCGGTCTTCGCCGCGTCGTAGAGCTCCTCCGGGATCTGGTGGAGGCCGGCGATGTAGATGACCATCATCTGCCCGGCGTGGAACCAGATCTGGGCGACCGCCACCCAGAGGATGGCGGTGTCCTCGTCACCCAGGTACGCCGACTGGAACCGGTCCAGCCCGACCGCGCCCAGCACCGCGTTGGCCAGCCCGAAGTTCGGGTCGTAGACGAACTTCCAGATGAACGCGACGGAGACCGAGGAGAGCACGGTGGGCAGGAAGAACACCGCGCGCAGCCAGGTCGAGCCGCGGCTGCGGGCGGCCAGCAGCACCGCCAGCAGCAGGGCCAGCGCGGTCTGCCCGAGCACCACCACCAGCAGGAACTTCAGGTTGTTGGTGAGCGCGTTCCGGAACAGGTCGTCGTCCGACACCACGTCGGTCAGGTTCGCCGCGCCGACATGGTGGAAGGCCGGGCTGAAGCCGTCCCAGTCGGTGGTCGCGTACTGCAGGCCCTGCACCGCCGGGAGCAGGAAGAATCCGCCGTACAGGGCCAGCGCCGGCAGCGCGAAGAGGTAGAGCGCGCGCGGGGTTCGACGGCTCATTTCTTCTGGTCGACGACCTTCTGGGCGGCCTCGGCGGCCTCCTCCGGGCTCGTGCCGCCGACCACCTGCACCGCCGCGTTCTCCACCGCGCCGCGGACGTCCAGGTTGGTGAACTGGAACCGGGGCGCGAGCGCGGTCTTCTTGGTCAGCCAGGGTGCGAGCGCCTTGAGGTCGGCGTTGGTGTATTCGACGCCCTTGACCGTGACGTGCTGGGAGGTGCCGTTGGCGTACACGCCGGCCACCGCCGGGTCGGAGAGGCGGTCCAGCCAGGCCAGCGCGGCGTCCTGCTTCGCCGACTTGGCGTTCACGCCGAGGATGAACGTCGCGTTGAAGACGCCCTCGTACTTGGCCTTGTCGGCGGTGGTCGTGATCGGCGCGAGCAGGTCGATCGGGAACGTCGCGCCCAGCTTGCGCACGCCGCTGACCTGGAACGACCCGGTGGCCAGCAGGCCCGCCTTGCCCTGCGCGAACAGCGCCAGCGCCGCGTCGCTGCTGGTGCCGGTGGCGCCCTTCTGGAAGTACGGCGCGAGCTGCTGGTACTGCTTGAGCACGGTGAGGAACCAGTCGTCGGTCACCTTGGCCTCGCCGCTCTCGATCTTGCCGAGCGCGTCGTCGGTGGGCGCGTTGTTGACCACCATGACGTTGAGCAGCTGACCGGCGTTCGCCGCGTCGCCGCCCGGCCAGGCGATCGGCGTGACGCCCTTGCCCTTGAGCGACTCGAGCAGGGCGAGGAAGCCGTCCCAGTCCTTCGGGGTCTCGGTGACCAGGTCCCGGTTGGCGAGCGGGGTGTTGAACACCAGCTGGTACGGCAGGCCCAGCTGCTTGCCGTCCTGCGCGCCCGCGGCGATCAGGGCCGGCTCGTACTTCCCGACCAGCGGCTTGCCGGTCAGGTCGGCCCACACCCCGGCCTTCGCGATGTCCAGGAACTGCGCGCCCCGGAACGCGGTGAACGCGTCGCCGACCGAGCCGCCGCGCAGCTTCTGCAGCGCGGTGCTCTGGTAGTCGGCCGACGGGGAGATGTCCTGCCGGACGGCGAGTCCGGAGTCCTTGATGATCTGCGCGAAGACGTCCTTGTCCTCGGCACGCCAGTGGGCGAAGGAGAGGTCACCGCCGGTGCCGGCGGTCTTCGAGGAGTCGCCGCCGGGGCCGGCGCACGCGGCCAGCAGGGAGGCGGCGCCGGTGCCGGCGGCGAGCCGGAAGAGGGTACGACGATCGATGGGCATGACCCGAGATATTTCCAGAAATCCTATAGATCAACAAGGTGATGTAGGGCATGTGCACGTGAACAGGCAATAGCCCGTTCTGTTGACGAACCTAACTGGCCGGCACCGCGTCGAGAACCGGCGCGTGCGCCGGCTCCGGCCCGTAGGCCACCGAGCCGGGCAGGGTGAACGCGAAGATCGTGCCACCGCCTGGGTTCGGGCCGGCGTCGATGTGCCCGCCGTGCCGTTCCACGATCCGCCGGCAGATCGCCAGCCCGAGCCCGGTGCCCGGGTGCGCGGTGCCGTTGCTGGCCCGGTGGAAGCTGTCGAAGACCGCGGCGTGCTCGCCGTCCGGGATGCCGATGCCGCGGTCGGCGATCCGCACCCGCACCCCGCCGTCCTCGTCGGTGCGCGCGGTGATGTCGATCCGTGCCGGCTGCCCCGGCGGGGTGTACTTGATCGCGTTGCCGACCAGGTTGTCGATCACCTGGCGGAGCAGCACCGGGTCGGCGTAGACGTCCGGCAGCGGCCCGACGAACACGTCCGGGCGGGACACCGCCTGATGGTCCGGCGAGTCGGTACGGGTGACCACCACGTCGTCGACCAGGGCGCGCATGCTCAGCCGCTCGACCCGCAGGGTGGCGTCCCGGGCCGCGGTGTAGTCCAGCAACTCGGTGATCAGCCGCTGCATCCGGGCGGCGCCGTGCAGCACCTTCGCGGTGCCCTTGCGGGCCTGCTCCAGGGTCGGCGCGCCGGCGCCGGCGGCCAGGTCGTCGAGGGCCTCGGTGACCAGCTCGCCGTACGCGCTGACCAGCGTGAGCGGCGCCTTGAGATCGTGCGCCACCACGCCGGCGAACCCGCGCAGCTCGGTCTCCACCCGCTTGCGGTCGGTGATGTCGTGGAACACCGCGACCGCGCCGCGCAGCCCCCCGCTGGTGTCGACCGGCCGGGCCGACACGCTGAGCACCCGGCCGTCCGGGTGGGTGCTGTTGCGGACCACCATCTCCACGTGGTCGACGCTCTCCCCGCCGAGCGCCCGGACCAGCGGCATTTCCTCGACCGGGAACGCGGTGACACCGTCCGCCCGGTACAGCCCGAAGTGCTGCTGCCAGGAGTCGGTGCCGCCGACCGCGTCCTCCTCCCGGCCCAGCAGTCCCCGGGCCGCCGGGTTGTGCAGCAGGAAGTTGCCGTTCGGGCCGATCACGCCGACCCCGTCGCTGATGCTGTCCAGCACCGCGCGCAGCAGCGCGGCCTGCCGGCTGGCCGCGGTCTGCTCGGCGGCCAGCTTGCTGGTGGCCGCGTGCACCCGGGACCGGGCCCGATCCCGGCCGGTGGCCAGCACCCAGATCAACGAGGTGAGCAGCAGGGTCACCACGAGACCGCCGGCCGCCACGGTCAGCGGCTGGCCGGTGTCCGCGCCGGGCAGCGTCCGGCGGTCGGCGCTCAGGCGCAGGGCCCAGGTCGAGTTCGCCACCGGGATCTCCACCGTGCGCCGCAGGTCGGCCGAGCCGGCCTCCGGGTGGTGCACCGACGCCATGGTGACCAGAAGGCCGTCCGCGTCGTCGGCCTGCAGAACCAGGTCCCGCAGCCCGGGGCCGACCGCGGTCAGCATGTCGCCCATGAAGTCCTGGCCGCGCACCCCGAGCAGCATCCAGCCCAGGAAGGACTGCTCGGCGCCCTGATAGACCGGTGCGGCCAGCGCGAACGAGTTCTGCCGCTGCTCGCTGGGCAGGGCCCGGTCGACGAGCAGCTGATAGGTGTCCGAGACGGCGATCTGCCGGCTGCGGCGGGCCTCGGCCAGCGCCGCGGCCGGGGCGGCGGCCTGCATCATGTCCAGACCGGCCGTGCTGGAGATCGCGTCCAACTCGGTGACCAGGACCGAGAACGCATGGTCACCGCTGCCGTGCGGGCGCAGGTCGAGGCCGGTGAGGCCGCGGTCGCGCCAGAGCTGCTGCACCCGCGCGACCTCGCCGTTGCCGGCCGGCACCACCAGGGAGATCGAGGTGGCGCCGGCCAGCGCCATGGCGCGCAGCGGAGCGGTGATGGTGGTGAAGTCGGCGGCGGTCAGGTCCTGCTGGGCGCCGACCGCCGCGGCCGTGTTGCGCAGTGTGTCGATGTAGCGGCGGGTTTCGAACTGCACCGCGGTGGTGGCGGCGGCGCTGCGCCGGTCCATCTGGGCATCGCCGGCGGCCAGTTCGTTGCGCCGCAGCACGGCGCCGACGCCCAGCGCCAGCGTGCAACCCACCACGGCCACGAGCGCGCTGACCGCCGCAGCCCGCCACCAGGGTTGAACACGCCTCCGGCTCACACCCGACTTATCGGGCGAAAAAGCGTGTCCCTGAACGTGCCGGGGCTCACGTGTTCGGCAGCAGCCACCGGACCCGCCGGACGAGATCCACCGGGTTGAGCGGCTTGGCCAGGTACTCCTCGGCGCCGGAGACGTACGCGAGATCGATGTCGGTCTCGCTGGCCATGCCGCTCAACATGATCACCGGGATGTCCGCGGTGGCCGGGTCGGCGTGCATCCGGTAGCAGACGCTGAGCCCGTCCATGCCCGGCATGACGATGTCCAGGACCACCAGGTCGGGATGGGTCTCGGTGACCATGGTGAGCGCGGTGCACCCGTCGGCCGCGGTGACCGTGTTGTACCCGGCCATCTCCAGCTTGAAGCTGACCAGGTCACGGACGTTCTCGTCGTCGTCGACGACCAGGATGGTGGGGCCGGCCAGGATCGGGCGGACAGCGGGTACGGACACGGATTCGAGAACGGCCGTCATGGTGGCTCCCATCGCCAGCGCGGCGGGCCGCTCCGTGGGGGGAGCGTCCCGAGATGCTCGAAGTCATCGGCCCGCGGTCCGCCCCCGCCAGCTAAACGCCGGTTGCAGGCCGGTTGTCACTGCTCATTCCGCGACGGCTCACTCCGCCACTGCTCGGAACCGAACACCTCGTAGCGGATCCGCTCGTCCGGGATGCCGCGCCGGTGCAGACCGGCCCGGACCTGCTGCATGAACGGCACCGGGCCGCACAGGTAGACCTCCGCCTCCGGGTGCACCGGGATCGCGTCGACGTCGATCCGGCCGGCGCCGTCCTCGTACCAGACCTGGCTGGTGAACGAGCGCAGCCGGGCGCCGTTCACCGCCATGTCGGCGCGCAGCGGGTGCCGGTCGGCGCTGCGGTCGGCGTGCACCGCGACCACCTCCCGGGCCGGGGCGACCCGGGACACGTGGTCCAGGATGGCGGCCATCGGAGTGATCCCGACACCCGCGCTGACCAGCAGCAGGGGGCCGTCGCCGGGGCGCAGCACCAGATCGCCGTACGGTTGGCTGATCCGCAGCTTGTCGCCCGCCTCGACCCGGTCGTGCAGGAAGCCGGAGATCAGGCCGTCCGGCGCGCCGGCTCGGCCCCGGACCCGGCGCACCGTGATCCGCAGCGTGCCGCCGGTGGCGGCCTGGGAGAGCGAGTACTGCCGGAGCTGGCGGCTGCCGTCCGGGAGATCCACCGCTACCGTGACATATTGCCCGGGCCGGAAGTGCGGCGCGGGCTCGCCGTTCAGCGGTGCGAGCAGCAACGACACCGTGTCGTCGGCCTCGGTGATCCGGTTGACCACCAGGTAGTCGCGCCACGGGTCGGTGCCGTCCACCCCGGCCTCGGCGTAGAGCCGGGCCTCACGGCCGATCAGCCGGGCCGCGAACAGCCAGTACACCTCGTCCCAGGCGGCCGCGATCTGCGGCGTCACGGCGTCGCCGAGCACCGTGCCGACCGCGCCGAGCAGGTACCGCCCGACCATTGTGTACTGCTCCGGGCGGATGCCGAGGGCGCAGTGCCGCTGCGCGATCCGCTCGACGATGTGGTCGAAGACCGCGGCGTCCGGTCCGGCGCCGATCAGGTGCGCGGCGAACGCCGCGACCGCGCCGGCCAGGGCGCCGCGCTGCTCGCCGGTGGCCTGCGCGCTGCGGCTGAACAGGTTGGTGAGCTCCGGGTTCTCCTCGAGCATGGTCCGGTAGAAGACCCCGGTGATGGCGTCCAGGTGCGCGCCGACGACCGGGAGGGTCGCCTCGACCACCGGCTTGCTGGATGCGGACAGCATGATTCCTCCGTTGTCTTCAGGGACGGCTTGTCCTCAGGGACGGCTTGTCCTCAGGGACGGCTTGTCCTCAGGGACGGCGACCGATGCTGAGCAGCGTCTCGCGCACCGGGGGCGCGGCGAGGTCGCCGATCGTGATCGGGTCCAGTGCGGCGTAGAACGCTTCCTGCGCGAGTCGTAACGCGCCCCGGAGCCGGCAGTTGCCGCGCAGCGGGCAGGGCGGGTCGCCGTCGCAGTCGACCACCTCGGCCGCCCCCTCCAAGGAGCGGACCAGGGCGCCGACCGACTCGCCGAGGCCGGCGGCGGCCAGCCGCACGCCGCCGCCACGGCCGCGGACGGTCTCCAGGAGGCCGCGATGCTGCAGCGTCTGCACCACCTTGGCGAGGTGGTTGCGGGGCACGGCGAGGGCCTCCGACAGGTCGTCGACGGTGAGCCGGTCGTCGCGTGCCGCGCACAGCATCAGGACGCGGAGGCCGATGTCGGTGGAGCGGTTCAGTCGCACACGAGCACCGTACGCTAAAAAGGTATCTCAGATACTTCTTTTGAGAGCGGGGTCTCAGGTCGGTGAATTTTCAGGCCTTTGTGCCCGGATGTTCAGGGATTCGCCGTTGCTGCCGAACTGGGAGTCGGAGCCGGCCACCTGACCCGAGGCGTACCCAGATGAGTCTTCAGATGCTGCCCAGCACCGTGCGCTTCGCGGTGCTCTACCTCGTCGCGATCGCCGCGGGACAGCTCACCATCCTCGGCATGCCGGACGCCATGCCGGTGATCTGGCCGGCCACCGCGGTCGCCGCGGTCTGGCTGGTCAACCGGAACGACTCCCGGTGGCGCTGGGTGGACGCCACAGTGCTCGGCGTGCTCACCGCTGTCGCGCTCGCGGCCACCGGGATGGACATCGGCCTGGCGCTGCTGCACGGCGGCACCGCGACGCTCGAGGCGCTGGCCTTCGCGGTCGCCGCGGTCCGCTGGATGCCCGGCATCTGGGTCACCGGCGCCGGCCCGGAGGGCACCGGCCGGCCGCTCGCCACGCTGCCCGACCTGGTGCGGGCGCTGATGGTGGCGACCGGCGCCGCGTTCCTCGGCGCGGCCTTCGGCGGGCTCGGCCAGCACCTGATCGCCGGGGATCCCTCGCTCACCGTGACCGCGATCTGGCTGATCCGCGACGTGGTCAGCGTGCTGGTCTTCGGAGCCGCCGCGCACCGGCTGCTGGCGGTGCCGTCCGACCAGCGGGTCTGGCGGGAAGCGGCGATCATCTACGCCATCTCGGCCGCTGCCTACTTCTACGTGTTCTCGGTCAACGAGGACCTGCCGATCGGGTTCGCGCTGCTGGCCATCACGGTCTGGGCGGCACTGCGGCTGCCCACCGCGCTCACCATCGGGCACGTCATGGTCTTCGGCACCACGGCCGCCGTGTTCACCATGCACGGCCAGGGCCCGTACGCCGCGATCGACCACGACAGCCCGGGCACACACACCCTCGTCGTGCAGCTCTTCATCGGGGTCCTGGCCCTGGTCGGCCTGGCCCTGGCGTTCAGCCGGGACGAGCGGAACGCGCTGATCGAGCGGCTGCGCGCCTCCGAGTTCGAGGCCACCGAGAAGGCCGGGCTGATGACCACGATCGTCAACTCGATGACCGAGGGCCTGGCGATCCTCGACCAGGCCGGTGGCCTGGTGCTGCGCAACCCGGCCGCCGGTCGGCTGCTGGGCAGCACCAACCAGGTGGCCGGCGGTTCCGCGCTGGGCAGCGACTACGGGTTCTTCCACCCGGACGGTGCCCCGCTCGCGGACGCCGAGCTGCCGTACCAGCGGGCCCTGGCCGGCGAGGACGTGCAGCCGATGGACGTGCTGATCCGCAACGCCGCGGTGCCGGAGGGCCGGATCGTCCGGTTCAACGTGGCCCGGCTGGCCAGCCCGGGCGGTCAGCAGCACGTGGTGGTGGTCTTCCACGACGTCACCGCGGACCGGCGGCACCGCGACGAGCTGATGTCGTTCGCCGGGATGGTCGCGCACGACCTGCTCAACCCGCTGACCACGATCGAGGGCTGGGCCGAGGTCCTGGAGACCGAGCTGGCCGGGTACAAGCCGGCCGAGCGGGTCGGCCGGATCCAGCGCGCCGCGGCCCGGATGCGGACGTTCCTGAACGGGCTGCTCGCCTACACCGCGGCCCGCGACGGCAAGCTGATGCCCACCACGATCAACCTGCAGCTGCTGCTCACCGACATCGCCAACAGCCGGCACGACCAGGCGGAGTCCAACCGCACCCAGCCGCCGCAGTTCGCCTTCGGCCAGCTCGACGCGGTCGAGGCCGACCCGGTGCTGGTCCGCCAGCTGCTGGAGAACCTGATCGACAACGCGCTGGAGCTGGCCGCGCCGGGCGTGGCGCCGCAGCTCAGCGTCGCCGCCCAGCCCGCGCCGAACGGGATGGTGCGGATCGACATCCTGGACAACGGGCTGGGCATCCCACCCGGCATGCGCCAGGCGATCTTCACGAACTTCCACCAGGGCGAGGGCCAGGGCGGGTCCGGGCTCGAGCTCGCCGTCTGCAAACGGATCGTGGAACGGCACGGCGGGACCATCGAGGCCGCCGCGAACCCGTACGGCAGCGGCACCCGGATGACGTTCACCCTCCCGGCCGGCCGCTCGGCGTACGCCCGGGTGCTCGAGAACCAGTGGCAGCAGCGCACCCAGGCTGCCGCGCCCTCCTCGCCGGCCGCGCATCCCAGGTAGCGGGCCTGCACCTGAGGAGGTCTCATTACCCCGGTCCGGCGACCGACTTTTACCTGTAGGGAAGTGCTCCGGGAAGTCCCGGAGGACCGCGAGGGGGATTTCGGATGGCGGCCACGCAAGTCGAGCGCGAGACGCTGGAGCAGGAACGCCTTGCCGCCCTCTATGGCTACGAGATCATGGACACCCCGGCGGAGAGCGACTTCGACGACATCGTCACGCTCGCCGCGCAGCTCTGCGACAAGCCGATCGCGCTGATCAGCCTGGTCGGCGCGGACCGGCAGTGGTTCAAGGCGCGGGTCGGCACGGAGCTCTGCGAGGGGCCCCGTGACGAGTCGTTCTGCACGCACGCCCTGCACCACGACGACATCCTGCAGGTTCCGGACGCCCGGCAGGACCCGCGGTTCGCGGAGCTGCCGCTGGTCGCCGGTGAGCAGCACGTCCGGTTCTACGCCGGCGCGCCGCTGATCACGCCGAACGGCCGCCGGATCGGCACCCTCTGCGTCGCCGACCGGGAGCCCGGGCTGCTCACCCCGGCCCAGCGTGAGGGCCTGCGTGCGCTGGCCCGGCACGTGGTCACCCACCTCGAACTGCGCAAGTACGCCCGGGACATGCATGCGCTCTACGAACGGTTGCGGGACGCCGAACGGATCAAGGACGAGTTCATCGCCCGGGTCAACCACGAGTTCCGTACGCCGCTCACCTCGATCCACGGGTATCTGGAGATGCTCGGCGACCCGGAACTGCCGTCGTCGAGCCGGGACGGCTTCCTGATGCGGGTCCAGCGCAACTCGGACCGGCTGCTCGCGCTGGTCGACGACATGCTGCTGGCCGCGCAGGTGAGCGCGGAGAGCCGCGACTTCCACCGGCAGCCGGCCGACCTGGCCCTGCTGTGCCGCGCCAAGGTCACCGAGAACCGGTCGCTGGCCGAGGCCAAGGGGCTGACCATCA
This sequence comes from Actinoplanes palleronii, assembly GCF_016862315.1. Classification (GTDB taxonomy): domain Bacteria; phylum Actinomycetota; class Actinomycetes; order Mycobacteriales; family Micromonosporaceae; genus Actinoplanes; species Actinoplanes palleronii. The sequence continues at coordinate 29,587 of NZ_BOMS01000066.1, read as the reverse complement.
CCGTCGCGTCGGCCGGGCCGGTCTTCGCCGACATCGACCACCGGCGGATGGGTCAGGCGCTGGAGCGGCTGATCCTGAACGCCATCAAGTTCACCGAGCAGGGCTCGATCGAGGTGACCGCCGAGACCCGCGACGGGCAGGCGATGATGCTGGTGCGCGACACCGGCACCGGGATCAGCAAGGCCGACCAGGAGCGGGTGCTGGCGCCGTTCCGGCGTGGCGCGGACGCCGAGCGGGCCGAGGTGCAGGGGCTCGGGCTGGGGCTGAGCATCGTCAAGGCGATCGTGGAGGGCCACGAGGGCACTGTGGTGATCGACAGTGCTCCCGGGGAGGGCGCCACGGTAGGCATCGCGGTGCCGGCGTCCGGCCCGTACCCGGAAGTTTGATCTTTATCGGTCAGTTCGTGAAGGCGGCCTCGAGCTCGTCGTCGCGCAGCGCGCCGGCGCGGAACCCGGTGGTGCCGGTGGTCAGCAGCTCCTGCGCCGCGTCGCGCAGGGCGCCGTACGCCGCCCAGGCCAGCGCGCCGCCGGTGGACACCCGGCGGACACCGAGGGCGGCCAGCTCCGGCACGGCCGGCGCACCCGGCACGGCCAGCACGTTCACCGGTGCGGACACCTCGGACACCACCCGGGTGATCTCCGCGGGCGTCCGCAGCCCCGGCGCGTAGACCACGTCCGCGCCGGCCGCCCGGTACGCCAGCAGCCGCGCCACCGTGTCGTCGAGATCGTCCCGCCCGTACAGGTGGTTCTCCGCGCGGGCGGTCAGCACGATCCCGTGCCGGGCGCAGGCCCGCGCCGCCGCGGCCACCCGCTCGGCACCGGCCTCCAGGGTCTCGACCCGATCGGCCGCCGGGTCGTAGTCCTCGATCGAGATGCCCGCCGCGCCCGCCGCGGCCAGCAGGTCCACCGTCTCCGCGATGCCGGCCGCGGTCGCCGCGAAGCAGCGCTCGGCGTCCACGTTCAGCGGGATCTCGACCGCCGCGGTCAGCGCCGCCACGTGCGCCACCAGCTCGTCCCGGGTGACCTGCTGGTCCAGCTTGCCGAGGGTGGCCGCGAACCCGGACGACGTGGTGGCCAGCGCGGCGAAGCCGAGGCTCGCCAGCAGCCGGGCCGAGCCGGCGTCCCACGGGTTCGGCATCACGAACGTGCCGCTCTCGTGCAACTCCCGGAACCGTTCCCGCGCAGCAGTCATCTGCCGACCCTAAACGACGTCAGAGGGTCAGCACGACCTTGGCACGGGCGTGCTCGGTCTCCAGGTAGTGGATCGCCGCGGCCGCCTCGGCCATCGGGAACGTCCGGTCCAGCGCCGGGGTCAGCTGGCCGGAAACGGTCAGCCGGCTCAGCTCGTCGAGGGTGGCGCGGCTCGGGTCGGGCACCGGGTTGATCACTCGCTGCGGGCGGACGAACGCGGCGGCCAGCTTGCCCCGGATCAGCAGGGGGAGCGGGCCGATCACGGTGCCGCCGGTGGAGACGCCGCCGCCGGAGAGGACCAGCGTGCCGCCCGGCGCCAGCACCCGGCGCAGGTCGGCCAGGCTGCGGTTGCCGACCAGGTCGAAGACCACGTCGTAGCGCTGCCCGCCGGCGGCGAAGTCGGTGGTGGTGTAGTCGATCACGTGATCCGCGCCGAGTCCGGTGAGCAGCTCGACGTTGCGGGTGCGGCAGACGGCGGTCACCTCGGCGTGCCGGGCCTTGGCGATCTGCACCGCGAACGTGCCGACCCCGCCGGAGGCGCCGTTGATCAGAATCCGCCGGCCGCCGGCTCGATCAGCGCCCCCTTGATCAGTGCCCCCTTGATCAGTGCCCCCTTGATCAGCGTCCTCTTTGTTCGCGTCCTCTCGGTTCGCGTCCTCTCGGTTCGCGCCCCTTTTGTCCGCGGGCTCGGTCACGCCGGCCGCGTCGAGACAGGCCAGGGCGGTTCCGCCGGCCAGCGGCAGGGCGGCGGCCTCGGCGAAGGACAGGTGCGCCGGGATCGGGGCGAGCAGGCGCTGCGGGACGACGGCGTACTCGGCGAAGGCGCCCTGCGCGTCGCCCAGGTCGGCGAAGACCCGGTCGCCGGTCCGGAAACCCGTCACGTCGTGACCGATCGCGATCACTTCGCCCGCCAGGTCCCGGCCGCGGATCCGGCCGCGCGGCGCGCGGAGACCCAGGGCCAACCTCATCACGTACGGGTCGCCGCGCATCAGATGCCAGTCGTACGCGTTGAGCGCCGCCGCGCGGGTCCGCACGAGCACCTCGCCGTCGCCGGGGACCGGTGTCGCCACGTCGGCCCAGCGCAGCTGCTCCGGCCCGCCGTACTTCTCCTGCGTGATCGCCTTCACGGGTGCCTCCTTCGATGGGGTGTACGCTGTACACCATAGGTGTACGGCGTACACCGGTCAATGGTCCGGTTTAGGGTTGGCCCGTGGATGTTGCCGAGCGGCGGGTTCCGCTCAACCGGGATCGGGTGCTGCGCGCCGCCGTCGAGCTGGCCGACCGCACCGGCATCGACGCGCTGAGCATGCGCAATCTGGCCCAGGAACTGGGCGTGGTGCCGATGGCGCTGTACAAGCACGTGGCCAACAAGGACGAGCTGCTGGACGGCATGGTCGACACGGTGGTCGCCGCGATCGGCACCTCGGTCGCCGGTGACGGCTGGAAGACCGCGGTGCGGTCCCGGATCCTCGGCGCCCGTACCGCGCTGCTGCGCCACCCGTGGGCCTGGCGCGTGATCGACTCCCGGACCGCGCCGACCCCGGCGGTCCTCGCCTACCTCGACTCGATCATCGGACTGTTCCTGGCCGGGGGCTTCTCGCCGGACCAGACCCACCACATCGTGCACGCGCTCGGCACCCGGATGCTCGGCTACACCCAGGAGCTCTTCAACGACTCCCCGGCCAGCTCACCCGCGGCCCAGCGCGAGGCCGCCCGCCTGATGGCCCCGGCCTTCCCGAACCTCGCGATCATGGCGCTGGCCGCCGCGCACGACGAGTCCTCGGTGGTCGGCTCCGGCTGCGACGACCAGTTCGAGTTCGAGTTCGCCCTCAATCTGCTCCTCGACGGCTTCGACCACCTCCCCCGCTGACCCCGCCCGCGAGGCACCCCGGGCTCGAGACCGCAGCGCGCGTCCCGCCCCGCCGGCTGGTCGTGAGGGGTGCCTCGGCACGCCGCAGGCACCCCTCACGACCAGCCACCCCCGGTCCGGTTGCGGTTCCCGGCTGGTGCTCAGGGGTGTCTCAACGGCCGGGAGGCACCCCTGAGCACCAGCCGGGGTCGGGAGGCGCGCCGCGGTCCGGCAGGGTCGCGGTGTCGCGTCGCCTCACGGGCGGGACTCGGCTCGTAGCCTGCGGGCGGGCGCTCCGTACTCGTACCGGATGAGGGTTTCAGTGGAGCGCGGTCTTGAGCAGGATCATGGCGGCGCCGAAGGTGCCGGCGACCAGGGTGGACACCAGGCGTTCCGCGGTGGTGAGACGGCCGTCCGCGCCGATGCGCCAGCCGGCCACGCAGAGCAGCAGCGTGCTCATGCACAGCGAGAGGATCTCGGCGGTGAGCAGGCGGCTGCCGGTGAGCCGGACCGCGATCAGGGTCAGCAGCGGCAGCACCGACGCGGTGACCAGCTCCCAGCCGGAGGTCAGCTGCTCGCGGACGGTGTGCCAGGCCGGTCGGTGACCCTCGTGGATGCGCTCGGCGACGATCCGGGCGTAGCGTTCCGCGGCCCAGTAGACGATCAGGGTGACCAGGACCGCGATGACGTCGCGCCACGCCCGGTCGGCGTGCGCGGCGACCAGGACGGCGGCGCCGACGATGATGCCGTAGATGCCGGCGGCGGTCGCCTCGGCGGACTCGTGGGTGAGGCGGATGCGGCTGCCGGTCATGGGTCGAGCGTCGCCGGAACACCGGCCCGGATCGTCACCCCGCCAGGGTGAACCGGGCTCAGATCGCGGACAGCCCCAGCGAGACGGCGAAGCCGACGACCACGAACGGGCCGGTGAGCACACCGTCCACCTCGTACGCCTCGGGCAGCAGCGTGTCGGAGAGCATGGCCAGCAGCGCGCCCGCCGCGAACGCCTGCGTCAGCGCGCCGGTGAACTCACCCTGCGGGTCCAGCAGGGCGTATCCGGCGGCCGCGGACAGCGCGGAGACCAGCACCACCGAGGACCACATCAGCAGCACCCGCCGTTGTGGCCAGCCCGCGGCGCGCAGCCCGCTGGACGACGCCATCCCCTCCGGCAGGTTGGAGAGCACCACGCCGGCCAGCAGGGCCAGGCTGACCTGGCCCTGCAGCACGGTCAGGCCGAGCACGAACGACTCGGGGATGCCGTCCAGCACCGAGCCGAGCAGGATCGCCAGCGGTGAGCCGGTGGACTGGGCGCCCTCGGCGTCCTTGCGCTCGCCGCCGCCGCGCCGGCTCAGCAGCCAGTCGCCGGCGGTGAAGACCGCCGCGCCGAGCAGGACGAACACGCTGACCGCCGCGACCGTACGGGTCCGCAGCGCCTCGTCGATCAGCTCGAACGAGACCGAGCCGAGCAGCACGCCGGTGCCGAGGGCCATCACCGTGGCGATCACCCGCCGGCCGAGCCGGAACCGGTATGCCAGCAGCGCGCCCACCAGCAGAGCCGACGCGCTGACCAGGCCCCAGAAGAACGCCTCCGCCACGGTGCCGGCCCCTTCCCGGGCCGGCCCGCGCCGCCCCGGAACCACGGTGACGCGGCCGGTTCCCCGGCGAATCATCCGCGGCGAATGGCGACGCCCGGTGACGCCGGAACGGATTCTCGAGTCCGGGCGACGGCTGGGGGAGGAACCGCGAATGATCGGTCGAGGGGCCGCCCGCCGGTTCGGCGGGGAGCGCAACGTGCTGCGCCGCACCACCGACCGGGTGGAGAGCCTGCTGGTGTTCGTGCTGGTGTTCACGTTCCTGGCCGGCGCGCCGCTGCTGGCCTGGCAGGCCGGGGAGGCCAGCTACCGCTCCGACGTGCGGGCCCGGGAGTGGGAACGCGACCACATCTTCCGGGTGGACGCGGTGCTGGCCGAGAACGCCGGCACGTTCGGTCCGCAGGGGACCGCGTCCACCCTGCCGCTGGCCGCGCGGGCCACCTGGGCCGCGCCGAACGGTGCGCCGCGCGCCGGGATCGTGCAGGTCGACCCGGGCGCCCGCGCCGGCGGCCGGGTGCAGATCTGGGTGGACGAGACGGGTGAGCAACGGGCCGGCCCGGCCCGGCGGCGGCCGGTCTCCCAGGCGGTCCTGGTCGGTGCGGCGGTGGTGCTCTGCCTGGCCGCCGGGCTGACCGTCCTGCACCGGATCGGCCGGGCCCTGCTGGACCGCGGGCGGGACCGGGCCTGGACCCGGGAGTGGCGCGAGGTCGGCCCGCGCTGGAGCGGCGACCGCCGGTGAAAGTCATGCGCCCCGGAGGATGCCGGGAGCCGCACGCCGGGGCAGTGTGCGCCGGGACCGAGTAGACCACGGAGGCGGTGCAGCGATGACCGGACGTTTCCCGGCGGAACTCAGACGGGCCCTGATCCCGTTCGCGCTGGCCCAGTTCATTTGCAGTTTCGCCGGCTCGAACATGAACGTGATGATCAACGACATCAGCGAGGACCTGGACACCACGGTCGCCGGGGTCCAGGTGGCCATCACGATCTTCCTGCTGGTGATGGCGGCCCTGATGATCCCGGGCGGCAAGCTGACCGACCGGATCGGCCGCAAACGCTGCCTGACGATCGGCCTGCTGATCTACGCGGTCGGCGCGCTGCTCAGCTCGGTCGCACCGGGCCTGGGCGTGCTGATCCTGGGCAACTCGATCCTGGAGGGGGTCGGCACCGCGATGCTGATCCCGCCGGTCTACATCCTGACCACCCTGCTCTTCACCGACCTGGCGTCGCGGGCCCGGGCGTTCGGCATGATCAGCGCGCTGGGCGGGGTCGGCGCGGCGGCCGGGCCGCTGATCGGCGGGCTCATCACCACGGTGTTCAGCTGGCGGGCCGCGTTCGTGTTCCAGGCGCTCGTCGTGCTGCTGATCGCGGTGCTCAGCCGGCGCTGGGTGCGTGACCCGCTGCCGCCGGACCCGACCCAGCCGACCGACCCGGCCGGTGCGGCGCTCTCCGCGCTCGGCCTGGTGCTGGTGGTCTCCGGCATCCTGCTGGCCGACAACAACCTGCTGCTGTCCGTCGGCCTGGTGGTGGCCGGCGCGGGGGCACTGACCTGGTTCTTCTTCTCGATGCGCGCGAAGGAACGGTCCGGCCGGCCGGCGCTGCTGTCCACCGCGCTGTTCCGCGACCGGACCGCGAACCTCGGCATGATCACGCAGTGTCTGCAGTGGCTGATGCTGATGGGCACGTCGTTCGTGGTCTCGGCGTACCTGCAGGTGGTCCGGGGCTACAACGCGATCGAGACCGGGCTGGTGTTCACCGCCACCACGGCCGGGTTGCTGCTCTCCTCGCTGGCCGCCGAGCGGTTCGCGAAGCGGCGCGCTCAGCGGACCCTGATCGTCGGCGGCTTCCTGATCACCGTGGTCGGGGTGGTGCTGCTGATCTCGCTGGCCTTCGCCTGGCACTCGGTGTGGGCGTTCGTCCCGGGGCTGTTCGTGACCGGGTTCGGGCTGGGCGGCATGCTCACCCCGTCGGTGAACGTGGTGCAGTCCGCGTTCGGCGAGGAGCTCCAGGGAGAGATCTCCGGGCTGTCCCGCAGCGTCTCCAACCTCGGGTCGGCGCTGGGCGGCGCGGTGGCCGGGACGATCCTGGTGGCGGTGGTGGGCAACCGGCCGGGCACGGCGTACGCCCTGGCGATGCTGGCGGTGGCGGTAGCCGGCGCGATCGGGCTGGTGGCGGCGTGGTTCCTGCCTAAGACCGAGCCTGTTCGCGCGTGAGCAACTCCTGGGCGTGCCGGTCGGCCTCGGTGGGCCGGGCCGGGTCCAGGCCGCGGGGCCAGAGCCGGGCGTGCCGGACCGCGGCCACCTCGGCCGCGCCCACCAGCATGTTGCTGAGCAGGTAGAGCAGGGTGAACAGGCCGGCCACGGTGGCGAAACCGCCGTAGACCGGCCCGGCCCGCCGGATCAGGCCGGGCAGCAGCACCGCGCCGAGCTGGACCAGCAGGATCACCGCGCCCGCACCGAGCAGCGCGGCCGGCCAGAGCGACCGCAGCGGCGCCGGCCGGTCCAGCAGCACCCACGCGACCAGCAGCAGCACGACGAAGGCGCCGGCGAGCGCGCCGATCGCCGGCAGCGTGGCCACCAGCACGATGCCGGCCAGCAGGGCCGCCAGGGCGGCCATCACCCGCAGGTAGCGGGAGACCAGGCCGGACCGGTCCCGGTAGGGGACCGCCGCGAGATGGTTGAGCGTCTGGTGCGCCGAGAGCACCACCCCGGCGGCCGCGTAGGCGAGCCCGGCCACCCCGAGGGCCAGGGCGGCGTACGACGTCGGCATCCCCGCGATCGCCGCGTCCACGTCCGCGCGCAGCGGCACCGGCACGATCGCGTCGACCACCTCGCGCCGCAGCTCCGGCCGGTCGGCCAGGACCTGCGACACGATCGTCACGCCGAGCAGCAGCACCGGGAAGAGACTGAGGAACCCGTAGTACGTGATCAGCGCGGCCTCCCGGGGCCCGCCGTCGTCCAGGTACTTGCGCAGCACCGCGTACCCGAAGCCGGGCACGCGGTGCCGTCGCTGCCAGTCGTCGAGCCCGCGGATCACGACCCGAAGGCGGCCGGCGTCGGCGGGGCGATGGCGTCGGCGACCTCGTCGCCGTGCATGGCGGCCGCCCAGGCGATCAGCGTGGCCAGCACGACCGCGATGATCGACCACACCGGGAAGACCGCGATGAACGTGAAGTTCACCAGCGCGGCCAGCACCGCGAGCTGGATCGCCACCACCCGCGCCCAGGTCAGCCCGCGGATCAGCCCGGCGCCGGTGACCAGGGCGAGCACGCCCAGCGCCAGGTGCATCCAGGCGAGCGCGGTCAGCGACACCGGCAGCAGCAGGTCGGCCCGGTCGCCGGCGATGAACTCCGGGCGCAGCAGCGTGACCAGCCCGACGGTCAGGTGTATCGCGCCGAGCAGGACCAGCAGGATGCCGCCGAACAGCACCCAGGCGACCCAGCCGGTGGCCCGGCTCTCCTCGATCTCCATCGTGAACCCCCGCTCAGCAGGTCGAGGCCATGGCGTCGCGCAGGGTGTGCGCGCCGGCCCGGACCGAGGTGACCGAGGTGCGGACGGTGGCCAGGTTGGCCACGCTCGGATCGCCCTGCGCGGCCCGCAGGTCGGCGCCGAGCTGGTCGACCGCCGTGCGCAGCGCGTCGGCCTGCGGCGCGAACTGGGCCTTGGCGTCCAGGTAGAGCTGGTTGAACTGGTCCTTGAGCTGGGTCAGGTACGGCCGCAGCGCAGACAGCCCGTTCTCCGAGACGTTGGTGTTCCGGATGTGGTCGACGGTGTTCTGCACCGACGCCAGGCTGTCACAGACCGGTGGGGTGGACGGCTCCTCGGCGGCGCAGCCGGCCAGGCCGAGGAGGAGCACTACGACGAGGAAACGCTTCATGACCGGAGCGTGCCGCGTGGCCCCGCGAGTGGCTTCACCCGCGCCGGATGAGGCGGCGCCGGGTCCGCCGAACCGAGGATCGGGGCAGAGCACACAGCAACCAGAAGGGGCAGCAGATGGCCATCGGACCGGTACAGCTGATCGTGCTGGGCTTCCGGCACCCGGACTTCCACGGCGAGATCATCGCCGAGTTGGAACGGCTGCGGCAGACCGACACGGTACGAGTGATCGACGCCCTCGCCGTCTACAAGGACGCGCAGGGCGAACTGGAGGTCGAGCACCTCAGCAACCTGACCCGGGAGGAAGCCGTCGAGCTGGGCAGCAAGATCGGCGCGCTGATCGGGCTCGGCATCGAGGGTGAGGCCGGGATGGAGGCGGGAGCGGCGCTCGGCGCGGCGGCCGCGGACGCCGAGGGCGGTGTCGCGGTCTTCGACGATCCGCAGGCCTGGGACGTGCTGGGCGAGATCCCGAACGACAGTGCGGCCGCGCTCCTGCTGATCGAGCACCACTGGGCGGTGCCGCTGCGCGACGCGATCGCGCGGGCCGGCGGCGCCCGGCTCGCGGACGGGTTCATCAGCCCGTTCGACCTGATCGGGATCGGCCTGGTGAACGCCGAGGAGGCCAAGGAACTGCACGACCTGGAGACCGCGGGAGCCTGAGAGGAGACATCATGTTCGGATCACGGAGAGTGGCCCGGCGTACCGGGCGGCGCACCGCCCGCCGGGTGACCCGGCGCGTCGTCCGCCGGCGGTAAGCATTGATCGTCGCCCAGGTCCTCTTCTGGGCGACGATCAATTACCAGGCGGCGCGCACCAGGTCGGTGAAGCCGTTCACCAGCAGCACCACGGCGATGCTGGTGAGCAGGATCCCGGCGATCCGGTCCAGGATCGCCGCCGCGGCCGCCGAGATCCGGCGCTCCACGTGACCGGAGAGGTAGAGCGTCAGCCCGGTGACCAGGGCGTAGGTCACCGCGGCCAGCGACAGCCAGAGCCGGCCGGTCACCCCGCCCACGTCGGCCGCCGCGGCCACCCCGAACGCGAACGTGGTCCCGCCGACGGTGAGCGGGAAGGTGAGCGGCGTGAACAGCACCGACCGGGGTGAGACCGGTTCCACCTCCGGTGCCGTACTTTCCGGCGTCGTGCCGCGCATCAGCGGCACCGCGGCCAGGATCAGCGCGATGCCACCGGTCGCGGTCAGCGCCGCCGTGCTCAGCCCGAGCAGCTCCAGCAGCGGCTCGCCGACCCAGATGGCCAGCAGCACGAACACCACGACGTTGACGGCCAGCCCGGCCGCCATCCGCAGCTGCTGCGGATGGCTGAACGGCCGGACGTACGGCAGGTACGACGACAGCGCCGCCACCGGGCTGTAGAGCGCGAACAGCGCCAGGAACAACACCAGCGCCTCATAGTCGAAGGACACCGCGACCTCAGAACTCCACCGCGTCGCGGATCAGCGGGCAGGTCATGCAGTGCCCGCCGCCGCGGCCCCGGCCCAGCTCGGCGCCGACGATCGTGATGACCTCGATCCCGGCCCGGCGCAGCAGGGTGTTCGTCTGGGTGTTGCGGTCGTAGGTGAAGACCACACCGGGTTCGACCGCGACCGCGTTGTTACCGCTGTCCCACTGCTGGCGTTCCGAGGCGTACACGTCGCCGCCGGTCTCGATCACCCGCAGCTGCTTGAGGCCCAGCGACTCCGCCACCACCTCCACGAACGACCGGTCACCCTCGTCGATCACGTCGAGGCCGGTGTCCCGGTCGCTGGGCACCAGGGTGAACGTGTGCACCCCGTCCATGATGTGCGGGTACAGCGTGACCACGTCGCGGTCGGCGAACGTGAACACGGTGTCCAGGTGCATGGCGGCCCGCAGCTTCGGCATCCCGGCGACGATCACCCGCTCGGCGGCGCCGGCCGCGAACAGCGCCGCGGCGACCTGGGTGATGGCTTGCCGGGAGGTGCGCTCACTCATCCCGACCAGCACCACGCCGTTGCCGACCGGCATCACGTCGCCGCCCTCGAAGGTGGCAAGTCCCCAGTCCCGCTCCGGGTCGCCCCACCAGACCGGCGCGCCGGCGAAGTCCGGGTGGAACCGGTAGACCGCCTTCATCAGCAGGGTCTCGTCGTGCCGGGCCGGCCAGTAGAGCGGGTTGAGGGTCACCCCGCCGTACAGCCAGCAGGTGGTGTCGCGGGTGTAGAGGGTGTTGGGCAGCGGGGGCATCAGGTACTCGCGGACGCCGGAGGACTCCCGGGCCAGGGCCAGATAACCGGAGCGGACCTCGGCCGGCAGGTCGGCGGTGGACAGCCCGCCGATCAGGTACTCGGTGAGCTCCCGCGGCTTGAGCTCACCCAGGAACGCGCGGGTGTCGTCGAGCAGGCCCAGCCCGACCTCGTTGGCGATGATCTTGCGGTCGAGCAGCCAGTCCCGGGCCTCGGTGATCGCCATCGTCTCGGCGAGCAGGTCGTGCAGCTCGACCACCTCCACGCCGCGGGACCGCAGCTTGTTGACGAAGTCGGCGTGGTCGCGCTGCGCCATCTCCACCCACATGACGTCGTCGAAGAGCAGGTCGTCGGCGTTGCTCGGGGTGAGCCGGCGGTGCGCCAGGCCGGGCGAGCAGACCAGCACCTTGCGCAGCCGGCCGACCTCCGAGTGCACACCCAGCGTGGTGACGTCGTTGTCGAGGGACATGGGTTGCCTCCTGAAAGGTCAGATGGAGATCCAGCCGGTCGCGAGCGCCGTGATGCCGGCGACGGCGCCGATCACCGAGACGGCGAGGATGACGAGTTCGCGGCCGGAGAACAGCCGCCGGCCCTGCTCCCGGCGGGCCAGCACGAACAGCAGCGTGGCCGGGGCGTAGACGATGAACGAGACGAGCAGGAACTTCGGCCCGGCCGCGAAGAGCAGGAAGATCGTGTACGCCACGGCGAGCACCCCCACGGTCAGCTCCCGCCCCCAGCCCCGTGGCTGCTCGCGGTAGGTGTCCCGGGTGATGGCGAGCTTCAACGCGTACGCGGCGGCGAGCAGGAACGGGATCAGGCTCAGCGCGCTGGTCAGGTCGAGCGCGAAGTTGAACGCGTCCTCGGAGAAATACGTGACCACCAGGACCACCTGGATCAGGGCGGTGGTCAGCAGCAGCGCGGCGAACGGCACGTCACCGGCGGTGGTGCGGCGCAGGAACCGCGGCATGTCGTCGTCCTGGGCGGCCACGTAGAGCACCTCGGCGGCCATCAGCGTCCACGCCAGGTAGGCGCCGAGCACCGACACGATCAGTCCGATACTGACCAGGACCTTGCCCCACTCGCCGACGGCCGCCTCCAGCACCCCGCCCATCGAGGGCTGTCGCAGCGCGGCGATCTCGTCGCTGGGCAGGATGCCGTACGACACGATCGTCACCGACGCGAAGACCGCGAACACCGCGAGGAACCCGAGCACAGTGGCCCGGCCGACGTCCTGGCGGCGCTTGGCGTGCCGGGAGTAGACGCTGGCCCCCTCGACACCCAGGAACACGAAAACGGTGACCAGCATGGTGCCCTTGACCTGCTCGAACAGTGATCCCATACCGGTGCCGCCGCGCAGGTTGTCGGCGAACACGCCCGGGTCCAGGGCGAAGAGCGCGAGCAGCACGAAGACCAGGATCGGCACCACCTTGGCGATGGTGACGATCCGGTTGACCACCGCCGCGTCCTTGACACCGCGCTGGATCAGGTAGAAGAAGACCCACACGCCGACCGTCGACAGCACTATCGACAACCAGGTGTCGCCGTCGCCGAGTCCGGGAACGACCGCACCGACCGTCGACATGATCAGCACCCAGTAGGTCACGTTGCCCACACAGGCGCTGGCCCAGTACCCGAACGCGGAGAAGAACCCGAGATATTCACCGAAACCCGCTTTGGCGTACGCGTAGACGCCGGCGTCCAGGCCGGGCTTGCGTACCGCGAGGGTCTGGAAGACGAACGCCAGCATCAGCATGCCCGCGCCGGCGATGGTCCAGGCGATCAGTGCCCCGGCCACCCCGGTCTCCTGGGCGAAGCGACGCGGCAGCGAGAACACGCCGGCGCCGATCATCGACCCGACCACCATCGACGTCATGGTCAGGAAGCTCAGCTTCTGCACGGTCGACGCGGGCGGTGCGGTGTCGGTTCCGGCCACGGTGCTGTGCCTCTCTATCCGGGTGTCGCCACGGGCCTCTATCCGGGTGTCGCCACGGTCACGCCGGCCCGCTGCGGTGCGCCGGCCCGCTGGAATCCGACCTGGACCGTGTCGCCCGGCCGGTGCGCCTGCACCGCCACCAGCAGCTGGTCGGTGCTGGTCACCGCGACGTCGCCGACCTGGGTGATCACGTCGCCGGCCCGCAGCCCGCCCCGGGCGGCGCCGAGTCCGGGCAGCACCTGCTCGACGTAGGCGCCGCGCGGCAGCCCGGTCGACCGGGCCATCTCGTCGGTGACCGTCACGCTCAGCACGCCGAGCACCGGGTGCTCGGCGCGTCCGTTCTTGATCAGCTGGCCGGCGACCGACACGGCGAAGTCGATCGGGATGGCGAAGTTCAGGCCGATGCTGCCGCCGCCACCGTCCGGGGTCTGCGCCCCGGCCGAGTTGACGCCGACCTGCCGCCCCGCGCAGTCGGCGAGCGGGCCGCCGCTGTTACCCGGGTTGACCGCCGCGTCGGTCTGCACCGCGTTGATCAGCGCGGCCGGCTCCTCGCCCTGGCCGACGTCGACGTACCGGTTGAGCGCGCTGACCACGCCGGCGGTGATGGTGGCGCTCAGGCCGAGCGGCGAACCGGCCGCGACCACCGGCTGCCCGACCACCAGGGCCGAGGAGTCGCCGACGGTCACCGGGGTGAGCCGGGTCGAGCCCGGGTCGACACGGAGCACCGCGAGGTCGGTCGCCGGGTCCCGGCCCACTATCGTCGCGGCGACACCGGCCGGGCCGCGGGCGAAGTCGACGGTCACGGTGCCACCCGCCCCCGGCGCGACGACGTGGTCGTTGGTCAGGATGTTCCCGGCACTGTCGAGCACCGAGCCGGACCCGATCCCGCTGACGTCGCCGCGCCGCACGTGCACGGTCACCAGCGACGGGAACACCCGCGCGGCCACCCCGGCGACGTCACACGACCCGGCGCCGGCCGGCCCGGCCGACGCCGTCGTGGTGGTGGCCGGGTCGTCGTCGGCGATCAGCGCGCCCACGGCCCCACCGGCGCCGCCGGCGACCAGGGCCAGCCCGGCCGCCGCGGCGACGACCCGTCCCGTGCTGGCGTGCACGGGGGTTCCTCAGGCCGCGCCGAGCTCGGCGGCGAGTTCTCGCTCCTGCTCGTGCGTCAGCGACGTCTGCAGGACCTCGCCGCCGAACGGCCGCAGCGCGTCGAGGAACTTGTCCTCGGTCCGCTGCGCACTCATGATCACAACGGCGGACTTGCCCGGCGCCAGCAGCTCGTGCACCCGCTTGCGGAACGAGTCGTTGATCCCGGCCTTGCCGAGCTTGCCGAACAACGCCCCGAGCGCACCGCCGACCACCGCTCCGGCCACCGGCACCAGGAACAGGATCCCGAACAGCGCACCCCACAGCGCCCCGCCCGCCGCACCGGTCTTGACCAGATGCCCGGGCGTGTCGACGTGGCTCTTGCCCTCACTGTCCACATTCACCACCGCGAGCCCGGTCAGCTCCACGATGTGGTCCTTGTTCAGGTCGATGATCTGCTCGTAGGCCCGCACGGCGGTGTCGTGGTCGTCGTACCCAATGATGATCAAGTCAGACATGGTTCTCCCTCTCGCAATCGGCGCCCCGGAGCCTAGGCACCACCCACCCCGCCCCAGCTCATCCAGAGCGGATGATTGCCCCACCCGCCCCGGCTGGCGCTGACGGTCGTCTCGGGGCCGCGGACCCGGCCGTGAGCGCCAGCCGCCGGACCCTGGCTGGCTTCCAGGGGTGTCTCACGGCTCGTGAGACACCCCTGGCGACCAGCCGGCGGCCAGGTGGCGCAGGCGAGTCCAGTCCAGCTGCGGGGGCGGGGCGGGGACGCCCGGGCGGTCGCGCGGCACCCGGACCCGCAGCGCGCCGGGGCGGATCGCGCAGTGCACCGGCGTCGGCAGCAGCAGCGCCTCGCCGTCCACGCCGACCGGGACCTCGCCGGTGTCCGCGTCGACCACCGCGGAACGGGCCGCCCGCACGGTCAGCGCCCGGGCCCGGCCGCGCCGGCCGATCAGCCCGGCCGCGTCCATGGCGCCGCGGACGGTCACCGCGAGCACGCCCAGCTCGCCCCGGTCCAGCCGGGGCCGCTGGCCGGAGTCGGTGCGGTAGGCGTTGTTGCTGATCAGCACGGCCTGCGGCCCGGTCACCGTGGTCCCGTCCACGGTCAGCCGCAGCGGTTCCGCGCCGGCCAGCGCGGTGGGCAGCAGGTCGAGCGCGGTGCCCAGCTTGGCGTCCCGGTAGGCCGGGCTCTGCACCACGGCGGCGTAGGCGCCGAACGACGCGTTGTTGACGAACGTCCGGTCGCCGATCAGGCCCAGGTCGATCCGCACCTCCTCGCCGTCGGCGAGCGCGTCCAGGCAGGCCGCCGGGTTCTCCCGGTCCAGGCCCAGGTCCAGGGCGAAGTGGTTGCGGGTGCCCGCCGAGATCACCAGGAACGGCAGGCCGTGCTCGGCCGCGACCCCGGCCACCAGCGCCTGGGTGCCGTCGCCGCCGGCCACCCCGAGCAGGTCCGCGCCGTCGCGGATCGCGGCCCGGGCCACCTCGGCGACGTCGACCGCCGGTCCGTCCAGCAGGAACACCTCGGCGCCGAGGTCGCGGGCCCGTTCGTCCAGGTGGAACCGGCCGACCTTCCCGCCGCCCGAGCGCGGGTTCATGATCAGGTAGGGCCGGTGCGGCGGCGGGGTGACGACCGCGTCCGGCCCGCCGTCGGTCACCGCGAGTGCCCGCCGGCCGGCCGCGACCGCGCCCGCCCAGAGCAGGCCGAACAGCACCACCACCCAGATCAGCCGGGCTCGCGCGTAGAGCACCGCCACCACCAGCGGGGCGAGCACCACGATCAGCCCGGCCACCCAGCGCAGCAGCCCGCGGTGGGTGAGGAACCACCAGGCCGCGGCCAGGGTCACCGCGCTGCCCAGGACGGCGGTCAGCAGCAGCGCCAGGCTGCCGCCCAGCCCGGCAGCCGCGAGGACCAGCACGGTCGCGGCCGCGGCGGCGACGAACGCGAGGCGGGCGAGCCAGGGCCGGCTCGGGTTGAGGTCGGTCATGGCGTCCAGCGTCGCGGGTGGCCGGGGCGGCGGCCTCACTCCGGCGGGATGAGGTGGCGCCGGGATCTCTGGTGGAGCGTGGCAGCGAGCCGCGGCGTCCCCGCGGCATCGGGAGGAGAGGAGGGCCGACTGTGTCGACTCCAGCGGTCGGCAAACGGCTGCGGCACCCGGCCGAGATGCCGTTCTACGTGTTCATGGTGGTGCTCAACCTGGTCATCATCTGGCTGATCCTGCAGGCCGCGATCACCCTGCCGGTGCTGCCGGAGCGGCTGCGCGACGGGGCCTGGGGCACCGCGGTGCGCAGCGCGTTCCTCGGGCTGTTGCTGCTGATCCCGGCCCTGGTGGTGATCCGCGAGACGCAGCGTGCCTCGGTGCGCGGCAGCGCGGTCCAGCTGAGCCGGCACCAGTGGGGCGACCTGTACCGCACCGCGGACGACTTCGCGCACCGGCTCGGCCTGCCCCGCCGGCCGACGATCTACCTGGCCAACGGCAACGGCACGCTCAACGCGTTCGCCGCTCAGGCCACCGGCCACGACTACGTGGTGCTGGCCAACGAGCTGTTCGTCAATCTGCGGCAGAACAACCGGGACGGGCTGCGGTTCATCCTGGGCCACGAGATGGGCCACATCCGGCTGCATCACGTCTCGCTGTGGTACCAGCTCTCGGTCGCCTATTCGGAACGGATCCCGCTGCTCGGCCCGGCCCTGTCCCGGCTGCGGGAGTACTCCTGCGACCGGCACGGCGCACACCTGTGCCCGTCCGGCGCGAGCGGTCTGGTGCTGCTGACCTCCGGGCGGCACACCGAGCACACCACCGACCTGGAGCAGCTGCTGCGGCAGGGCCGGGCACTGCGCGGCTTCTGGGTGGGTCTGGCCCAGCTGCCGCGGTCGCACCCGTTCACCGTGCGGCGGATCGAGCGGCTCTTCCAGCTCGGGCTGCTGCACGCCGGAGTCCCGGAACGTTCCGCGAAAGAAGACTTCGCGACATAGGAGTCAGCCAATGAAAAACCAGGAGGGAGCGAGCGATGCCGGATGCCACCTACCAGGTGCGGGTCTCCGGAGAGCTTCCGGCCGAGCTGCTGGCCGAGCTGCACGACCTGACCGTCAGCGTGGAACCGCCGGAGACCGTGCTGCACGGAAGCCTGCCGGATCAGTCCGCCGTGGTCGGGTTGATCTCCCGGATCCACGGGCTGGGTCTGCGGTTGATCGAGGTTCGCCGCCTGCCGGCGGATGATTCTCCGGCCGGATGAGACCCCGATCCGGGTACGGCCTGGTCCTGTGCCTGATCGTGGGCACATACCTGCTGGCCCTGGTCGCCGAGCGGCGCTGGATGGTGACCGTCCTGCTGGCGGTGCAGACCGCCACGGTGTGGCAGTCACTGCGGGTCTCCGGCGCCCGCCCGGCGCTGCGGCTGGCCGGCGCGGGGGTGTTCGCGCTCGCGCTGACCGCCGCAGTGATCAACCTGGTCGCCCGCGGGCAGCCGCTGACCGCTGTGGCGTTCTCCGCGGCCAGCGCGCTGTACCTGCTGGCACCGTTCTCGATCGTCCGGGACCTGGGCCGCCGGGACCGGGTCGACGCGCAGACGATGCTCGGGGCGCTGGCGGCGTACCTGCTGATCGGGATGGCGTTCGGGTTCGCCTACGCGTGCGTGGCGGCGTGGCAGCCCGGCCCGCTGTTCGGTGAGGGCGGTGATCCGCCGCTGTCCCAGGCGCTGTTCTTCAGCTTCGTCACGGTGACCACCACCGGGTACGGCGACCTGGTCCCGGCCGGCAACCCGGCGCAGACGATCGCCGTCGTCGAGGCGCTCACCGGCCAGCTGTTCCTGGTCACCGCGGTGGCCAAGGTCGTCGAGAACTGGCGTCCGCGGAACTGGCGTCGCGGCTCATCCACCGGGGATGACGCGGCCGCGCCGGACGTCCGGTGAGCATGCCGCTCATCGATGAGATCTGGAGGAAAGAACATGTCGGAAACACAGCAGAGAGCCAATTTCGCGGACGAGGAGCCGTACAACCCGTCCAGTGCCCCGCCGCCCAGCGCCTGGGTCGGCATGGTGGTGTTCGCCGGCGTCATGCTGCTGCTGATGGGCGGCTTCCAGGCGATCGAGGGCATCGTCGCCCTGGTCCGTGACGACTACTACTTGACCACCCGTTCCGGGCTGGTGCTGACGTTCGACTACACCACCTGGGGCTGGACCCACCTGCTGATCGGGGTGATCGCGCTGCTCACCGGTGTCGGTGTGCTCCTCGGCCAGATGTGGGCCCGGGTGGTCGGCATCATCATCGCGGTGCTGGGCGCGCTGGCGAACCTGATGTTCCTGCCCGCCTACCCGATCTGGGCCACCATCATGATCGCCACCGACGTACTGATCATCTATGCCCTGGCCGCGCACGGCCGTGAGGTCCGGTCCCGCTGACCGGGACCCTGTCAGGAGAGGCGGCCCAGATGGTCCGCAAGACAGGATGGCTGAGCCTGACGGCCGGGGTGTTCGCCCTGGTCCTGGGGATCGTCGCGTTCGCCTGGCCCTCGGCCACGCTCAAGGTGGTCGGGTTCCTGTTCGGACTGAACCTGCTGATCGTGGGGGTGATCCGGATCCTGCAGTTCGTGTTCACCCCGGAGGCGCCGGTGGCCGGCCGGGTGCTCGGGGTCATCTTCGGGGTGCTGGTCGGGCTGCTCGGCATCCTGTGCCTGCGCAACCTGGCCGGCTCGGTGACGCTGCTGCTGGTCATCGTGGCGCTGGGTTGGCTGCTCGAAGGCCTTGCCGAAATCTTCACGAGCGTCGGTGACGGCGGCGCGGGCGGCGGGGCGCGGATCGCGCTGGGGCTGGTCGCGGTGCTCGGCGCGGTCGCGGTGCTGGTCTGGCCGGGGCTGGGGCTGGCCACGTTCGTGTTCATCGGCGCGACGACACTGTGCTTCGTCGGTATCGCCGGCATCTTCGCCGGTGTCGCCGGCCTGCGGGCCCGGCCGGCCTGACCCGCACAGCAACAGGGCCCGGCGCTGACCAGCGCCGGGCCCTGTTGCTGTTTATTTCTGGTAGCTCTGCAGGAAGAGCGCCTCGGCCAGGGCCAGATCGGCGATCTCGCGCGGGTCGACGCTCTCGTTCGGGGCGTGGATCAGCGCGTGCGGCTCCTCCACCCCGATCAGCATGATCTCGGCGTCCGGGTAGGTGTCGGCGAACACCGTGCACAGCGGGATCGACCCGCCCTGACCGAGCGTCGTCATCTCCCGCCCGTACGACTCGCGCATCGCCGCGGCGAGGGTCCGGTACGCCGGCCCGCCGGTGCGCGCCTCGAACGGCTGCCCCAGCGCCTCCGGCAGGACGTCCACCCGGACACCCCAGGGCGCCACCGCGTGCAGGTGCGTGATCAGCGCGTCCTGGGCCTTGGTCGCGTCGACGCCGGGCGGGACCCGCAGGTTGAGCCGGGCCCGGGCGTGCGGCTGGATGGCCGCGGCCGAGCCGACCACCGGCGGGCAGTCGATGCCGAGCACGGTCACCGCGGGCCGGGCCCAGACCATGTCCGACACCGATCCGTCGCCGAGCAGGCCCACGCCGTCGAGCAGGCCGATGTCCGAGCGGAACTGCTCGGGCGGGTACGGCCCGCCGCTCCAGAACTGATCGTGCTCGAGCCCCGCGACGGTGGTGTTGCCGGCCCGGTCCCGCAGCGTGGCCAGGATCTGGATCAGCGCTGCCAGGGCGTCCGGTGCGGCGCCGCCGAACATGCCGGAGTGCAGCTCGTTGCGCAGCGCCTCGACCGTGACCACCACGTTGACCATGCCGCGCAGCGTCACCGTGGCGGCCGGCACCCCGACCGCCGCGTTACCGGTGTCGCAGACCAGGATCGCGTCGGCGCGCAGCAGGTCCGGGTGGCGGACCACGAAGTCCTCCAGCCCGCCGGTGCCCTGCTCCTCGGAGCCCTCGACGATCAGTTTGAGGTGCACCGGCAGCGGGCCGGGACCCAGCGCCCGCAGCGCGGTCAGGTGCATCACGATGTTGCCCTTGCAGTCGGCGGCGCCCCGGCCGTACCAGCGGCCACCGGACTCGGTGAGCTGGAACGGCGGGGTCCGCCAGGCGTCCTCGTCCAGTGGTGGCTGCACGTCGTAGTGCGCGTAGAGCAGCACGGTCGGCGCGTCCGGGTCGCTGCCCGGGCGTTCGCCGTAGACCGCGTGGCTGCCGTCGCTGGTCTCGTGCAGGCCGAGCCGGGTGAAGCCGGCCTCGGCGAAGTTGTCCACCACCCAGTTCGCCGCCCGCAGGCACTCCTCGGGCGGGAACTGCCGCGGGTCGGCCACCGAGCGGATCGCCACCAGGTGGGCCAGGTCGTCGTGGGCCCGCGGCATGAGCGCGGCGATGTCGTCACGAAGCGCCATGTCACGCGTCCTTCAGATCGTTGATCACGTCCTGGAAGGCGTCCACGTACTGCGGGCAGTACACCTTCATGATCAGAAGCTGGCCCTGCATGAGGTTGTTGTCGACCAGCACCGGGCGCTGCCCGGGGCCGGCCGCGCCGTTGGTGAGCATCCCGTAGAGCGTGCTGCGGCGCAGCGCGTCGGTCGGGTCGGCGCAGATCGCGCCGCCGTCGTCACCGAGCACCCGGACGAGCTGGTCCCGGGTCGGCACCCGCAGGCCGGCCGTGGCCAGCGCGGTCTGCAACTGCTCGGCCTTCGCGATCGCCTGCTCGGTCTCCTTCTTGCCGTGGTAGGAGACCAGGGCGACAGTGCCGAGCACGATGAACAGCACGCCGGCGACGAGGTAGACGATCCGGTTCTTCACGAGGCCTCCTTCCAGGACGGTTTGCGCAGGCGGTAGAAGAGGTACGGCACCAGCAGGCCGAGGCCGAGCGCCCCGCCCGCGACGATCGCCAGGTACACGCCGACGCTGCCGCCGCCGAACTGCGACGACGGGACGAAGCCGATCAGCAGGGCGGCCAGTGAGGCGGCGAAGCCCACCCCGCACAGGGCGGTGAGCATCGGGGCCCGGTAACCGCGCGGGTGGTCCGGCTGGTTGCGGCGCAGGCGTACGGCGGCCACGAACATCAGCAGGTACATGATCAGATAGACCTGCGTGGTGATCACCGAGAAGATCCAGTACACGCTCGACACGTCCGGGATGAACGCGTACGCCAGCGCGATGACCGTGGTGACCAGACCCTGGGTGACCAGGATGTTCTGCTGCACGCCGTGCTTGTTGAGCCGTTGCAGGAACGGCGGCAGGTAACCCTCCTGGCGGGAGATCAGCAGCAGCCCGCGGGACGGACCGGCCAGCCAGGTGAGCATGCCGCCCAGCGACGCGGCGACCAGCATGACACCGAGAATCGGGGTCAGCCACTGCGAGTCGAACGCGGCGAACACCGCGTCGAACGCCTGCATCACCCCGGCGGTCAGCGATAGCTGATCGGCCGGCACGATCCAGCTGATCGCCAGCGCGGGCAGGATGAAGATCAGCAGGACCAGGCCCATGGCCATGAACATCGCGCGCGGGAACTCGCGGCCGGGCTTGCGCAGCGAGGAGACGTGCACGGCGTTCATCTCCATGCCCGAGTAGGACAGGAAGTTGTTCACGATCAGCACCAGGCTGGACAGCCCGGCCCAGGCCGGCAGCAGGTGACTCGCGGTCATCGGCGCGGCCGACTCGTGGCCCTGGCCCAGGAACGCGATGCCCAGGATCACCAGCAGCGCGCCCGGCACCAGCGTGCCGATGATCAGGCCGCCGCTGGCCAGACCGGCCACCCCGCTGGTGCCGCGGGACGACACCCAGACCCCGGCCCAGTAACAGACCATGATCACGATGGCGGTCCAGACACCGCTGGACGCCAGGTCCGGGTTGATCACGTAGGCCAAGGTGCTGGCCACGAAGCCGAGCAGGCTGGGGTAGTAGAAGATGGTCATCGCGAACTGGCACCACACGGCCAGGAAGCCCATCGGCTTGGACAGGCCCTCGCTGACCCAGTTGTAGACACCGCCGCTCCAGCCGGACGCCAGCTCCGCGGAGACCAGCGCGGTCGGCAGCAGGAACACGATGGCCGGCACGACGTAGAGGAAGATGCTGGCCAGGCCGTAGACGGCCATCGTCGGCGACGGGCGGAGGCTGGCCACCGAACTGGTGGTCATCAGGGCCAGCGCGACCCAGGAGATGTAGGCGACCGTGCGCTTGGGTTGCGGTGGCGCCGTCGCTTCGTTTTCCGCCTCAGCGCTCATATCGTCCCTTTCGGATAGGTGAGACTCCGGCGGAATCATCGGTGGGCTCCGATGCCGGGCGCCTCATCCGTGGGGGGCGGTTCGGATCCAGCCGGCCGCCGTACCAGGCGCTCGCGACGGCGGTGGCGCAGCCGAGGACCTCCAGCAGCAGCACACCGGGCGCGACGACGCGGTCGCCGCTGCGCACCCGGACCAGGGCCAGCACCGCGAACGCGACGAGCACGCCCATGTCGAGCAGCAGGATCAGCGCCCGGCGCGGGTCGCCGACGGCGTCGACGCTGCCGGCCACCGCGGCGAGGACGCCGCCGAGCAGACCGGCGAGCACGTTCCAGAACGCCAGGGTGCCGACCAGCGTGGGCGCACCGAGCTGGGTCGCCAGATCGAGCAGGGCGGCCACCGTGAAGAAACCGAGCGGGAACATCAGCAGCAGCGGCTGGACCGGGTTGCCACCGAGACGGAGACGGCTCTGCATGACCTCTGAGCCTGCGCCCGGCCGGTCCGCGGAGCGTCACCCCGTACGGATGAATCGTCCGACCGATGCGGCGCCGACCAGCATGCCGACCGCGATCGCGACCAGCAGCGCCACCATGTCGGCCACCCCGGTCACCCCCTGGATCGGGTCCCCGCCGATCCAGCTCTCCAGCCCGCGCAGCCCGTGCGACCCCGGCGTGAGCACGTAGAACGCGCCCAGGTAGAGCACGTACGCCGGTGGCAGCCCGGGCCGGCGGCCGAGCAGCAACGCGGTCACCGTCATCACGATCGCGCCCAGGAACGTGCCGGCCGGGTCGCCGGCCGCGCGGGTGCCGGCCGCGGTCACCGCCGCGGTCAGCAGCACCAGCCCGAGCGCCCACGGGAAGTCCCGCACGGACATCGAGAACGTCAGCATCACTCCGATCGCGAACAGCACCCAGCCGCCCCACACCTCGAGCGGACCGAGCGTGCCCGGCACGGTCACGTCGAACAGCGCGCTCTGCGGCACCCGCAGCAGCACCGTCGCGATCAGCGCGCCGAACGCCAGCACCAGCAGCACCACCACGCTGTAGACCAGCCGGGCGGCGCCCGCGGTCATCCGGTTCGCGGCCAGCTCGAGCGCGGCGGCGCTGATCGCGTCGCCGGGGATGAAGTAGAACAGCGCCGGCACGATCAACTGGATCGGCCCACCGGCGATCAGGTCGTGCCGTTGCAGGGTCAGCACCACCATCGTGACCAGCAGCGACGCCAGGAACGGCTCGATCAGGGCGAGTCGCCGGTGGCCGCCGCCGGCCACCACCAGCAGCCCGATCAGCAGGCCGGTCAGCGCGGACACACCGACCTGCTGCCAGGTGGCCTGCACCGAGACGCCGAAGCCGACGGTGAAGCAGACCAGCCCGAGCACCTGCCAGGGCTTCGACCAGCGCGGCGGCAGTGCGCGGATCGCGGCCAGCCGCCCGGCGGCCTCGGCGGCGGGCAGCCCCTGGCGGATCTCGGCGAGCAGCCGCTTGGTCCGGGTGACCTGGTGCAGCGGCGGCACGCCGGGCTCGCGGGCGAACGACAGCGTGCGCTCGCCGACCGACAGCAGCGCCGCGTCGGCCAGGAACGTCGTCTCCACGGTGTGCCCGTACCGTCCGGCCACCTCCCGGACGATCGCCTCGCACCGCATCGTGCCCTCGAAACTGGAGCTGAGCAGCCACTCGGTCAGCGGCCCGAGCAGCGCGAGGAGCTCCTTCTCGGTGGTCATCGGGCCAGGGCGCGGTAGATCGGGTGCCCGCAGAGCACCCCGAGCGCGATCGCCACCATCGAGCCGGTCGCGCCGATCAGGTCCTGTACGCCGCGGACGGCGTCCTGGCCGAGGTACTCGGTCAACCCGATCAGGGTCAGCGCACCGGGCACCAGCAGCCAGAACCCCGGCAGGAACGAGACCAGCGCGGGCGGGCCGGAGGGCAGGCGTTCCACCAGGTACGCGACCACGGTCAGGACCAGCCCGCCGACGAACCCGCTCAGGTATCCGCCGAGCACCAGGTTGCCCAGGTACTGGCCGGCCCATCCGGCGTAGAGCACCAGCAGCAACCAGCCGAGCGACCGGCGTGGCCCGGCGAGCAGCAGGAAGTCGCCGATGCCCACGACCAGCGGACCCAGCCACGGCGCCCAGCCACCCACGGTGCCGGCCGCGGCACCGCTCTCCGGCGCCGGCACGCCGGCGACGTGCGCCGCGCCGACGATCCCGAAGGCGAGCAGGAGAAGCTGCAGGCCGCCGGCGACCAGGCGGCTGGAACCGGCGACCATTTCGTACGCGGACAGCTCCACCACGCCCATGGTCAGCATCGCCCCGGGCAGGAACGTCACCAGCGGCGCCACCATGGCCCGCAGGTCGGTGCCCGCCCAGCCCACGCCGGACAGCAGGAACGTCGCCGACGAGACCACGAACGCGGCGACCACCGGCATGATCATCTGTACGCTGGCCCAGCGCGCGCCGACCAGCCGCAGCACACCGATCAGCACCCCGAACATCCCGGCCAGCAGCACGTCGGCCCAGGTCGGCACGAGTAGCAGGCAGACGCCGGCGGTCAGCACGGCGTGCCCGAACACCCGGGTCACCGCGCCGAACCGGGGTGGCATCCGCACCGCGGCGAGCACCTGGCGGACACCCTCGGCGGGGGACACCTCGCCGCGTTCGGCGGCCCGGAGCACGTCGTACACCGCGGTGGTCTGGTCCAGCCGCAGCCCGCCGCGCAGGGCCCGGGTCGGTTCCAGCGTGGCCGGGCGGCCCGGCTCCAGGGACAGCACCACGTAGGTGGGCAGCACGCTGACCCGGGCCTGCGGGGCGCCGTAGGCCGCGGCCACCCGCAGCAGCCGTTCCTCGATCTGGTTGACCGCCTCACCGGCGGCGGTGAGCGCGCTGCCCAGGAACAGCAGGAGTTGCTGCAGGTCCTTTTCGTCCGGTGGGGTGTGCGACACGGTCGATTCGGCCATGGTGTCCGAAGGTAGGGGAGCCG
The DNA here is from genome assembly GCF_016862315.1 of Actinoplanes palleronii. Taxonomy (GTDB): domain Bacteria; phylum Actinomycetota; class Actinomycetes; order Mycobacteriales; family Micromonosporaceae; genus Actinoplanes; species Actinoplanes palleronii. The sequence goes on along the minus strand of NZ_BOMS01000066.1, from coordinate 4,696 downwards.
GGCGGCCCGGCGATTCATCCGGCGCGAGCGATGCCCGGGCCCGGCATCGCCGGAAAGCTGGCTGCCATCGAGCCCAACCCCCTCAGGAGCGGCCCATGGCGGCGATCGACTCATCGAAGCAGGACAGCCGGGCCGCGGGGCTCGGCGTGTTGCTGGCGGCCTGCGTCTCCGCGCTGGTGGTGAACGCCAACACGTCCGCGGTGACCATCCTGCTCCCGGCGATCAGCCAGGACACCGGCGCGCCGGTGGACACCCTGCAGTGGGCGGTGACCGGATACATGCTGGTCGGCGCGGCGGTGATCGTCACCTCGGGCGCGCTCGGCGACGTCTTCGGCCGGCGCCGGATCTTCCTGGCCGGGCTGGTGCTGTTCGTGATCTCCTGCGTGCTGATCGCCTTCTCCACCGGCGCCGCCGGGGTGATCGGCGGCCGGATGATCCAGGGCGCGGCCGGCTCGACCATCCTGGCCTGCGGGATGAGCCTGCTCTCGGTGGACTCGGCCGGGGCCGGGCAGCTGCGGGCGATCACGCTCTGGGGCGCGGCGTCGGCGGTCGGCGCCGCGGCCGGGCCGCTGATCGGCGGGGTGCTGGTCGGTGTCACCGGCTGGCAGGGACTGTTCTGGATCGACGCGGCGATCGCGGCCCTGTGCGTGCCGCTGACCCTGCGCACCGTGCGGGAGTCCCGCGACCCGGACCGGCCCCGGGAGATCGACGTGCTCGGCACGGTGCTGGTCGCGGTGGCGCTGGTCCCGCTGGTGCTCGCGCTCAGCGAGAGCGGCACCTGGGGCTGGCTCTCCTTCCCGACGATCGCCTGCCTGCTGCTCGCGGTGATGGGCGGCGTCGGCTTCGTGATCGCCGAGCGGCACGCCACCACGCCCCTCGTCGATCTGGCGTTGCTGCGCAACCGGGTGCTGGTCGGCGCGACCCTGGCGATCCTGCTGGTGGCCGGTGTGATCAACGCGCTGATGTACCTGCTCAGCCTGTACTTCCAGAACCCGGACGGCTTCGGGATGAGCGCACTGGAGGCCGGGCTGGCCACCCTCCCGGCGGCGGCCGCCATGATCGCGATCACCCCGCTGATCACCCCGCTGGCCGTGAAGATCGGCGCTCGGGCCGCCGTCGCGATCGGGTTCGGTCTGGCCACCGTCGGGTTCGCGGCGCTGGTGTTCGTCGACCCGTCGTGGTCCTACGGCGCGTTCGTGCTGCCGCTGATCGTGCTCTCGGTCGGCCTCGGCCTGGCCAACGGCCCGGCGTCGTCGGCGTCCACGGCGGCCGTCGACCCCGACCAGGTCGGTCAGGCCTCCGGCATCTCCAACATGGCCCGGTACGTGGGCGGATCACTCGCGGTCGCCGCCGCTGCCACGGTCTCCACCGCGGTCAGCTCCGGCCGGGCCGCCGACGGTGAACCGGCCGACGCCGTGCTCGCCGCCGGACTGGCCGGTGGCGCCCTGCTGATGACGCTCATGTCGGCCGCCGGGGTGGCCCTGGTCCTGCTGCTGCGGCGGCACCGGTCCGAGCCTGCCACCCCGTTGCACCTGGCCGCGGCCGCTGCGGTCACCAGCCACACCATCCCGACCCGGCCCACCGGAGGTGCCTGATGGCCCCGTTCACCAGCAAGGACTTCACCCAGCGGATGGAGCGGGCGGTGGCCCAGGCGGGGGAGGCCGGGCTCACCGGCCTGCTCGTCACCCCGGGCCCCGACCTGACCTACTTCACCGGCTACCGGCCGACCGCGATCACCGAGCGGCTCACCGTGCTGGTGCTGGACCGCGACCACGAGCCACGGCTGATCGTCCCGGTCCTGGAACGGCCGGACGCGGCCGCGGCGCCCGGAGCGCCAGCGGTCACCCTCAGCGGCTGGGCGGACGGCGCCGACCCGTACGCCACCGCGGCCCGGCTGCTCGACCCGGTCGGGCGCTACGCGATCTCCGACTCGGCGTGGGCCCTGCATCTGCTCGGCCTGCAGCAGGCGCTGCCCGGAACGTCGTACACGTCGATGACCGCGACGCTGCCGATGCTGCGAGCGATCAAGGACCCGGACGAGGTGGAACGCCTCGCGGCGGCCGGCGCGGCCGCGGACGCCGCCTATCTGGACATCCTCGGCGTGCCGTTCGCGGGCCGTACCGAGCGCGCGGTCGGCGCCGACCTGGCCCACCTGCTCCGCGAGCACGGCCACTCCCAGGTCGATTTCACCGTGGTCGGCTCCGGCCCGAACGGCGCGAACCCGCACCACGAGATGGGCGACCGGGTGATCCAGCGCGGCGACATGGTGGTGCTGGACTTCGGCGGTCTCAAGGACGGGTACGGCTCGGACACCACCCGTACCGTGCACGTCGGCGCGCCCACCGCGGAGGAGCTGGAGATCTTCGACGTGGTGCGGCGGGCGCAGCAGGCCGCGTTCGAGGCGGTCCGCCCCGGCGTGACGTGCCAGGAGATCGACCGGACGGCCCGGCAGGTGATCGAGGCCGACGGCTACGGCGAGTACTTCATCCACCGGACCGGCCACGGGATCGGCCTGACCACCCACGAGCCGCCGTACGTGGTGGAGGGGGAGCGGCAGGCGCTGCTGCCCGGTATGTGCTTCTCCATCGAGCCGGGGGTCTACCTGCCGGGCCGTCTCGGCATCCGGATCGAGGACATCGTGACGGTCACCGAGACCGGCGGCCGTCGCCTCAACAACACGCCCCGCGACCTGCACATCGTCGCCTGAGTCTGCCTTCCGTTCGACACGTCGCGGGCCGATGGGGGTCGCTCGCGGCGTGCGGGGTGCCGGCCGCCGCGTCCGTTCTCGTTCCGGCCGGCACCCCGCCCCACCCGGCCCGCACGGCCGCGATAGTGAGGAGAGTCCATGAAGTCCCTGCGAGGGTTGCGGGTCGCCGCGGCGCTGCTGCTGGCCGCCGGGGCGCTGGCCGCCTGTGGCGGGGAGGGCGACCAGGAGGGGCTGCCGACGACGCGCCCGTCCATCGAGGTCTCGCTGGAGCGGACCACCCGGCCGACACCTGCCGACGACGAGACCACCACCCGCACCGAGCCGACCCGTACCCAGGAGCCGACTCGTACCCAGGAGCCGACCCGGACCCAGGAACCCACCCGGACCGAGGAGCCCACCCGGACCCAGGAACCCACCCGGACCGAGGAGCCCACCCGGACGCAGGAACCGACGCCGACCGAGGAGCCCACCCGGGCCCAGGAACCGACACCGACCGACGAACCGACCCGGACCGACGAGCCCACCAGCGCGGTGGCGGCCGTACCGGTCGCCGACGACGACAGCGGCATCGGGGCCTGGGGCTGGCTGCTCCTGCTCGGGCTGCTCACCGCGCTGCTGGCGTTGCTGCTGAACGCGCGCTCCCGCCGGTTCGCCGGCTGGGACGCCGAGGCCCGGGGGCTGTCCGGAGAGACCCGCGCCGGGATCGGGATCCGCCTTCCCCGGGTGCTGACCGCGCCGGACGCCGGGCAGCGCGGCCTGGCCTGGCCGCCGGCCCGCGACGACCTCGCCGCGGTCGAGGTCCGCTGGGCCGCGCTCGCCGAGCGCGCGCCGGACGCCGAACGCCAGGCGTATGCGAGCCAGCTCGCGACCATGCTGGAAGACCTGGTCATCGCGGTCGACGCGGAGAACGAGGCGGTCGCCGCCGGCCGTGACTGGCGCCTGCTGCGCCCCCGGGTCGACGCGATCCTGGCCGCCCTGAACGCCGCCCTGGAGCCGGGCCCCGCGCCGGCCCCCGCCGCGGCCACCGCCTCGGTCCCGGCCGACACCACCTCGGCCGGCGCCCCACCGCCGCCGCCTGGCACGCCGCCCACCGCTCCGCCGCCGCCTGGCACGCCGACGCCGCCCGGCACGCCGGCCCCGCCGCCCCGGCTGAACGAATACGGCGAGCCCCTCGACGACGACTGATGGACGTCAATCCCCGGAGCGGCCCCAGAAGTAGATCTCGGCCAGCACCCGGTCCATGTCCAGGATCGACGGGCCGGTCAGGCCCGGCGCCGCAGCACCCGCACGCTGTGCGCGGTCGTGGGCACGCTCTCCTTGGCCTCGGCAGTGGAGCCGGAGCCGGCAGCGGAGCCGGAGCCGCTCGGCGCGGAGGCCAGCAGCGGATCGGCGGTGTCCACCACGGTCTGCCAGCGCTCGCCGTACCCGGCGTGCGGCAGGGTGAAGATAACGTCCTGCGCCGACGCGTTGAACAGCATCAGGAACGAGTCGTCCGCGATCCGCTCACCGAGCGCGTCCACCTCCCGGATGCCCTCCCCGTTGAGGAACACCGCGAGGGTACGAACGTCCACCGCGTCCCAGTCACTTTCGGACATCGGCTCCCCGTCCACGCGCAGCCAGGCGATCCCGGGCAGGTGTGCGTCCCCGGCCGGCGCGTCGGTGAAGAACCGCCGGCGCCGGAAGATCGGGTGCTCGGCCCGCAGCCGGGTCAGGCCCCGGGTGAACGCGGTCAGCACGTCGTGCTGCTCGCCGGCCGTCCAGTCCACCCAGCTGAGCTCGTTGTCCTGGGCGTACACGTTGTTGTTGCCCTGCTGGGTACGGTCGCGCTCGTCGCCGTGTGCCAGCATCGGCACGCCCTGGCTGAGCAGCAGCGTGGCGAGGAAGTTCCGCTTCTGCCGGTCGCGCAGCGCGGTGATCGCCGGGTCGTCGGTCGGCCCCTCGGCGCCGCAGTTCCAGGACCGGTTGTGGCTCTCGCCGTCCCGGTTCTCC
>NZ_BOMS01000065.1 GCF_016862315.1 Actinoplanes palleronii | reverse complement strand
AGCCAGCCGAGGGCTGCTCGGCTGGCTGGGTCACGGAGGCGCTCGCGGGAACCAGTGATGGGACGGTCAGCCCGCTGGGGGATTGTGCTGAATTCGGCGCGCCAGTGGTCTGGTCAGATGGAGCGTTCCATCACCCTGGGGGATCGCCACCCGGTGGCGTCCGCGGCGCGGATGTTCAGCACCCGGTTGGGCGTGCCGGTCGGCAGACGGTGCAGCACCCCGGTGGCCGCGTTCGCGATCAGCCAGGCCTTCACGGCGGCCGGTGGCGCGGTCGGGTGCGCCTCCAGGTGGAGCGCGGCCGCGGCGGCCACCAGCGGCGTGCCCGCGAACAGCGTCAGGCACGTCCCGAAGTCCCGCACGGCGTCCACCCCGACCGTGATCACAGCTGCCGACCGCCCCGGTGACCGGCCACAAGCGCTACGACCGACGATGGTGCTGCCGCCGGCTGAGACGACGGGGACGACGCCCGCGGTGACCGAGGCGGCGACCGCGTCGTCCAGCGCCCGGGACGGGCCGGCGCTGAGGCCCAGGCTGAGCACCGACGGGCCCTGATGCTCACGGGTGATCTCGTCGATCGCGGCGATCACGGCCGACTCCGGGCCCGCGCACACCGGCACCGGGACGATCCGCGCCGCGGGTGCCACCCGGCGGACGACGTCCGACTCGTCGTGGCAGTCGGCCAGGTAGACGGTGACTCCGGCGCCGGTCGCCTCACTCGCGCCGTAGTCGGACCGGTAGGGACCGCCGGCGTCCGGGTGCACGGCGCCGTCGGGGACGACGTATCGCACGCCTGGGTCGGTGCGCAGCGCCGCGAGTTGTGCCGGTGACAGCGCCGCGCTGAATCCGGTGAGCGCGTGGTGGTAGTCGTGGTCGCGGTGGATCCGGTTCGCCGGGGCGCGCCGCAGGGCCGCGGTGTCCCGCAGCACGACGATGTAGTGGCCGGTCGCGGGTGCCGCGGCCGCCGTCCGCGCCGCTACGGCGAGTGATGTCACGGCCAGGACGGCGATGGCCGTTGCAGCGAGTCTTCTCATGACTCCACAGTGCTGAGCGGCGCGATTACGGACATGGGCACCCGTTGCCCATATCAGTCACCGCCCGACCTGCCGATATGGGCGTGACGGCCGGTAACAGCGAGGGCGAGGCCGGCAGGCCATCGTGATCCGTTAAGCTCCCGCCCGAAAGATCCACTCCGGACGGAATGGATCCACCGATCACTGCGGAGGAATCATGGCTGTCACCGCCGACCTTGAGAAGATCGTGGACAAGGCCTACCAGGACAAGTCCCTCCAGGAGATCCTGGACGCCCCGGTCGAGGCGCTCGCCGGCGTGAGCGTGAACGGCGGCAAGCTGATCCGCGAGGCGCTCGGCGTCAAGACGATCGGTGAGCTGGGCCGCAACAAGTATTTCCGGGCCGCCCAGGCCCTCGCGGCGCTCGCCGACGCCAGCTGATCCACCGCGGCGGGGTTTCCCTACGGACGCCCCGCCGCGACCCGCACCTCCACCGGAACCGCACGCTGCACCGCGGCCAGCTCGTCGTCGTCGAGCAGATAGCGGTACGGGCAGAGCGACGGCCCCGGCGCACTGCAGGCACCACAGGGCCGGCCCGGATCCACCACGCACCGCTCGTAGGTCTCCATCCCGGCCACTCCCCTCGCCACCCCCTCAGCCTCGCCCCTCGGCCTGCCCGCCCGTAGAGGCCAAGGTCCCGCGGCGGCACTCACGACACGGGTCGTCACCGGTCCGCATATAGTCTTCGGGGCTCGCACCAGGAGGAACCACCGATGACCATCTACGGCAGTGGCGGCACCGGCACCCCGGCCCGCCGCGGTCTGCACCCCGGCGTGCTCGCCCTCGCGGTCGGCGCGGCGATCATCGTCGTGGCGGCGTTCGCCTACATCGCGATGCGCTCCCCCGCGGACGCTCCGCCCGCCGCGGCCTCCGCGCCGTCCCCGGCCGCCGCCTCCGTGGCACCCCCGGCAGCCTCGCCGAGCGCGGCCGACCCGAAGGGCCTCAGCACCGGCTCCTGGCTGGTCTCGCCGGCCGACGACGAGGACAGCTACCTGATCGCGACCGGCGAATACGCCGCGATCTCCCAGGTGCCGACGGCGCTGACCGTGGTCGCCGGTCTGGGTGACGACTCCTGCTTCTCGTTCCGTGACGAGGACGGCGACTACCTGCGCCACTTCGACTACCGGTTGCGCTTCGACCCGAAGGAGGACAAGGACCTGTTCCGCAGCGACGCCACCTTCTGCGCCGAGGACGACCAGCCGGCCGGCAGCTTCCGGGTCCGCTCCAAGAACTACCCGGAATACTTCCTGCACCGCCGCGACACCAAGCTCTACATCGACAAGCCCTCCGGCGACGACTTCGAAGCCGAGTCCACCTTCACCCTCCGCGCACCCTGACCCACCGGGCCGCGGCCACGGTCGCGGCAAGCGGGTGGTCAGAGGAGGCGACGGACCTCACCGTACGTCCGGTAGAAGCCGCCACGAGCCGCCTCCCGGACCCCGGTCACCACATAGCGGCTGCCGGTCTCGCGGATGCCCTTCGGGAACTGGACCTGCCAGTCGGTGTGGTACCCGGAGGACACCACCCGCACCCGCAACCGGCCCCCGACCTCGATGCATTCGACGACCACCCCGTCGGCGACGTCGTGAACGATCTCGACGGTGGTGGACGGGACGACAGCGGCCATCCGCGGTGGCGCCTTGACGTCGACGGCCTGCGGAAGCGTCCCGCTCACCGCTGACTGCACCGCCGTCTCGCTCGCGTCGATGCACGCCAGCGAGCCGTCGGTGGTGACGATGTAGAGGCGGTCGTCGTGGTACTGCATCGAATACGCCGAGCCGCACCCGGTGGACAGCTTCCACAGCCGGGTTCCGTCGGCGGCGAAGCAGTAGATCGACGACGCGCTGTCGCCGGCGAACACATACCTTCCGTCCTCGGCGGTGGCGCACGAATACACCGCGGCGTCGCAGCGGTAGACCTGCCGGCGCGAGCCGTCCTTGCCCAGCTCGACGACCTCGCGGGTGGCGGTGCCCGCGTAGAGCGTGTCGCGCTCCTGCCAGCCGAACAGCACCGGGCCGGTCTTGGTGTGCCACAGCTCGCGGCCGGTGCGCCAGTCATAGCTGGTCACGCCGCCGGAGTGGCCGTGGTGCACGGCGTCGGTGTCGCACCGGACCATCCACGCCGAACTGCCCCGGCCCGGGCGCTGCCAGAGGAACTCGTCCTCGTGGTCGATGGCCGAGATCCCGCCGTTGGCGTCGGACACCCCGAGCACGCCGTCGTGGATGTCCAGCCAGTAGATGTCGATCTCGGGGGCGATCCGGTACGCCAGCCGCGGCACCTTGCCGGACAGGTCGTAGACGTTGCCGTCGTCGCAGCCCGCGTAGATCCAGCCGTCGTCGGCGACGATGGACTTCACCCCGTCGGGCAGGCGGAACTGCTGCCGCACCGTCGCGTCGTGACCCAGCGTGGTGATCAGGCCGCTCTCGTTGCCGACCATGCAGCCGTCGTCGTCGACGAAGATGCCGAACGCCGGGCTGCCCGACGCGTACCGCCAGAGGATCGGCGCGCGGGTGGCGGTGGACCGGGTGCTGACGATCTGCCGACGGGAGATCGACCGTTTCTGCCGGCCGCCGGGAACCGCCGGAGCGTACCCTTTCCGGACCTTGTCCCCGATCTTTTTCGAGGCCTCGGACTTCGCCTTTTCCGGTGTGGTGAACGACGACTGCTTGACCTGCCCGCGGTCGCCGATCCGGCCATATCGGACGGTCAGGTCGGTGCCGTCGACAGTCACCTCGTAGAACTTGTGCGCACTCCCGCTGTCTTCGGAGAGTTCGAGGTACGTCATGTCGGCAGGCATCACAGCCACCCTTCCCAGCAGCGCGGATCAGATGCCAGAACCGTAGTGACCGGGTACGACAAAAACGCGAAAACCCAGCTCAGGACGGATAGGACAGCACTGCCGAGCGCTCCTGCGCGACACCCGCGAGCCGGACCAGCTCGGCCACCCCGACGGCCGGGTCGGTGCTGGACATCCCGATCACCGACCGCGGTGTCAGGTAGACGATCTCGGTGATCCCGGCGCCGGCGCGGTGCAGGGTGGCCGGCCGCCCGTCCACCACGGTCAGCGTCGCAAAACCACAGTCGCCGGCCGCCCGCACATAGGTTTCCGCGAACGGGCTGTCCGGCGCGAACAACACGACCTGCTCGCGTACCGAAAGTCTTTTCTCGGAAATCACGGTGACCGCGAGCCGGGCGCGCCCGCCGAGCGGATAGAGGTCGCTTTCGATCACCCACGGGAAGGCGTCGCACCGGTCCGGGCGGACCGCGACGCCGGCGCAACGGTCGGCGGGAAGGATGGTGTAGCTGGCGGAGGTCGCGCCGCCGTCCGGCCAGACGTCCTCGGCCCGCAGCGTGGCACTGTCCGGAAATGACGTTTCAAGCCCGCAGCTGGTGAACATCGGCGAGGCCGTGGCACCGGGCCGCACGGCCCGGTCGGCGCAGGCCGAGAGCAGCAGTGCGACGACCGCGATCGCCGCGACAACCTTGCCTGACATCGATTCCCCGAGCGCTGATCCATCGAAACCAGCAGATCGTACCCGGCACCTCCCGCACCGCGTAGAGATTCTTGACGATCGATACGTTGAGGGCTGAGATGGGTGGTGTTTGAAACCTTTTAACCTCAGGGAGAGCCCATGCACGCGTTCCTCGCCGCGGCCCTGACCACCGCCGCCGCGGCCGTCCCCGCCGCCGGGATCCCGGTCACCTGCACCGGGACCGCCCCGGTGGTCTGCCACGCCGACGTGGCGCCCGGCAACTACCGGATCTCGGTGACCCTCGGTGACGCCGGGGTGCGGGCCGAGGCCCGCCGGATGGTGGTCGCCGAGGGCACTTCCGGTCATCGCACGTTCGGGGTGAACGTCCGCGACCCCGAGGGCGAACCCACGAAGACCGGCTCCGGCACTCCCGGGCTGACCCTTACCTTCACCGGCGCCGCGCCCGTCGTGCGCCATCTGCGGATCCGGCCGGCACCGCCGCGCACCCCGATGCTCTACCTGGCCGGCGACTCCACGGTGTGCGACCAGGACACGTTCCCGTACACCGGCTGGGGTCAGGCGATTCCGCAGCACCTGCGCGGTGTCACGGTCGCGAACTACGCCGACTCTGGGGAGAGCGCCGGGTCGTTCCTGACCGATCCGTTGCTGTTCGACACGATGCGCCCGCTGCTGCGCCGGGGCGACGTGGTCCTTATCCAATTCGGACACAACGACAAGACCACGACGGCCGCGGACTATCGCGCGAACCTGACCGCGCTGGTCGCCGGGGTCCGCGCCGGGCACGCCCGACCGGTCCTGGTCAGCCCGCCGGTGCGACGGATCTTCGACAGTACGGGCGTGCTCACCCCGGTCGCCCGGCACGTCAACGGTCTCGGCGTCGACCTGCCCGCCGAGATGGCGTCGCTCGCCGCGGAGTTGCAGGTGCCCTACATCGATCTGACCGCGGACAGCGCCGCCCTGGTCGAGAGCCTCGGGCCGACCGACTCCCAACCGCTGTACCTCTACCGCGAACTCCGCGACAACACCCACTTCTCCGAGTACGGCGCCGACGAGATCGGCAAGCTGGTGCTGTCCCGGCTTATTGCAGAGGGTCTTATGCATTAACTACTTTGCATATTCGTGAGAGACGATCAGAAGAACGAGGTGCGGCAGATCGAGGCGCTACGCGCCCTGGCCCATCCGATGCGGATGCGGATCCTGGGCTCGCTGCGCGTCGACGGCCCGGCCACCTCCGCGAGCCTGGCCCGCCGCCTGTCGACCGATTCCGGGCAGACCAGCCACCACCTGCGGATGCTGCACCGGCACGGGTTCATCGACGAGGCGCCCGAGCTCGGCAAGGGCGGCCGAGGCCGGGAACGCTGGTGGAAGGCCATACGGGACTCGACGTCCTGGCCCAACCGGGGTGACGCCCTCGGGCCGGGTGGCCACGAGGTGGTGACCGCGTTGAACCGGGCCGCGTCCGCGGTCTGGGAGGACGTCTCCGACACCTTCCGGGCGCAGGCGGCCCGGCAGGAGTGGTCGGACGCGTGGCAGGAGGCGGCCGGATTCGGTGACTTCGCGATCCGCACCACTCCGGAGCGGCTGACCACGCTGCGGGCCGCGATGCTCCGCCTGATCGACGAGCACGACCTGGGCCCGGACTCGACGGCGCCGGACGCCGCGACCGTGGTGGTGGCGGTGCAGGCGTTCCCGTACCGGACTCCGCAGTGACGGCCCTCTGGCGCAACCGCGAGTTCAACCTGCTCTGGACCGGTCAGTGCTTCTCCGACCTGGGCGACGCGATCGCCCAGTTCGCCCTCCCGCTGCTCGTACTGATGCTCACCGGCTCTCCGGTACAGGCCGGGATCGTCGGCACCGTCGCCAAGGTCGCCGGGCTGGCCAGTCGCCTGCCGGTGGGCGTGCTGGTCGACCGGGTGAACCGCCGCTGGGCTCTGCTCGGCGCGGACGCCGCCCGGCTGCTCTCCGGCATCACCTTTGTCGCGCTGATCCTCAGTGGACACGCCGGCCTGCCGGTGATCATCGCGGTCGCCGTGGTGGACGCCGTGGCCGGCTCGGTCTTCTTCACCACCGAGCGCGCCGCGCTGAGCAGCATCGTGCCGAAGGAGCAGCTACCGGCCGCGGTGGCCCGCAACGAGGCCCGCGGCTACGGCGTGACGCTGGCCGGGCCACCGCTCGGCGGCCTGCTGTTCGGTATCGGGCACGCGTTGCCGTTCATCGGTAACACGATCTCCTACCTGGCCTCGATGATCGGCGTTGCGCTGATCCGCCGGCCGCTGCAGCGTTCGCGGGCGGAGACTCCGGACGGGTACACGACCGCGCTGGCCGAGGGCGTGCGCTACGTCGCGCGACAGCCGTTCCTGCGCGCCGTGCTGCTCATCGCGGCACCGCTCAACTTCGCGATCAACGGGGTGATCTTCACCGTCGTGGTGTCCCTGCAGCAGACCGGCACCGCACCCGCCGTGATCGGCCTCACCGAGACGGTGATCGCCGTGGGCGGCCTGACCGGCGCCTTCTTCGCGCCGCTGCTGCAACGCCGGCTGAGGATGGCCACGCTGACCCGGATGATCTGCACCGCGGCCACCCTGCTGTTGCTGCTCAGCGCGGTGCTGATGACCGGTCTGGCGGCCGCCGCGCCGGTGGCGGTGATCCTGTTCCTGGCGCCCGCCTGCAACGCCGCGATCTTCGGTCACCTGGCCGCGACCACCCCGGACCGGCTGCAAGGCCGGGTGCTCAGCGTCATCTTCCTGGCCGCCAACTCGGCCGCGGCCGCCGCTCCGCTGCTCGCCGGGCTGCTGGTCACGCATGCCGGCAGCACGATCGCCGTGCTGGTCTTCGCCGCGTCCGTCGCCGTTTCCGCGGTCACCGCCGCGGTGAGCCCCGGCCTGCGCCAGGAGACCCGCACCCCCACGGACAACAAAGCCATCCGTTGAAGCGCCAGAAGACCCGCACCCCCGCGGACAACAAAGCCGTCCGTTGAAGCGCCAGAAGACCCGCACCCCCGCGGACAACGAAGCGGCACTCCCCGTGCGCGACGACACCGTCCGTTAAACCGGACCGGTTACCGTGCCGGGCTCCACCTTCTCGCCGACGGAGCTACCGCACCCGACATGGTCACCACGCTCATCCGCCTCACCGTCGCCGTCTCGCTGCTCATCACCACCGGATGCGCAACAGTGAAGGCCCCGGCCGCCGCCCCGTCGCCATCGCCGAGCCACGCACGGGAGAGCCCGACGCCGATCACCGAGACCACGAGGACCAGGCCGAACATCGTGTTCGTGCTGACCGACGACCTCTCCGACGACCTGCTGCCGTACCTGCCGAACGTGCTCGCCCTGCAGAAGGACGGCGCGTCGTTCGCGAACTACACGGTCACCGACTCGCTCTGCTGCCCGTCCCGGGCGTCGATCCTCACCGGCCGGTATCCGCACAACACCGGCATCGTGAAGAACAACGGCTCCGACGGCGGGTTCCGGCTCTTCCACAGCCGCGCCGAGGAGAAGTCCACGTTCGCCACCGATCTGCACGCGGCCGGCTACCGGACCGCGTTCTACGGCAAGTACATGAACGAGTACTTCCCGCGGATCACCTTCGGCGGTGGCACACCGTATGTTCCGCCGGGCTGGGACGAGTGGGCCGCCGGCGGCGACGCCTACGACGGCTTCAACTACGAGCTCAACGAGAACGGCAAGGTCCGCACATACGGCTCACGGCCGCAGGACTATCTGACCGACGTGCTCTCCGCCAAGGCGCAGCGTTTCATCACGGCGTCCGCGGCCGCCGGCAGGCCGTTCATGCTCGAGGTCGCGACATACACCCCCCATCTTCCGTACGTGCCGGCGCCGCGCGACGCTCACGGTTTCCCCGGGCTGACATCGCCAAAGAATTCGGCGTACGACACAGTGCCGGAGGACGCGCCGCCCTGGCTCGCCGGGCACCCGCCGTTGCCCGCCTGGCTGAAAAAGCACATCGACGACAGCTTCCGCAAACGTGTCCAGTCGATCCAGTCCGTCGACCTGATGGTGTCCGAGCTCCGGGCCACCCTGACCAGGGCCGGTGTCGCCGACGACACCCTGGTGGTGTTCAGCTCGGACAACGGGTACCACATGGGTGAGCACCGGCTGAACCCCGGCAAGATGACCGCGTTCGAGAGCGACATCAAGGTGCCCCTGATCGCGGCCGGTCCCGGGATCCCGGCCGGGCTGGTCGTGGACGAGCCGGTGGAGAACATCGACCTGCGGCCCACCTTCGCCCAGCTGGCCGGCGCACCGGTCGCCGCGCAGATCGACGGGCGCAGCGTCACCGGCCTGCTGAACGGGACGACACCGGCCGAGGCGGACGGGTGGCGGACCGCCGCGCTGATCGAGCACAGCGACCCGGCCACCGACCCGAAGGACCCGGACTACAACCAGGACTCCGAGAACGTCCCGCCGTCCTACGACGCGCTGCGCACCCGGGCGTTCACCTACGTCGAATACGTGGACGGCAGCCGGGAGTACTACGACCACCGGTCCGATCCTGATCAGATGCTCAACCTGGCCTCCGGGCTCGACCCGGAACGCGTCACCGAGCTGCGCGAGGCCCTGCGCGCGCTGAACACGTGCGCGGGCGCGACGGCGTGCGGGACGGCGGGACGGTCAATCCGCTGAGGCGAGCAGGTCACGGATCCGGGCGAGCGCCCGCTGGAAGTACCGATGCTCCGGCGGGCGCTTCAGGAACGCTGCCAGGGCGTACACATCAAGGGCTCGACTCCGGGCACGCCAACCCGGCGGCAGATCGCCGCCCTGCGCCCGGAACCCCTCGAGGAACGCCTCGGCGAAGCCGGGCGGACGCGGATCGCGCAACATATTGCCGACGTCGACCAGCGGCGGACCGCTGAACGCGAACTCCCAGTCCAGCACCGCGGAGATCCGCCACCGGCCGTCCACCTCGAGGGCCAGCAGGTTCTTCGGGTTGAAGTCGCTGTGCACCAGCCGGCGCGAACCGTGCACGGCGGTCAGCAGCGGGGTCGCCCGGGCGGCATAGGTCCGCAGCGCGTGCTGCTCGGCGTCGGTCAGATGACCGGCCGCGTTGCCCTCGGCCAGGCACTTGTCGACGAAGGCGTCGAGACCGCTCGCCGGCTCGATCCCGGGCGGGCCGGGAGTCAGGGTGCCGTCCGCGAAGAAACCCGGTGCGGCGAAGGACACCGTGCCGATCCGGGCCAGCGTCTCACCGGTCGAGCGGCCCAGGTCCGCGACCACGGTGGTGTCCGCGTCTGTCTCCGCCTCGGCGAGGACCTCGCTGAGCGGGCGGCCCGGCAGGAACCGCGACACCAGGGCTCCATGACCGATAGCGATCACCTCGGGCACCGGGACCACCCCGGCCAGGCGGCGCGCGAGGGCGGCCTCGACCGCGCCCGCGTCGTCGCCCAGGTAGCGGCGCAGGACGTAGGTGTCGCCGGTGTCCGTGGTGAACGCGACGTTGTGGTTGCTGTAGCCGCCGGTCAGCTCGCGCTTCGTGGTGACGCGGTGGCCGGGCAGCGCGGTGTTCTCGACCCAATCCCAGATCATCGATCCCACTCTTCCGCCTTTTCTCCTTCGTCGCGCACCGGTTGCCTCCGCCCCACGTCTCTCCCCCCACGCGAATCGGGGGATCCCGTGCTGGGGGCGGGTTGTGGCAGGATCGGCGGCAGAGGTGATGGACATGCGAACACGGCTGCGGCACCTGCGGCACGGGCCCCGGGTCTACGCCTGGCGGGCGGAGATCCATCACCTCCGGGGCAGCAGAGACTGCCACCGCTGCGTGCGGGTGCGGATCTGGGGAGCGGGCAAAACCGGTCAGGCGCTGCAGGCCGATCTGTTGTCGCTCGCGCTCGGGCCGGCCGGCGCCTGCGAGACCGACGGGTCCTCTCCGAGGCCGGCCGACGTGCGGGCCGTGCTCGCGTACGCGCTGCGGCACGGCTGGAACCCGGACCGGCGGGGCGGGACGTTCGCGCTGACCGAGATGCTGCACGGCGAGACGTTCACGCTGGCGGGTTTTGTCCTCACCGACCGGCTGCGAACACCACACGGCGCGGATCCGTCGGAGCGGGTGGCCGCCGCCTTCGACCTCGGCGAGCAGGGTTGACGGCGGCATCGGCCGGCGTGCACGGTCGGCGTCCGGGCCTGCGCCGGCAGGGCTGCGGCCGGCGAGGACGGGGTTGTTCATGGCGCTGACGACTGCTTTTACCGAGCTGCTCGGGGTGCGGCATCCGATCGTGCTGGCGCCGATGGGCGGGTCGGCCGGCGGGGCGCTGGCCGCGGCGGTCTCGGCGGGCGGCGGGCTGGGGTTGCTGGGCGCGGGTGATCACGCCTGGCTGGACCGCGAACTACCGATCCTGACCACCGCCCTGCACCACAACGCCGCCGGCCTCCGGGATTCCCGGGCTCCGGCGGGCGCCCAGCCGCCATCCGGCGCTCACCTTCCGACGGGTGCTCAGGCTCCGTCGGACGCGCGGCCGTTCTCGGACACGCGGCCTTTCCCGGAGACGCGGGCTCCGTCGGACACGCGGGCTCCCTCAGACACGCGGCCTTTCTCGGACACGCGGGCCCCCTCGGGCGCTCCGGCTCCGTGGGGGGCGGGTTTTCTGACGTGGGCGATCGAGCCCGGCCTGGTCGAGCGGGTTCTTGAGCACGGGGCGCGGGCGGTGATGTTCTCGTTCGGGGACCCGGCGCCGTGGGTGCGGATGGTGCACGCGGCCGACGCGCTGGTGATCGTGCAGGTCACTGACCTGGACGAGGCACGCCAGGCGGTCGAGCTGGGCGCGGACGTGATCGTGGCGCAGGGCACCGAGGCGGGTGGGCACGGGGCGCGGCGGGGACGGTCGGTGCTCTCGTTCGTACCCCTGGTTGTTGATCTTGCGGGACCGACGCCGGTCCTGGCGGCCGGCGGGATCGGTGATGGGCGCGGCCTCGCGGCGGCCCTGGCCCTGGGCGCGGACGGTGCGCTGCTCGGCACCCGCTTCCAGGCCACCCCGGAGTCCCTGGCGCATCCCATGATCATCGCGGCGCTGCTGGCCGGGCGCGGCGCGGACACCGAGCGCAGCAGCGTCCTCGACGTGGTCCGCGGCTCGGCATGGTCCCCGAAGTACACCGCCCGCACCCTGGCCCACCCGCACCTGGACCGCTGGCGCGACCGCGAGCCCGAGGCAGCCGCGAGCACGCAGGCCCAGCAGGATTACCGCAACGACGTGGAACGCGGCGCGATCCCACCACTGCCGGTCTGGGCCGGCGAAGCGGTCGACCTGATCACCGAACTGGTCCCGGCCGCCTGCCTCGTCGAGTCCTTGTCCCTCGAGGCCGAACAGTACCTGTCCCGAGCCGGCGCTCGGCCTCCCCGGGCCTCAGACGCTGATCGATTTCCGCCGCTGCCGGGACGCGTCCAAGCGGAGATTGCGGAGTGTTTCCGGCTGGGGCGGGTGGCGGAGTGCCAGGCCGCGCCGGCCGGGGTGATGAACCTGAACTGGCGGCTGAGCACCGGCAACGGCCGGTTCGCGGTGAAGCGGCTGACCGACCGCTCCCCCGCGGCGTTCCGCGCCGCCCAGGATCTGCTGCCGCGGTTGGCCGAGGCGGGCTTTCCGGTTCCGGCGCCGCTGCGCACGGCGTCCGGCGACACCCTTCAGAAGATCAACGGCTTTTGGTACGCGGTGAGCACCTGGCTGCCCGGCACCCATCCCGCCGGCGCCGACCTGGATCTCGGGGCGTGCACGGCCCTCGGCGATCTGATCGGCCGACTGCACCTGGCCCTCGCCGACCTGTGCCCACCGGCGCCACCGAGCCTGCCCGACGTGCCGCCCGACGCGGCCCAGGCACGTGCCGAGCTGGCCCGGTACGCGCAGATCGCCGCAGATCACGCAAGTCGGGCGCTCAACCTGGGCGCGGAAACCACGAGTCGGGCGCTCAAGCTCGGCGCGGAA
The DNA here is from genome assembly GCF_016862315.1 of Actinoplanes palleronii. GTDB lineage: Bacteria > Actinomycetota > Actinomycetes > Mycobacteriales > Micromonosporaceae > Actinoplanes > Actinoplanes palleronii. Next base: position 629 of record NZ_BOMS01000065.1, on the reverse strand, counting down.
ACCACGAGTCGGGCGCTCGAGTTCGGTGCGGAGATCGCCCGGCGGCGGGAGTTGCTGAACCGGGTCGCGGATCAACGCCCGCCGGACCAGAACGTGTCGCCCTGCGGCTGGACACACGGCGACCTGCAGCCCTTCAATCTGCTGGCCGAGAATGGTCTGGTCACCGGCATCCTGGACTGGGACCGCCTTGATGTCCGGCCCTACGGCCTGGAGGTGATGCGCACCGCCACGATCATGTTCAGCGACGGCGGCCGCACCGCGCTCGACCTGGACCGAACCGCGGCATTCATCCACGGCTATCGTGCCCAGATTCCGATCACTTCCGGTCAGCTGGTGGATGCCGCCGAGCGTCGCTGGTGGACCCTCGCCACCGAGACCTGGCAGCTGCAACGCCACTACGACGCCGGCGACACCAGTTGTGATCACCTGTTCCTCACCCGCGGAACGTTCCTGCGCTGGTGGACCAGCCACCGCCAGCAGGTCCAGAAAACCCTGTCAGCAGTCAACCACTGACCCCACCCCAGAGCGTGTGAAGTTCAGGCGCGCTCCGCACCCAAACTCCCCACACAACCTGCTGCTCGACGCTGCGTGGGGAGTTGCGGCGCGCTCCACACCGAAAGTCCCCACAC
>NZ_BOMS01000064.1 GCF_016862315.1 Actinoplanes palleronii | reverse complement strand
GTGGGGAGTTGCGGTTCGGCGCGCCCGAGAGCACCACGTGGCGGTGGCTAGCGCAGGGGTTTGCGGAGGATGTAGTTGATGCCGAAGTCGGTGTCGCTGACTCGGACGTCGGTGTAGCCGATCCGCTGATAAAAGCCGTGACCGGTGATGCTCGCGCCGGTCTCCATGTGGTCGAAACCATCCGCGGCGGCCAGGTCCTCGATGTGGGTCATCAGCTGCCGGCCGACGCCCTGACCGTGCGCCCGCGGGTGGACGAACATGGTGAAGACCTTGTTGCCGTCCCGCGAGACCGTGCCGACGAGACCGCCGCCGGCACCGACAAGACCCTCGCTGGACGCCGCGCCGGCGAGACCGGCGCCGGACGCCGCGCCGACAAGACCGCCGCCGGCGCCGACGAGACCGGCGCTGGTCGGCGGGGCGGGGGTGGCCTGCTGCGCGACGAAGATCTGGCGTTGCTGGGACAGCTCCAGCATCCGGAGTGGGTTGAAGTGGGCGCACATCCGGTCGATCAGCTCGGCCGGGTAGTCGCGGCTGTTGACCTCGCGGAGGCACCGGGTGATCAGCTCGGCCACCGCCACAGCGTCGTCGGGGCGGAACAATCGGATCGTCGTCACCGATCCATTCTGGACTCGATGCTCAGGAAAATACGCCCGGCGAAACAGCCGGGAATGGTAGACCCATGAGTCATGGCCCTCATCACCGTGCGGCAGTTGACCAAGGAGTATGTGCGGACCAAAGCGGTGCAGGGCCGCTTCGGCACCCTGCGGACGCTGTTCACCAGGGAGAAGGAGCGCACCCTCGCCGTCGACCACATCGACTTCAGCATCGACGAGGGCGAGGTCGTGGGGTATCTCGGGCCGAACGGCGCCGGCAAGTCGACAACCATCAAGCTGCTCACCGGGGTGCTCTGGCCGACCAGTGGCACGGTCGAGGTGGCCGGGCCGGGCGGGCCGGTGGTGCCGTGGCGGGACCGGCAGAACCTGGCCCGGCGGATCGGGGTGGTGTTCGGCCAGCGCAGCCAGCTCTGGTGGGACCTGCCGCTGATCGAGTCGTTCACGCTGGTCGCCGCGCTCTACGACGTGCCGGCGCCCCGCTACACCAGCAACCTGGCCCGGCTGCGCAAACTCCTGGAGCTCGACCCGTTCCTGCACACCCCGGTCCGGCAGCTCAGCCTCGGCCAGCGGATGCGCGGTGACCTGGCCGCCGCGCTGCTCTACGACCCGCCGCTGCTCTACCTCGACGAGCCCACCGTCGGGCTGGACGTGCTCGCCAAGGAGACCGTCCGGGGCTTCGTCGACGAGTCCAACCGCAGCGGCCGGACCACGGTGCTGCTGACCACCCACGACCTGGCCGACGTGGAACGGCTGTGCCGGCGGATCCTGCTGATCGATCACGGACGGGTGCTCTACGACGGGGCGGTGGACGGGCTGGTCGCGCGCTTCGCCCCGTACCAAGAGGTCCTGGTTCGTCTGGACGGCGATCAGCCGGATGGGGACCGCCTGGACCTGGGCGGGTTTTCGGGCGAACGCGAGCACGACGGCCGATGGCGGTTCCGGGTGGGACGGGACGAGCCGGTGCACCGGCTGCTCGCGGCGGCCGGCGACGGGTGGCAGATCCGGGAGCTGTCGGTGGTCGAGTCCAACCTGGAGAGTGTGGTCAAGGAGCTCTACCGGGAACGGCGGGACGGGTGAGGCGCGCGCTGCGGGGCTATCGGGCGTATGTCCGGGCCGCCGTCGCGATCCGCCTGCAGTACCGGATCACGATCTTCGCGTCGGCGGCGGTGACGCTGCTCTGGATCCTGCTGGTGACCCGGGTGTGGTCGGCCGCCTACCAGGGCCGGGACACCGTCGCCGGGCTCAGCCGGGAGAGCACGGTGGTTTACCTGACCCTGGCCAGCCTGCAGGCCATCGTGATCAACTCGCCGCTGATGTGGATCATGGCGGCCCGGGTCCGCAGCGGGGAGGTGGTCTTCGACATCAGCCGGCCGCTCGGATATCCGGGGCAGATGCTGGCGTTGCAGGCCGGGACATCGGTCACCCAGATCGCGGTGACGCTGCTGGTCGTCCCGCTCGCCGGGCTGATCGGCGGGCTGTCCGGGCCGGCCGGGCTCGCCGCCGGGCTGCTCTACCCGGTGGCGCTGCTGCTCGGCTGGATGCTGAACGGGCTGCTGTCCCTGCTGATCGGGCTGACCGCGTTCTGGACGGTGGAGAACACCGGGATCGCCGTGCTGTACCGCTTCGTCGCGGCGTTCCTGGCCGGCGCGAGCGTGCCGCTGGTGTTCTTCCCGGCGCCGCTGCGGGCGGTGGCCGACGCGCTGCCGTTCCGCTACATCGTGTACCAGCCGGCGGCGATCTATATCGGTCAGGTCAACGGTCCGGCGGCGCGCGACGGGTTCGTGGTCGCGGCCGGCTGGATCGTGCTGCTGAGCGGGCTGACCGCCCTGGTGTGGCGGCAGGCGTACCGGCGGACGGTGGTGCACGGTGGGTGAGCCCGCAACGGAAGGTGGCGGCGTGGCACACCGGCTGCGCCGGGAGATCCGGCTCTACCTGATCCTGCGCGGGGCCGCGCTGCGCGCCGCGACCCAGTACCGCGGCAACGTGCTGACCACGATGCTGGCCGGCGCCGCGTACCAGGGAAGTGGTTTCGCGTTCGTCTGGGTGCTGCTGCACACGTTCGGCACGGTCGCCGGCTGGTCCCTCGGGCAGATCGCTTTCTTGTACGGCATGCGCCTGCTGTCGCACGCCCTGTGGCTGGTCACCATGGACGGCGTCGGGCTCTCCGACGTCGCGATCCGCGAGGGCCAGCTCGACCGGATGCTGCTGCGCCCGGCCAACCCGCTCGTGCAGCTGGCCACGAACACCCGGTCGCTGATGCCGTTCGGCGACCTGTCGATGGCGATCCTGGTCTTCGGCATCGCGCTGACCGTCGCCGACGTCGACTGGTCACCCGCCGCGGTGCTGTTCCTGGTGCTCGCGGTGATCGGCGGCGCGCAGGTCGAGGCGTCCGTGGTGGTGGTGATCGCCGGGCTGTCGGTGCGGATCCTGGACACCTGGGCGTTCCGGCTGATGATGCTGGACGCGTTCGACACGCTGGGGTCCTACCCGCTGAGCATCTTCGGCAGCGGCGTGCAGCGGACGTTGACCTACGTCCTGCCGGTCGCGTTCGTGGCCTTCCTCCCGGCCAGTGTGGTGCTGGGCAGAACCGGTCAGCTGGCCGTCCCGGCGTGGCTGGGCTATCTGACGCCGGTGGTGGGCGCGACGCTGTTCACGCTGGCATACCTGTTCTGGAAACGGCAGCTGCGCGGCTACCAGGGCGTGGGTCACTGACCGAGGATGCGACTCAGCAGCACCGGGCCGGCCGGGGCCGTGAGTGACAGGACCACCCGGACCGGGCCCGGGCCCTGCTCCACCGTCCGGCCGTCCGGGGCGACCGTGATCGACAGGGTCGGCGCGTCCGCCGGGGTCACGTCGCCGAGCATGATGGCGGCGGCGAGGGGGTCGTGCAGCGGGATCTCGCGGACGCCGAGGCGGCGCTCGTAGCTGGTGTAGTAGATCGGGAGCATGTCGGCCAGGGCCACCTGCAGCGGTGAGCCGCCGGCCCGCAGCGCGTCGCCGTCGGCAGCGGTCCAGCGGTGCGCCATCGTGACGTCCAGCGGGACCAGGGTCACCGGCCAGGGGGCGGCCAGCGCCACGGCCGCGGCGGCCGGGTCGTGGACGATGTTGGCCTCGGCGTGCGGGGTGCGGTTGCCGGGGACCCGTACGGCGCCGCCCATCACGGTGACCGAGGCGAGCAGTTCGGGCAGGCGTGGCTCCACGTGCAGGGCGGCGGCCAGGTTGCCGCAGGGGCCGGTGGCCAGCACGTGGAGGTCGCCCGGGTGCTGCCGGGCGAGGGCGACGAGCAGCTCCACCGCCGTACGATGATCGGGTTTGCCCCCGGAGGGGAGGCGGACCTCGCCGACGCCGTTGCCACCGTGCACCGAGGCCACCGCGTGCGGATGTTCGCCGGCGCCGATCGCGACCGGAACGTCCTCGCGGCCCGCCAGTGCCAGCAACCCGAGGGTGTTCGCCGCCGCCTGCGGCGCGGTGGTGTTGCCGTTGACCGTGCCGATGCCGGCGAGCGTGACCGCCGGGTGGGCCAGCAGGTAGGCGATGGCGACCGCGTCGTCGATGCCGGTGTCGCAGTCGAGATAGGTGAGCATGTCTCAGTTCTACAGATGTTGCACGCCGTCCGGGAGTGCCCCGAACGATGGAAGCCGCAGGTCAGCGTGAACCGGTTAAGGCGTCGCCGGAAACATGCCGGACATCAGTGATTGACAGACATGGATGACCGGCCTAACTTCGGCAGCCAGGAAAGCGCTTACCCGCAGGAAGAACCCGTCCCCCAACGGAGGAATCCCCCATGTCACCGTCACGTCGCACCGTCCTCGCCGCCACCGCCGCCGGAGTCCTGGCGGTCGGCGGCACCCTCGTCGCCACCCAGACCGGCGCGGTCGCCGCCGAGTCCAGCCCGGTCGGTTTCGCCAGCCTCAACGGCGGCACCAGCGGCGGCTCGTCCAGCACCGTGGTCACCGTGACCACGGCCGCCGCCCTCAAGACGGCGCTCAGCTCGAGCACGTCACAGACCGTCCGGGTCTCCGGCCTGATCACCATCTCCGGCATGTACAGCGTCGCGTCCAACAAGACGGTCATCGGCGTCGGATCCGCGTCCGGCGTCACCGGCGGCGGCTTCAACCTCTCCGGCGTGAAGAACATCATCATCCGGAACCTGGTGTTCAAGAACGCCGCCGACGACTCGATCAACGTGCAGTCCAGCACCACGAACGTGTGGATCGACCACAACGACCTGTCCAACGGGTACGACGGCCTGATCGACATCAAGCGTGGCTCGGACTTCATCACGGTGTCCTGGAACCACCTGCACGACCACGACAAGTCGATGCTGCTCGGCCACAGCGACGACAACTCGGCCGAGGACCTCGGGCACCTGCGCGTCACGTACGTGCACAACTGGTTCGACGGCACCAACCAGCGGCACCCGCGGGTCCGGTTCGCCAACCCGGTGCACGTGCTGAACAACTACTACAGCAACGTCGGCTCGTACGGCGTCGCGTCCACCGAGAACGCCGGCGTCTTCGTCGAACGCAACTACTTCGAGAACGTCGCGAACCCCACGATCACCCAGACCGGTGACTCGGATTCCGGGAACCTCAAGGTGCTGAACAACTACAAGGTCAACTCGGGCACCGAGGTGGTCCGCAACGGCGCCAGCGTCGCGGCGATCCCGTACTCGTACACCCCCGAGGCCAACAGCACGGTCAAGGCCACCGTCACGGCCGGCGCCGGCACCGGCAAGATCTGACGTTCCCCGCTCCTGACGGCGCCCGCCCCAATCCCCAGGCGGGCGCCGTCCCAGTTTCGGAGGTCCCCGTGAAACTTTCCAAGATCGCCCTGGCCGCCGCGGTGTGGAGGCTCCCATGAAACTCTCCAAGATCGCGTTGAGCACCGCCGTCGTCGCCGGGGTCGCCGCGATCCCGGCCGCCGCGCACGCCGCCACCAACTTCACCGTCGCCACCGACGGCTCCGGCAACTACACCACCATCCAGGCCGCGATCGCCGCCTCGTCGACCGGCGGCGTGATCACCATCAAGGCCGGCACCTACCAGGGCCAGGTCCAGATCCCGGCGAGCAAGTCCGGCCTCACCCTGCAGGGCGCGACCGGCACCTCGTCCGACGTGGTCATCACCGGCAACAAGCCGCAGTCGACGGCCGGCACGGTCGGCAGCGCCACCGTCTACAACCAGGCCGCCAACAGCACGATCAAGGGCCTGACCATGCAGAACACGTATGGCGCGGGCAGCCAGGCACTCGCCGTCTACGCGGCCGGCGACCGTCAGGTGTACCGCAACGTGCGGATGGTGGGCTACCAGGACACGTTCCTGTCCTGGGGCGGCACCGGTAGCTCGCAGATCCGGCAGTATGTCTACAAGTCTTATATTTCCGGCGCCGTCGACTTCATCTACGGCAACGGCGCGGTCGTCATCGACAGCACCACGATCGAATCGCTCAACATCGGCAGCAGCTCGAACAACGGCTACATCACCGCCGCCGCGACCGACGACAGCAACCCCTACGGCTTCCTGATCACCAGGTCCACGCTGAAGAGCTCGGCCGCCGCGCAGACCGTGGCACTCGGCCGCTGCTGGCACGCCGGCGGCGCGGCCGACGCGATCGGCCAGGTCCTGGTCCGCGAATCGACCCTCGGCAGCCACATCCGGCAGGCCGGCGCGTGGCAGGACATGAGCGGTTTCTCCTGGAAGACGTGCCGCTTCACCGAATACGCGAACACGGGTGCGGGCGCGACCGGCGGCACCAGCGACCGGCCGCAGATGAGCGCGTCAACAGCCGCGAACTACACATCCCAGAAATATCTGGCGGGCGCGGACGGCTGGAACCCGGTCCAATAGCGATATTTCGGCTGCTGTCCGCTTCTCGCTCCCGGTTACTTCGAAGATCAAATTCATGATGTCCCATGTGGCTGCCGGGTACAGATCGCCGCTCCCGCGGGGGCCGGGCACGGCGATCTGGCCGCTGGCGCGTCCACACCGATCGCCGCACCCTTCATTGCCCGTGGGTGGTCGCGGTCACCCCAACCCCAATGTGCCGAACTCCCCTCGCACGGGCTGGCCGAGCATTGCGTGGGGAGTTTGGGCGCGCTCCGCACCGAAAGTCCCCACACTCACGGTCGTCACCCGCTGCGTGGGGAGTTTGGGCGCGCTCCGCACCGAAAATCCCCACACTCACGGTCGTTGGCTGCTGCGTGGGGAGTTTGGGCGCGCTCCGCACCGAAAATCCCCACACTCACCGCCGTCACCCGCTGCGTGGGGAGTTTGGGCGCGCTCCGCACCGAAAGTCCCCACACTCGCGGTTGTTGGCTGCTGCGTGGGGAGTTTGGGTGGGTCAGGACTTGAAGCCGGGGCCGGTCGACAGGTGGGTGGCGGGCTGGCCGAGGCAGTGCAGCAGCCAGGTCTTGCCGGCCGGGATCGGCCAGGCGTCCCGCAACCAGCCGGTGGCGCTCTTCCCGCCGATGCGGTGGTCGGCGAGCGCCGCGGCCGTGCACACCTTCGCGTACTCGGGGCGCTCGACCAGCGTCTGGTCCCCGCGCATCAGCGGCGGGCCGTCCGGCAGCGGCACCGCGAGATAGGTCTCCCAGAAGTGCTCGGTGCCGCAGTCCGCCGAGGACGGGGTGACCGCCTCAGCGCCGTTCTGGGTCAGTCCGTTCCAGCACATCGGCTCGGTCGGGCAGAACGCGTCACCGCAGACGGCGAACCCCGCCGGTGTCGCGGCCAGCGTGGCCGGCGCGCTCGCGGTGCCGGCGGTCCCGGGATCGGCCGCGGCGCTGCCACTGCCGTCGTCGCGGGTCTTGAGCACCACACCGGCGACACCACCCGCGATCACCAGGGCGGCGAGGGCAGCGGTAACCAGCTTCCCGGTCCGGCCACCCGGCGTCTGCGCCCGAGCCCGAGGCGCGTCACCGGCGGACCGCGGCGCGTCGGACCGGGCCGGCGGCGCGTCCACCCCGGACCGATGTGCCGCCGGCGGGTCGAACGCGGTGCGGGCGGCGTCGGCCAGGGCGGTGGCGGACTGCCAGCGCTGTGCCGGGTCGACGGCGAGCGCGCGTTCCACGATTGCCAGCACCGGCATCGGCACGTTCACCCCGATGGTCTTCGGGGACTGCTGGATCCGCTGCAACGCCACCGCATACGGGTTGTCGCCGACGAACGGCCGCTCCCCCGCGAGGCACTCGTAGGCGACGAGACCCAGCGAGTACACGTCGCTGCGCCGGTCGGCCTGCTGGCCGAGCACCTGCTCCGGCGACAGGTAGCTGGGCGTGCCCAGGATCGCCCCGGTCGCGGTGATCCGGCTGGCGTCCTCGTGCCGGGCGATCCCGAAGTCGGTGATCACCACGCGGCCGTCGCGGCGCAGCAGCATGTTGGCCGGCTTGATGTCGCGGTGCAGGATCCCCTGGTCGTGAACCGCCTGCAGCCCCTCGGCGGCCTGGGTGATCAAGCGCATCGTCTCGTCCGGGGCGAGCCGGCCACGGCCGAGCCGCTGCGCCAGAGTCTCGCCGTCGACGAACTCCATCACCAGGTAGGTGATCCCGTCGCCGGCCCGGCCGACGTCGTGGATGGAGGCGACCGCGGGGTGGTTGACCCGCGCCATCACCGTCGCTTCCTGGGTGAACCGCCGTACAAAATCGGGGTCCCCGGACGCCGAGGGGAGCATGGTCTTGACCGCGACGGTCCGCCCCAGGAATTCGTCGAGGGCGCGCCACACCTCGCCCATCCCGCCGGCGCCGAGCCGGTCCTCGAGCAGGTAGCGATCACCCAGGCGCATGCCCGCGCGCAAGACCGAATCTGATTGCACGCGGGCAGTCTAGGGCGTCGCCGGCAGCGGCCCTACGGTGCGAAGACCGCGCCGGTCGAGGTGCCGGCCTTCGGCTGGGCGATGCAGTGCAGCAGCCAGGTGTTGCCGGTGCCCTCGACCGGCCACGCGGCGCGGATCCAGTGCACGGTGACGGCAGGCTTCTTGCTCTGCGCCTTGAGCACCGCGGCCGAGCAGGCCTTGGCCACCGCGGCCTCCTTGATCAGCGGCTTGGCCTTGGTCAGCACCGGCGGGCCGTCCGGCAGCGGGATCGCCAGGAACGTCTCCCAGACGTGGCTGCCCGGGCAGTACGCGGACACCGGCGGCATCGCCTGGGTTCCGGTCTGCACCAGCGCGTTCCAGCACATCGGCTCGGTCGGGCAGAACGCGTCGCCGCACGCGGTGAACCCGGCCGGCACGCCGCTGCCCGCGCTCGCGGTGGGCTTGGCCGCGGACGCCGCGTCGGTGTCCCCGCCGCCGCGGACCGCGATGCCGGCGATGATGCCGCCGACCACCAAGACCGCGACCACGGCCGCGATCAGGTTCCGGCGCCAGGACTTGGCGCCCGTGCCGACCTCCGGCTCCGGCTCGGTCGCGACCTGGCGTGCGACGTCCGCCAGCACCAGCGCGGACGGCCAGCGCTGCTCCGGGTCGTCGGCGAGCGCCCGGTGCACCAGGGCGAGCACCGGGGCCGGCACGTCCGCCTGGTCGCCGCCCAGGCTCTCCTGGGCGACCTTGCCGAGCGCGTAGACGTCGCTGCGCCGGTCACCGGGACGGCCCTGTGCCTGCTCCGGGCTCGTGGCGCCCGGCCGGGCCAGCGCGAAGCCGGTGATCGTCACGCCGCCGTCGCTGCGCAGCCGTACGTCGGCGGTGGTCAGGTCGCCGTGCAGAACGTCCTGGTCGTGCGCAGCCTGCACGCCCTCGGACGCCGCGGCGAGGATCCGCATCGCCTCGTCCGGGGCGAGCCGGCCGGTCCGGGCCAGCCGCTGGGCCAGCGACTCACCATCGGTGAACGCCGTGACCAGGTAGGAGAAGCCTCCGGCGAGGCCGGCGTCGAGGACCTTGACGACCGCGGGATGGTCGATCCGGGCCAGCGCGCTCGCCGCGGCGGTGAACCGGTCCGGGTCACCGGCCGGGCTGATCTCGACCGCGACGGTCCGCGATTGCGACTCGTCGACAGCACGCCACTCTTCGCTGGTCGTTCCGGCGCTGATCCGGTCTTCCAAGCGGTATCGGTTACCCAGGCGAACCCCGGGTTGCAGGCCCATGTCAGATTGCACGGGCGCATCGTAGATCTTTTTCGTTTTGAAAATGTAAATCTGTCAACTGAATTTTTTCAGCGCCCGCGCCAGCCGCCGGACCGCGTCATCCATCCTGTCCGGCGGGGCCGCGGCCCAGGTCAGTCGCAGGTGCGCAGCGGGCGGTTCGGCGGCGTGCCAGGGCCGGCCCGGGAAGACGATCACGCCCTCGGCAGCGGCCGCCGCGGCCACCGCGGTGTCGTCGGCACCGTCCGGGAGCCGCACCCACAGGTGGAAGCCGCCGCGCGGGACCACCGCCGGGACCAGCTCGGGCAGGTGCCGGTGCAGGGCGGTGAGCAGCGCCTCGCGGCGGTCGCGCAACTCCCGCCGCAGCGTGCGCAGGTGACGAGGCCAGGCCGGGCCGGTGACGAACTCCAGCGCGGCCTGCTGCAACGGCCCGGCCACGAAGAAGTCGTCGAGCAACCGGGCCGACCGCAGCCGGGCGCCGGCCGGTCCGCGGGCGCCGATCGCGGCGATGCGCAGGCCCGGCGCCGCGGACTTGGTCAGCGAGCGCAGGTAGACGACGTGCCCGTCCGGGTCCGACGCGGCCAGCGGCGGCGGGGCGTCAGCGTCGATGACCAGGTCACGGGCGTAGTCGTCCTCGATCAGGAACGCGCCGTTGGCGCGCACGGTGGCCATCACGGCGTCCCGCCGGTGCGCCGCCAGGGTCGAGCCGGTCGGGTTGGCGTAGAGCGGCTGGCAGTAGAACAGTCGCGCGCCGGTGCGGGCGAACGCCGCCGCGAGCTGGTCCGGCAACACGCCGTCGTGGTCGGCCGGGACCGGGACCACCCGCAGGCCACTGGCCCTGGCGGTGGCCAGCGCACCGAGATAGGTAGGCGACTCGACCAGCAGGATGTCACCGGGTGCAGCGAGCGAGCGGAGCGCCGTCGACAGCGCGGACTGCCCACCCGGGCAGATCACCAGGTCGCCGGCGCGCAGCCCGGTGCCGGTCTCCCGGGCGAACCAGTCGCGCAGATCCTCCCGGCCCTCGGCGGGGCCGCGCTGCCAGGCGGCCGGCTGCCGGGCGATCCGGGACAGCGTGGCGCCGAGCGCCGCGGCCGGCTGCAGATCGGCGTCGAGGTAGCCGCCGGAGAGCGGGATGGCGCCCTGCGGCGGTAACGCCAGTAACGCCTGCATCTCGCTCTCGCCGGGAACGCCCGGCCCGAGCGCGACGGTCTGCCAGGACAGGTCCGGCGCGCGCGGCGGCTCCGGGCGGGCCGCCACGAACGTGCCACGGCCCGGACGCGCCTCGACCAGGCCCTGCGCGACCAGGTGCCGGATCGCCTCGCTGACCGTGACCGGGGAGGCCTGGTGCGCGACGGTCAGCTCGCGCACCGACGGCAACCGCGACCCGGGCACCGCGTCCCGGACCCGGGCACGAAGATCTTGGATAACACGGGTCGCTGCGTTACCGTCATTCATGAGAAGCAAGAGTAGCGCTACTGACGGCAGCACGGTAACAGCGGGACTTGCCCTCGGCGCGCTGGGTGTGCTCGCGTTCAGCATGTCGCTGCCGGCCACCCGGGTCGCGGTGCACGATCTCGACCCGTGGTTCGTGGCGTTCGGGCGCGCGGTCGGCGCAGCCCTGCTGGCCCTGGCCTACCTGCGCTGGACCCGGTCACCGCGGCCCACCCCGGCGCAGTGGCGGCGGCTGCCGGTGGTCGCGCTCGGCGTGGTCGTCGGCTTCCCGCTCTTCACGTCCCTCGCGCTGACCAGCCAGACCTCGGCGCACAGCGCCGTGGTGATCACGGTGCTACCGGCGATGACCGCGGTGTTCGCCGCGCTGCGCGCCGGTGAGCGGCCGCCGCCGGCGTTCTGGCTGGCCAGTGGCGGCGGGCTGGTCGCCGTCCTGGTCTTCCTGGTCGCCACCGGCGCCGTGCACGGCTCGCTGACCGTGGCCGACCTCTACCTGCTGGCCGCCGTGGTGCTGTGCGGGCTGGGGTACGCCGAGGGCGGGGTGCTCGCCCGGGAACTCGGCGGGGCCCGGACGATCTGCTGGGCGTTACTGCTCGCGCTGCCGGTCACCCTGCCGATCGCGCTGGTCGCCGCGATCCAGCACCCGCCGCACACCGGCGCGGGCGGCTGGGCGGCGTTCGGCTACCTCACCGCGGTGTCGATGTTCCTCGGCTTCTTCGCCTGGTACGCCGGACTGGCCCGGGGCGGGATCGCCAAGGTCGGGCAGGTCCAGCTCGCCCAGCCGGTGCTGACCCTGCTCTGGTCAGCCCTGCTGCTGGGCGAGCCGGTGACGGCCGCGTCGATCGGGGCGGCCGCCGTGGTGCTCGGGTGTGTGGTGCTCACCCAGCGCACCCGGGCCGCCGGTCAGGGGCGCCGGGTGAGCTTCCACCAGAGCGAGGGCTCGCTGGTGGCGGCGTCGGCGAGCAGCGGTACGCGTACCCCGGAAGCTTGAACCTCGCCCACCTGCTGCCCGGCGCTGACCTGGGCGCCGGGCTTCGTGGTGGTGGTCTTGACCTTGACCGCGAGGCCCGGCCAGCCGACCACCTTCAACGCCGTCTTCGGGGTGACCGTCGACGACGAGCCCCACGCGGTCTGCACCGTGCCGACCGGTTTCGCCGGCAGCACCGAGTATTCCTTAACGGTCTTCTCGACCGCCGCGAGCAGCTTGCGGACCACCTTGTTGACCGCGACCAGCTGCTCCGGCGTGTTCGCGCCCGGCTGGTTGAAGACCGCGCCGACGATCACCAGGTTCTTCGCGCCGACCTTGAGCCGGGCCGCGAAGACCAGGTTGCCGCCGGCCTGGTCGGTGGAGCCGGTCTTGATCCCGAAGACCCCGTCGACGCCGAGCAGGTCGTTGTAGTTGCGGATCTTCCCGGCCACCGGGATCTGCGCGTCGCGCAGCTCCACGATCTCGGCGAACACGTCGAACTTCAGCGCTGCCCGGGCCAGTTTCACCTGGTCCGGCGCGGTGCTGATGGTGGTCGGCAGGAAACCGCTGGGGTCGGTGTACTCGGAATCGGTCATGCCCAGCTCGTCCGCGGCGGCGTTCATCTTCTCCAGGAAGCCCGCCTCGGTGCCGCCGTCCCAGACCGCGAGCTGGTGCGCGATGTTGTTCGCGGACGGCAGCATCAGCGCCTCGAGGGCGTCGCGCTCGGTCAGCTTCTCCCCCACCTGCACCGGGACCAGGGACTGACCGGTCAGCGTGCGCCGGTCGTGATCCGCGACGTCGGCGGCCGTGACGGTGAGGTCGGGGCCTTCCTCGTCGCCGTCGAGGGGATGGTTCTTGAGGATGACGTAAGCGGTCATCACCTTGGCGACGCTGCCGATCGGCTCGGCCGTCTCACCGCCGGAACCGCCGATCCGGCCCAACCCCTCGATCATCAACTCCGCGGAACCCTCGCTGGGCCACGGCATCGTGGGCGCGGCGCCGGGGATCTTGAGGGTGGTGGCGATCTCGGTGGCCAGGGTGGCGGGCGGCAGCTCGCGCTTGAGCTGCACCGCGGTCCCGGCGCCGAACAGCCCGACCAGGAGGAACACGACGACCAGGAGGGCGATGAGACCGCGGCGCCTGGGCTTTTTCGGTACGGCGCTCTGGTAGGTCCCGGGGCCGCTGCCTTGCTGGGCCTGCGGTCCGCCGCTCTGGTACGTCGATCCACCGCTCGTCGGCGCGCTCACCGGGGCGCTGCTCACGGGCACCGAGGCGCGGCCCGGCGCCGAGGGTTGCTGCGGCGCGGGCGGCTGGTACGGGAAGGATGGCTGATTCGTCACGGGCGGGCGGAAGGGTGGTGCGAGAGGCGCTGCGGCGGCCGCGCGCTGGGAAGCATCGTATGGCGAGGCCGGCGGGGCGGGTGCCGGAACGGACGCCCGGCCGGGAGTGCTGCCCGGGAACGCCGCGGGCGGTCGCGGAGCGGCCTGTGGCTGCTGGGGCGCGGGCGGCGGGAAGGGCGCGGGCGGCTGCTGAGGCGCAGGCCGCTGGGGTGGCGCGGGTGGCGCCTGCTGACCCGACGGACGCTGCGGCAGCGCGAGCGGCGCCGCCGGCGTCGGCGGATACTGCGACGGCGCAGGTGGCGCCTGCTGAGACGACGGATGCTGCGGCAGCGCGAGCGGCGCCGCCGGCGTCGGCGGATACTGCGACGGCGCGGGCGGTGCCTGCTGGGCCGACGGATGCTGCGGCAGCGCAGGTGGTGCCTGCTGGGGTGACGGGCGCTGCGGCGGTGGCGCCTGGGCCAGCGATGTAGGGCGTTGCGGCGGCGGCGCCTGCTCCAGTGATGCGGGGCGCTGGGATGGCGCGGAGACCGCAGCGCGGCCCGGCGCCGACGGCTGGCTCGGCGTGATCGACCGGGTCGGTGCGTCTGCCGGGTTCGGCGCGGACTGCGGCATCGGCGCGGCCGATGGGGCGGGCGCGGAAACCGCGGCGCGGCCCGGTGCGGGTGGTGCGGGTGGTGACGACGGCGCGGGGACCGCCGCACGGCCCGGTGGTGCGGCGGGCTGAGCTGCGTCGACAGAAGTCGGGGTGTCCGGTGGGCGCGGGGCCGGGAC
>NZ_BOMS01000063.1 GCF_016862315.1 Actinoplanes palleronii | reverse complement strand
CCGGGTTGAGGCACCCCTGACGACCAGCCGGGATCGCGGGACGGCCAAGTCAGCCGGAACGGCGCGGGTTCCCGGCCGGTTCACCGATGCGCTCGACGCAGTGATCCAGAAGCGTCGCGAGCAGTGGCGGACCTGCCCGTTCGACCACGTTCGGGCACGGTGTTCCATCGCACGGACGAGGATTCACGTCGCGGATGTGGCCGCACCGTAAACTCTGCGGCGCGCGACCACTTAACCTACAAAACCGGTGGGTTTTGTGGTTTGCTTGCCGGAGCACCGACCTGCGGGAGAGTAAAATGTCGAGCCTCGTCGAAGTGGCGGTGACCGCCAGTCGGGACGCCGTCACCAGCCGCACCATCGCGATCGTCGGCGGGGGCGCCAGCGGAGCGCTGCTGGCCCACTTGCTGATCCGCCACATGGACCGGCACGTCGTCCTGATCGCGCCGGATCCGTCACCCGGGCGCGGTGTCGCCTACGGCGCGGCCGAGCCGTGGCACATCCTGAACGCCCGGGCCGGCTCGATGAGCATCTGCCCGGACGACCCGATGCACCTGGTCCGCTGGTGCCGCGATCGCGGCGACGCCGTCGAGGGCACCGACTTCCTGCCCCGCAGCCTCTACGGCGACTACCTCGCCGACCAGTTCGCCGAGACCCTCGAGGAGTCCGGCGGCCGGCTGTGGCACCACGTCGCGACCGCCACCGCGCTGCGCCGCGACGCCGACGGGTACGTGGTCTACACCGACGCCGGCCCGGTCCGCGCCGAGCAGGTCATCCTCGCCGTCGGCAACCCGCGCCAGCAGCGGCTCCCCGGCATCAGCGACGCCGCCTACGCCAGCCCGCACCTGGTCACCGACCCGTGGTCGGCCTACCCGAAACCGGCCGCCGACGAGCCGGTCCTGCTGCTCGGCACCGGCCTGACCGCCGTCGACGTGGCGCTGAGCCTGACCGAGGCCGGTCACCGCGGCCCGATCGAGGCGATCTCCCGCCGTGGCCTGCACCCGCTGGCGCACCCCCAGTTGCCCCCGTCGTCCGCCCACCCCGACCTGCTGCTGGACGGCGCGCTCACGCTGCGCCAGCTGCTGAGCCGGGTCCGGCTGGCGATCGCCGGCGGCGCCGACTGGGTCGCGGTGGTGGACACCCTGCGGCACCGCGCGGACCGGCTCTGGGCCGAGTTCAGCGACGGTGACCGGGAGCGGTTCCTGCGGCACGTGGTCCGGTTCTGGGACGTGCACCGGCACCGGATGGCCCCGCCGGTCGCGGCGCGCATCGCGGAGTTGCAGGAGCAGGGCACGCTGCGGTTCTCGGCCGGTCGGCTGCGGTCGGTCGAGCCGGACCCGCGTGGTGGGCTGCTCGTCGAGATCGAGGGTGCCGCGCCGCGCCGGTACGCCGTGGTCATCTCGTGTACCGGGCCGGGCGCGCTGCCCGGCTCCGCCGATCCGTTCCTGAACGGGCTGTTCCAGGACGGCACCGTCCGCCCCGGCCCGTACGGCCTCGGCGTCGACACCGACCCGGACGGCCGGATCCAGCCCGGCCTGTGGCTGGTCGGCCCGCTGCGGCGCGGCCACACGTGGGAGACGACCGCCGTACCGGAGATCCGCGGTCAGGTGGACCGGCTGGTGGCCGCGCTCACCACCACGAACGTCGAGAGCCCGGTGCGATAGCCGGGGGCATCGACGCCGGTGCGTACAGTGCGCGGGTGCCCACGCTCCCGCTCGCGCATCGATGGACGCTGGGCGTCTTCCTGCTCGTGGTGACGGCCACCTGGTGGCACCCTCCGCACCCGGCCGAACAGGCCATGCACCACTCGCTGACCGTCGTGGGGCTGGTGGCTCTGCTGCTGGTGCAGCGCCGGCAGCCCCTGCCGTACCCCTCATTTCTGTTGATTTTGATCTTTTTGGTGGTGCACTCGGTCGCGGCGCGGTGGATGTACTCGTTCGTGCCCTACGACGACTGGACCGAGCAGTTGTTCGGGGTGCGGCTCAACGAGGTGTTCGGCTGGCGGCGCAACAACTTCGACCGGCTGGTGCACCTGTCCTACGGGCTCTGTTTCGGCCCGGTGCTGTTCGCCCGGTTCCGCGGAGCGGGGCGTGGCGTCCGCTGGTCGGCGGTGGCGGCGGTGGAGGTGGTGCTGTCCACGAGCGCGCTCTACGAGCTGCTCGAATGGGCGATCGCGATGACGTTGTCGCCGGGCACGGCCGAGGCCTACAACGGCCAGCAGGGCGACGTGTGGGATGCGCAGAAGGACATGGCGATCGCCACGGCCGGGGCGCTGCTGGGGGTTGCGGTCGCCTCACTCCGGCTCCTCTGCCGGCAGCCGGAGCCTCGGTGATCACCTGCGCCGGGCTGTTCTTGTCGGACCTTCTTTGTAGGCTCCTGGCGTGACTGTCGAGGCCGCGCGCAGTGCGCTGATCGTGATCGACCTGATGCCCCGGATCGTGTCCCGCGCCCTGGGGCCGCATGCCGGTGCGGCGGTGGTGGCACGGTCGTTGTCGCTGGCCACGGCGTTCCGGGCGGCCGGTGGCGTGGTGGCGCTGGTCCGCGTCGAGCGCCCGGACGTGTCCGAGCAGCCACCGGGCAGCGGGTTCGTGCCGGAGATGACGCCGCAGGCCGGGGACATCGAGGTGGTGAAACAGACGGTCGGGGCGTTCTCCCGGACCGGGCTGGAGGCCGCCCTGCGCGAGCGCGGGGTGCAGACGGTGGTGATGGCCGGGATCGCGACCACGATGGGGGTGGAGTCGACGGCGCGGGCGGCGGCCGATCTCGGCTTCGAGGTGGTGTTCGCGTCCGACGCGATGAGCGGGATGACGGCGCAGGAGCATGAGCACGCGCTGACGGTGGTGCTGCCCCGCTTCGGCGAGGTGGTCACCACCGCAAAGATCCTGAAACGCCTCGAGTAACCGAGTCTGATCAGCTCACCCGGATCGCGGCGAAACTGGACGCGGCCTGGCAGGACACCCCGGGACGTGGTGCGCGCGGCCCCGCACGGCTCGGCACGCCGGTATGCGGGGTTGCGGGCGCTGGTGGCGCTGGGCCGGGCGACGCTCGACGACCTGTTGCCCGATCTCACCGCCGTTTCCACCGTCGGCGGGCTGGAGCGGCGACGGACGGCGGCCTCGCTGCTGAGGACGCGGTGAGCCTGTTCCGGATCACCGCGTTGCATCCGATGCTGCGCTCGCGGCCCGAAAGTGATCCTTGGGCGCGGGTTCATCTGACGTGCTGCCTGCCGGATTGCGCCCCGGCGGCAGCTGACGATCCGTGGGCCGGAATGCCGCTGCGGTGATTCCGCCGGACCCCATTTTTGTCGGACCCCGGGTGGAGGATGGCGGGGTCGGTGAGGAAAGGAGTTCGTGGTGGTGCTGCGGGTGGATCTGACGTTCGACTGTGTGCGGGCCGAGGAGCTGGCGGGGTTCTGGAAGGTCGCGCTGGGTTATGTGGACGAGCCGCCGCCTGCGCCGTTCACCACGCGGGCCGCGTGGGCGGCGTCGTTCGGGGAGCCGGCCGAGGACGAGGGCGGCGGCGCCTGGCTGCACGACCCGGACGGGGCCGGGCCGCGGCTGAGTTTCCTCGAGGTGCCCGAGCCGAAGGTGGCGAAGAACCGGCTGCACCTCGACGTCCGGGTCGGTAAGCACGGCGAGCCGTGGCCGCGGATCCTGGCCAAGGCCGAGGAGCTGCGGGCGGCCGGCGGGCGGGTGCTGGCGACCTACGACGGGCATCACGTGACGATGGCCGACCCGGAGGGGAACGAGTTCTGTGTGGCCGCCTGAATGCGTTTTCCCTTTCCGAATACTTGTCCGCAGAATTGTTGACAATCAGCGTCGTCCATTCGAGGTTAAAGCCACAGGTCGTTCATAGCCTCCAATGTTTGTATTACCGGCGAGCGAGAACGAATCCGGCGGGATTCCTTCGCGATCACGGCGGACCAGGAACGACGCCATCCTGGGGCCGCCGGAAACCGGCACAGCAAACCGGATCGGCGACACCCGTCGCCGGCCGACAGGAGGACCAGTGAAACAACCGTCGTATCAGGGGCGCCTCCTTCCGAAACCCGATGAGGAGGTGTTCGACCAGGGCCTCGGCTTCGACCTCGGCACCCTCATGGGCCGCCGCCAGGTGTTGCGCGCGTTCGGCATCGGCGCGGCCACTCTCGGGCTCGCGGCGTGCAGCGACGGCAAGTCCGGCAGTGCCACGCCCACGGCCACCGCCAGTGCTTCGACGTCGTCCGGGGAGATCCCGGACGAGACCGCCGGGCCGTACCCGGGTGACGGGTCGAACGGGCCGGACGTCCTCGAGGAGACCGGGATCGTCCGCAGTGACATCCGGTCCAGCTTCGGCGACGCGACGACCACCGCCGAGGGGGTGCCGATGACCCTGGAGCTGACCATCAAGGACCTGGCGAAGAGCGGCGCCGCGTTCGCCGGCGTCGCCGTCTACGTGTGGCACTGCGACCGCGCCGGTGGGTATTCGATGTACTCCGACGGGCTGACCAAGGAGAACTACCTGCGCGGTGTGCAGATCGCCGACGCGGACGGCAAGGTGAAGTTCACCAGCATCTTCCCGGCCTGCTACACCGGCCGGTGGCCGCACATCCACTTCGAGGTGTTCCCCAGCCAGGCCGACATCGCCGACTCCACGAAGGCGATCGCGACCTCCCAGGTGGCGCTGCCGAAGGACGTCTGCGACGTCGTCTACCAGGAGAAGGGGTACGAAGCCTCGGTCACCAACCTCGCCCAGGTGACCCTGCAGAACGACAACGTCTTCGGTGACGACGCCGGCGCCAGCCAGCTCGGCACCGCGACCGGCGACGTGACCAGCGGATACGCGGTGTCGCTCGCGGTCGGCATGGACACCGGCACCACGCCGGCCGCCGGCGCGGCCCCGGCGGGCGGCGGCCAGCCCGGCGGCACCCCGCCGAGCGGCGCTCCCGGCGGTGGCGGCCCGGGCGGCGCTCCCCCGTCCGGCGCACCCGGTGGCGGCCCGGGCGGCACCCCGCCGTCCGGCGCACCGGCCGGCGCCGCGCCGAGCGCCGCGTCCTGACCCCGGCGCGCGCCTGATTACGGGTGGGGAGCGACCCGGCCCCTCGGCCGTTCCCCACCCGCCCGGGGTCGTCGGCGTCCTGGCGTGTGAAGTTCAGGTGCGCTCCGCACCCAAAGTCCCCACGCCCGGCTCCAAGCAATATGCGCAAGATTCGCGTTTCGCGTAGATCAGCCGATCGTGACCGTCCGGGCCCAATCCGGTGGCCGTCGTAGCTCCACGTCCGACTTTTTCGGATCTCGGTAGAAGAGGCCCACCACGGTCCGGCACGGCGGCGGCGCCTCCGGCCACGGCGTCCAGCCGTCGGTCAGTGCCACGATCACGTCCGGTCTGGTCCGCAGCGCCTGAGCGAACCCGGCCCGCAGATCGGTGCCCCCGCCACCGATCAGCGGGATGCCCTCGGCCTGGCACAGCGGGTGCGCCACCCCGGCTGCCGCGTCACACGAGACCACCCCGACCAGGTCGCGCCGCCCGCCGACCGCCCGGCCGATCGCGGCCACTTCCAGCAGGGCGGTGCCCAGCTCCTCGTCGCTCACCGAACCCGAGGTGTCGATCACGACGCAGACCCGGGGTGGGTTACGGCGCAAGGCCGGCAGGATCACTCGCGGCAGGGCGGCGGCGCGGCGAGCCGGTCTTCCGTACGTGTAATCGTCACCCGCACCGGCCGACGCGGACGCCGAGCGCACCGCCGCGCCCAGCAGCTCGCGCCACGGCTGCGGCGGATGGAACGCCCGTTCCGCCCAGCGCTGCCAGCCCTTCGGCGCGGTGCCGGGCTGCCCGTCGATGGCCTGCGCCACCCGGTAGCGCACCGCATCGCGCTCGTGCTCGCTCAGCCCGTGCGCGCCGTCCGGGCCGAGATCCCACACCCGGTCACCACCGTCCGCGCCACTGCCGCAGTCCAGCCACGCGTACCCGTCGGTGAACCGGCCCAGCCCGAACCGCGGCAGGTAGTCCTCCATCAGCAGCCCGGCCGGCAACCGCAGGTGGTC
The DNA here is from genome assembly GCF_016862315.1 of Actinoplanes palleronii. Lineage (GTDB taxonomy): Bacteria > Actinomycetota > Actinomycetes > Mycobacteriales > Micromonosporaceae > Actinoplanes > Actinoplanes palleronii. The sequence continues at coordinate 5,364 of NZ_BOMS01000063.1, read as the reverse complement.
GGGGTGCACCGCCCCGGACGGGTACGGCAGGCCGTCGCCGTACACGTCGTCGTTGATCTCGCAGTCCGCGGCGATGTTGAGCCGGAGCCGTTCGCCGGCCCGGTTCAGGCCGTGCTTGTCGACGTACCGGTCGCCGCGGCCGTGGTGGTCGCGCAGCAGGTGGGAGACCTCGTGCACCCAGACCGCGGCCAGCTCGTCGAGCGGGGCGTGCGCGACGAACGCCGGCGAGACGTAACAGCGCCAGTGCCGGTCGACCGCCATCGTCGGCGTCCGTGGCGAGTCCACCACGTGCAGCGCGAACAGCGCCGACGCCAGGTAGGGCCGGGCCTTCGCGGCGTAGAGGCGGGCGGCGTAGAGCTTCTCGGTGTCCAGTTCTTTCCGGCCAAGATCAGCTATATCGGTCATCGGCCCGTTCCGGCCAGCTGGGCCACGGTCATCGCGCCGGCCAGCCGTTCGAGCCCGGCCGGCAGCGGCCAGTCGTCGCGCCGCAACGCCGCCAGCTCACCGGCCGGCACCACCAGCAGGTCCGGCGCGCCGCCGTCGAGCGCACGGACCAGCACGGCCCAGGCCGCCTCCCACCGCTCCCGGCCGCCGTTGTTCCGGACCGCTTCGACAACCCCGTCGAGTACGGCCTGACGAAGATCCCCGCGCTCCGGCAGCACCGCGTTGCCCGGGTCGGCCAGCAGCGCCTCCGGGTCGGGCAGGTCCATCCGGTCCAGCCCGGCCAGCAGCTCCAACCCGGGACCGTCCCCGACGACGCCACGGACCAGCATCGACAGCACCTCACGGGACGTGCCGGCGGCCGTACCGAACGCGATCAGCCGCACCGCCATCTCCCAGGTGCGCGGCGACGGCCAGGCCCCGCCACGCTTGGTCTCCGACTGCGGCAGCTGGTGCACGAGCTTCGGCCGCGCGGTCAGCACCTCGCCGACCGCGCGCCGGGCGTACGCCACCGCGTCGACCAGCCGCGCCGGGTCGAGCCGGGGCAGCGCCGAGCGCGGCCACGTCCCGCCGAGCCCGCGCACCACCACCGCATGGTCATAGGTCCACTGCAGGTGCACGAACCGGTTCGCCAGGGGCGCGCTCAGCTCCCAGCCGTCGGCGGCCGACCCGCGCGGGTTGGCCGCCGCCACGATCCGTACCCCGGGCGGCAGGGTGAGCGCGCCGACCCGGCGTTCCAGCACCAGCCGCAGCAGGGCGGCCTGCACCGCGGGCGGCGCGGTCGACAGCTCGTCCAGGAAGAGCAGGCCCCGACCGGCCTTGACCAGCCGGACCGCCCAGTCCGGCGGCGCCATCGGCACGCCGTGCACGGCCGGGTCGTCACCGATCACCGGCAGGCCGGAGAAGTCGGTGGGCTCGTGCACGCTGGCGATCACCGTGGTCAGCGGCAGGTCCAGGGACGTGGCGAGCTGGGTGAGGGCGGCGGTCTTGCCGATGCCGGGCGCTCCCCAGAGCAGCACCGGGAGGTCGGCGGCGACGGCCAGGGTGAGTGCTTCGAGCTGGGTGTCCGGGCGCGGTTCGGTGGTGGTGGCGGAGAGCAGGGCGAGCAGGTCGGCAGCGATGTCGAGAGTCATTCAGCGGATCACCTTTGTCTTTGTCGGGGTTTTTGGACGGGCTTGCCGGGGTCTTTCGCCGGCGGGCGGGCGGGCTTGTCCAGGTGTTTCGCCGGCGGGCGGGCTTGTCCAGGTCTTTCGCCTGCGGGCGGGCTTGTCCGGGAGCGGGCCGATCAGCCCGGCCCGGTACTGCTGGTAGGTGACGTGCCGCTGCTCGACCCGGGCGAGCTCGTCGCGGAGCGGGCCGTCGCGCAGCACGGCGTCCGGACCGAGCAGCACGGCGACCGCGGCCAGGGCGCCGGACAGGTCGCCGTGGTCGAGGCGGGCCCGGATGTCGACGAGGGTCTCCGGGCGCCGCGCCGCGCGGTCGATCACCTGCAGGCAGGGCAGCGGCGTGCCGCCGAACGCCACCAGGATCTCCTCGCGGAGCAGCTCCACCGGGTCGTGATCGAGAGCGGACAGGACGCCGTCGCGCAGGGCGATGCGGTGCTGGTCGCCACGGCAGTCGACCAGGCGGGGCTGGTCGGGGCGGGGTGCGGTCGAGGGCGGGGCGCCGGGGGCCAGGGCCGCGGCGACCAAGGGGTGCAGCTGACCGGGTTCGATCAGGCCGGCGTGCAGGAGTTCGAGGTCGGGCGGGATCCAGGTGGCGGCGTCGGGGAGGACGAGCGCCTTGCCGGCGGCCGTAGTGCTCGGCGCTGTTCGGGCGGGTAGGAGGTGGGTGGTGCGGGCGTCCAGGCGTACCAGAACGGGGTCTGACGGCCGGCCCTCCGCCTGCCGCAAGAGATCCGCCTCCGCCTCCCACCGATGGGCGGCGCAGCCGTCCTCGGCCCACGTGTCGGCCGTCTCGCCCTTGGTCGCCGGCCACGTTGCCGCGCCGGAGCGTTCGCGCAGCTCAGCGGCGTGGCGGGCGTCCCAGAGGTGGCGGTGCAGATCCAGGCGGAACCGGCGGTGCGGTCGGGTGGCGCCGGCCGCCGCGGAGCCGTCCCACAGCGCGAGGGTGATCCGCTGGTCGGCGTCGGCCCAGGCCGGCGCGGTGCGGGCGACCAGGTGCAGCCGCGGGCTGTAGCGGACCAGCGAGAGGGTCAAGCCGGGGCGCAGCAGACCGGTTCTGATCCGGGGCAGGTGCCAGCGCAGCAGGTCCGGGGCGAGGTGGAGCAGATCGGTGCGGATCTCGTCGGCCAGGGCACGGCCGTGCCGGTCGTCGAGGAAACGGGTGTTCAGATCCGGATCGACCCGGGCCGCGGCGCACGCGCCGGCCCAGTCACCGGCCTGCCGGCGCGCGGTGGCGGTTTTGATCATGGAGGGCGGCACGGCGTACTGCCGCACGTGGTGCCAGGCGAGGAGACGGGGGTGGTGGCCGTCCACGAGGGAGCGCATCAGCACTCACTTCGGGTGGACATGGCCCCCTCTCGGACGTGTGAGGTAAGCATCGCGAGGGAGCATAGCGGGTCGGCGCGGGCCCGGCATCCACAAATTTCTGTACTACCGTCCTCGATGTGCTCCCCTTTACGTCCTCCGCTTCCCCGCCGGGTGCGTCCGATCGGCGAGACCGAAAGAGGTCAGCGAGTGGGCGGCTGCGGGTCGTGATCGGCCACGCGCCGGACGGCGGGCCGGTCCACCTGGACCTGACCGAGGCAGCCGACGGCGGCATCGGGCCGCACGGCGTGGTCGCCGGCTCCGGCGCGGCCGAGCTGCTGCGGGCCGTCGTGCACGGTCTCGCCGCCGGACACTCCCCGGACGAGGTCACGTTCGTGCTGCTGGACGCGGAGTCCGGGGCGTTCGGCGCGCTGGACCGGCTGCCGCACACCGCGGTGCTGCTCGACGGCGCCCGCCCCGACCTGCTCCCCCGGCTGATCGAGGTCCTCGAGGGCGAACTGGCCCGCCGCAAACGCCTGCTGGTCGCGGCCGGCTGCTCCAGCCACCGCGAATACCTCCGGCTCACCGCGAACCACCCGCCGATGCCGGCCCTGGTCCTCGCCTGCCACGGCTTCCCGGCCCTGCTCGCCGGCCGCCCGGCCCTGCTCGACCTGTTCCGCCGGATCGGCTGGCTCGGCCGGGCCCGCGGCCTCCACCTGCTCCTCGCCGGCACGGAGCTCACCGAGGCCGGCCTGCACGACCTGACCACGTACTTCGGCTACCGGATCGCCCTGCCCGGCGCCCCTGACCTGCTGCTCGGCTCCCCCGCCGCCAGGTCTCTGCCACCCGGGCACGGCTTCCTCTCCAGCGGCCCCGGCGGCCTGTCCACCGACCCCGGCCTCCCGGACACCGACCCCGACCTCCCGCACACCGGTTCCGGTCTCCCTTCCACCGGTCCCGGCTCGGACGCCGGCGCCGCGGGGCCGCTGCCGTTCCGCTTTGCCGTCGCGCCCGGCAGCCTGCCCGCGCCGCTCGCCACCGGCCCGCCGCCGACGCACCGCACCTGGCTGCCCCCGCTCGACGAGGCACCCACCCTCGACGAGCTAGCCGGGCCGGTCATGACCGATACCGATCAAACCCCGAGGTTCGCCGACCACACCCTGCACGGCGCCCTGCAGGTCCCGATCGCGATCCTCGACAAGCCCCGCGAACACCGCCGCGACATCATCTGGCTCCCGGCCGCCGGCAACGTCGCGATCGTCGGTGCTCCCGGTTCCGGCAGAACCACCCTCCTTCGTACGCTGATCGTCGCCCTGGCCCTGTCACACACCGCCCCGGACGTCCGCATCCTGGCCCCGTCCTCGATCGCCGCCGACTACCGGCAGCTCCCCCTGGTCCACGGGGTCCTGGGCCCGGCCGCCGACGTGTCCATCGCGGCCGATGACGCGCGGCGTGATCTGTACGCCCGTCTCGACGACCCGCAGGGCGACACGGTGCTCATGATCGACGGCTGGGCGGAGTTCTGGGACGCCCGCCCCGACTGGCACGACCTGCTCCTGCAGATCGCCGAACGCGGTACCGCCCGTGGCCTTCACCTCGTCGCCACCGCCGCGAGCTGGTCCGATTTCGATCCCCGCTTCGCGGAGCATTTCGCGTCCCGCCTGGAGCTGCGCCTCACCGATCCGGCCGAGTCCGCGATCGACCCGGCGGTCGCCGCCACCGTCCCGCCGGACCAGCCCGGCCGCGGCATCGTCCCGGCACCGGGCACCCCGGCCGGCGCCCTGCACTTCCTGGCCACCCGCCCCGAACTCGCCGCGACCCCGCACGCCGACCTGCTCGCCGCGCTCCACACCGACCACTGCGCGGAATGCGGCTTCACCTATCGCAGCATCGCACCGGCCGAGGTGCCGTCCCGGCTCCGCACCACCGGTTCGCGCTTCGCCGCCGCCCTGCTCGCGGCCACCGACCTGCGCCGCCGCCCGGCCCCGGACGTCTGGTCCGCACTGGAATACACCTGCCACGTCCGCGACATGCTCCGCGTCCAGCGGGACCGGCTGGCCTTGGCCCTGGCCGTCGACAACCCGTCCTTCACGCCGATGGGCCGCGACGAACGCCCGGTCCGGGACGCCTACAACACTCAGGACCCACACACCGTCCTGACCGAATTGGACCAGGCCGCCGAGGCCCTGGCGGCTGCTGTCGAGGCGTTGACCCCGGCCGAGCTGGCCCGCACCGGAACCTACAACTGGCCCAGCCCCGCCACCCGAACCCTGCTCTGGGTCGCCCGCCACACCCTCCACGAAACCGTCCACCACACCCTCGACATCACCCGCCAGTCCCCACCCCGCACCCCCTGAAGTCACCCGAACTCCCCACGCAGCGGCTGGTTGCGGGGTGCGTGTCGACGCGCGGCGCGCCGCACCCAACGCTGCGTGGGCACTTTCGGCGCGAAACG
>NZ_BOMS01000062.1 GCF_016862315.1 Actinoplanes palleronii | reverse complement strand
TTCGGCTGGTGGGGATCGGGTGGATGGGACGCCGGCGAGGAGATCGTGCTGTTCGACTGCGAGCCGCCGATGCTGCTCAGTCCGTACCGAAAAAATGGGTGCCGTTTCTCGCCTGCCGCGACGTGCCAGGGGGTCGGCGCCGAAGGCGGCGGTCAGAGCCGCTTCTCCGTTCGTGATCAGCCCGTCCGGAACGTGACGATCCGGTCTCGAACGGACGACCGGGAGTCGCACGACAAGGTGTCGCATGACTATATTCAAGAGGTGTCGCGACATCTGATGGGAGCCGGCGAGATCGCCCGGCGGCTCGGGCTGAGCCGGCAGCGCATTCAGCAACTCGCCGAACGCGACGACTGGCCCGCGCCCTACGACGAGCTGGCCATGGGCCGGGTCTGGTTGATCGCCGACATCGAGGACTGGATCCGCCGGCAGCGCGTGGAGCAACAGCCCGCACCGGACGCCACCGCCGCGACGGGCGACGATCAACCGGATGGTTAACTGATCTCCATGGGGCTGTTCACGCTGCAGGAGGCACGGGCCGAGCTGGACCGGCTGCGACCCGTCCTGGAGCAGATCGTCGAGTTGCGGGCGGACATGGTCGAGCTGTCCGCGGCGCTGGTCCCGGGCGGCGAGCCGACCACGCTCGGCGGGCTGCCCGAGCGCAAGGGCGTCGAGGCGCGGCTCAACGAGCTGATGACCGTGGTGCAGGAGTCCGGGGCGGAGCTGAAGGGGATGGCGCCGCTGCTGATCGACTTCCCGGCGGATCTGGACGGCGCGCCGGTGCTGCTCTGCTGGCTCGAGGGCGAGGCCGAACTTGCCTGGTACCACCGCCCCGACCTGGGCATCGCCGGCCGCCGTCGTCTTTAGACCCCTATTTTGTACGGTGTGACAGCCGGCGTCAGCGCCCCGCGGACCAGGTTCCGTCCCGCGGACTTCGCGGCGTAGAGCGCGCTGTCGGCCCGCTCCAGCAGCTGCTCGTAGGTTTCCGCGCCGGTCCACACCGCGTACCCGATGCTGCAGGTCTCCGCGCCGGGGGTGGCCGTCCGCAGCCGATCCAGGATGACGACCGCGTCGGCGTCCCCGCAGTCGGGCAGCGCCACGACGAACTCCTCCCCGCCCCACCGGGCGATCAGGTCGCCGGCCCGCAGCTCACCCCGGAACGCTCCCGCGGCGGCGATCAGCAGGTCGTCGCCGGCCAGGTGACCGTGCGTGTCGTTGTACCGCTTGAAGTGATCGAGGTCGATGATCGCCACGACCAGTGGGCGCTCGTCCGCCCGGGACGCGCCGAACTGCTCGGTGAGGCTGGACTGCCAGGCCCGCCGGTTCGACAGCCCGGTCAGCGTGTCGGTGTACGCCATCTGCTCCAACCGTCGCAGCAGCCGCTCGTGGTCGAGGGCGAGCGCGGTCTCGTCGGCGAGCAACGCCACCGCCCGGGCGCGGACGTCACTGACCGAGGTGACCCGCTGGCGCCAGCCGACCACCAGGATCGCGACCGTCTCCCCGGCCACGATCACCGGCTGCCACAGCATGGAGCGGCCCTTGACCAGCTTGATCAGTTGCGGTGACACCCGTGGGTCGTCGGCCGGGTCGGCGAGGAAGACCGGCTCGCAGGTGCGGTACACGTTCGCGATCATCGACGCGCCGTTCTTCGGCACCCGGGTGCCCAGCACCTGGGCGCCGACGCCGCCGGTGACCACCAGGTCGTACGGTTCGGGTTCGAGCAGGGTGATGAAGTCGGACTCGGCCAGCTCGTTGATCGCCGTGATGATCGTGTCGCGGGCGTCCTCGCCGGTGCGGATCCGCCGGGACGCCGCCGAGACCGCGGCCAGCAGCCGGTCGGATTCCCGGACGGCGCGTTCGGCGAGGTGCCGGTCGGTGATGTCGTGCAGGTGGACGAGCATCCACTCCTTGGCGTCGGCCGAGTCCGGCACCTCGGTACGGCCCACGGTCAGCCAGGCCCAGCGGGTCTCGCCGTCCGGGCGCACGCACCGCAGCTGCCGCCCGGCCGGGTCGATCTCGGCGGCCGGGTCGACGTAGGCGTGGCTGCTCGCACCGACCAGCTCGTCGGCCGGCATCCCGACCAGCTCGCAGAACGCCGGGTTGACCGCGACGAACACACCGTGCTCGTCGGCGATCCCGACACCGGCCGGTGACGCGTGGAAGAGCTTCTCGAACCGCTGGAGCACCGTCGCCACCTGGTCACGGGCCACTTGCAGGTCCCGCTGCCGGCGGCGGGTCGCCTCGTGCAGGATGCAGCCGAGCAGCCCCGCCATCACCAGCTGCCCGGCGTAGAAGCCGAGTTCCGGCGTCCGCAACTGCTCCTGACTCGCCACCGCGACCACCCAGCCGGTGATACCGAGCGCCCCGGCCCGCACCGCGGTCCGCCGCTCCGGGACCGCCCCGCCGATACCGAGCAGGGTGATCAGCAGCATCGTGGTGTGGTGCAGCTGCCCGGTCACCGCGACCTGGGCGACCGCGTCCAGGACCGGCAGGTAGGCCAGCTTCTCCCAGCCCCGCCCGGCCCCGGCCGCCCGCCGCCGCACCGCCCCGAACGCGGCCGCCGCGAACAGCAGCACCGCGATCACCCCGGCGAGCAGGGTGAGCACGACCCGCGCCGCCCCGGTCAGCATGAGGAAGTCGGTGACCATCAGCGCCACGAAGTAGGTGGCGAGCGCACCCCGCCGCCAGCGAGCGGTCGGCGCGTCATCCGGCCGCTCCCGCGGGCCGGCGGTCCGGGCTGCGGGTTCGCCGACGGCGGGCCGGGGGGCGGGCATGCCGGACTGGCCGCGGGTGTTGCCCGGGTCGTGGTGCCGGTCAGCGCTCAAGGGTTCCCTCCCTGCCGCCCTGTCTGTCGGCCACCACCACCCCGACTTGAGAAAACCGCTCCCGCCCAGCCCTGAGCGGCCCTCCCCCACCCGCGCGACACCCGCCGCGGGCAACAACCACGCCGCGCCCCCGCTCCCCGGCTGACCCTCAGGGGTGCCTCCCCGCACCCGAGACACCCCTGAGGACCAGCCGGGAGCAGGACGCGCGGCACCCACCGCTACCCACGACCACACCGCGCCCCGGCTCCCTGGCTGGCCCTGAGAGGTGCCTCCCCGCGCCCGAGACACCCCTGAACACCAGCCGGGACCGGGTTAGGCGCTGATCAGGGTGGCGACGGCTGTCGCGGTGGCGGGGTAGGTGGTCAGCAGGACTGCCGGGGCGGATGACTCCGGGCTGGTCGGTGCGGTGGGTTCGGTCCACTGGCCTGCGCAGCCCAGCAGGGTGGACACCGCGTCGGTGGTTGCCGGGTGGGTGGCCAGGAATGCGCCTACCGGACCCGTGGCCGGGGAGAGCGAGCCGGGACCCGCTCCGGGACCGGCGGGGGACGGCCGGCGGGCCAGCCATGGCGGGGTCCAGGAGTCGATCGCCGCGAGCGTGCCGGGGAACGTGCGGCCGGCTTCGCGGGTCAGGACCGGGACCAGCTCGGCCGCCTGGCTCTTCAGGGTGGTGATGAGCTTCGGGAGCCACGGCAGCAGGACCGGGTCGGGCAGGCGGCCGAAGGCCTTCGACAGGGTCTCCACCACGAACGGGGCCAGCCGGGGCACCGGGTCGAGGGCCTGGACGAAACCGCTCACGTACTGCGGGAACGCCGGGACCACCAGCGGGTTGGCGAGCAGGGCGTCGACCCGGTCGCGGAGGTCGGCCAGGGACAGATCGCCCAGCTGGTTGCGGGCCGCCCAGAGCAGCGCGATCTTGGCGGGGGCCTCCGGGTGGCACTGGCGGACGGCGATCTCCAGCTGGGTCCGGTCGCAGCCCAGGGACAGCGCCAGGCTCTCCATGCTGAACAGGAAGCCGAGCATCGCACCGACCTGCCGGACGCCGGTGTCCTCGTCGACGAAGGCGGTCGGCAGCAGGGTGCAGTAGTGCGCGTACCCGCTGGTGACGAACCGCTCGCACCAGGACGGGAGGACCGGCGTGGTGGCCCGGTAGTGGCCGAGCAGCCGCCGGATCCGGCGCAGCACCACCGGCGCCTCGTCGACCGTGCGCTCGGCCGACAGCAGCTCGACGGCGCGGTTGCCGAGCTCGTCGGTGAGCCGCGGGCTCTGCAGGAACAGCATCGAGTTCTCGACGGCCTTGAGCGCGACGGCCGCTGTCGCCTTCGGATCCCAGGCATCCCGGCGCAGCCGCTGCTCGAGGACCTGCTCGACGGTGACACCCTCGTAGCCCAGCTCGATGATGGCCCGCTGGTGGCGGCCCAGGTCGAGGTCCCAGCTCTCCTGGATGTGCTTCTCGCCGAGCCGGCGACTGCCCATGATCGGACGGACCGCCTGGTCGGGAAGCAGGTATCGCAGCATCCAGAGCAGCCGCGAACACGCCGCCAGCTCCGGGTCGGCGGCCAGGTCGAGCAGCGCGCGCTGGATGCTGCGCTGATCGAGGTTGAGCCCGAGCGGGGCGAGCCGGTCGTAGACGTCGCGGGCCAGCGGGGGCAGCGCGTCATAACCGACCTGGCCGATCCGGTCGCCGCCGAGCAGGATCTCGCAGAGCCGCCGCACGTCGCGACGGCCGGGCACGGCGTCCTTCTCGATGCAGGTGACCGCGGCGTCCTGGAAGTCGTACGGCGTCGGCCGCGCCCGCCCGCGCATCCCGGCGAGCAGGATGGACGTCTCGAAGACCGCGATCGCGTCGGCGGTGCTGGCGAGATAACCGTTGCGGCGGGCCAGCCGGACGATGTCGACGCACCAGCCGCGCAGCTCCTCCTCGTCGAGCCCGTCGAGCCGCGGCGGCCCGGCGAGATAGCCGGTCAGGTGGTCGGTGACCGGTCCGGTGGCGGCCGACGGCAGGGGCAGCGCCTTGGTGGCCTTCTTCTTGCCACCCTTCTGCCCGTCCAGCCGGAACGGCGTGAGCCGCTGTTTCACCAGCTGTTTCTGCCAGGTGGTGGCCGCGATCGACACGGAGCCGGGCGCCAGCCCGAACTGCGCCTCGATCGCCGAGTGACTGCTCGGGATCAGGCCGTAGAGCCAGGTCGTGGCGGTCCGCGGGGTGATCGTGAAGTCCGGGGTGCCGGGTGCCGAGCCGACCTCGGGGAGCCGGCTGGCGGCGTGGAAGGCACCGCAGACGTACAGGCCGTCGGCCGGGTCGGTGCCGGTGGCCGCGAGGTGGGCCCGGATCCGGGTCCACATGTAACGCTCCCGGTCCTCGTCGGAGGCGTACCGCGAGGTGTCGTGCGGGGCCAGCCGCCGGAACAGGCTGCCGACCAGCACCATGACCTGCCGGTACGTGTCGTGGTCGGCGCCGGCCAGGGGCTGTTCGACGTACTGGTCCCACCACTCCGACCAGTGCCGCACCCGCCCGTGGTGCAGCAGGTGCTCCTCCAGCTCGGCGAAGCGCGGGCGCAGGTCGCCGATCTCCACGCCGACCGCGTCGCCGTGCAGGTCGTCCTCGGGCTCCTCGGTCCCGGCCGGTGACGACGGGTCGGGCTGCCACTGGAACACGTGGTCGGTGGACCGGTCGACCAGGACCAGCTCGACGCCCGGGGTGTCCAGGGCGTACGAGATCGCCTGGTACTCCGCGGACGCCTCGGTGATCGGAGCGATCACCGAGAGGGGCGCCGACTCCTTCGGGAAGCCCTCCAGCTCGGACGCGAAGGCCTGCAGCGCCACCGGCAGCCGGCAGTTGCGCAGCTCGGTCAGCAGCGGCTGGAGGTCCTCGCAGAGCTCCAGATAGATCACCTTGGGCTGCTTCTCGCGCAGCCGCCGCAGCATGGCCAGCGCGGAGGCCGGCGAGTGGTGACAGACCGGGAAGATCTCCAGCGGCTCGCGCAGGGCGTGGTCGACGTCGTCGACGATCCCGGCCAGGATCTCCGGCAGCGCGGCCGGCCCGTCGCCCAGCGCCTCGGCGGCGCCCAGCAGCTGCTGGCGGAGCGGGTGGAAAGGACTGCTCACGACAGGGTCGCGATCGCCTTGCGGCCGCCCTCGAGGAAGCCGTCCCACTCGCCGCTCTTCTCCTTGCTGCGCGGCTCGACCACGCCGTGCCAGTACTTGTTGAGGATCGCCAGGTCTTCCGGGCTGCGCCGGGCCAGCGAACCGACCAGCGACCCGGCCAGGGTCTCGGCGGACAGCTCCTTGGCGCCGAAGAAGTTGCTGTGCAGGATGGCGTCCTCGAGGACACCGATCTGCTCGGCGGTGGAGAGCGCCGACTCCAGGCGCTCGTCGTCACTGGTCGCCGACGCGGAGGCGGCACGCAGGTCGGCGAAGCTCTGCAGCAGCACGTCGAGCAGGGTGGGCGGCACCTCCAGCTCGATGTTGTGCCGGCGCAGCAGCTCCTCGGTGCGGAACCGGACGATCTCGGCTTCGCTCTTCTTGTTGGTCACCACCGGGATGCGGACGAAGTTGAAGCGCCGCTTGAGCGCCGAGGAGAGGTCGTTGACGCCGCGGTCGCGGCTGTTCGCGGTGGCGATGATGCTGAAGCCGGGCTTGGCGAAGACGATGTTGTCGTCGTCCAGCTCGGGGATCGACACGTACTTCTCGGAGAGGATCGAGATCAGCGCGTCCTGCACGTCACTCGTCGATCGGGTCAGCTCCTCGAAGCGGCCGATCACCCCGTTCTCCATCGCTGTCATGATCGGCGACGGGATCATCGAGGACCGGGACTGGCCCTTGGCGATCACCATCGAGACGTTCCACGAATACTTGATGTGGTCCTCGGTGGTGCCGGCGGTGCCCTGCACGACGAGCGTGGAGTTGCGGCTGATCGCGGCGGAGAGCAACTCGGCCAGCCAGCTCTTGCCGGTGCCCGGGTCGCCGATCAGCAGCAGGCCGCGGTCCGAGGCGAGGGTGACGATGGAGCGCTCGACGAAGCTGCGGTCGCCGTACCACTTCTGCTCGATCTCGCGGTCGAGGCCGTCGGCGCGCTCGGAGCCGAGGATGAACAGGCGCACCATCTTCGGGCTCAGCCGCCAGGAGAACGGCTTCGGGCCGTCGTCGACCGACTCCAGCCAGTCCAGCTCCTCGGCGTACTTGACCTCGGCGGGGGCGCGCAGCATGTCACTCATCAGGGGGTCTCCTAGAACGGGGTTCAGACGAGGAAGTTCTTGAGCTCGGTGACGAGCTTCTTGATGTGGCCGGACAGGACCGGGGTGCCCTGGTCCTTGAAGCGCTGGCGGAACCACGGGTTGACGCTCTGCTGGCCGCCGCTGCTGACCGAGCCGACCGGGATGAACTTGGCGCCGGAGCGGTGGATGGTCTGCATGCCGGTGAAGACGGCCTGCTCCTGCCACTCGTAGAAGTCCGAGATCCAGACGACCACGGTGTTCCGCGGGTCGGTGATCTTGGGGCGGGCCAGGTCGAGCGCGGCCGTGCCGTCGGTGCCGCCGCCGAGCTGGGTGTGCAGCAGCACCTCGAACGGGTCGTGCACCCACGGGGTGAGGTCGAGCGCCCGGGTGTCGTAGGCGATCAGGTGCACGTCGACCTTGGGCAGCCCGGCGAAGATCGAGGCGAGGATGGTGCAGTTGACCATCGCGTCGACCATCGAGCCGGACTGGTCGACCACCACGATCAGCCGGGCCGGCTCGATGCGTTTCGCGGTCTGCTTGTAATAGAGCCGGTCGACGTAGAGGCGCTCGTCCTCCGGGTTCCAGTTCGGCAGGTTCTTCCAGATCGTGCGGTCCAGGTCGAGGTTGCGGAAGACCCGCTTCGGCGGGACGGACCGGTCGACGGTGCCGGTGCTGGCCTGCGCGACCTGGGTGCGCAGCACCTCGGCCACCTCGTCGACGAACCGGCGGATCAGCGCCTTGGCGTTGGCCAGCGCGACACCGTCCAGGTTGTCCTTGTCGCGCAGCAGCTGCTCGATCAGCGACATGCTCGGGGTGAGCTGCTTGGCCAGGCGGTTGTCGGCGAGCACCTCGCGCAGCCGCATCCGGCTGACCAGGTCGCCCTCGATGCCGGCCAGCACACCGCCGAGCCCGGACGAGTCGTTGCCGGCCGCTCGGCCCCGGAGCCCACCGGGCTCGCAGCCCATCGCCCGCTCGAACCAGCCGGCGTCGGCCTGCCAGCGCTGCAGCTGCTCGGCGGTCACGTTGCCGGAGCCGGTGGCGAACACGTTGAGCAGCAGTTTCGACACCAGCGCGGCGCGGCGGACCTCGCCGTCGCGGTCGTCGGCGGCCGACTCGCCGGGTGTCATCAGGCCGTCGAACTCGGACTCCAGCTGCGGGAACCGCTGCACCACGGTGTCCAGCGACACCGACGGGTCGAGCAGCGCCGCGGGCAGGCCGAGGTCACCGACGATCGCCATGCTGCCGGACTCCAGGGTGGGCTGCTCATCGGGATCGAAGAGCCGGGCCAGCAGCCGCCAGTAGAGGACCTGCCGCCGGGACTCCGCGGCGTTGATCTCGGGGGAGGTCATTTGCGCAGCAGCCTTCCCGCGCGCTCGCGCAGCACGTCGACCGCTGTGCCGGCGGCCGCCTCGGCCTTCGCCGCCTTGGGCTCGGTCGGCCCGAGCGCCCAGTCACCGCCGTGTGCGACGACCGGCTTCTTGCGCACCAGCGCCTGCACGGCCAGGGGTTGCAGCAGCCATCGGCCGTCCCAGCGGAGCAGCCCGAGGCACGCGGTGGACGCCGCGACCAGCGCGGGTGTGAGCGGGCCCGCGGCGGGCAGCCGGTCGAGATCGAGGGCCACGGTCACCCCGCCGCCCAGGTCGAACGCGCCCTCGGCGTGCGCATAACCCTCCAGCAGCACCGGCTCGGCCAGCACGGCGGGGTGCCGGTCGAGCGGCGGTGTGGCCGCGCCGAGCGCGGAACCGAGGCGCACCCGGGCCGCGGCGAACGGGTCGGCCGGCTCACCGGCGGCGGCCCGGGACTCGTCCCAGATCAGGTCGCCGGCCGGGGTGAGCGCCATCCCGGACACCTCGACCGTGCGGTGCTCGGCGAGGACACCGCGCAGGAGCGGGAACGCGGTGAGCATCCGCCAGGCGGACGGCCCGCTGATCGTGTCGACCTTGGCGGCGGCCACGCTCGTGCGGACCAGCCGGACCGTGCCGTCGGACGCCTCCAGCAGCGCGTGCGCCTGCACCCGGAACACCGTCGGGTGCTCGTGCAGGTCGGCGCCGAGGATCACCAGCCGCCCGTCGACCGGGACGGCCTCGGACGACGCGAACCCGTCCTGCGACAGCAGCAGGGCACGCGACCACAGGTCGGCCCAGCGGCGCACCGGGATCCGCGGCAGCGTGGCGACCGGCGCGGCGGCGCGCAACTCGGCGGCGAACCCGTCGAGCAGCACCGCGAGCCGGCGCGAGCCCGGCGCGGCCAGCAGCGACTGGACGGCCTGCGCGGCCCCGCCGGCCAGGTCGTGGTCGACACCGCGCCAGCCGGCGATGGCCAGCTCGCGCAGCCAGGACCGGCTCCCGGACAGCAGCTGACCCGAATCGGTCACCGCGGTGGCCTCCCACGGGGCGCGGGAGCGGCCGAGCGCGGTGTCCAGTCCGGTCTGCAGGGCGTCGTGGGCGGCGCCGAGCAGCGCGGTGCGGGCGCCGGCCAGGGTGGCCAGGTGCTCGTCGGTGACCGTCCCCGCGATGATCTTGCCGGTGGCGTCGGCGACCCGGCCGCCCAGCGGCGACCCGGCGAACGCGGCGGCGAACGACGCGAGGGCGGCGGCGCGCTCCTCGTCGATCCGGGCCAGGCCCTGCACGAGCGCGTCGTCGAGGCCGTCGACCAGGGTGAGCGCCTCGGTGAGCCCGGTCGGCGCGGTGGTCAGTGCGTCGGTGAGCATCAGCGGGCCACCGCCGCGGCCGGGAACCACTGCAGCTCGGGCAGCGGGTCGGTGGACGGCGTGACCTCGAGATAGGCCAGGTGGCGCAGGAAGCTGCTGAACACCTCGGCGGCGCGGTTCGGCGCGGTGGTGGTGTGCAGGCCGGACCACAGGTTGTCGCTGCCGTCGGCGAGCTCGGCCTTCAGATATCGCGCGACGCGGGCCGGACCGTACTGCGCGACGGCGGCGTCGGCCAGGGCGCGGAGGTGGTTGCAGGCGTGCGCGCCGCCGGAGAGGCCGCCGCACGGACGGTTGTTGTTGGTGTTGCAGCTCAACCCGTGGTCACCGGCAGTGATCGAGGAGACGTAGACCCGCTCGATGTCGGAGCCGCTGGAGACCACGCCCTGCAGGCGCCCGTCGGCCAGCTCGACGAACGGCACCTTGGCCAGTTTGCGTGCCACCACCGGGGTGATGACGGACGCTGAGCTGCGCCGCTCGTAGGCGACGTCGTCGCTTGTCACAACCAGTCCCTCCCTCAAGGATCCCGTTGGGAGGTAGTTCTATCGGAGCGGTACGACAAAAACTTAAAACAACAGGTCAGAGCCCCGAAACCGCGATTCCGCCGCGGCTGAGCATCCCCGGGTCGGCGTGCCGGCCGGCCGCCGCGACGATCCGGTCCGGGCGGATCAGCAGCGCGCCGCGGGTGCCCGGGCGCAGCAGCGTGAACCCGTCGCCGAGCCCCGGGTCGAGGCCGGCCGGGCAGAGCCGCCCGCCGCCGCGCCCGACCAGCGGGCCCCGGCCGAACGCCGGCCAGGTGACGGTCGTGGCGGCCTGCTCGGCGCCCGGCAGCCTGGTCACCGTACGTAGCAGGGTGCGGCGCAGCGGCGCGGTGCGCCGGCTGCCGCCGGTCATCACCCAGCCGATCAGGGTGGCCATCCGGATCATGGTTTTCGCGTACGGCCGCCGCTCCCGTTCGTACGTCGCGAGCAGCCGGTCGTCGGCCCGCCCGGACAGCACCATGGCGAGTTTCCAGCTCAGGTTCGCGGCGTCCCGGATCCCGGCGCACATGCCCTGCCCGATGAACGGCGGGGTCAGGTGTGCGGCGTCGCCGAGCAGGAACACCCGGCCCTCGCGCCACCGGTCCGCGACCGCGCCACGGAACGTGTACTCGGCGCGCCGCAGCACGGTCAGCGCGGCCGGGTCCACCCCGCGCAGCCACGGCCGGACCAGCTCCGCGACCGGCTCCTCGAGCAGCCCGGGGCGCAGCCGGAACTCCCACCGGTACCGCCCGGGGGTGACCATCATGAACGTGGCCGCCCGGGTCGGGTCGCACACCTGCTGCACCCCGTCGTAGGCGTCCAGCGGCTGGGTGGAGGTCGCGTCGACGACCAGCCAGCGCTGCTCGAAACCGAGGTCCTCCCAGCCGGCCCCGATCGCGGAACGGACCACGCTGTTCGCCCCGTCGCAGCCGAGCACGGCGGCGGCTCGGACCTCGCCCTCGACGCCGGAGTCGACCGATCTGTACCGGACACGCGCCGGTTCGCCGATCGGCTGCTCCACGGCGTACACCTCGATCTTGCCGCGGATCGTGGCCCGCGGCAGCCTCCGCAACTCAGCGCGGAGCAGGCGTTCCAGGTCGGGTTGATCGAACATGTTGGCCTGCGGGAAACCGTGCGGGCCGACCGGGTCCCGGGTGAACTCGGCGAGCACCCGCAGACGCGGGTCGACCAACTGCATGCCCGGCGCCGGCCGGGAGATCGCGCGCAGCTCGCCGGCGAGCCCGAGACCCGCGAAGATCCGGAACACCTCGTCGTCGAAGTGCACCGCGCGCGGCAGCGGGTAGGGCTCGGCGAACCGGTCCAGGACCAGGCACTCGACGCCGGCTCGGGCCAGCATGATCGCGGCGGTGATCCCGGTCGGCCCGGCTCCGACGATCACCACGGGCACGTGTTCCATCAGACCAGACTGCGCAGAACGATCGCCGATCCGCCAGCCAGGAGCAGACCGGTCAGCGCGAACCCGACGATCACCCGGCGGATCAGGCCGATGTCGGCGACCCGGGCGGCGATCGTCTCGGCCCGGGTCCGGGTGGTGAAGAACGACGGCACCAGCCCGTCCGCGGTGGCCCGGCCCAGTACGAACACCGCGACGCCGCGCGGCAGCCGCACCTCGACCAGTTCCAGGCGTTCGCCGGCGCGCAGGCCCTCGACGATGTCCGGCGGCACCACGGCGGGCAGCCGGACCGGCGCCGCGCGGCGATAGATCAGCGTGGTGGTCTCGGTCGCCGCCGGATCGGCCCGCGACGGCGACTCCAACCGGCGCGGGTCGACCGGCACCCGGCCGCTGGCGTCGGCGAGCGCGGGGCGGCCCGGGGCGGTGATGTCCAGCAGCACGTCGTGGCTGTCGTCCGAGGACCGGCGGCTGGGTTCGCGCAGCAGGCGGACCCGGTACCAGGCGCAGTCCTCGCCACTGACCGGTGCGGTCTGCCGGCCGGCCGGGCCGTACTCGGTGTGGCATTCGGCGGCGACCCGGCCGCGGCCCCACTCGGCGATCGGCGCCGGGCGGACCCGGAGCAGGGCGCGCAACTCGCGGTGATCGCCGAGATGCAGCAGCAGGAAGATGCCGGCGCCGCCGATGAGCAGCGCACCGAGACAGAACCCGAGCGTCGTGACCGTGACCACAGGGTCAACATAGAGTGATCCGGCAACCCCCGGATCCGTCGATCGCACCCACCGGGTTCGGTAAACCGGTTGCGGGTGGCGGGCGGGCCGGATAGAACTGGTCGGTCCCGACGACGAGGAAGGAGGACCAGCCGATGTACGCCATGCACACCGCGCTCGTGTCCTCCCGGGGTGACCGCTGAGCGGACCCCCGGACGGGGCAGGGCGCACTCCTGATGGAGAGACTGCCGTGACTCTGCACCACCCTGACCTCATCGTGCGCCCGATCACCGGGCCGGACGAGGTCGACCTGTTCAACACGCTGCCCTACCTGCTCAACGACGAGGTCGCCGACGACCTCACGGCGCAGCGCCGCAAACCGGCCTGGCTGTGGGTCGCGCTGCGCGGTGACCGCGTGGTGGCCCGCGCGGGCTGGTGGTCGCGGCCCGGCGACGCCCAGCCGGCGATCATGGACATCTTCGACCTGGCGCCCGGCACCGGTGCCCAGGACGGGCTCCAGCTGCTGGAGACCGCGCTGGCCGCCGTCGTCCCGGAGGGCACACCACGGCCGGAGTACAGCCGGTTCCTGGCCCCCGACTGGCGCGACCACGAGGACACCCGCCACGACTTCGAGTCGCGGTTCGCGCTGCTCGAGCAGACCGGCGCCAAGATCTTCGTGGAGCGGCTGCGGCTCGAGTGGCTGCCCGGCACCCCGATCCGCGAACCCGACGGCCGGCTGGAGTTCCGGGCGCCCCACGACGCCGCCGAGGTGATCGGGCTGATGACCCGGGTGCTGGACGGGACGCTCGACGCGTACAGCCGGGACGACCTGACCCGGATGACACCGGGCGAGGCCGCCGAGCAGCAGTTCCGTGAGGAGCTGGCGCGGTACACCACCCCGCGCGACTGGTGGCGGATCGCGGTGCGGGCCGGCGACGGCGACCCGGTCGGGTTCGTCATCCCGGCGCACAACGGCTACAACCCGATCATCGCGTACATCGGGGTGGTGCCGGAGCACCGCGGGCACGGTCACATCGACGCGATCCTGGCGGCCGGCACCACGGTGCTCGCGGAGCAGGACATGCCGCGGGCGCGGGCCTCCACCGACGTGGGCAACACCCCGATGGCGGCGGCCTTCGACCGGGCCGGGTACCGCGTCTTCGAACGCGAGATCAACCTGACCTGGCACTGAGCCCGGGGTGACGCCGGGGGCTCACACCCTCGGCGTCACCGCGCCCGCTACGGTCGGCGCACCCAGGAAGGGCTGTAGCGTCAACTTTTCGGCACGGTGGCGAGCACGATCCCGAAGTGCTCCTCATACGCCGCCAGGACCTCCTCGTCGGAGTCCAACACCACCTCGGTGCGCTCGGTCCCGGACGTGCGGATCAGCTTCCGGCCGCTGAGCGTGATCCGGCCCTCGCCGTCGAGGCGGGCGCAGACCGGACCCTTCCGGAAGTGCGACTCCGGCCAGGTCTGCTGCCACCAGCAGGTCGGCGCGAAATCGGCCAGTGCGCGGGGCTTGCGCTCGATCCGGTACTGCGGCGTGCCGTCCAGCAGCACGTCCACGTCCCCGCCGTCCGCGTCGGCCAGCCGGAACGTGCCGCCGGGATCCACCTGCTCACCCCGCTCGTCCAGCCGCAGCGGGTACGACGAGTGCCGCCCGAACCCGACGTCGGCCAGCCACGGCCCACCCCCGTCCGGCTCCGACACCAGCAGCGCGAGGTGGTCGAACGGCGGCCCGAACCGCGCGCCGTCGTGCACCCGCGCGCCGACCCGGGTCACGGTGTGGCCGAGCTCCTCGAGCAGCAGCGCGAACAGGCCGTTGAGCTCGTAACAGAACCCGCCCCGGCGGCGGCGCACCACCTTGTCGACCAGGTCGTCCGTCGCGAGCGAGATCGGCTCGCCGAGGTGGATGCTGAGGTTCTCGAACGGCACCGCGGCCTGGTGGGCTCGGTGCAGCTCCCGCAACAGGGCCGGGCCGGCAAGGCCGATCCGGCGCAGATAAGCGTCCACGTTCACCGGCCGAGCGTAGACAATGACCTATGCCTATGGAGCACCCGACACCCACCGGCCGCGCTCGTGAGCTGGTCGCCGGTGGATACGACGCCCACGTCCACGTCGCACCGGACGTGATGGCACGCCGGATCGACGACGTCTCGCTGGCCCACCGGTTCGCCGCGGTGGGGCTGGCCGGGTTCGTGCTGAAGTCGCACTACGTACCGACCGCCGAGCGGGCCGAGGTGGTCCGCGGGGTGGTGCCCGGCGTCGAGGCGCTCGGCGCGCTCACCCTGAACGGCTCGGTCGGCGGCCTCAACCCGGTGGCCGTGGAGATCGCCGGACGGCAGGGCGCCCGGGTGGTCTGGCTGCCCACCGTGGACGCCGCGAACGAGCGGGCCGGCCGGGCGGCGCTGCCACCGGGTGCGGCCGCGCCGATGTGGGCGGCGCTGCAGGACGAACTGGCCGCGCAGGGCATCGTCGCGCCGGCCATCGCGGTGCTCGACGACGCCGGGAGGGTGGTGCCGGCGCTGCACGACGTGTTCGCGGTGATCGCCAAGCACGACATGGTGCTGGCCACCGGGCACCTGAGCGGGCCGGAGATCGTCGCGGTGGTGGACGCGGCCGCCGGCGCCGGGGTGCGGCGGATCATCGTGACCCACCCCGAGTTCACTTCGCAGCAGCTCGACGTGGACACCCAGCGGCGGCTGGCCGGGCGCGGGGCGCTGCTGGAACGGTGCTTCACCACCGCGTACACGAGAAAGGTCTCCTGGGAGCTGCTCTTCGCGCACATCCGCGCGGCCGGGCCGGAGCACTCGCTGCTCTCCAGCGACCTGGGACAGCCGTTCAACCCGCCGGTCGAGGACGGGCTCGCGCTGCTCGCCGACCGGTTGCTCGGCGCCGGGTTCAGCGACGACGAGATTCGTACGATGGCGGTCGTCAACAGCCGTCGCCTGCTGCGGCCATGACCGCCGTGCTCGAGGTGCGCGGGCTGACCAAGCGCTTCGTCAAGGGCGACGCCGACCTGCTCGCGCTGCGCGACGTCGACCTGACCGTGCCGGCCGGCGCGTTCCTGGTCCTGCTCGGCCGCCGCGGCTGCGGCACGTCCACCCTGCTCAACCTGCTCGCCGGGCTGACCCTGCCGACCGGCGGGGAGATCCGCTACCGGGGTGCGCCGGTGACCGGGCCGCGCGTCGAGGTCGGCTACCTCAGCCAGCACGACACGCTGCTGCCCTGGCGGGACGTGCGGCGCAACGTGGAGATGCCCCTCGAGCTGCGCGGCGACCCGGCACCGCACCGCGAACGGGCCGCCCGGGAGCTGATCCGCCGGGTCGGGCTGGCCGGGCACGAGGGCCGGTACCCGCGCGAGCTGTCCGGCGGGACCCGGCGGCGGGCGATGCTGGCCCGGCTGCTGGCTGGCGGGCCGGAGACGCTGCTGCTGGACGAGCCGTTCAGCGCCCTCGCCGCGCCGCTGCGCACCGAGCTGCAGGCCGATCTGCTGCGGCTCTGGCAGGACAGCGGGCAGACCGTGGTGTTCGTGACCCACGACGTCGACGAGGCGCTGACCCTGGCCGACCGGGTGGTGGTGCTCGGCAGCCTCGGCCGCACCCTGCTCGACACCCCGATCCCCCTCCCCCGCCCGCGCGACCCGGCCGACCCCCGATTCACCACTCTGCGCCGCGCACTGTCCGCCGCTCTGCTCTAGACCGCGATCTTTCTTTCGGTACGGATACGGAGCGCCCGCCCGCAGGCTACGAGCCGAGTCCCGCCCGTGAGGCCACGCGACACCGCTGCCCGCCCGGGCCGCAGCGCGCCTCCGGTTCCCCGGCTGGTCGTGAGGGGTGTGTCCGCAACACGGAAACACCTCTGGAAGCCAGCCGGGACCGCGCAGGGTTAATCGGTGGCCGGGGCGGAGGGTGCCGGGCAGGGTCGGGGGATGACGAGCAGCGATCTGTGGGATGACGAGACCGCGGAGCGGTATGACGACGAGGCGGCGGAGATGTTCGCGCCGGACGTGCTCGGGCCGGCGGTGGAATTCCTGGCCGGGCTGGCCGGGGACGGGCCGGCGCTGGAGTTCGCGATCGGGACCGGGCGGGTGGCGATTCCGCTCGTGGAACGCGGTATTCCGGTGAGCGGGATCGAATTGTCGGCGTCGATGGCGCAGCGGCTGCGGGAAAAGGATTCCGGCGGGCGGATCCCGGTGGTGATCGGGGACATGGCGACGACGACCGTGCCCGGGAAGTTCTCGCTCGTTTACGTCGTCTGGAACAGCCTCGGGAATGTGCGCACCCAGGACGAGCAGGTGGAATGCTTCCGCAACGCGGCCCGGCACCTGGCGCCGGGCGGGCGTTTCGTCATCGAGCTCTGGGTGCCGGGGATCCGGCGGCTCCCGCCGGGACAGGCCGCCGTTCCCTATGAGGTGACCGATCGGCACACCATCTTCGACACCTACGATCTGGCCACTCAGCAGGGCACCTCGCACCATTACCGGCGCCGTGCCGACGGCAGCGTGCATTACGGATTCAGCAACTTCCGGTATCTCTGGCCGGCCGAATGTGACCTGATGGCACGGCTCGCCGGGCTGGAACCGGAACGGCGGATCGCCGGCTGGGACGGTGCTCCGTTCACCTCCGACAGCGAGAGTCACGTGTCGGTCTGGCGCCGCCCGCTCTGAGAATTCTCTTAGAACTAATTTACAAGCTTCAATGGCTGTCCGACATCTCGGGCCCTAGTGTGGATTGCCAGGTACCCCCACATTCCGGCTGAGGAGCGTCTTTTGTCTTCCCCCCGATTCGCCCCCGTCGTCTGGCCGCTGTTCCGCATCGTCGTCGGCCTGCTGTTCGCCTGCCACGGCGCTTCCGGGATCTTCGGGCTGCTCGGCGGCAGCCGTGGCACCGGTGAACCGATCCCGGCCGGCACCTGGCCCGGCTGGTATGCGGCGCTGATCCAGCTCGTCTGCGGCCTGCTCGTGCTGGCCGGCCTGTTCACCCGCCCGGCGGCGCTGCTCGCGTCCGGGTCGATGGCCTACGCGTACTTCGTCGTGCACCAGCCGGAAGGCCTGATGCCGATCGAGAACGGCGGGGTGAACGCGGCGCTCTACGCGTGGACGTTCCTGGTCATCGCGGCGTTCGGGGCGGGGGCGTGGTCGCTGGACGCGCTGATCGCCGGCCGGCGCGGCAAGGCGGACGTGGTCACGGACGAGAAGATCGGGGCGGGGGTCTGAGACCGGACGACCCGGCCGCGCGGGGCGCGGCCGGGTCAGCGGGTGGCCGGGCCTCGCGCGAGACCAGCACGGGACGCGGCTCGTAGCCTACGGACGGGCGCTCCGTAGGCGTACAAAATCGGTCTTAGATCTTGGAGAGCCAGAACGTCAAACCGATGGATTCGTCGGTGAAGGCGCGCGGGTCGGTCCAGTCCGGGTCGCCGGCGGCGAAGTCGGTGGCCAGGACCTCGTCGGCGACCAGGTCGCGGTGTTCGGTCAGGGCCAGCACGGTGTCCTCGGCGTCCGCGCGGTAACGGAGCCGGATCCGGTCGGAGACCTCGAGGCCGCTGCCCTTGCGGGCCTCCTGGATCTGCCGGATCGCGTCCCGGGCCAGGCCGGCGCGGCGCAGCTCGGGCGTCAGGTGCAGGTCGAGCGCCAGGGTCGCGCCGGAGTCCGAGGCGACCGCCCAGCCCTCCCGCGGCGTCTCGGTGATCACTACCTCGTCCGGGACGAGCGCGATCTGCTCGTCACCGACCGTCACGGTCGCGGTTCCGGTGCTGCGCAGGCTGTCCTTCAGCGCGGCGGCGTCGGTGGCCTGGATCGCGGCCGCGACCTGCTGGACCGCCTTACCGAACCGCTTGCCCAGCGCGCGGAAGTTCGCCTTGGCCGTGGTGTCCACGAGCGAGCCGGCCAGGGGCTCGACCGCGATCACGTTGAGTTCCGCGGAGATCTCGCCGAGCAGCTCGGCGGAGAGGTCGGCGGCGCCGGAGACCAGCGCCCGGGACAGCGGCTGACGGATCTTGAGGCCGGACTCGGCGCGCGCGGTGCGGCCCAGCTCGACCAGTCGCCGGGTCGCCGCCATCTGCACCGAGAGTCCGGTATCGATCAGCGCGGGGTCGGGCTCCGGGTAGGCCGCCAGGTGCACCGACGCCGGCGCCTCGCCCTCGGTCGCGACGACCAGGTCCTGCCAGACCCGCTCGGTCACGAACGGGGTCAGCGGTGCCATCAGCAGCGTCACGGTGCGCAACGCCTCGTGCAGGGTGGCGAGCGCGGCCGGGTCGCCGCGCCAGAACCGGCGGCGGCTGCGCCGCACGTACCAGTTGGAGAGATCGTCGATGAAGGCGGCGATCAGCTTGCCGGTCTCGTGCGGGTCGAACGCCGCGAGAGCCGCGTCGACCTTCACGATGAGCTGCTGCAACTCGGAGAGGACCCAGCGGTCCAGGGCGGAGCGGTCGGCCGGCGCCGGGTCCGCCGCGGTCGGCGTCCAGTTCGCGGTACGACCGTAGAGCGCCTGGAAAGCGACAGTGTTCCAGTAGGTCAGCAGCACCTTGCGGACCACTTCCTGCAACGCGCCGTGACCGACCCGCCGGGCCGACCAGGGTGAGCCGACGGCCGCCATGTACCAGCGCACCGCGTCCGCGCCGTGCTGGTCCATCAGCGAGATCGGCTCCAGCACGTTGCCCAGGTGCTTGGACATCTTGCGGCCGTCCTCGGCGAGGATGTGTCCGAGACAGACCACGTTCTCGTACGGCGACCGGTCGAAGACCAGCGTGCCGACGGCCATCAGGGTGTAGAACCAGCCACGGGTCTGGTCGATCGCCTCGGAGATGAACTGGGCCGGGAAGCGGCTCTCGAACAGCTCCTTGTTCTTATAGGGGTAGCCGAACTGGGCGAACGGCATGGAACCGGAGTCATACCAGGCGTCGATCACCTCGGGGACGCGGGTGGCTTCCTCGCCGCAGTCGCCGCACGCGAAGGTGACATCGTCGATGAACGGGCGGTGCGGGTCGGCAAGGTCCTGGCCGCTCAGCGCGGTCAGCTCGGCCCGCGACCCGATGCAGGTCAGGTGGCCCTCGGCGCAGCGCCAGACCGGCAGCGGCGTGCCCCAGTACCGGTTGCGCGACAGCGCCCAGTCGACGTTGTTGGTCAGCCAGTCGCCGTACCGGCCGTGCTTGAGGTTCGCCGGCTGCCAGTTGGTCTTCTCGTTCTCGCGCAGCAGCTCGTCGCGCACCGCGGTGGTCCGCACGTACCAGGACGGCTGCGCGTAGTAGATCAGCGCGGTGTGACAGCGCCAGCAGTGCGGGTACTTGTGCTCGTACGGCTCGTGCTTGAACAGCAGGCCGCTCTCGCGCAGCTGCTCCACCAGGGGCTGGTTGGCGTCCCGGAAGAACAGGCCGCCGACCAGCGGGACGTCCGCCTCGAACGTGCCGTCCCGGCGCACCGGGTTGACCATCGGCAGGCCGTACGCCCGGCAGCTGGCCAGGTCGTCCGCGCCGAACGCCGGCGACTGGTGGACCAGGCCGGTGCCGCTGTCGGTGGTCACATAGGTCGCCAGGATCACGATGTGCGCGTCCGGCACCTCGACCAGGTCGAACGGCCGCTGGTACGTCCAGCGCTCCAGCTCCTTGCCGAGGAACGACTCGCCGGTCGGCGTCCAGCCCTCCGGGATCAGCGGCTCGGCCACGATCAGGCGCTCGGTGCCGTCGGTGACCACGACGTACGTCACCGCGGGGTGCACGGCGACGGCGGTGTTCGACACCAGGGTCCACGGCGTGGTCGTCCACACCAGCAGCGAGGTGGTGCCGGCCAGGGGACCGGAGGTGAGCGGGAACCGGACGTAGACCGACGGGTCGACGTCGATCTCGTACCCCTGGTCGAGCTCGTGGTCGGAGAGCGTGGTCTGGTCGCGCGGGCACCACGGGGCCACCCGGAAGTCCTCGACCAGCAGACCCTTGTCGAAGATCTGTTTGAGCGACCACCAGACCGAGTCGATGTACTCCGGGTCCATGGTCCGGTAGGCGTCGTCCATGTCGACCCAGTAGCCCATGCGCTCGGTCAGGGTGGCGAACGCGTCGGTGTGCCGGGTGACCGACTCGCGGCATTTGGCGTTGAACTCGGCGACGCCGTACGCCTCGATGTCCTGCTTGCCGGTGAAGCCCAGCTCCTTCTCCACGGCCAGCTCGACCGGCAGCCCGTGACAGTCCCACCCGGCCTTGCGGGCCACGTGGTAGCCCTTCATGGTCCGGTAGCGCGGGAACATGTCCTTGAAGACGCGCGCCTCGATGTGGTGCGCGCCGGGCATGCCGTTCGCGGTCGGCGGCCCCTCGTAGAACACCCACTCCGGGCGGCCGGCGGACTGCCGCAGGCTCTGCCCGAAGACGTCGCGCTCCTGCCAGAACCGCAGGATGTCATGGTCGAGAGCGGGCAGGTCGACCTGCGCCGGAACCGGGCGATACATGGCAGAAACCCTACTCAGCCCGGTCCAGGCCGCCGGAGGCGACCTTCTCAAAGCTTCTGGGGTACGACGATCCGGCCGGATTCCTGTCAGAGGGTCGGGCTAGGTTCCCGGGCATGACCGCCGATCTGACGTTCGCCGACCTCGTCCCCTGGCTCCGGGAGAACGAGGTCGATCGGGTCGCCGACGCCCTGATCGCGGCGGGTGAGCCGGCCCGCAGGGCGCTGGCCGTCCCGCTGCTGGACTATCTGCACGGCCGCGAGCAGGTCCCCTACCCGCTGCCGGACTACCCGATGGACGATCCACGCTGGACCGGCGGGCGACCGATGCGGCGGGAGATCGAGCTCGCGCTCCGCAACAACGACGCTCTGCGGGTGGCCGGCATCGCGTGCCTGGCGAGCGTGACCAAGGTGGTCGCCTGGATCCGCGACGGCTGGTTCCGTCGTCCCGGCCCGGCGCTCGCCGACACTGTCGTCCGGGTGCTGCACGCGCCGGGCCGGCCCTCCCCGGCCGCGATCGCAGTCGCCCTGGCGGGTGCGCTCCGGTCCCGCGGGATCGAGCAGCAGTGGTGGCTGGCCGGGCGTCTGCTCGCCGCCACCGGGACGCCCGCCCCGCCGACGGAGCCGGTTCTGCGCGGCTGGCTGCAGCAGACCGGTTATGACGCCGCGCGCCTGCGGGCCGACCCGCACACCCCGGCGCTGCTCCCGCACCTGTTCACCGTCGCGCGGCTCAGCGCGGAGTGGGGATCGGCCGGCCCGGCGGCGTTCGCGGCCCTCGCCGAGGGTGCCGACCGCGGGGTTCTCCTGGCCGGCTGCCTGGACCGGCTGGCCGAGGGTGACCGGCCGGCCGCCATCCGCCCGGTCGTCGAGCTGCACCAGCGGCTCGCGCCCACCCCCGACGAGTACGCCGACCACCGCCAGACCTACCTGGTCATGCTGGACAGCCCGCACAGCACGGTCGTCGGTCTGGCGCTGAGCGCGCTGCGAGCTGTCGACGACGCCGGCCTGCTCGACGCCGAGGAGGTGGCCGGGGCGGCACTGTCGGTCCTGCCCCGCCGGGAGAAGAAGCTGGTCCGCGCCCAGCTGGCGTGGCTCGACGCGGCACTGAGCCGCAAACCGGATCCGGTGCTGTTCGAGGCGCTGCTGGCGGGGCTGGCCAACGAGGCGGTCGACCTGGCCGAGAGCACGCTGCGGGTGATCACCAAACATGTGGCCGCTGCCGGGGCTGCCGGCCGGGGGCAGTGGGAGCGGGCGGCGGAGGGGTTGTCCGGCGACCTGCGCCGCCAGGCCGATGCGCTGTCGCCGGCCGTCCCTTCCGCGCCCGGCCTTCCCGGCTCGTCCGGGCTTCTCGCAGCCGGGCCGGGGTCGCCCGGGTTCCCGGTGGCCGCGTTGATGCCGATCCGGTCGATTCCTGAGCTGGCGGCGGCCGCCGCTGAGCTGCTGGACCAGTTCGGGCCGGAGCCGGTCCTGCTGGAGCAGGTCCTCGAGGGCCTGGTCCGGTTCGCGCACCTCGATCGGGACGGACTGGCGGCCGCGCTGGCCCCGAAGATCCCGGAAACCTGGACCACCCCGCCGGCCGAGCTGCTGCGGGCGGTGGTCTATCGGCGCCCGCCGGACCACCGGCCCCCGTATGAGGACCAGGCTGCCGCACCGCCGTACTGGCTGTTGTTCGCCCGCTACACCGAGCTGGGCCGGCAGATGGTGCGGAAGCCACCGATCGCGCTGCTCGCCACCCCGGCCACGGTCGACGGGCACGTCGACCCGGAACGCGTCCTGACCCTGCTCACCGCCGCCGAGGAGTCCGGATGGCAGCCCGGCCCGGCCGACCTGACCCAGGCGCTGCTCCGGCTGCCCCGCACGGTCGACCCGGCCGTGACCACCACCGCCTCCCGCTTGCGGAATCCGGCCGCCCGGACCGTCACCGCGTGGCTGCGAGCCGGCGGGCTGCCCGATCCCACCGTGATCACGCTGCCCGCCATCCGGCACACCTGCACCGGCGCGCCCGCCTGCGCCTGCCCGGAACCACCCCGCACCCTGCGAACCACCGCCTTCGAACCGATCACCGTCGCCGCCGGGGCGATCCCGCTGACCGCGCCGAAGCCCCTGCCGAACGGCCTCCCGCGACCCCGGCGCTCCTCCCACGAGTTCCACTTCGCGGAACCGGTCGGTTTCATGGCGCCGGAGCCCGTCGGGTTCAGCGCGCCAGCGCCTGTCAGGGTCGTGGCGCCGGAGCCCGTCGGATTCAGCACGCCGGCGGCTGTCGGGGTCGTGGCGCCGGACAACGCTGCCATGCCGGGTGGCTCTGCCCGGGCAGATGATCTCGCTGGGCTGGTGGCACCGGAGGGCCTGCTGGCGATGCCCGTCGCCGGGGCCGCGGCGCGGGCCGGTGACCGGCGGCGAACCACGCCGATGGGTTACTGGCCGATGATGCTGCCGGGACACCCGGAGATCGTGGCAGCGCACGCAGTGCCGGAACTGGCCCGGTCGATCCACGGCGACCATCGGAACCAGCTCGACATCCTGTTGGCACTCGCCGCCTCGACCGGGCCGTTCGGGCCGGCGACGGCTCTCTGCCTGGCCTACGGGTTCACCGCCGGGCGCGCCGCCAGCCGGGTCATCACCACCGACGCGTTCGTCGAACTGGCCGCTCGCGGCCGGCTCGACGGAATGCTGGTCGGGCGGGAACTCGCTCACCTGCAGCGCAGCGGCCTTCTCACGGTCAAACGGGTCGCCGTCTGCCTCACCGAGGCACTCCGGGCCGGTGCCGGCGACGCGGTCTGGGCCACCGTCCGCGAGGTGCTGCCGGCCGCGCTGGCCGCGCCCGGCCCCGGAACACCGGACCTGCTCGTGGTGGCCGAGGCCGCCGCCGCGGCCACCCGCGCCACCGACGATCTGCCCGAGGTCACCGCAGCTGCCAGCCAGCGCGGCCGGACCCGCCTGATCAGCGAGGCGTCCCGCCTGGCCCGCACCCTGTCCGGCAACCTCCCGGCATCGCCATGACCGCCCCTCACCCGTCCTGCCGCCGAAAACCACCCCCGCCCGCCTGACCTCATCGGCCTGATCGCCGCCCGGCTTCGAGGGCCGGCGGGCATCGGGCCCTGCGCCCGGGACCGGAACCTGGACCGACGACCGGCCCCGAAACCACCGGCCGGGACCAGGACCGGTGGCCAAACCAAAACCGACGACCGGGACCGGGACCGGTGGCCGGTGGCCGGTGGCCGGTGGCCGGTGGCCGGTGGCCGGTGGCCGGTGGCCGGTGGCCGGTGGCTGCTACTCGACGACGTCTGCGGCTGTCTGGGCCAGGACGCCGCGGACTGCGGTCAGGACCTCGTTGTCGGCGCCCAGGCCGGCCAGGACACCGATCAGGTAGGCGCCGACCAGGTCGTAGTGCTCCGGGATGATGCCGAGACCGAAGTGGGCGCCGCGCAGGTCGCGGCCGGTGTATTCGGCGGGGCCACCGAGGACCTGGCTGAGCAGGGCGACCATGTGCTCCTTGAGGGAGGGCAGGTCGAGGCCCTCGAAGTAGTCGGCCAGCCGTTCGTCGCCGAGGATGGCCCGGTAGAGCGCGTCGACCGCGGCCGTCACCGCGGGCTGCCCGCCGACACGGGCGAAGAACGATCCGTCCACGAGACCGAAAATAGATGCTCGGCGATGCACTGTCA
The DNA here is from genome assembly GCF_016862315.1 of Actinoplanes palleronii. Lineage (GTDB taxonomy): Bacteria > Actinomycetota > Actinomycetes > Mycobacteriales > Micromonosporaceae > Actinoplanes > Actinoplanes palleronii. The sequence continues at coordinate 1,139 of NZ_BOMS01000062.1, read as the reverse complement.
GCGCCGCGCGGCGTTCCGCCCGGTTTGTCGGAGCTGGCCGCCACCGCGCAGCCCGGCATCACCCGGCCCGGCACCGCGGGTGGCGGCGATCCCCGAGGATGGTCGGATGCGAGTGTCGATCATGGTGGGTCAGGTGCCGGTGGTGTGGTACGTGGCGGCGAATCTCGCCACGGTGCGGGAGGTGCTGGCCGAGGCCCGAGCCGGCGATGTCGTGGTGCTCCCGGAGGGAATGCTCTCCGGATACGACGAGGACCTGAGCCCGCTCGACGACCTCGACCCGGCCGAACTCACCGACGCCATCGCGCAGGTGTCAGCGCTGGCCCGCAACCGCAACGTGCACATCTTCTGCGGATCCCTGCTCCCGGAGCCCAACGGCTGGACCAACGCCGGCCTGTACTTCCCACCCGCAGCCGGACCACCCGGACCCGCCACCACCAGAGCAGCCAGACCCGGCCCGGCCCAGGCAACCCGGCCCGGAACGGCCCAGGCAGTCAGACTCGGGGCGGCCGGGGCAGCCAGGCCCGGAACGGCCGAGGCAACCGGACCCGGGACGGCTGGGAGCGGCTGCCAGGTCTACCGGAAGATCAATCTGGCGATGAATGAGCGCGGGCGGCTGCGGCCGGGCGGGCTCCTGCCGACGTTTGAGGTCGCGATGGGCGGCGAGGCCGCCGAAGGTGCGAGCGGTGCCAGCCGGTTCCTGGCCGGGATGCAGCTGTGCCGGGAGATCAGGTTTCCGGAGCAGTGGCAGCATCTCGCGACGGCCGGGACCGACCTGTTCGTCTACCTCACCAACGCGGCGAACCGGAACGAGCCGCCCGGCGTCTGGCGCAGTCACCTGATCAGCCGAGCCGCCGAGAACCAGCGCTTCCTGGTCTCCGCCAACATCGCCCACCCGGACCAGCACTGCCCCAGCATGATCGTCTCCCCGCGCGGCGAGATCCTCGCCGAACTCCCACCCGGCAGCCCCGGCCTGCTGCGCCACACCGTCGACCTGGCCGACAACAGCCGCTGGTACCTCGACCAGCGCCGCCACGACGTGCTGTCCTCCACCTACCACGGCGCCTGACCACAGCACCTGCGTGGGGACTTTCGGCGCGCAGCGCACCACAACTTCACACACACCGTGAGCACCAGGACTA
>NZ_BOMS01000061.1 GCF_016862315.1 Actinoplanes palleronii | reverse complement strand
GGGTGCTGGGGCTGCGTGGGGACTTTCGGTGGTGGCGCGCTGGGGGTTCACGCGGGTGGGGGTGGGCCCAGGGAGCAGGCGGTGACGCCGTGCTCGACCAAAACGCGGTGGCTGCGGGCTGCCGCGCGGTGGCCGCCCACCCCGATCGGGTAGCCGCCGACCCGGCCCGCGTACAGCGTCAGCAGCAACGCCCGGGGCACCTCGACGCCCGGGAGCGCGGTCCACACCGCGGTCACCGCCGAATCCAGGGAGTGGGCGCGGTCCGCGCCCAGGTACACCGCCGCCGTGGGCGGGGAGCGCCGATCCAAGGGGTACGGGGCGGGCGGCCGCGGGTCGAGTGCCTGCAGCGCCGGCCAGACCGCCTCGACCAGCCGGGGCACGTCGACGTCGCGGCGGAAGTCGCGGCCGGCCGGGCGGGCCGGGTTCGCCGCCGGCTCGTCCGAGGTGAACCGGGCGGCGCACTCCCCGCACCGGCCCAGCAGGTGGTTCGCCTGCCGGGCCAGCTCGCCCCGGCGTTCCGCGGTGTGCACGAGGTTGGCGAACGGGCCGTTCGCGTACCGGGAGCGGATCGTGCGTTTGACCCGGCGGGCGGCCTCGAACGCGTCCGGGCCGCGCAGGTGCAGGACCTCGGACGGGCCGGCGCACAGGTACCGGTCGAGCAGCGCGCGCATCAGCACGTGGTCGTCGTCGGTGTATTCCGACCAGAGGAACCGCACGTCGGCCGGGGTCAGCGTGAGCACGTGCCGGCACCCGATCGACAGCCCTTCGGCGGTGATCGCGGCCTCGGCCGCCGGGACCCGCCCGGTCCGCAGGCAGTCCGGCTTGAGCAGGACGAAGGAACTCTCCACGACCAGCCGCCTAGGTCCGGCGCTCGACGAGGGGCCGGGGCTCGGCGAGGGGCCGGGGCTCGGCGAGAGGGCGGCGCTCGGCGACGCTCCGGCGCTCGACGAGGTCGAGCAGCTCGTCCACGTTGGCGCGGAACTCGGCGTCCCAGTCGACCGGCCGGTCCAGCTCGGCGGCGAGCGCCTCGTGCCCGGGCAGCTCACCGGCCCCCGGCTGGGCGCGCCGGCCGGCCGGGTCGAGCGTGCCGGCGCCGAACCGGCCGCTCACCTCGGACAGCACGTGCCCGATCACGACCGTGCCGAGCAGCCGCTCCAGCCGCGGGATCTCGGCGGGCGGGACTCCGGCGGCGAGCAGTGCCTGGTAGAGCAGGTCGTTGACGCGCAGCACCACGGGACTGACCGCGGGACGGGTCAGGATCAGCGGCAGCACCGACGGGTGGCGCTGGGCGACGGCTCTCACCTCGTACGAAAGGTGAACCAGGACCGACCGCCAGCCGCAACCTGGCGGCGGGGGTTGAATCTCCTCGAGAAGGCGGCCGAGCACGGCGTCGAGCAGCTCCTCCTTGCTGCGGAAATAGCCGTAGAGCGCCATCGGGGTGAGCCCGATCCGCTGCGCGACCGAGCGCATCGAGACGGCCTCCAGCCCGCGCTCGGCGACGACCTGCAGGGCCGCGTCGAGGATTTCCGGGCGCCGGGACTCCTTGAGTTTCCGCACCCGACGAGTCTACGGTGTATACCGTCAGTCTACGGCGTATACCGGAGGCCGGAAATGTTGCACGCGCACGGCGTGACCAAGCGGTACGGCGCGATCCGCGCCCTGGACGGCTTCACCCTCGACGTCGCGGCCGGCGAGATCACCGGCCTGGTCGGGCACAACGGCGCCGGCAAGTCCACGTTCGCCGAAATCCTGACGGGCCTGGTCGAGCCGGACGCGGGCACGGTCCTGATCGGCGGCCGGACGCCCGGCGCGGCCCGCGGTGACGTCGGCGTCGCGCCGCAGCAGATCGCGCTCTACCCGGCCGCGACCGCCCGCGAGCACCTGCGGCTGTTCGGCGGCCTGGCCGGGCTGCGCCGCCGTGACCTCGCCGCGGCGAGCGACGAGGTGATCGACGATCTGCGGCTCGGCGACTTCCTCGATCGGCGCACCGGGTTGCTCTCCGGCGGCCAGCAGCGCCGGGTGCAGGCCGCGATCGCGCTGCTGCACCGCCCCGGGCTGCTGGTGATGGACGAGCCGACGGCCGGCGCGGACCCGGAGACCCGGCAGTCACTGCTGGCCGTGCTGCGCCGGCGCGCCGCGGACGGCTGCGCGGTTCTCTACACCACCCACTACCTGCCGGAACTCGCCGAGCTGGGCGCCACGATCGCGGTCGCGCGGCAGGGCCGGGTGATCGCCCGGGGCACGGGTCCCGAGCTGCCCGGGAGCCTGACGTGATCGGCTCGATGCGCCGGATCGCGGCGCTGGCCCGGCACAACACGCTGCTGCGGGTGCGCGACCCCGGCCCGTTCCTCAGCTACCTGCTGATGCCGATGCTGCTGATGGCCGTGCTCAAGCCGCTCTACCTGCGTGCCGTCCCCGGCGGCACCAGCCAGGTGGCGACCGGAATGCTGGTGATGTTCTCGGTGCTGGCGCTGCACATCGTCGGTGCCGCCACGTTGAGCGAGCGCGGCTGGCACACGTGGGAGCGGCTGCGCGTCACCCGGGCCACGGTCACCGAATTGCTGCTCGGCAAGAGCATTCCGGTGTACGCGGTCCTGCTCCTGCAGCAGGTCACCCTGACCGGCTACGGCATCGCCGTGATCGGGGTGCGCCCGGCCGGGGCCTGGTGGCTGCTCGCGGTGGCGATCGGTGTGTGGGGCGCGACGCTGCTGGCGATCGGCGCGGCCCTGGCGGCGGTGGTGCGCAGTCACGGCGAGTTGCACGCGATCTGTGACATCGGCGCGCTGGCGGTGACCACGCTGGGTGGCGCGCTGGTCCCGGTGGCCCTGCTCCCGTCCTGGCTGCAGCAGGTGGCGCCGCTCTCCCCCGGCTACTGGGCGTTGACGATGCTGCAGGCCGCGATCCGCGGTGACGTGCACCGGACGCTGACCGCGGCCGGCCTGCTGCTCACCGTCGGGGCGGTCGCCGGCGTCGTCGCCTGCCGGCGACTGTCCCGCGGCTGGGGCCGGGCGACGCTGTTATGAGGTCAGCGGCCACACTTCGATGACACCCTGGGCCACCGCGCACGGGCTCTTGGCGGCCAGCGCCACGGCCTCCTCGAGGCTGTCCGCCTCGATGATCCCGAACCCGGCCACCGGCAGCGCCGATGACAGGAACGGCCCGCGCTCGACGACCACACCCGCGTCGTCGTGGTTGCGCACCTGGGCCGGCTCACCGGCGATCCCCATCACCGCCCCGGAAGCCTGCAGCCGGGCGTCGTGCGCGTGCGCGGCGTCCCGGATCGACGGTGCGGTCTTCTGGTAGCCCTCGGCGTCGCCGTACCCGATGGTCACGAAAGTCGGCATACCTGACGGGTACCCAGGATCGGGCCGGACCTACTCCCGTTCGGCGGTGTTGCGCACCGACGGGCGCGGCTCGTGGCGGGTCAGCTTGCTGCGCGGGCCGGGGCGCGACCGCTCGGTGCGGGCGTCCGCGTGCGGGAACACGAACCGTTTGAACGCCCACAGCCGGAACACCATCGCGATCAGGGTGCCCAGCAGGATGCCGCTGACGAAGTCGGCGATCTCCTGCACCGGCCGGCTGACGTCCGGCACGCGCAGGTCCAGGACGTAGCGGGAGACGGCCAGGGGGATCAGGTTCAGGCCGATGCCGATCGCGCTGACCGCGAAGAACAGCGCCGCCTCGTGGTGCTGCTCGCGGCCGCCGCGGGTGCGGAACGACCACTCGCGGTTCAGCACGTAGGACAGGATGGTGGCGACCACCGTCGCGAAGGCCAGCGCGGTGACCGGTTTCTCGTGCAGCACGGTCAGCTTGAGCAGGTAGTTGATGGCCGTGGTTACCAGGAAGCACACCCCGCCGACCAGGAAGAATTTCGCTGATTCATGGTGTTTGCGCCACAGCTGGTTCAGCCACATTCGCGCGAGCGTAGAGCAGACCGCCCGAAATTGGCTAGCCGTGGTTCAGGAACGCCTGGAAGGCTCCGGTGGATGCGCACCGATCTGATCCGCGGTTCCCTGGCCGGAGCGGCGTACACCGTGCTCACCCCGGACGGCTGGACCCGGTCCGAGCGGTTGCCGCTGATCCTGGTGCTGCACGGGGCGAACTCGTCGGCCGAGGTGCTGGCCATGATGCAGCCGATCGTCGAGGCCGCGGACCTGCCCCGCACCCTGGTCGCCTGCGTCTCCACGCCGACCGCCGGCGGCTTCTACCTGGGCCGCTGGGAGCGTCTGGTCGCCGACGAGTTCCCGGCCCACCTGGCCGCCGAGTTCGGCGCCGCGTCGTTCGCGCTGCTGGGCAGCTCGATGGGCGGCTTCGGCGCGCTGCGGATCGCGTTCGCCGATCCGGGCCGGTTCACCGCGGTGGCCGCGGTCTCCCCCGCGCTGCTGCCCGAGGGTGAGCTGGGCGCGCGCCACACTCTCGGGGTGCTCGCCCAGCTCGGGGCCGAGACCGTGACCTCGGAGAGCGTCCCGCACCGGCTGCGCGCCAACGCCGACGCGATCCGCGCCAGCGGCCTGCCGATCATGCTGCGCTGCGGTGACCGCGACGTCTTCCACCTGCACGACGGCACCGAGCAGCTGCACCGCGCGCTGTGGGATCTCGACATCGCGCACGACTACCACCTGGTCCGCGACGGCGATCACGGTGGTCCGGAGGCGACGGCGTCGCTGCGCGCCGCGTTCGCGTTCGTGGGCGCGGCGCAGCGGTCCCGCGCCGGGTCCTTTCCTGGTACGGACGATCGCGCGCTCGCGGACGCCTGGCTGGCGTGGTCGGCGAACGACCGGCAGGGCGATCCGCCGCGGCTGGACTTCTTCGGCCCGTCCGCGTCGACCGCGCTGCGCGTGCTGATGGCCGACGAACTGGCCGCGGCCACCCGCGCGGACCCGGACACCACCCGCCGCTACGGCCGCCTGCCGTAAACCGCGCCCCGCACCGAAGTCCCCACACCC
>NZ_BOMS01000060.1 GCF_016862315.1 Actinoplanes palleronii | reverse complement strand
GTCCCCACACCGGGGGCGCGGCACGGGTCTCGGGTGGGGCGGATGTCGCGCGGGACCGGCACGGGACGTGGCTGCGGACGGGCGTGGCAGTTCGTACCCCATAGGGGTTATTTGCCGAAGGTGAACTCTGCCGGGAAGCGGACCGTGAACGTGGTGCCGAGGCCCGGTTCGCTGGTGGCGGAGATCCGGCCGCCGTGGTCGTCGACGATCCGGCGGGTGATGGTCAGGCCCAGGCCGGAGCCGCCGGTGGCCCGCTGCCGGGCCGGGTCGGCGCGCCAGAACCGGTCGAACACCCGGGACACCTCGTCCGCGGTCATCCCCACCCCGGTGTCGCGGACGGTCAGGATCGCGTTGAGCTCGTCACGGTGGACGCCGACCTCCACCCGCCCGCCGGCGTCGGTGTAGCGGATCGCGTTGCTGAGCAGGTTGCCGAGCACCTGCCGCAGCCGGTCCGGGTCGGCGCGCACCGGGACCGCACCGGGCGCGTCGATGCGCAGGTCCAGCCCGGCCGCCACGGCGACCGCCCGGTGCGCGGTGACCGCCGACCCGGCCACCTCGGACAGGTCCAGCGGCTCGGTGGTGTAGGCCAGGTCGCCGTTCTCGGCCAGCGCGAGCACCTGCAGGTCGTCGAGGATCCGGCGCTGCAGCAGGGTCTCCTCGTGCAGCGAGGCGAACAGCTCCGGCGTCGGTTCGATCACCCCGTCGGCCAGGCCCTCGAGGTAGCCGCGCAGGTTGGACAGCGGGGTGCGCAGTTCGTGGGCGACGTCGGCGACCAGCCGCCGCTGGCGTTCCTCACTGCTCTGCACCGCCTCGGCCATCGCGTTGAACGACGCGGACAGGAACGCCAGCTCGTCCCGGCCGCGGGTGGGCACCCGCACGTCCAGCTGCCCGGCGGCCAGCTGCAGCGACGCGCCGGTCAGCGCGCGGACCGGGCGGCTGATCCGGCGGGCGATCCACGCGGTGCCGAGCACGGCCGCGACCAGCAGCCCGGCCGCGCCGAACGCGGCGGGCCGGCGCAGCCCGTCGAGGTCCTGCCGCTGCCCGGCGCCGAAGAAGATCCGCACCGGGACCGCCGCCGTGCTCGACGTCGCCGACTGGAACGACGACGGCAGGCATTCGGCGTACGTCGTCATCGAGTAGAACCGGCACCGGGACAGCTCCTGCCACCACTGGTTCAGCCACTCCTTGTCGGCGCGCACCTTCGTCTCACCGGCCCGCACACAGTCCGGTGCCGCCGCCAGTTGCGCGGCGCTCAGGTAGGGCGAGGTCGTCGACGCGAGCGCGGGCGCGTCGATCTGCCGTTTGTCGGCGGCGCAGCGCACCGCGACCAGGCCCGCCCGGTACTGGGCGAGCTGGAACAGCGTCTGCGCCTCCGGCCCGGCCATCCCGGACCTCCCCGGTGTCGTGGCGAACAGGCTCGCCGGCAGTGCCGGCCGCGGCGGCACCACGATGCTGATCTCCGGCACGCCCTTGGCGTTCTTGCGCACGGTCTCCAGCGACGGTGGATCGGCCGGCTGCTTCCTCGCGCCGGAGGCCAGCGCCGAGGCCTGGGTGAAGATGGCCGGGTCGATCGCCGGGTACGGATCGATCCCGGTCGGGCTGGTCTGCATCGGACCGATGGCGTGCCCGCGCATCAGATCCGAATCGGTCAGCGTCTCGGCGTCGGTCTCCACCCGGATGTGCAGGTCGGTGCGCTCGGACAGGTCGGCGACGACCTCGTCGATGCCGTTCCACCGGCCGCGGGTCACCCCGAATCGGGAGATCGCCTCGACGATCTCGGCCTGGTGCCGCACCCGGGCGGTGTTGAGCCGGTACACCTCGCTGGAGGTGAGGCTGAGCGTCAGCCAGGCGGTCGCGCCGATCGCGGTGCCGGCCACCACCATCACCAGCAGGAAGATCCGCAGCCGGAAGCTCACCGGTCGCCCATCCGGTAGCCGCGGCCGTACACGGTCTGCACGTAGCGCGGCTCGGCCGGATTCGCCTCGATCTTGCGGCGCAGGTTGACCACGTGCGCGTCGACGGTCCGCTCGGAGACGTCGTTCTCGAACCCGAACGTCTTGTCGATGATCTGGCCGCGGGTGAAGACCCGGCCGGGTTCGCGGGCCAGCAGCTCCAGGATCGCGAACTCCTTGGCGGTCAGCCGCACCGCGGTGCCGTCGACGCGCACCTCGAAGCGCGGCGCGTCCACCTCCAGGGCGCCGACCCGCAGCACCTCGCGGTTCTCGCCGCCGCGGACCCGGCGCAGCAGCGCCCGGATCCGGGCGGTCAGCTCGCGCGGGCTGACCGGCTTGCTCAGGTAGTCGTCGGCGCCGATGTCCAGGCCCAGCAGCATGTCGCTCTCCGCGGACCGTGCGGTGACGAGCAGGATCGCCACCCCGGACAGGCCCGGGTCGGGGTCGGCGCGCAGGATCCGGCACACGTCGAGGCCGTCCACCTCGGGCATCATCACGTCCAGCACCAGCAGGTCGGGCCGGCGCGCCCGGGTCTGCTCCAGCGCCGCCCGGCCGTCACCGACGGTGAGCACCTGATGGCCGTCGCGCTCCAGGTAGAGGCGGATCAGCTGGGCGTGCTTCGGATCGTCGTCGGCAACGAGAATGCGGGCAGTCACGGTTCGCATTCTGGCGCAGCCGGTCCACCGCATCAAACAATGTGCGATTCCGATGAAGCCGCTGGTCCTGCGCCCGGACGCAATCGTCCGTCAGGTGGGTATAGCGGGCGGCTCCGGCATGGAAAAGTGGCCGGGTGAAGATCGAACTGGGTGTAGAGCGTCGGGAGCACTGACGACATGCAGGCCGCACGTGTGGTGGGTGTGGAGGCGTCCGGACGGCGCGGCTCCGGATATCTGATCGCCGGACGGCTGGTGCTGACCTCGGCCCGGGCCACGCCGGCGGCCGGCCGCGAGGTGACGATCTATCCGGCCGTGTCCGGCCGGCCGTTCACCGGGGTGGTCACCTGGCGCGGGACGCCGGGGGCGCCGGACGACGCCGCGCTGGTCCGCGTCGACGATCCGGCCTGGACCGCGGTGGACCTGCCGGATCCGGCGTTCGGGCGGGTGGCCACCGACCGGCCGGCCCTGCCCGGCGTGGCCGGCGGGTTCCCGGGCTGGAACCCCGAGCCCTACCTGGAGACGTGGCAGGTCACCGGGACGATCGACGCGGGCGTGGCCGGCGAGAGGTTCGTGCCGGCGCTGGCCGTCCCGCCGGGCGCCGCGCTGCCGGGCGCCGCGGTGTTCTGCCGCGACCTGCTGGTCGGCGTGGTCGCCGGCATCGGGGACGGCTACCTCGAGCTGGTCCCGGCCGGCGTGCTGTGCCGGGCGCCGGGCTTCCTGGACGCGGCCGGCAGGGCCGTGCCGGGGCTGCGCCCGGTCGAGCTGGCCGACGCCCAGCTGACCGAACCGGATCAGCTGCGCTCGCCGACCGCGTTGCTGCGCGCCGGCGCCCAGGTGGCCGGTTTCCGCGGCCGGCACCGGCTGATGGACGAGCTGGACGACTGGTGCGGCGGCGCCGGGTTCGCCGCGCGGCTGCTGCACGGCCCGGCCGGGCAGGGCAAGAGCCGGATCGGGTACGAGCTGACCGCGGAACGGACCGCGGACGGCTGGGCGACGCTCTGGCTCGACGAGACCGCCCCGGCCGTGACGGTCGCCGCGGTCGCCGACGTCACGGTGCCGCTGCTGATCGTGGTGGACGGCGCGGAGAACCGCCCGGAACAGGTCCGCACCCTGCTGGAGGCGTGCGCCCGGCACGACGGCCGGCAGCCGCTGCGGGTGCTGCTGCTGGCCCGGACCGCCGGTGACTGGTGGCAGCTGCTGCAGACCGACCGGCTCGGTGAGCAGCTGCTCGACGGTGCGTCGGTGGTGGCGCTGCCGGAGCTGGACGACGACGCCCCCGGCCGGATCGAGGCGTACCGGCAGGCGGTGCACGACCTGGCCGCCGCGCTGCCCCGGGTGCCCGGCTACGCCACCCACGACTGGCGCGCCGCCGCGGCCCGGCTCACCGGCGAGCCCCGCGACGTGGGCGGGCAGGCCCTGGCCGTGCAGACCGCGGCGCTCGCCGACCTGCTCGACGCGCTCTGGCCCGGCCCGGCGGCGACCGGCAAGACCGCGGCCGACCGGGTGCTGGCCCACGAACGGCGCTACTGGTCGTTCACCGCGGCCTGGCACGGCCTGACCCTCGACGAGCCGGTGCTGCAGGACGTGCTGGCCGTGGCGCTGCTGTTCGGACCGGTCGACACCGACCAGGCCGACCGGCTGCTGAGCGGGATCGCCGCGCTGTCCGGTCACCCGCGCGACGCGGTCCGCGGCTGGCTGTCCGACCTGTACCCGGGCGGCGCCGGCCGGCCGTGGGGCGGGCTGCGGCCGGACCCGTTCGCCGAGCGCTTCGCCGGGCAGCGCCTGGCCGCGTTCCCCGGCCTGGTCACACCGCTGGTCCCGGTGGTCTCGGCGGGCGAGCGCCGGCGGATGCTGACCGGGTTCGCCCGCGCCGCGCAGCAACCGGACCTCACCGACCGGCTGAGCGTCCCGCTGACCACGCTCTGCGTCCGGCACGCCGGCCTGCTCACCCAGCCGGCCGTCGAGGTGGCGACGAGTGTGGCCGCGCCCGGGCCGCTGGTCACCGCACTGCGCCGGATCAGCGCCGACCCGGACGTCACGGTGGAACGCCTGGCCCGGATCGGCAACGCGCTGCCGCGCCGCGGTGACGAGCTGGCCCGGTGGGCCGTCGAGATCACCCAGCGGATCGCCGATCAGCACCGCATCGCCGGGCGCGCGCCGGAGCTGGCCACCGCGCTGACCAACCTGTCGGTGCGCCTCGGTGACCTGGGCAGCAACGAGCCGGCCCTGGCCGCGATCGAGGAAGCCGTGATGGTGCACGGGCGGCTGGCCGGGGAGCAGCCCGAGACGTACGAAAGTGATCTTGCTCGGTCGTTGAGCAACCTGTCGGTCCGGCTCGGTGTGCTCGACCAGCTGGAGCCGAGCCTGGCCGCGAACGAGGAGGCGATCGCGCTCTACCGGCAGCTGGCCGGCGAGCAGCCGGACACGTTCCAGCCGGCGCTGGCCAAGGCGCTGCGCCAGCTCGCGCTGAGCCTGGGCACTCTCGAGCGGTATCCGCAGGCCCTCGCCGCGATCGAGGAGGCGGTCCTGCTCTACCGGCGGCTGGCCGCGCAGCGCCCGGACGAGTTCCGGGCCGACCTGGCCGCGGCGCTGAGCATCCTCGGCATCAACCTGGGCAGCCTCGACCTGGACGACGAGAGCCGGTCGGCGGCCGCCGAGTCGGTGACGATCCGCCGGCAGCTCGCGGCGTTGCGCCCGGACGCGTTCCAGCCCGGCCTGGCCACCGCGCTGACCGATCTGGCCGTGCGGCACGTGGTGCTCGGCGAACGCGATCCGGCCCTGGCCGCGATCGAGGAGTCCCTGACGCTGCGGCGCCGGCTGGTGGCCCAGGACCCGGAGACCTACGGCCCGGACCTGGAGTGGTCCCTGCACGTGCACGGGGTCATCCAAGGATCATGAGAGTGGACGGCAGACCCCGGTCGGGTAGCGCCTACCGGCCGTTCGCCGGGTCGCCGCCGCTGCGCGGAGGTTCATGACATCGCCTTCATCTGCTCGAACCGGACAACTGTGTGCTTGCCCTGTGCTTTCGCCTCGTACATCGCCAGGTCGGCATCGCGTATCAACGTATCGATGTCGGCATGACCGCGCCACAGGACGATGCCGATGCTGGCTCTGGGCCTCAACTCGACTCCTGGCAACACGAGTGGCTCAGAGATGCTCGTGAGCAACCGGTCCGCCACCTCGTACGCGTTGGCGGGACGGTCGAACCCGTCCAGCAGCACCGCGAACTCGTCGCCGCCGAGCCGGGCCGCGGTGTCGTCCGGACCCTGCAGGCCACTGCGCAGCCGGTCGGCGACGGCGATCAGCAGCTGGTCACCGACCCCGTGGCCATGCACGTCGTTGACCTGTTTGAAGCCGTCCAGGTCGAGCAGGAGCAGGGCCAGATGGGTGCCGGGCCCGGCCCGGGTGAACGCGTCGGTCAGCAGTTCCCGGAGCAGGGCACGGTTGGCGAGCCCGGTGAGGTTGTCGTGGTACGCCTGATGTTTCAATCCGGCGAACGCGTCGCGCAACGTCACCAGGGTTCTGTTCAACTCCAGGCCCAGCTGCCCGACCTCGTCGTTGCCCCGCACGGTGAGCCGCTGACTGAAGTCGCCCCGGCCCACCGCGGTGAGCACCTCGACGGCCTCGCGCAGGGGCCGGGACAGTGTCCGCGCGGCGAGAACCGACAACGTGATCGCGACGACGGCGCCGGCGACCAGCGACAACAGCATCAGACGCTCGGTGTCACGACTGCTGGACAGCGAGTCGCGAGCGCCCGTGGCAACCGACTCGACGAGCTGACCGAGGACCGCGTCGGCGCGGGTCTTCACCGATCGGGCCACCGCCTCGGACTCCACGAGAAGCATCGCCGTCGCCTTCTGCCGATCGCCGCTCCGGCTGGCGGCGAGCGCGCCGTCGCGGGCGGTGCGCCACAGCTTCAGCAGCGACTCGAACGCGTCCAGGGCCCGTGCTTCGGTGCGTGCCAAGCTCAACTTGTGCAGCTCGACGAGATCGGTGTCGAGCCGCTGGTCCGTCGTCACGATCTTCATCTCGTACTGGTTACGGTAGAACCCGGGTTCGGACAGGATGTGGGAGACGACGACCTCGAGCTGGGTGCCGACAGCCGAACGGGCGTCGGTCATGTGCGACAGGGCGAGCACGTTCGTCCGGTACTGGTAGTCCTGCTGTGCGGCGAGATCCCTGATGCTGACGAGGCCGGTGACGCCCACCGCGGCGAACACCGAGGCCACGACGAGGGCGACGCTCGCAATCTTGGTGCTGATCCGAAGGTCGGCGAAGGCCCGTTTGGGGTGTTTGAACCACGCGAGCGGCCCTCTCCGGTGTGGCTTGGCCGGTGCGTGTGTCGTGGCGGCGCTGTCCGGGACGCTGCCGGTCGACATCTTGGACACGGGTGATTCCTTCCGGCACACCTCATCTGTTCCTGACGACACTCCATCGGCAGCAGAGCCGCGGAGATAAGCCGTTGCCCGGCCTACAATTCTCTCGCCTATTACGCTTGGCGAGCCGGAATCGGTGTGCTGACCGGGACGACCCGCCTGGCAGTCTGCTCCTTGGAGAATGCTATGCGATGGCGCCGACGTTCGATCTGCTTGGCCGCAGGGGTTTTACTGGCCGTCGTCTCGGGCTGTTCAGCCGGGGCCGGGAGCGGCGAATCGAACCAGCCCGACAAGGTCGAGGTCTTCTCCTGGTGGGAGGGGCCCGGTGAGAAGGAGGGTTATGATGCGCTCATCGGATATTTCCAGAGCGTTAATCCGGACATCGAATTCGTCAATGCCACGGTCGCCGGCGGCGCGGGCAGCAACGCCAGGGCCGTGCTCGCGAGCAGGCTGGAAGCCGACGATCCGCCGGACTCGTACCAGGTTCACGCCGGGCTCGAGCAGACGAGCGACATCAAGGCCGGAAAGCTCGAGGAACTGACGTACCTGTACGAGCAGAACGGCTGGAAGAGCAAGTTCCCCAAGGCGCTCCTCGACGCCATCACCATCGGGGGGAAAATCTATTCCGTCCCGGTGACGATCCACCGCTCCAACCTGTTGTGGTACAACGTGAAAGCGATGAAGAAAGCTGGCATCGCCACGCCACCGACGACCTGGTCGGATTTCCTGAAGACCGCCAATACGTTGAAGGCGAAAAAAATCGTCCCCCTGTCGATCGGTCCCGGGTGGACACAGAAGCATCTACTGGAGAACGTCCTGCTCGGTGAGCTGGGTGCCGCGAGGTACACCGGGCTGTGGAACGGCAAGACCAGCTGGCTCGCACCGGAGGTCCGCGCGGCCATGGTGATGTTCGGCGAGGTACTGGCCGACTCGGACATCAAGACGTTCGGCGGCGACTGGCAGTCAGCACTCGACAAGGTGATCGACGGCACCGCCGCCTACACGGTGATGGGCGACTGGGCCGATGCCTACCTGGGCCGGACGAAAGGCTTGACGTTCAAGACGGACTACGACGCGGTGGTGTCACCGGGCACCAGCGGCGTGTTCAACTTCCTGTCCGACGCGTTCACGCTGGCGAAAGGCGCCCCGCATCGAGCCGCGGGCGAGAAGTGGCTTGCCGCGTGCGCCGCGCCCGACGGCCAGGATCTGCTGAGCGAGCAGAAGCGGTCCCTACCGGCCCGCCTCGACAGCGACAAGTCGAAATACACCGACTACCTGGCCACCGCGTTGTCGGCCTGGCAGGACCCGGCCACGGTCACGGTCGGTTCGGCGACCCACGGGGTGGCGGTGGACACGAGGCGGAGCGCCGAGATCGACACAGCGCTGGCGGCATTCGTTCAGGACGGCGGCATCGACCGGTTCCTGAAGTCGGTCGCCGCGGCCTACGCCGGATACCAGCCCGCCGACCCGGGCAAGTGACGACGCGTGCGCCTCGCACCCCATCGCGCACCGGGCCGCGCAGGCGCGCGGCGATCCAGGTGGAATCGCAGTTCGCGCAGCTTGCGGTCGAGCCGCTTGGGTAGGGCTCACCCAGCAGCGACCCTTGCTCAGAGAGCAAATCGATGTAAAACGCCGCGTGGGCGAAGTGGCATGAACACGCAGGTCAGGCATGGAGTGGGCCGGGCCGGACTCGAACCCGGGAGATCATGAGGAACTGGTGAAGGACTGCCGGTGGATCCGATGCGGGAACGGAAGCCCGCAGGATCCGCACAGGTTCTTCACACCCCGACCCTAGGTTCGCCTCCTCGAACGGAAACGAGGAGGCCTCATGTGTGGTCTGAGTGCGTATTTCAGCAGCCGGTCCGATGCCGGGCCGCTCGACGCGGCGACCGCGGCGGCCTTCGCCACCGCGTTGGCGAGCATGCGGCACCGCGGGCCGGACGACACCCAGATCCGGTACGGCGACGGCTACGCCCTCGGCTTCAACCGGCTGGCCATCGTCGACCGGGAGCACTCGGTGCAGCCGCTGACCTACGCGGACCGCTGGTCGGTGGTGTTCAACGGCGAGATCTACAACTATCAGGAGCTGCGCGCCGAGCTGATCCGCGACCACGGCGCCCGGTTCACCACCGAGGGTGACTCCGAGGTGCTCGCCGCCGCGTTCCACTACTGGGGTGAGGCGGCGCTGCCCCGGCTGCGCGGCATGTTCGCGTTCGTCGCGTACGACCACCGCACCGGCACCGTGCACGCGGCCCGGGACGCGTTCGGCATCAAGCCGCTCTACGTCCTGGAGACCGCCGACGGGCTGTGGCTGGCCAGCGAGAAGAAGGCCCTGGACCCGTTCGCGGCCCCGGCCGGCGGCGCCCTGGACACCGACTCGCTCGGGCACTACCTGACGTTCCAGTACGTACCGGACCCGCGCACCCTGCACCGGCACATCCGCCGGCTCGCCCCCGGGCACCGGCTGGTCTGGACGCCCGGCGGCGGGGTCCGCGAGACCCGCTGGTTCCGCCCGTCGCTGCGCCCGCTGCGGCTGCAGCCGGAGGTCGCGCACCAGGCGATCCAGGACGCGCTGCGCAACAGCGTCCGCAAGCACCTGAACGCGGACGTCCCGGTCGGCACGTTCCTGTCCTCCGGCGTCGACTCGTCCGCGGTCGCCGCCCTGGCCGCCGAGGCCCGGCCGGGCATCCACGCGTTCACCTGCGGGTTCGCCGCCGACGGCTACTCGGAGATCGAGATCGCCCAGGACACCGCCCGGCAGCTCGGCATCCCGATCACCCCGACCGTGGTCTCCGACGAGCAGGTGCTCGCCGAGCTGCCCCGGATCGTGCAGCTGCTCGACGACCCGGTGGCCGACCCGTCGCTGATCCCGCTGTACTTCCTGGCCCGCACCGCGTCCCGGCAGGTCACCGTGGTGCTCTCCGGTGAGGGCGCGGACGAGCTGTTCGGCGGCTACACCATCTACCGCGAGCCGCTGTCGCTGGCGACCGTGGACAAGCTGCCGCCGAGCCTCAAGCGCGGCCTCAACCATCTGGCGCACGTGCTGCCGGAGGGCGTGCGCGGCCGCTCGTTCCTGGAGCGCGGCACCACCCCGATCGAGCAGCGCTACTACGGCAACGCCCGGATCTTCGATCCGGAGGAGAAGGCCCGGATCATGCGGTTCACCGCCGAGCCGCACACCGCGATAACGTCCCATTTGTACGCCGAGACCGCCGACGTCGACGAGGTCGCCTCCATGCAGTACGTCGACCTGCACACCTGGCTGACCGGCGACATCCTGGTCAAGGCCGACCGGATGTCGATGGCGCACAGCCTGGAGCTGCGGGTGCCGTTCCTCGACCAGCAGGTGTACGCGGCCGCGGCCGGGCTGTCCACCGAGCTGAAGCTGCCGCACGGCACCAAGTCCACCAAGGTGGCGTTGCGCGAGGCGATGCGCGGCATCGTCCCCGAGTCGGTCCGCGACCGCGCGAAGCTGGGCTTCCCGACACCGACCCGGCTGTGGCTGCGCGGCCAGATCGGCGACTGGGTCGACTACCTGCTGTCCACCTCGCAGACCGGCCACCTGCTCGACCTCGAGTACGCCCGCGGCCTGCTCGCCGAACACCGGGCCGGCACCGCCGACCGGTCCCGCAAGGTGTGGACGGTGGCGATGTTCTGCCTCTGGCACGCCATCCACGTCGAGCGCACCATCGCCGTGCCGTCGCCGGCCCTGACCCCGCGGCCGCTGGGCGTGCCCCGCCCGATCGCCTCGCCGGCCGAGCAGGTGACCGCCGCGTTCTGAGAAACATCGACCACCCCACTTGAGAAGAAATCTTTGCAAAGTTATCTTCTCAAGCATGAGTGACGTGGCACCACGCATCCTGGAGGTGGGGGCCCTCAAGGCCCTCGCCCACTCCCTGCGCCAGCAGATGCTCACCCGGCTGCAGCACGAAGGCCCGGCGACCTCCGCCGACCTGGCCGCCGCGTTCGGCGCCGACCGCGGGGCGACCAGCTACCACCTGCGCCAACTCGAACGGTTCGGGTTCGTCGAGGAGGACGTCGAACGCTCCGCCGGGCGCCGCCGGTACTGGCGGGCCGTCCCGCAGGACCTGCGGCTGCCGCGCGGCGCCGCCGATCCCGAGGTCGCCGAGGCGGCCCGCGCGCTCGGCCGGCAGTGGATCGACCGCGGCCAGCAGGAGCTGCACGACCACCTGACGAACCGGGTCGCCGGCGACCCGTTCACCGAGGCGGCCATGCACTCCTACGGCGGGGCAAAGCTCACCCCGGACGAGCTGCGGCAGTTCAGCGAGGAGTACATCGCGTTCCTGAAACGCTGGCAACGCGAGCCCGGCCAGGAGACCCCGGGCAGCGCATACGTCACCGTGCTGTTCCACGCCTTCCGGTCAGCGTCATGACCGCGCTCTGGCGCAACCGGGACTTCACCGCGCTCTGGGCCGGCCAGGTGGTGTCCCAGCTCGGCGCGTCGATCACCGCGACCGCGACACCGCTGCTGGTGCTGGCCACCACCGGCTCGCCGAGGGACGCCGGGCTGGTCGGTGCGGCCCGCATGCTGCCGTACCTGGTGGCGAACCTGCCGGCCGGGCCGCTGGTGGACCGGTGGAGCCGGCACCGGATCCTGCTGCTCGCGCCGGTGCTCGCCGGCCTCACCATGCTCACCGTGCCGGTGGCGATCTGGTCCGGCCGGCTGGGCGTGACCCACCTGTGCGCCGTCGCGTTCGTACAGGGAATCTGTTTCGTCTTCGTCGGCCTCGCCGAACGCGCCGCCCTGCCCCGGGTGGTGCCGGCGGCGCAGCTGCCGGCCGCGATCGCGCAGAACGAGGCCCGCGGCCGCGGCGCGGGCCTGGCCGGACGACCGCTCGGCGGCCTGCTCTTCGGCGCCGGGCAGGCCTGGCCGTTCCTGGTCGACGGGATCACCTACCTGGTCGCCGCGGCCGCGATGCTGTGGGTGCGCCGCGACCTGAACAGCGCGGCGCCACCGCCGGAGGAACCGCTGCGCCGATCGATCGCCGCCGGGTTCCGCTGGGTGTGGCGGCAACCGCTGATCCGGGCCGCGATCCTGCTGGTCGCCGCGAGCAACCTGGTCTTCCAGGCGCTGATCCTGGTCCTGGTGGTGCTGGCCCAGCGGGGCGGCGCCGGACCGGCCACCATCGGGGTGATGCTCGGCATCTACGGCGGCGGCGGGCTGCTCGGCGCGATCGCCGCGACCCGCCTGCACCGGCACTTCTCGCCCCGCGCGGTGATCATCGGGGTGAACTGGGTGTGGGTGGCGCTGCTGCCGCTGTTCGCGGTCGCCGGCGCGCCGTGGCAGCTCGGGCTGATCGGCGCGGCCACCGCGTTCGTCGGGCCGATGTGGAACGTCGTGATCGGCACCTACACCACCACGCTGGTGCCGAACGAGCTGCTCGGCCGGGTCAACAGCGTCTCGATGACGCTGTCCTGGGGTGTGCTGCCGATCGGCTCGCTCGCCGCCGGATACCTGCTCGACCGGGCCGGCCCGACCGGCGCGGTGTGGGCGCTGTCCGGGTTCATGCTGCTCACCGCGGTGCTGGCGACCGTGAGCCGGGCGGTCCGGCACGCGCCGCCGCTGGTCAGCGCACGTACTCCCGCAGATGCTGAGCGGTGAGCGTGTCGCCCTTGTCGGCCAGCTCCTGCGGGGTGCCGGTGAAGACCACCCGGCCGCCGTCCTGCCCGGCACCCGGACCGAGATCGATCAGCCAGTCGGCGTGCGCCATCACGGCCAGGTGATGCTCGATCACCACCACCGTGTTGCCCGCGTCGACCAGCCGGTCGAGCAGCTCGAGGAGCTGGTCGACGTCGGCCAGGTGCAGGCCGCTGGTCGGCTCGTCGAGCAGGTAGGTGGCCGGGCTGCCGCCCATCCTCACCGCCAGTTTCAGCCGCTGCCGCTCACCGCCGGACAGCGTGGTCAGCGGCTGGCCGAGGGTGAGGTAGCCGAGCCCGACCGCGGCGAGCCGGTCCAGGACGGTGCGCGCGGCCTTCTCGGTGAAGAACTCCTGGGCCTCGCTGACCGGCATGGCGAGGACCTCGCTGATGTCGCGGCCGCGCAGCCGGTGCTCCAGCACCGCGGCGGTGAACCGGCGGCCCTCGCACTCCTCGCACACGGTGGCCACCCCGGCCATCATGGCCAGGTCCAGGTAGACCAGCCCGATGCCCTTGCAGTGCCGGCAGGCGCCCTCGGAGTTCGCGCTGAACAGCGCGGCCTTGACCTTGTTGGCCTTGGCGAACGCGGTGCGGACCGCGTCGAGCAGCCCGGAGTACGTCGCCGGGTTGCTGCGCCGCGACCCGCGGATCGCCGACTGGTCGACGACGATCACACCGTCGCGGCGCGGCAGCGAGCCGTAGATCAGCGAGCTCTTGCCGGAACCGGCCACCCCGGTGACCACGGTCAGCACGCCGAGCGGGATGTCGACGTCGACGTCGCGCAGGTTGTGCGTGGCCGCGCCCCGGATCGGCAGCTCACCGGTCCGTTCCCGGCACACGGCTTTGACACCGACCCGATGGCCCAGGTAACGACCGGTCAGCGTGTCCGACGCGCGCAGGCCCGCCACCGAACCCTGGTACTGGATCCGGCCCCCGGCCGGACCGGCGCCGGGACCGAGATCGACCACGTGGTCGGCGATCGCGATCGTCTCCGGCTTGTGCTCCACCACCAGCACCGTGTTGCCCTTGTCGCACAACCGCCGCAGCAGGCCGTTCATCCGCTGGATGTCGTGCGGGTGCAGGCCGACGGTGGGTTCGTCGAAGACGTACGTGACGTCGGTGAGCGACGAGCCGAGGTGCCGGACCATCTTGACCCGCTGCGCCTCGCCACCGGACAGGGTGGCCGACTCCCGGTCCAGCGAGAGGTAACCGAGTCCGATCTCGACCAGCGACTCCAGGGTGTGCCGCAGGGTCGCCACCACCGGCGCCACCGACGGCGAGCGCACCTCGGCCAGGAACCCGGCCAGGTCGCTGACCTGCATGGCGGCGCACTCGGCGATGTTGCGCCCGGCGATCCGGGACTCCAGCACCGCCGGTTTGAGCCGGGCACCGGCGCACTCCGGGCAGGTGGTGAACGTGGCGACCCGGTCCACGAAGGCCCGGATGTGCGGCTGGGCCGGCTCCCGGTCCTTCGCCAGGTACATCCGCTGGACCTTGAGGACCAGCCCCTCGTACGTGGTGTTCACCCCGGCGATCCGCATCTTGGTCGCCGGCTTGTAGAGGAAGTCCTGCCACTGGCCCGCGGTGAACTCGCGCAACGGGACGTCCGGGTCGAACAGCCCGGAGTCGGCGAAGCCGCGCACGTACCAGCCGCCGACGCTGAAGTTCGGCGCCATGATCGCGCCCTGATTGATCGACTTGTCCCGGTCCACCAGCTGGTCGACGTCGATGCTGGACACCCGGCCCAGCCCCTCGCACCGCGCGCACATGCCCTCGGCGTTGAACGAGTACGCCAGCGCGCTGCCCGCCCCCGGCACACCCAGCCGGGAGAACAGGATCCGCAACATCGTGTACGCGTCGGTGGCCGTCCCCAGCGTCGAACGCGCGTTCGCGCCCATCCGCTCCTGGTCCACCACGATCGCGGCGCTCAGATGGTGCAGGGCGTCCACGTCCGGCCGGGCCGGACTACCCATGAACGACTGCAGGAACGCCGGGTACGTCTCGTTGATCAGCCGCTGCGACTCGGCCGCGATGGTGCCGAAGACCAGCGAGGACTTGCCGGAACCGGAGACACCGGTGAAGACGGTCAGCCGACGTTTCGGGATGTCCAGCGACACGTCGTGCAGGTTGTTCTCCCGCGCCCCGCGAACCTGGATCAGATCGTGCCGGTCAGGATCAGCCAGCACGCCGGCGGGCCCTCCGGGCCGCGAGCTCGTCACCTGCCGACGGTTCCTGGATCGACTCCCCGACCGGGTGCGGCATGGCCGGCTCGGCGGGCAGATGCGACAACGAACCCTGGATCTCCTTGAACGCACCGCCGATCGCGATGCCGAACACGCCCTGACCACCCTGCAGCAGGTCGACGACCTCCTCCGGGGAACGGCACTCGTACACCGTGGTCCCGTCCGAGATCAGCGTGATCCCGGCCAGGTCCTCGACGCCGTGCGAGCGCAGCGTGTCGATCGCCCGGCGGATGTTCTGCAGCGACACCCCGGCGTCCAGCAGCCGCTTCACGACCTTGAGCACCACCAGGTCGCGGAACGAGTAGAGCCGCGACGTGCCGGACCCGGACGCGTCCCGGACACTCGGCACCACCAGCGTGGTGCGCGCCCAGTAGTCGAGTTGGCGGTAGCTGATGCCCACCGCCTGGCAGGCCGTCACTCCCCGATAGCCGACCGAGCCGTCCTCGCCGACGAGTGGGCCTTCAACAGGCTGCTCGTGCACGCGACTACCTCCCCGCTGCCCACCAATTGTGATGTGGGCGGTGCCGGTTCACCTGGACTTCACGAGCGTATATCTCAGTCACGGGTGAAACATGGAGGTAACGGCACGACACGCCGCGTTCGGAGGAACGACACGCCGAAGGAGCGTTACCTCCTCGGCGTTTCGGACTTAACCGGCTCTGTGTCGACTAACCCGCGAAGTCTTCCGGTCGGACCTGGTCGAGGAACTCACGGAACTTCTCGACCTCGTCCTCCTGCTCGTCCGGGATCACGATGCCGGCCTCGGTCAGCACCTGATCGGCGCACCGGATCGGCGCACCCACCCGCAACGCCAGGGCGATCGAGTCACTCGGCCGCGCGGACACCCGCACGTCGTCACCGATCAGCAGATCGGCGTAGAAGACGTTGTCCTTCAACTCGGTGATCTCGACAGCCTTCAACGGCGCCTTCAACGCCGTCAGGATGTCTCGCAGCAGGTCGTGCGTCAGCGGCCGAGCCGGCTTCACACCCTGCTGCTCATAGGCGATCGCCGTCGCCTCCACCGCACCGATCCAGATCGGCAGATACCGGTCGCCATCGACTTCTCGCAGCAACACGATCGGCTGGTTGCTGGGCAGCTCCACCCGGACCCCGACCACGCTCAGCTCGCGCACCGCCCGCCTCCGTGTTCGTTGTATTTCCGCCGCCCCGAGACGGCCGCCCCTTACTCTGCACCGTACACGCACACGGTGTGGATCCGCCCCACGCGGGACGCTCCCGCCCAGGGTAGGCCGGAACCGGCTCAGCGACCCAGTTCGCCGCGCAGGCCGGTGCGAACCAGCGCCGCGTGCAGCCGCTGCGACAACGCCTGCAGGTCACGCGCCGTCTCGGCTGCCCGGGCCCGGGCAGCCGGGTCCTGCTGACGCACCATCGGCGCCAGCAACTGGGTGAACAGGCCCACCTCACGGTCGGCCGAGTTGCGGAACGCCCGCAGGTGGCGGGCCTCCAGGCCGTACTCGGTCAGCCCCACCACGGCCTGCACGATGATCACCGCGTCGGCGTCGTACCACCCCGGCGGGCGGGCCACCACCAGGCCCATCTGCTCCAGCTCGGCCAGCAGACCCTCGTCGACCCCGGTCCGCTCGACCAGGTCGTCCTTGGGGATCCGGGCGTCGGCCGGGTCGGCGGCCCGCTGCGTGCCGACCGCCACCAGCGTCGGGCGCTGCGGCACCACCGGCTCCTGCTGCTCCTGCTCCATCCGGTCCAGCTGCTCCCGGATCACCCGCAGCGGCAGGTACTGATCCCGCTGCGCGGTCAGCACGAACCGCAGCCGGGCCACGTCGTTCCAGGAGTACTTGCGGTACCCGGAGGCGGTGCGTTGCGGGTCGACAAGACCCTCCGCCTCCAGGAACCGCAACTTCGAGATCGTGGTGTCGGGGAACTCGGAACGCAGATGGGCCAGCACCTCCCCGATGCTCATCAGCGCAGTCTCGCGCCCGCCCTGGGGGCGCGAGGCCCCCGGGTCGCGTGCCGCCGCCCCCGACGGGTTCACGCCCGGCCGCCCTCGCCCTCCGGCCGCGGGCCGGCGATGAACACCAGACGGAACTTGCCGACCTGGACCTCGTCGCCGTTGCTCAGCGTCGCCGCCTCGACCCGCTCGCGGTTCACGTACGTGCCGTTGAGGGAACCGACGTCGCGGACGGTGAACACGCCCCCGTCACGGTGGAACTCGGCGTGGCGGCGGGAAACCGTCACGTCATCCAGGAAGATGTCACTGTCCGGGTGCCGTCCGCTGGTCGTCACGTCGTGATCGAGCAGGAAGCGGGCGCCGGCGTTCGGCCCGCGCCGAACCACCAGCAGCGCCATTCCGGGCGGCAGTGAGCCGGACATCCGGCTGGGCACCACGTCTGTCTCCGGACCCTCGAGCACCTCGTCGAGGGCGCCAAGGTTCAGCGTGGACGTGACGTCGAGCGGGGGGAACTCGTCGTCTGGGCGCGTCATCGGACCACCTCACGGATCAGTTGGTCGTCGCCTCGACCGGCAAGGTCGTGATGTAACGACCTCGCCGAGGCCATCAAGGCCCGACGCACGACTATCGGTTTCAAAGGGATAACGGTTGTTATTACGTTCCGCGAGCCTAGTCAGCGCCAATATCGCAGGGCAACCGGACACACGGGCGGGCCGGAAGATCTCAGTCGATGCCCAGCAGTCTCTCAGCTCTCGGTGAGCGCCTGGTACGCCGCGGCGTCCAGCAGCCCCTCGAGAACCGACGGATCCGCCGGTGCGATCTCGACCAGCCAACCGGCCGCGTACGGCTCGGCGTTGATCAGCTCCGGCTCGTCGCCCAGCGTGTCGTTCTTGGCCACGATGGTGCCGGCGATCGGTGCGTAAATCTCCGAGACGCTCTTGGTCGACTCGACCTCGCCCAGCGAATCACCGGCCTGCACGACCGTGCCCTCGTCGGGCAGCTGCACGTAGACGATGTCACCGAGCGCATCCTGCGCGAAGTGGGTGATCCCCACCCGCACGGGGCCACTGCCGTCGCCGGCGACCCACTCGTGCTCCGCGGTGTACCGCAGATCCTCAGGAATCAACACTTCCTCCGTAGTCACGAAACCGGACGCGCGTACTGCAAGGCTGTCGCCTTACGCACCGCGGTCACCTCGACCATGGAGCGCGAGTCCATGGTCACGCTACCGCCGTCGCTCTTCACCGACGCCACCACCCCGCCCGGGATCTGCAGCGCCGGCCGCATGGTGTCCGGCGAACCGACCACCAGAATCCGGAACGGACCCGTCAGACGTTCACCGTCAGCGATGATTCCACCACCGGCCGCATCGACGAAGTAGGTGGACGCCACGATCCGCACCGCGGTCCCCTCGGCGCCGCCGATCTGCATCACCTCGCCGCCGGAGCCGCGCAGCTCCTGCACCGTGTTCAGCACGTCGGACGCCTTCACCTTGGCCAGCACGATCTCCAGGCCCGGCCCGCGACCGGCGATCGTCCCGGCCAGCAGGCCCAGCTCCTGGCTGCGCTTGTTCGCCTCCTCGAGCGCCGCCTCGCGGCCCGCGACACCCGAGGTGAGCTGCTGACGGCTGCGCTCCAGGGCCTCGATGTCACTGTTCAGGCGGCTGTCCCGGGCCTCCAGGTCGCTCAGGATCTGCACCAGGTCCTCCTGGCGCATGGTGGACAGGCCACTGTCGGCGTCGTTGCTGCGCAGCTGCACCACCAGGGTGAAACCGAACAGCGCCAGCAGCACCCAGATCAACGTCCCGGCCGGCGCCGGCCGCTTGAGCCCCGCCCTCTTGTCGGCGACCTCCGGTGCGGCGGGCACCGCCCCGCGATCAAGATCACTTTCGCGGGTAGCAGGCTCGGGCGTGTCGGACATCGGCGAATCGGGTGACGTGGGCGATATCTCCTCGGCGACCGGCTCACTCTCCCGAGTGCTCCGGGCCAGCAGCTCGACCGTCGGCTCCGGCGCGAGATCGACGTCCGCCACCGGATCCGCGGGTTTTTCCTCCGGTACGAGGTGAGCCGTCGCCTCCTCGACCGCCCCGCCCGGCGGCACCGGATACGCCGTCTCCTCCTCCACGGCCGGCCCGCTGGGCGCAGCACCCTCCGCGGCGGGCGGCTGGCGCCCCGCCGTGGGCAGGCCGAAGCCCGGCGTCGTCTGGTCGCGCCCGTTGTCGTCGCGGTCGGTCATCGAGTCCCCACGTTGCTCAGCCCGGCGTCCGCACCCGGGTCACTACGCCCGGAAGAGGTGCCGGCGGATCGCCGCGACGTTACCGAAGATCCGGACGCCGAGCACGACCACGACGCCGGTGGACAGCTGCGGACCCACCCCGAGCTGGTCGCCCAGGTACACGATCAGGCCGGAGACCAGCACGTTCGAGATGAACGAGATGACGAACTGCTTGTCGTCGAAGATCCCGTCCAACTTGGCGCGCAACCCGCCGAACACCGCGTCCAGCGCCGCCACCACCGCGATCGGCAGGTACGGCACCAGCTCCTGCGGCACCGAGGGATGGAACACGATGCCCAGCAGGACACCCACGAGCAGGGCCAGTACGGCGATCATCAGCCGCCTTCCGACGGTGAACCGGACGGTGCCGGCGCGGACGAGGAACCCGACGGAGCGGGTGGAGGGGTACTCGGCGACGCCGACCGCAGCTTCAGCTCCGGCGCCGCGTTCAGGGTGACGTTACGGACCTTGGCGGTGTCGAACGACAGGCCGTACTGGGTCGACAACGTCTGGAAGAACTTCCCGGCGTACCCGTTGCGGAAGTCGGACGACAGATCGGCCGGACCGATCGCCACCACCTGGTACGGCGTGGTCACCGGCCGGGTGTCGACCAGGATCGCCTCACCGGCCTGCCGGATCGTCGACGTCGCGGTCAGCCGGTACCCGTTGACCGCGATCGCCTCGGCCCCGGCCGACCACAGCGCGTTCGCCGCCAGCTGCAGGTCGGTGTCCTTCACCTGGCCCTCGGTGTGCCGCTCACCGGTCACCGCGTCCACCGACGTCGGCCCGTCGGCCAGCACGATCTTCGCGCCCGAGCCGCGCACCGCGGCCAGCCCGGTGGCCGCCTCCAGCGCGCGGATCCCGGCCACCGCCGCGCCACCCAGCTCACGCTTGCGCAGCTCGGCGACCTGATCGGCGAGCAGGTCGGCCCGGGCCTGCAGGGTCTCGGCCTGCTCCCGGCGGCTCTGCACCTGGTCGATCAGCGCGTCCCGGGTCTTGGTCCGGCCCGGCGCGTCGTCGATCGTCTGCTGATAGCCGACCACCAGCAGGAAACCGACCGCGACCAGCGTCACCAGGGCCACGGCGTTCGTCACGCGCCTGCGGGTGCCGGTGCGCCGGAAACCCTCGGCGCGGCGGGCGGCCGCGTCGGCGTACCCCGGGTCGAGCGGGTTCTGGAACAGGGCGGTGAGGAAGTCCGGGCCGTACGTCCGTTTGCCGCTCGAGGGGCCGTCCGGGTCCGGCGTGCCGGCCACCGGCCGGGTCACGGCGCGACCGCCGGCGCCGCGCCCGGTCCGTCCCGGTCGGCGCGCAGCAGCTGCGCGGTCTGGAAGAGGTAGAGCGCGCCGGCGCACCAGTACAGCCCGAGCGCCCACCAGGCCATCGCCCAGCCGAACGGCCCGGCCCAGCCCGCCACGGACGGCACCGCGAACGCCAGCAGGATCATCGGGAACGCGCCGAGCAGCATGAACGTGCCGGTCTTGCCGACGTAGTGGACCGGCGGCGGGCCGTAGCCGTGCCGGCGCAGGATCAGCAGTGCCACCCCGACGACCGCCTCGCGCGACAGCAGCGCGATGGTGAACCACCACGGCACCACGTCGCGCATGGTGAAACCGACCAGGGTGGCCAGGATGTAGAGCCGGTCGGCGAACGGGTCGAGCAGCTCACCGAGCCGGGACACCGAGTTCATCCGGCGGGCCACGTAGCCGTCGACCCAGTCGGTGGTGCCGCCGATCATCAGCACGATCACGGCGGCGACGTCGTGGTGCGGGCCGAGCAGCAGATAGAGGAAGAGCGGGACCCCGAGCAGCCGGAAGAAGCTGATCACATTCGGAATCGTGAAGATCCGGTTGGAGGTCTCGATGGACGGCGCAGGCTGCTGCGACATCGCCGGGCCTTCCTCTCCCCCGCCAGTATTGACACGCGGACCCGGACGTGGTGGTCCGGCCCGCTCGCCGAGCCACTATAACCACCTGCCTACCGGTTGCCGACGTGCAGTCACGGCCGCCACACCCCCTAAGCCATCCTAGGAGGCTAGGCATCTGACCATGCCCGGCGACGGACGGCCGTCAGACCGTCCCGAACAAGGTCCACAGCGACGGGGCCACCGGCACCGGCAGCTCCCACCCGGTCGTCTCCAGCCAGGTGGTGGTGTTCACCACCCGGCCGTCCACGATGTCCAGCGTCAGCAGGGCGAACGGCGCGAACCCGTCCCCGGCCGGCCGCATCTGCCAGAACGCCGGCTGCCCGGACGCCACCACCGGCACCAGCCGGTGCCCCACGCAGGCCGCCTCCGGCGCCGCCATCGCCAGCCCGATCTGGTCCCGGCCGCGCAGGCACCAGGCGAACGGCGGCATCGACGTGGTCGCGTCCTCGTGCAGCAGCGCCACCAGCCCGGCCACGTCGTGGCTCTCGAAGGCGGTGCAGTACCGCTTCAGTAGATCCTGCTGCCCGGCGTCGGCGGGGCGGAACACGGCGCCCGGCCGCGGCGCGACCTCGCGCAGGGTGGCCCGGGCCCGCTGCAACGCGCTGGTCACCGACGCCGCCGACGTCGCCAGCAGCTCCGCCACGTCGGCAGCCGGCCAGCACAGCACGTCCCGCAGGATCAGCACCGAGCGCTGCCGGGCCGGCAGGTGCTGCAGCGCCGCCACGAACGCCAGCCGTACGCTCTCCCGCCGCACCACCAGCGTCGCCGGATCCGGCGAGAGCACCAGCCGGTCCGGCACCGGCCGCACCTCGGCCCCGGCCGCCAGCAGCGTCCCGAACGGCTCCCCGGCCCGGCTCGCCGGGCTCAGGTCGACCGGGAGCGCCCGCCGGGCCGCACCGCGCAGCAGGTCGACGCAGACGTTGGTGGCGATCCGGTAGACCCAGGTCCGCAGGGAGGCGCGCTCGGCGTCGAACCGGCCGGCCGCCCGCCAGACCTTCTCGAACGTCTCCTGCACGGCGTCCTCGGCCTCGTGCCCCGAGCCGAGCATCCGATAGCAGTACCCGGTCAGCTCGGTCCGCAGCTCCGCCAGCGCCTCCTCCACGCACCGACCCTAACGCGACACCGCCGCCCCTCCCGGCCGCTGCGCGCCCCCAGGCTCCGGCTGGCCCTCAGGGGTGCCTCAGGGGTACGGAGACACCCCTGCAAACCAGCCGGCGCCAGAACCCGCGCCGCGGTCCGGGGTGGCGGCGGTGTCGCGCCGGCCTCACGGGCGGGACGTGGCTCGTGGCCTGCGGACGCGCGCTCCGTAGTCGTACCGGAGAAAAACAGCGGACCGATTAATCCGGCGCCGCGCGGTCGTATGTCCTTGCGGAGCGCGCCGCGGGCGTGCCCGGAGGGAGACGAGATGCAGACCCAGGTACGCACCGAGATCGCCGCGCAGCGCACCGAGGTGGCCGGATTGCTGGCCGGGCTGACGCCGGAGCAGTGGGACGCGGGCACGCTCTGCGCCGGCTGGCGGGTCCGGGAGGTGGTGGCGCACATGACGCTGCCGTTCCGCACGTCGACGCTGCGGTTCCTGCTGGACTTCGCGCGCTCCGGCGGCAACTACGACCGGATGCTGGATCGCGCCGCGCGCCGCGACGCCGCCGCGATGAGTTCCGCGCAACTGCTCACCGCGATCCGGGACAACGCGGAGCACCCGTGGTCGCCGCCGGGTGGCGGGGCGGCCGGCGCACTGTCGCACGACGTGATCCACGGCTTGGACCTCAGCCTCGCCCTCGACCCCGGGCGGACCGTGCCGATCACGCGGATGGCGCTGGTTCTGGGGGGAATGACGCCGCGGAGTGTCGGTTACTTCGGCACCGACCTGTCCGGGGTGCGGCTGGTCGCCACCGACCAGGACTGGACGTTCGGCGAGGGCGCGCCACTGCACGGGCGTGGCCAGGACCTACTCATGGTCGTTTGTGGGCGGCGGCTGCCGGCCGGACTGCTCACCGGCGATCCGGCGGCCCGTTTCAGCACCGGACTGTGATGGAACGAACGCGGTCCGCACCGAAAAAGCGCGAGCGGTATACCGCTAAAGGCGCACAAACCGCTCACACAGTGTGGTGAGGCGCGAATTACACTGATTGGCGGTGTGTCAGTTCACCGGTCAGGCTGTATAGCGTGCGGCCGACAACACTCCAGATCACCGACGTCGACGAGGCACGGGCGATCCTGAAACAACACTTCTACGCGCTCGATGTGGAGGTGCTCCGGCCGGCGCCGGGCTGGGCGGCCCGGTTCGCGGTCGGTGGCACCGACACGGTCACTCTCGGCGACCTGGAGTTCGGGGTGGACGTCCGGATCCGGGCCGGCGAGCTGGGCGCGTACCACGTCAACCTGCCGCTGACCGGCGCCATGCACTGGCATCAGGGCCGCGACGAGCCTCAGCAGGCGCTGGCCGGGAAGACCGCGGCGGTGTACCAGCCGGTCGGCGACACCGTGGTCGACCAGTGGGACGGCGACTGCCGGCTCCTGGCCGTCAAGATCGGGCGGGCCGAGCTGGAGACCCAGCTGGAGGCGATGCTGGACCGTCCGGTGCGCGGCCCGATCGACCTCGGCCCGATGCTGGACGTCAGCAGCGGGCCGGGCGCGAGCTGGGCCCGGCTGGTCCGGCTGGTCACCGGTGACGCGGTCCACCCGGACGGGCTGACCGCGCACCCGGTGATCGGCGCCCGGATGCGGGAGGCGCTGGTCACCGGCCTGCTGCTGGCCACCGACCATCGGCACCGGGGTTCGCTGGACCGGCACACGCCGGCGCTGGCCGCGCCGGGCGCGATCCGGCGGGTGGTCGAGGCGATGCGGGCGCAGCCGGGCCGCCCGTTCACGGTGGCTGATCTCGCCGGTATCGCCGGGGTGGGTGCCAGGGCACTGCAGCAGAGCTTCGCCAGGTACGTCGGGATGCCCCCGATGACCTACCTCCGGCAGCTCCGGCTCGCGCTGGTCCACGACGGGCTGCGCGCCGCCGACCCGGGTGAGACGACGGTGGCTCAGGTGGCGTACCGCTACGGGTTCACCCACCTGGGCCGGTTCGCCGCCGCGTACCGGGAGCGCTATGCCATCTCCCCCTCGGAGACGCTGCGCAAGTAGAGCGGCGCGGCCCTTACGGCGCGGTCTCGCGGACTGTGCGCAGGTAGAGCGGCGCGGCCTTTACGGCGCGGTCTCGCGGACGGTACGCAGCGCGGCGGTGAAGGCCGGCAGCGCCGCGCCGAGACCGGCGAAGAACGCCTGATCACACGCCTCCACCGCGACCACGGCCCGGTTGGCCAGCGCCCGGCCGTCCTCCGTGACGGCCACCGCCCGGGCCCGCCCGTCGTCGGGGTGCGGAGGCCGGTGCACCAGACCCCGGCCCTCCAGTGCCCGCAGCACCTGGGAGGTCATCATCGGGTCGGTGGCGGCCATCCCGGCCAGCGTCTTCTGGGTGACCGGCCCGGCATGACCGAGATAGGTCAGCGTGGCCAGCAGGACGAACTGGACGTGGGTGATGTCGAACGGCTTGAGCGCGGTCCGCTGCGCGGCCTGCCACCGGTTGGTGACCTGCCACATCAGCAGACCCGTGCTGTCGTCGGCGCCGTCGTGCCGGGTGGCCAGGCTCATGCCGGGACACCCGGGGCCTGCATGGCCGAGCGGATCACGTCGAAGTCCTGCCCGGTCAGCGGGACCAGGCCCCGGCGCAGCTGATAACCCCAGTTCGGCTCGCCGGTGAGGTCGAGCCGCAGACTCTTGATCGGCGTCTCGATCGCGCCGGGCAGGTAGTCGACCCGGCGCCGCCACGGGTGGAAGTCACCCTCGTCGGCCTGCCAGATCTCGTCGTCGGCGACCCGGCCGATCGCGGTGCACGCCTGCAGCGGCTCGCCGTCGCGCAGGCTGGTCCGCGGCGAGTAGTAGACCAGCCAGTCACCGGCGGCGAGCCGGGCCAGGTTGGGGCGTTTGCCGTGGCCGAGCTGGGCGATCCCCCGCTCGGTGGCCCGCCGGACGTGGTCGCGGCACACCACACCGAGCCAGTGGTTCACGCCGTCACCCCCGCCGTGCGGGCGGCCTGCTCCAGCCGGGCGAGGTCGCCGGCCAGCCCGGCGGCGATGTCCTTGCCGAGCACCAGGTTCCAGAAGAAGGCGAGCGGGCCCTCGAGGGTGACCCGGACCGTGACCGTGTTACGCCCGTCGGCCGCGGTGCCGACCAGGTGGTGGAAGGTCAGCCGGGCGCCGGCGAGCAGGGAGACGTCGACGAACTCCCGGCCGGGGATCAGGGACGCGACGACGAACCGGGTCTTCGGACCACCCTTGGGCTTGAGCACGCCGGTCGCACCGGTCTGGAACGGGCCGTCGAGGCGGACCCAGTCGGTGTCGAGGTTCCACTCCGGCCAGGTGGCCATGTCGGCCCAGCGCTCGAAGAACGCGGCGGCGGGGACGTCGGTGGTGACCTCTGCGGTGGCGATCGTCTTCATGCAATTAGTATGCGCGCTTAGTATATGCCCGTCAAGCCGCCCCCGGAAAAGCAGGAAGCCGGGGAGTGATCTCCCCGGCTTCCCTCCAGCTCAGCGCCGGCCGCGCCTGGCCCGCACGTAGTCGTCGATCACGTAGCGGCCCAGCTCGTCGGCGTCCGGGCTGAACACCCGGCCGCCGTTGCGCCGGGCCACCCCGGCCACGAACCGCTGCAGGCCCGGGTCGTCGCCGAGCATGAACACGTTGAGCGTCGCGCCGTACCGGGTGAGCTGGTCCACCTCGTGCACGGTGGCCTCGACGGTCTCCGGCAGCGGTGGCCACCAGAACACCGCCTCGCCGTCGTCCTCCAGGTGCGCGGTCGGCTCGCCGTCCGTGACCACCAGCACCACCGGCTCGGCGCCCGGGTGCCGCCGCAGGTGCCGGCCGGCCAGTTTCAGGGCGTGCTGCAGGTTCGTGCCCTTCTCCATGGTCGGCTCGGTCCCGGCCAGCTCGCCCTGGGACAGCGACACGGCGTACTTGCCGAAGCCGATGATCTGCAGGGCGTCCTGCGGGTACTTCGTGGCGACCAGCTGGGACAGGGCCAGGGCGGTCTGTTTCATCGGGCCCCAGCGGCCGTCGGCGTACATCGAGTAGGACAGGTCGACGCAGAGCGCGACCACCGCCGAGGACCGGCGCTCGGTCTCGGCGACCTCGAAGTCGTCCGGCTCCAGGCGTACCGGAAGCGTCGCGACGTCGCGGGAGGCGGCCCGGCGCCGGACCGCGTTCCCGATCGTGCGCACCACGTCCAGCGGCTGGTCGTCGCCGAACTCCCAGCGCCGCGACGAGCCGATCAGGTCACCGGCCGCGCCGGCGTCCCGCATGTCGTGCTCGCCGCGTTTGCCACCGACGTCCTGGAAGATCTTCGACAGCGCGGTCTGGCCGAGCCGGCGCAGCGCCTTCGGCGACAGGGTGAGCCCGTCGCCGTCGCGTTCCACCCAGCCCTGCTTGCGCAGCTCGCGCTCCAGCTCCCGCAGCCGCCGCACGTCGTCGGCGGCGGCCCGGCCGAGCTGGCGCTCCACCGCGTCGACGTCGACGTCGTCCAGGGTCGCGCCCGGGTGCTCCTGACCGAGCTGGTCGAGCAGTTCGTCCAGGTCGGCGATCTCGCCCAGCGCGGCGGCGGCGTCGCCGTAGCCCAGGTCCTCGCTCCCCCGCATCCGCTCGCCGCGGCCCCAGTTCAGGCCGGGCCGCAGCGCCCGCAGGTTGTCGGACATCTCGGCGAGCTGACCGCGCAGCGGCCCGTCGCCGAGCGCCTGGTCCATCAGGCTCTGCAGCTCCTCGCGCTGCTGCGGGCTGAGCGAGCGCATCAGCCGCTCGGCCGCGGCGGCCTGCCGGGCGAGGGAGTCGATCAGCTCGTCGACGTTCTGCGGGTCGTCCGGGAAGAACTGGCCGTGCTTCGCCATGAACTCGCGGAACGCGTCGGTGGTGTCCTCGCCACGGGCGTGCTTGGCGAGCAGGTCGTTGAGGTCACCCACCATCGCCGAGACGTCCGCGAAGTCGCCGTTCTGCAGGGCCTGGCGCATCCCGGCGAACCGCTGCTCGACGATCTCCTGTCGCAGTCCGTCGAGGATCTGCTGGTAGATCGCCTTCGCCTCGGGTGACGCCCACTGGTAGTCGGACAGTTCCGAGACCGCCTGCGAGGTGGACCGGGGAAGGTTGTCCAGGACCGCCTCGTTGAAGCGGGCGTCCATGTCGTCCCGGGCGCGCAGCGTGTCCCGCTCCGCGGCCAGGGCCTGGTCGAGCATCTGCCGGGCCCGGGTGACCGCGCCGTCCAGGTTGCCCCGGCGCAGCGCGTCACGCCGCATCCGCCGGGCCCGGTCGCGCAGCTCGTCCAGGCCACGGCCCTCGCGGGGGCCGCGCCGGATCAGGTCGCGCAGCGCGTCGCGCAGGTTGTCACCCCGCAGGACCCGCTCGCCCATCTCGTCGACCGCGGCGCGCACGTCGTACGGCGGGGCGAGCGGATCGGGCCCGTCCCGCCACGCGCCGTAGCGGAAAACATTGCCGGCCACGATCAGCTCCCGTACAGGGTGCGGCCGTCGTCGGTCATTTCCTTGGCCAGCCGCCGGGTCAGGTGCAGCCCCTCCAGGACGAACTCGATCCCGGACGCCGCCTGCCCCGGGCTCGGCGCGTCACCGAGCCCCAGCCGGTCGAGCACCTTGGCCAGGCCCGGCACGGTCGGGATCTGCGCCAGCAGGTCGGCCGCGCTGACCAGGTCACCGGTCTGGATGATCGCGCCCTCGGCGACCAGGTCGGTGAACCCGGACAGGTCGAGGCCGGCCAGCCGGTCCCGGAACGTCTCCGCGGTGGCCACCCGCAGCAGGTGCCCGAGGATCTCGGTCTCCCGGCCCTCCTCACCGCTCTCGAACTCGACCTTGCCGCGCAGCGTCGAGGTCACCGACACGGTGTCGCAGATCCGGGCCACCGCCTCGCGCTCGCCGCGCAGCCCGGACCGGCGCAGCGCGGACGCCGCCACGGTCTCCGCCGCGGCGATCGAGAACCGGGCCGAGACGCCGGAGCGGGCGTCCACCGACGACGACTCGCGGACCGCCCGGGTGTACCGGGCCAGCACGTCGATCAGGTGATCCGGAACGGACGCGACCAGTGCCGCCTCCTGCCGGATCAGCGCGGTCTCCAGCTCCAGGTCGACCGGGTAGTGGGTGCGGATCTCCGCGCCGAACCGGTCCTTGAGCGGGGTGATGATCCGGCCCCGGTTGGTGTAGTCCTCCGGGTTGGCCGACGCGACCAGCAGCAGGTCGAGCGGCAGCCGCAGCTTGTAGCCGCGGACCTGGATGTCGCGCTCCTCGAGCACGTTGAGCAGCGACACCTGGATGCGCTCGGCCAGGTCGGGCAGCTCGTTGACCGCGAAGATGCCCCGGTTGGTGCGCGGCACCAGACCGAAGTGGATGGTGTCCGGGTCACCCAGGGCCCGGCCCTCGGCCACCTTGATCGGGTCGACGTCGCCGATCAGGTCGCCGACGCTGGTGTCCGGGGTGGCCAGCTTCTCGCCGTACCGCTCGGAGCGGTGCAGCCAGGAGATCGGCAGCAGGTCACCGGCCTCGGCGGCCAGCCGGCGACTGGCCGGGGTGAGCGGATGATACGGGTGTTCGTGCAGCTCGGAGCCGGTGATGACGGGCGTCCACTCGTCCAGCAGCCCGGCCAGGGCCCGGATCAGGCGGGTCTTGCCCTGGCCCCGTTCGCCGAGCAGGACCATGTCGTGGCCGGCGAGCAGCGCCCGCTCGACCTCGGGGAGCACGGTGTCGTCGTAACCGACGATGCCGGGGAAACGCGGCTCGCCGGAGCGGAGCCGGTGGAGCAGGTTGTCGCGCAGCTCTTCCTTGACGGTGCGGAACTCGTGCCCGGTGGCACGCAGCTCGCCCAGCGTGCGCGGCAGGTCGGCGGGAGGTTCAGAAGTGGTCGTGGTCAGCCCCTCAGTCACCGCAGGAACGCTACTCCGGAGACCGGACAACGACGACTGTGATCGGCAACGCGGCCAGGGCCGCGAGATTGGCTCTGTGCCGAGGCGGCGGCAGCGGCGCACGCTTTCCCCATGATTGATCGGTACGCGGCATTCACCGAAGACCCGGCCGGCGGCAACCCGGCCGGCGTGGTCCTGGACGCCTCCGCCCTCGACGACTCCCGGATGCTGGAGATCGCCGCTGAGCTGGGCTATTCCGAGACCGCGTTCATCACCGAGCAGGCCGGTGACCGGTACCGGGTGCGGTACTTCAGCCCGCTCACCGAGATCCCGTTCTGCGGCCACGCGACGGTGGCCACCGCGGTCGCGCTCGGCCCCGGCGACCACGTGTTCGTGACGAACGTGGGCGACGTGCCGGTGACCGTCGACACCACCGGGGTCGCCACGCTGACCAGCGTCGCCACCCGGGTCGCGCCGCTGGCCGACGCGGACCTGGCCGCGCTGCTCGGCACGCTGCGCTGGCCGGCCGCGGACCTCGACCCGGCCCTGCCGCCACGGGTCGCGTACGCCGGCGCCCACCACCCGATCATCGCGGTGACCAGCCGGGCCCGCCTCGCCGGCCTGGACTACGACGTGCCGGCCATGACGGCGCTGATGACCGAGCGCGGCTGGACCACGATCCAGCTGGTGTTCCGCGCCGGCGAGACGTCCTTCGACGTCCGCGACCCGTTCCCGATCGGCGGGGTCTACGAGGACCCGGCGACCGGCGCGGCAGCCGCGGCGTTCGGCGGGTACCTGCGGGAGCTGGGCCTCGTCGGCGACGACGCGACCCTGGACCTGCGCCAGGGCGACGACCTGGGCCGCCCGAGCCGGATCACCGTGCGGCTGGTCCCGGGCGAGCCCGGTGTCCGGGTCAGCGGAACGGCCGTGCCGATCGTCTAGTGGCTGAGCACCATTCCCGCTTCGTAGCGGTTCCAGGTGCCCTTGCCCTGGTGCTTCGAGGTGTACATGGCGATGTCCGCGTCGTGCAGCAGCGACCGGACGTCGTCGTCACCCTCACCCACGCAGGCGATGCCGATGCTGGCGTTGGCCCGCACCGCCGTCTCCCCCACCTCGATCGGGTCACCCATCGACCGCAGGATCCGCTGCGCGGTCTGCTCGGCGTCGCGGACCGTGCAGTCGCGCAGCAGCACCGCGAACTCGTCGCCGCCCAGCCGCGCGACCAGGTCACCGGAGCGCACCGACTGGCGCAGCTTCTCGGCCACCCCGGCGAGCAGCAGGTCACCGGCGCCGTGGCCGTGCGTGTCGTTCACCGCCTTGAACCCGTCCAGGTCGACGAGCACCAGCGCGACGGTGCCGGGCGCGGCGCCGTCCAGCGCCGTGGTGGTCTCCTCGCGGAAGTGCGCGCGGTTCGCCAGCCCGGTCAGCTCGTCGTAGAGCGCCTGGTGGCTCAGCCGTTCCTGGTGCTCCCGCAACTGGTCGATCAGGCTGGTGTTGTCGTGGAACGCGGCCAGCTGCCGGGCCACCACCAGCGCCACGATGATCCCGAGACCGGTGACCACGCCCCACAGCCGGGTGTCGAGCCCGTTCGGCAACACCACCAGCATGGTCACGAAGACCACCAGGATCGATCCGTACGGAAGCAGGCTGTAGGGCCGCCGCCGCCGCGAGCCGAACGCGGTCTCGTCGAACCGCGCGAGGATCTCCTGGTTGCGCGGCCCCATCGCGATCAGCAGCGACGGGAGCAGCCGGATCACGTAGACGTGCGGCGGGAACGAGTCGTGCGCGCCGGGCGGGGCCACGAACAGCCCGACGGCGTTGACCACCGCCGCGACGATCATCGGGGTGGCGGCCGCCTTGTGCATCGGCGCGTTCCCGCTGAGGATCAGTTTCACCGCGGCGAACGCGGAGGTCAGCACGACGGCGCCGGCCGCGAGCGAACCGACCAGGCTGGCGTTCTTGTCCTGGTGGTCCGGGCTGACCGCGAAGCACCAGGCCACCACGGCGCCACCGACCATCACGGTCGCCGAGTCCAGCCAGAACGCCAGCGACTCCCGGGCGGTGCGCCCGGGCAGCGGGTGGATCAGCATGCCCACGATGATCAGGCCGAGGCCGACCGCGAAGCAGGTGGACTGGATGTCGCCGCCGGCCGTGGACCACTGGTCCTGCCGGATCAGCGCGAACCCGGTCTGCACCACGTCACCGCAGAAGAACAACGAGGCGCCGATGGTCTGCAGGCGCCAGTAGCGGCGGATCGGCCCGGTCGCGATCTGGTAGACCCGCCAGGACGAGTAGACGAGCAGCAGGTCCAGCGGGGGCTGGAACAGCCAGAAGACCCGGACCTGGGAGTTCGGCTCGCCGCCGAAGGTGAACAGCAGCACGGCGCCGAGCGCGGTCCACGCGATCGCGGTGAGCATGACCGGGTCACGGCGGAGCGCCGCTCGGCGTACCGAACGATCTGGCCTTACCCTGCGTCCCTGCCTCGTCACGGGAGGTGCATCGACAGATGGACGCCCGTTCTGAAGGTTTAGCGGCGCACTGCATAGGATGGCTGACTGATGAGCGCCACACTGATCGCCCGGGAACTCGCCGCTGGGCACGGCGACCGCAGCCTTTTCACCGGACTCGACCTGGTGGTCGCCCCCGGTGACGTGATCGGGCTGGTCGGTGTCAACGGGGCGGGCAAGACCACCCTGTTGCGTACGCTGGCCGGTCTGCTGCCCGCGGAGAGCGGCGGTGTCGCGCTCAGCCCGCCCACCGCCAACGTCGGCTACCTCCCGCAGGAACGCGAACGCCGCGCCGGGGAGTCCGTGCGGGACTTCCTGGCCCGGCGCACCGGCGTCGCCGCCGCCCAGCAGGCCATGGACACCGCCGCCGACGACCTGGCCACCGGAGCGGCCGGCGCCGACGACCGGTACGCCGTGGCCCTCGAACGCTGGCTCGACCTCGGCGGCGCCGACCTGGACGAGCGCGCCGAGGCCACCGCCGCCGAACTCGGCCTGACCGTCGCCCTCGAACACCCGATGACCGCGCTCTCCGGCGGCCAGGCGGCCCGGGCCGGCATGGCGTCGCTGCTGCTCAGCCGCTACGACATCTACCTGCTCGACGAGCCGACGAACGACCTCGACCTGGACGGCCTGGCCCGGCTGGAGCGCTTCGTCGGCGGCCTGCGCGCCGGTGTGGTGGTGGTCAGCCACGACCGCGAGTTCCTCACCCGCACGGTCACCAAGATCCTCGAGCTGGACCTGCACCAGCAGCGGATCCAGCTCTTCGGCGGCGGCTACGCGGCCTATCTCGAGGAGCGCGAGCGGGCCCGCACGCACGCCCGCGAGGAGTTCGAGGAGTACGCCGGCAAGAAGGACGACCTGCTCGAACGAGCCCGGATGCAGCGCGGCTGGATGGAGAAGGGCGTGCGCAACGCCCGCCGCAAGTCCACCGACAACGACAAGATCGGCCGGAACCTGCGCGGCGAGACCAGCGAGAAGCAGGCCGCCAAGGCCCGGCAGACCGAGAAGATGATCGAACGGCTGGACGTGGTCGAGGAGCCCCGCAAGGAGTGGGAGCTGCGGATGGAGATCGCCACGGCGCCCCGGGCCGGCGCGGTGGTGGCGACCCTGCGCGACGCCGTCGTCGAGCGCGGCGGGTTCACCCTCGGCCCGGTCACCCTGCAGATCGACTGGGCCGACCGGGTCGCGATCACCGGCGCGAACGGCTCCGGCAAGTCCACGCTGCTGGCGGCCCTGCTCGGCCGGCTCCCGCTGACCTCCGGCGCGGCCGCTCTCGGCTCCGGCGTCGTGGTCGGCGAGGTCGACCAGGCCCGCGGGTTGTTCCTCGGCGACGAGCCGCTGTCGCTCGCGTTCGGTGCCGCGGTCCCCGACCTCAGCGACGCCGACGTCCGCACCCTGCTGGCCAAGTTCGGTCTCCGCTCGGCCCACGTGATCCGCCCGGCCGCCACCCTGTCCCCCGGCGAACGCACCCGCGCGGCCCTGGCCCTGCTCCAGGCCCGCGGCGTGAACCTGCTGGTCCTCGACGAGCCCACCAACCACCTGGACCTGGCGGCGATCGAGCAGCTGGAGTCGGCCCTGTCCACCTACACCGGCACCCTGCTGCTGGTCACCCACGACCGCCGCATGCTCGAGGCCGTCACCACCACCCGCCACTTCGACCTCACCGCCGGCACAGTCACCAGCTGACCCGCTACCGGCTGGTTGTCAGGGGTGCCTCACCACCCTCGAGACACCCCTGACGACCAGCCCGGGGCCCGGGCCGCGCCCCGGTCCAGACCCCGGCCGCTCCGTGTCCGTACCGGAAAAGGGTTGGGCGGAAGCGGACCGCCTGCGCTGAGCCGGGCCGCGGCCTAGGTTGGCACGGTGAGCACGATCATCAGCTTCTACGCCGCCTCGGACGACGCGGCCGCGGCCCTCGGGCCCGGCGACGACGCCCTCGAGTACGGCAACTTCGACATCTTCGCGTCGCTCGAGGAGTGGGAGGGGCTGCTGCTCGGCAGCGACCTCGACGCGGTCGCCGGAGCAGAGGACCTCGGCGACGAGGACGGCCCGGTCGTGCTCCGCCTCTCGGCGGAGCTGACCGCCGCCCTCGCCGGCGCGGATGCCGCCGCGCTCGCCGACCTGGCCGAGCGCTGGCTCGCGCTGCGGGCCGCGGATGATGAGGACATCGACCCCGAGCTGGCCGAGGAGATGCTCACCGAGGTCGCCGCTCTGGCCAGGCCGGGCACGCCGGTCTACTGCGAGGTCGCCTGAACCGACCCGGGCTGGTGCCCCGAGCTGCCCGGGTCCGGCTGCCAGGCGGGCGGTGGGGGCCACCCGTCACGGCCCCGGCTGGCTCTCAGCGCCGTCATCCACCCGCCACAAGGGCCCCCACGACCAGCCGCGCGGGGTCAGCTGGCTCTGGCGGCCCTCAAGCACGCGATAATGGCCCGGGACGTGGCTCGTAGCCTACGGACGTGCGCTCAAAGGTTTCAGGCTGCCGGGGCGGCGTAGCCGGCGCTGAGTGGGCTCTCGTTCCCGGACCGGTCCACCGCGCTCAAGCAGTACGTGGCGTTCGCCGCCGGATGCGGATCGGTGATCTCCGCGCCGGCCCGCCCGGTGGACACCAGCGTCGCCGGCCCGCCGGTGGTCCGGTACAGCGCCCAGTTCGTCGACGCGAGCCCGGCAGCGGTCAGCACCAGCTGACCGGACGTGCCCCGCAACCCCGCGGTGAGCTGCGGCGTGGGCGGAGCGGGCGCCACCCGCCGGTCCATCCGGGGCGGCAGCGCCGGCGACGCGTAGTACGCCTTGCGGTACCGGCTGATCGCCCCGCGCTTGTCGTCCCGCACCGACGCCGCGCTGAAGTGCACCTCACCCTGCACGCCGTACTTCCGGTTCAGGGCCATCTGCCGGTCGAGCGCGGCCGGATCGCTCCAGTCGCCCTTCTCACCCACCCGGTAGTCACCCATGCCGATGTAGAGCTGCACCTTGGTGCCCTTGACCGTCTGCACCCACCACGGCAGCGCCTTGGCGTAGTCGGCCTTGGAGAAGCCGATCGTCCAGTACAGCTGCGGCACGATGTAGTCCAGCCAGCCCTCCCGCACCCAGGTGCGGGTGTCGGCGTAGATGGCGTCGTAGCTCTCCAGCCCGTTGGTCGCCGACCCGCCGGCGTCCGAGGACTTGTTGCGCCAGATCCCGAACGGGCTGATCCCGAAGCTCACCCACGGCTTCAGCGCCTGCAACCGCTCGTGCATCTCCCGGACCAGCACGTTCACGTTGTCCCGGCGCCAGTCGCCCTTCGACTTGCCGGCGCCGTACTTGGCGAAGCTGGCCTTGTCCGGGAAGTCCTGGCCCTCCTCCGGGTACGGGTAGAAGAAGTCGTCGAAGTGCACGCCGTCGACGTCGTACTTCTGCACCGCCTCCAGCATCGAGTCCTCGACGAACTTGCGTGCCGCCGGGATGCCCGGGTCGAAGTAGAGCCGGCCCTGCTCGCTCTTGGCCGGGTAGGCGATCCGCCACTCCGGGTGCAGCCGCAGCGGGTGGTTCGGCGCGAGCTTCTTCAGATCGGTCCCCGCGCCGCTGGGCGCCGGCTGGGTGCCCCGGTACGGGTTGAACCACGCGTGGAACTCCAGCCCCCGGGCGTGCGCCTCGGCGACCATGAACTCCATCGGGTCCCAGCCGGGTGACTTCCCGTCGAGCCGGCCGGTGAGCCAGTTCGACCACGGCGCGTACGCCGACGGCCAGAACGCGTCACCGCTCGGCCGCACGTGCACGAAGATCGCGTTGTGGTTCTGCGCGACCGCGAGGTCGAGCCACTTCAGGTACTCCGCCTTGACCTGGGCCTCGCCGAGCCCCTGCTTGCTGGGGAAGTCGATGTTGTAGACCGTGGTCAGCCACATCCCGCGCAGCTCCCGGGTGGCGGTGGCCGGCTGCCCGGCGCACTGCCCGGTGGTGCCGGCCGGGATGACCTGGCCGGCGGCCTGCGGCGTCGTACCCGCCGCGCCGGCGGCGGGCTCGGTGTAGAACGCGGCACGCACCAGCCCCGCGCCGACGGCCAGCGCGGCGACCAGCACCACCGAGAGCAGGAGTCCCAGACGCAGCCGTTGAGCGGCCGTCACAGCACCGACCGGTACACGTTCAGGGTGTCCTCGGCGATCCGCGCCCAGCTGAAGTGTTCCACCGCCCGGCGACGCCCGGCCTTGCCCATCTGCTCGGCGAGCTGCGGGTCGCGCAGGACCTTGGTGAGGGTGGCGGCCAGGTCGGCGACGAACTTCTCCGGGTGCACCGGGGTGCCGGTGCCGTCCTCGACCTGCTCGATCGGGACCAGCAGGCCGGTCTCGCCGTCCGCGACCACCTCGGGGATGCCGCCGGTGGCGGTGGCGACGACAGCGGTCTCGCAGGCCATCGCCTCCAGGTTGACGATGCCCATCGGCTCGTAGACGGACGGGCAGACGAACACCGTGGCGTGCGTGAGCACCTGGATGACCTCGTGCTTGGGCAGCATCTCGGAGACCCAGACGACGCCGTCCGGGTCCCGGGCGGCGCGCAGGTCGGCGGCGAGCGCGGCGACCTCGGCGGCGATCTCCGGGGTGTCCGGCGCGCCGGCCAGCAGGATGATCTGGGTGTCGGCGGGCAGGTCGTGGCAGGCCCGCATCAGGTACGGCAGGCCCTTCTGCCGGGTGATCCGCCCGACGAAGACCACGCTGGGCCGGTTGCGGTCGATGCCGAGCCGGTCGACGACATCCGTCCCGTGATCGGGGGCGTACAACGCCGTGTCGATGCCGTTGTAGACCACGTGGATCCGGTCCGGGTGCACCGACGGGTACGCCTTGAGCACGTCGCGCCGCATCCCGCCGGAGACCGCGATGATCGCGTCGGCGTGCTCGATCGCGGTCCGCTCGCAGAACGACGACAGCGCGTACCCACCGCCGAGCTGCTCGGCCTTCCACGGCCGCAACGGCTCCAGGCTGTGCGTGGTCACCACGTGCGGCACGCCGTGCAGCAGTTTCGCGGTGTGCCCGGCGAAGTTCGCGTACCAGGTGTGGCTGTGCACCACGCTCGCGCCCTCGCAGCCGGACGCCATCGCCAGGTTCACCCCCATGGTGCGCAGCGCGGCGTTCGCCCCGGCCAGCTCGGCCGGTTCCGGGTACGCCGTCACGCCCTCCTCGGTGCGCGGCGCGCCGAAGCAGTGCACCCGCACGTCGGTGAGCCGTCGCAGATCCCTGGCGAGGTATTCCAGGTGCACCCCGGCGCCGCCGTACACCTCCGGCGGGTATTCACGGGTGAGCAGGTCCACACGGAGACTCGAAGCGTCGGCCACGCCACGCAGGATAGCCCGCAACCCGGGCGAGCGCCCTCTGCTACCCGGCCGCAACCGCTCCCGGCTGTGATGGAGCGGTGCAGAACCGGAGCAGGATCGCGACGTGGCAGTACGCCCTGGTGATCGGCGCGCTGGCCGTCACGGCCACCCAGCTCACCGCGGGCACCGCCGGCGGACCGGTCTTCTTCGCGATCCAGATCACCGGGATAGCGGTCACCCTGCGGGCGCTGACCCGCCCGGCACCCGGCGCCCGGCTCGGCTGGTGGCTGCTCACCGCGTCCCGCGCCGCCGGGGTGCTGGCGGCGGCGTTCTGGACGCTGGGCCCGATCGCACCGGCGAACACCCCGTCCGGGATGTCACTGGTCCCGCTGTACGTCTTCGCCGCCGCCGCGGCCCTGCTGCTGACCCGCCGCCGCCGGTCCGGCAGCCTGGCCGAGCTGGGCGTCGAGGCCGGCTCGGTGGTCGTCGGCCTGGGCATGGTGGCCTGGTCCTTCGTCGTGCTGCCGTACCTCGGCGACCCCGGCTACCAGCAGGTCGACAAGGTCATGGCGGCGTTCTACGGCCTGCTCGACATGATCCTGCTGGCCACCACCCTGCGGAGCCTGACCACCC
The DNA here is from genome assembly GCF_016862315.1 of Actinoplanes palleronii. GTDB lineage: Bacteria > Actinomycetota > Actinomycetes > Mycobacteriales > Micromonosporaceae > Actinoplanes > Actinoplanes palleronii. Next base: position 37,412 of record NZ_BOMS01000060.1, on the reverse strand, counting down.
GGCGCACCTCGGCCCGGCTGCTCGGCGCGTCCGGCGCGAGCCTGCTCGGCGGCCACCTGCTGTACGCGGCCACCAACGGCACCGGCACCGCCCCGTTCCTGCCCGGCGGCGGCTCCTACCTGTTCATCCAGTTCGCCGGGGTGCTGGCCACCGCGGCCGCGCTGCACCCCGGCGCGGCCGCCCTCGGCGCCGTCGAGACCACCACCGGCCGCCCGCTCAGCCGGGGCAAGCTGGCCGGGATCGTCGCCACCGCGGTGCTCTGCCCGCTGCTGCCGATCGCCGGCGGCCTGATCAGCCGGGACGGGACGGCCGCGGCGACGATCGTGCCGGCGCTGCTCGTCTCGGCGCTGTGCGGGCTGCTGCTGGTCCGGATCTCGCTGCTGGCCCGGATCGCCCAGCGGCACGCGCGCAGCTCCGACGACCGCGCCGCCGACCTGCGGACCGCGATAGACGAGCAGGCCGCGTTGCAGCGGCGGCTGCAGTACCGGGCCGGGCACGACGCGCTGACCGGGCTGGCGAACCGGGACCTGTTCTTCGAGCAGCTGGCCCACCCGGCCGTCCGGGACCGGCCGCACAGCCTGCTGCTCTGCTCGCTGGACGGCTTCAAGGAGGTCAACGACGCGTACGGGCATCCGGTCGGCGACGAGGTGCTGCGTCAGCTGGCCGGCCGGCTGCTGCTGTTCGCGCCGGAGGCGGTGCTGGTGGCGCGGCTGGGCGGGGACGAGTTCGGCCTGCTGCTGACCGATCCGGGTCAGGGCGCCGAGCTTGCCGCGCGGGTGCTGGAGACCATCGCGGGCGTGCCGGTCACCGTGGACGACCGCCGGATCCACCTGACCGCCAGCGCCGGGCTGGCCGAGGCCGTACCGGGAAATTCGCCCACGGCCGTGCTCGGTGACGCGGACCTCGCGCTGCGGGCGGCCAAACAGGCGGGCGGAGCCTGCCTGGCACGGTTCGACGAGACGCTGCGCGCCGAGCAGAACGAGCGGGCCCGGATCGCCGCCGGGCTGCGCCGGGCCCTCGCCGACGGCTCGTTGTTCCTGCACTACCAGCCGGTGGTGGACCCGATGACCGGCCGGATGACCGGCGCCGAGGCGCTGATGCGCTGGCGGCACGACGGTGAGCTGATCCCTCCGGTGGTGTTCATCCCGGTCGCCGAGCAGACCGGCCTGATCGGTCAGCTCGGCGTCCTGGCGCTGCGCGAGGCCTGCGCCCGGGCGGCCGGCTGGTACCGCCGGGACGGCGTCTACGTGACCGTGAACGTCTCCACCTACCAGCTGCGCGACCCGGGCTTCGCCGACACCGTGCTGGGCATCCTGGCCGAGACCGGGATGCCGCCGGCCGGGCTGGTCCTGGAGATCACCGAGTCGGTGCTGATCGACGCCGCGGACACCCCGGTGCTCGGCCGGTTGCGCGAGCACGGTGTCCGGATCGCGATCGACGACTTCGGGACCGGCTACTCCTCGCTGGCCTATCTGCACGAGCTGCCGGTGGACATTCTCAAGATCGACCGTTCGTTCATCAGCCGGCACCAAGATCCGCCGTCGCCGCGGGAAATCAGTTTCACCCGGGCCATCCTCGACCTGGCGCACAGCCGGGACCTGGTCACCGTTGCCGAGGGTGTGGAGACGGAAGCGCAGGCCAGGCTGCTGCGGGAGCTCCGCTGCGACCTCGTGCAGGGCTATCATTTCGGGCGTCCGGCGGCCCCTGAGGTGATCGAAACCTTGCTCCGGGAGAGCAGCGCCACGGCAGCTTGACCAAAGTTCGTGACCCTTTGGGTGGCGAACGGCAGGCCGGGATATTAGCGTCCTTGCCATGGCTGTCAAGGTGCTTGCGATCGTTCTGGCTGGTGGAGAAGGCAAGCGCCTGATGCCCCTCACGGCGGACCGGGCCAAACCCGGTGTTCCGTTCGGTGGTATCTACCGCATGATCGATTTCGTCCTGTCCAATCTCGCGAACGCGGGCTACCTCAAGATCGTCGTGCTGACCCAGTACAAGTCGCACTCACTGGACCGGCACATCTCCAAGACCTGGCGGATGTCCACGCTGCTGGGCAACTACGTCACCCCGGTACCGGCGCAGCAGCGGCTCGGCCCGCGCTGGTTCGCCGGCTCGGCCGATGCCATTTACCAGAGCCTCAACCTGATCAATGACGAGTCGCCGGACTACGTCATCGTCTTCGGTGCCGACCACATCTACCGCATGGACCCGAAGCAGATGGTCAACGACCACATCGCCTCGGGCGCCGCGGTCACCGTGGCCGGCATCCGCCAGCCGCTGAGCATGGCCGACCAGTTCGGCGTGATCGACGTCGGCGCGGACGGCAAGAAGATCAGCGCCTTCCGGGAGAAGCCCCGCGACGCGCAGGGCCTGCCCGACTCCCCGGACGAGGTCTACGCCTCGATGGGCAACTACGTCTTCACCGCCCGGGCGCTCTGCGAGGCGGTCACCGCCGACGCGCAGAACCCGGACAGCAAGCACGACATGGGCGGCAACATCATCCCGATGCTGGTCGAGCGCGGCGAGGCGAACGTCTACGACTTCCGCGACAACGACGTCCCCGGCAGCACCGAGCGCGACCTCGGCTACTGGCGGGACGTGGGGACGCTGGACTCGTTCTACGAGGCCCACATGGACCTGATCGCCACCCTGCCGATCTTCAACCTCTACAACCACGAGTGGCCGATCTTCACCAACTACGGTTCGTGGCCGCCGGCGAAGTTCGTCCACGGCTACGACGACCGCCAGGGCCGCGCCATCGAGTCGATGATCTCCCCCGGCGTGGTGGTCTCCGGCGCCCTGGTCGAACGCTCGATCATCTCGCCGAACGTCCGGGTGAACTCCTGGGCGCACGTCGAGGGCTCGGTCCTGATGGAGGGCGTCTCGGTCGGCCGCCGCTCGGTGATCCGCAACGCCATCATCGACAAGAACGTGATCATCCCGGAGGGCGCCCAGATCGGCGTCGACCTGGACCGCGACCGCAAGCTCTACACGGTGAGCGACAGCGGCGTGGTCGTCATCGGCAAGGGCCAGAAGGTCGAACTCTAGACCCGATAAACCCCATATCGTACGAATACCGGGCGCCCGTCCGTAGGCTACAAGCCACGTCCCGTGGTGGTCTCGCGCACGACCGCGACCACCCCGGGCCACGGCGCGCCCCCGGGTCCTGGCTGGTTCGCAGGGGTTCCTCCGGTGCCCGGAGACACCCCTGCGGGCCAGCCACCGGTCAGGCCCGGCCGCGCAGCGTCGCGGACGGCGGGACGCCGAACCGCTCGCGATAGGCGCCGGCGAAGCGCCCCAGATGGGTGAACCCCCACCGGTACGCCACCTCGCTCACGCTGACACCGCCCGGGTCGGTCCGGGACAGCTCGGCGTGCACCCCGTCCAGGCGCAACCGCCGCAGATACGTCATCGGCGACATCCCGACGTGCTGCCGGAACCCGTCCTGCAGCACCCGGATCCCGACTCCGGCGACGCTGGCCAGGTCCCGTGTCGTGTACGACCGCCACGGCTCGGCGTGCATCACGTCCAGCGCCCGCTTCACCGTCCGCGGCCGGTACGGCCCCTGCAGCCCGGCCGGCTCCTCGCCGTACGGATGCTCGACGGTCAGCGCCAGCCCGCTCACCACCATGTCCCGCCAGCGCGCCGCCATCCGTGGCTGGCTGGCCAGCCCGTCCGGCCCGCGCAGCTCGGCGAGCAGCAACCGGACCAGCGCCACCCAGGTCCGGCCCGGGCCGTCGGCCACGTCGAAGCTGGCGCCCAGCGGCAACGGCGAGACCACCCGCTGATCCAGGGCGGCGTCGAGTTCCCGTTCCAGGGCGATGCGTTCCACCTTGACGCTGAGCAGCCGGCAGGTGCCGGGCCACTCCAGCTCGATGTCACCGGTCGGCCGGTAGACCACGGCCCGGGTCGGATCGGCGAGCACCACCGTGCCCCGGTGCCGGGACCGCAGCATCCCGGTCAGCGGCGCCAGCACGTGGTAGGCCGTCTCCAGACCACCGGAGGAGATCCTGATGTCGGTGCCGTAGCCGACCTCGCCGACCGTGATCGGCCCGAGCTCGACGACGTCCGCGCGGAAATCGAACCGGCCGGGGTCACCGACCGGTTCGATCCGCAGTGGGTCGTAGTACAGCTTGCGACAGAAGGCGCGGGCCTCCTCCACGTCGGTGGTGCGCAGTTCGACGTGGACGGGCACGTCCGCACCCGGCGTGCCGGGGCCACGAACAGAACCGCCTGTCATGACCCCCACACTAGGCGTTAAACCGTGAGCAGGGTCCGCCCGGGGACCGCGGTTTCCGGCCACTCGAACTCGGCGACGAAGCCACCGCGGACGTCCACCTCGGTCAGCGGTTCCGGGCCGTCGGCCCAGATCGCGTACCGGCCCTCGGCCAGGGCGTCGATGACGACGCAGTAGGTGACCCCGCCGCGCACGTACCGGGCCCGGACCGCGGCGTGCTGCCGGTTCTCCGGCTCACCCGCGGGACTGATCTCGATCTCGTGGCCGTGGAACCGCGCCGCGGTGTGGATGATCAGCGCGCCGATCCCGCCACCGATGTTCAGCATCACGGTGCCCTGCCCGGACGGGGCCAGGGTGTGGTGGTGATGCGCGTGGCCGTGCCCGTGGTCGTGTCCGTGGCTCATGACGGCACCGAGAATCCGTCGAAGGGAGTACCCAGGTACGGGAACTTCTTGAGCAGCGGGGCGCTGGCGTCCTTGATGCTCAGGCCCTGCTCGACCAGGGCGGCCGCGGCGTCCGGCACGAAGGTCTTGTCGACCAGCGGCACGGTCACGCCGGCGATGGCCCGCAGCGAGATGGAGACCACGTCGTCGGCGATCCGGCGGCCGTTGGGGAAGCCGGCCACGTCACCGCCGACCACACCGAACTTGTTCGGCTTGGCCGCCGGCGCGATCGCGGTGTTCAGCCGCAGCATGTCGGCCTGCACCGCGCCGGTGTTGTTCTGGAAGCCGTCGATCAGCCCGCTGGGGATGCCGGTGAGCAGGATGGCGAGCAGGTCGGCGCGGTCCTTCTTGGCCTTGTTGAGCGTGGCCAGCTTGTCGAACAGGCCCGGGTAGAGCACCGGCAGCAGGGTGCCGAGCTCGGGCGTCGCGACGAACTCGGCGAACTTCTTGTCCTCGCTCGGCGGCAGGCTGTTCCACTTGTCCTTCTGCGCCATCGGGACGATGACCTCGTTGAACAGCGGGTTGCCGAGGCGGGACACCTGGACCTGCGGTCCGACGTACACGTCGGCGCTGCTGCCCTCGCCGTTGCGCACCTGCACCTGGCGGCGGCTGGCCGAGGTCCACACGCCGATCACGGCGGCGGCGTCGTCGGCCTTGACGCGCTTCTTGCCGTCCCGGCGCACCATGTGCAGCGGGATCTGCACCGCGATGCTGTGCACGTTGGTCTGGTCGGTCGCGTTGACCGCCTTGCCGGCGTAGTTGAACAGCTTCTGGCCGACCAGGTGCTTGTCCTGGAACGGGCGCAGCGTGCCCAGGTCGAAGATCGAGCCGAGGTCGACGAAGAACGCGTCGGCGCGCTGGCCGGCGAAGACCTTCTCGCCGCTCTTCAGCTTGTGCACCGCGTCGGCGGCGAGACCCTCGTAGTCCGCGATCGAGACCTTGCCGACGTTGCACGGCGGGCAGGGCAGCTTCTTGGCCAGCACCGTGCTCTTGCCGTGGCGGTCGACCTTGGTCACCGAGAAGAACTGCCGGCGGTTCCAGTTCTCACTGTCCAGCGACTCGATCGGACCGGTGTTGTAAAGGAACGTCCGGTCATTGCGCAGCTCGGTGACGAACCGGAACTGGTACGTGATGTCCGGGCGGGCATCCCCGTTCGCGTCGATGTGCACCTCGTAGAGCACGTCATCGCCGAACTCGAAGAAGTTCGGGCCACTCGCCGGAATCTGCAGCGGGACGTAGTTCGCGATGATGGTGACCGTATCCGGATCGTCGGGACTGACGAACGCGTACAGGTCAGAACTGTCGGCGACCGGGTCCTTGCTGATTTCCGGGGCTTCGCGGTGAGAAGACATTTTGTCTGTGATCCTCCGGGTCAGCGACCGGCAGCTTTGAGCAGCTGGGCGGCGAGTTTCTTATCGGTGACGGTCTTCTTGGATTCGCCGGAGAAGAGGTCGATGACGCCCTTCTTGGCGTCCCGTACGGAAATGATGAGCGGCGAGTTGTCCGACGACGCGGACTTGTCGTTCTCACCAGCGAGGCTGAGCCCGGCAACCGAAGCGGCCGAGACCCCGACGCCGGCGGCGGTGAGCGCCAGCATCCGCCGACGATTGAACCGCGGGAACGCCTGGGCACGGTAGCGACTACGACTCATGCTGGGCCTTTCGTCTGTTGGGGGCCGGACGGGCGTTGCATTGTCGACGCCGATGATTACGTGATCCACGAACCAGGGGTTCAAAGGTTTTTTGGAGATACTTCTACGGCTTTTCACAGGTTGCCCGAATGTGCTGCTCAGAGGCCTTCTCGGCGCCGGCGAACCCGGCCCAGAAGGGCGATCCCGGCGGCCAGGACGGCCACGCCGAGCGCTCCGGCGATCAGATAGTGACCCACCGTGGTGTCGTCGTCGCCCGCACTCGTGGCCGCGGCGAGCACCGGATCGGCGGTCGCCGGGGCGGTCGTCTCCGCCGCCTCCGCCGCCTCTGCGGCCGGTTCCTCGGACGGCGGGGCCGTCGTCGCGACGGGCGCGGCCGCCTTCTTGGTAGCGGCCTTCGTCGGGGCGGGCGTCGTCTTCTTCACCACCGCGGCGGCCGGGAAGTCCAGATCCGAGCACGAGTAGTAGGTGTCCGGCGTGCTCGAGGTCTCCCACACCACGTAGAGCATCTGCCGCCCGGTGCGCTCCGGCAGGCTGACCCTCATCCGGTACGCCCCGTCGGTCAGCGGCGGGTCGGTGAACGCCGCCAGGGGCTTGCTGCCCAGGTCGTCCCAGGTCAGCTTGTTCGCCGGGTCGTACCCCTGCTTGCTCAGGTAGATCCGGAACTCGCCCTGGTGCGGGATGGTCCCGCGGTACTCGATCGCCAGCTTCTGCCCGGACCTCACCTCGGTCGACGGGAAGTCGTCCCGGGCCAGGTCGAGCCCCCGGTACGCGTCGAGCCCGCCGCTGCACAGCTTGCCGTCCGGCACCGACGTCCGGTCGTCCTTGACGTTCGCGATCCGCAGGTTGTCGTACGCCCCGATGAACCCGCCGGTCGCCGCCTTCGCCGCCTTGCACGCCGCGGCCCCGGTCCTGATGCCGTTGCCGGCGCAGGCGGCCGACCGGCTGATCGGCGTGATCGGCGCGCCGTGCGCGGACGCGGACGTGACCGGTACGGCGAACGTGGCGGCCGCGCTCAGCAGAGCGACGGCGCAGAGGCGGCGGACGTGCACGGAATCCCCCAGGCGGGTTACCACGACCGGGACGCTCCCGGTCACCCGTGGATACGGAGATCCGGCACCGCTCGTTCAGTGACCGCCCGGCTGTGATTGCATGACCGAGTCCGGTCACACCAAACGGGAGTATTCATGAACAAGCCTGACGTCGGCCCCATCCCCGCGGAAGCCCCCAGCGACCTGCTCGTCGAGGACATCGTGGAGGGCACCGGCCAGGAGGCCAAGTCCGGCGCGTACGTCAGCGTCCACTACGTGGGCGTGGCGCACTCGACCGGCAAGGAGTTCGACGCCTCCTACAACCGGGGCGAGGCCCTCGGCTTCCGGGTCGGTGGCCAGCAGGTCATCGCCGGCTGGGACCAGGGTGTCGCCGGCATGAAGGTGGGCGGCCGCCGCAAGCTCACCATCCCGCCGCACCTGGGTTACGGCGCGTCCGGCGCCGGTGGCGTGATCAAGCCGAACGAGACCCTGATCTTCGTGGTGGACCTCGTCGAGGTCCACTGATCTTCTAGTGCTGTGCCGAGGGCCCGGGGGAATCTCCGGGCCCTTGCAGCAACCCGGACAGCCCGGCCGCCTGCTCGGCCTCCAGCCGGGCGATCCACGCCTCGTCCTCGGCGAGCCTGGCCTCCTCGGCGAGCACCTCGGCGGCCACCTCGGCCACGTGCGCGGCCCGCCGCACCTCGACACCCTCCTCGAGGGCCTCCTCGTAGCGCTGCTTGGCCAGCGCGACCTCCTCGTCCATCCGCTCGACCGCGTCCTCGCCGGGCCGGGTGTGCTCCCAGATCCGGTTCAGCTGGTCGACCGAGAGGTCACCGCGTTGGTACGCCTCCAGCGCCGCCCGCTCCACGAGCTTGCGGGCCTCGTCCTTGGGCCCGGTCCACGCGTCCCATCGCGCCTGCTGGTACTGCTGCTCGGCCTGCTCGCGCACCCCGGCCGCCTCGGTGACCCGGTCCCGGGCCGCGTCGGCGGCCTGCACCGCGCGCTGCGCCGCCGTCCGCACCTCGTCGGCTCCGGTCTCCAGCTCCACCACCTGCGGCGCCACCTCGTCGACCGACGGCGGCCGGGTGGCCGGCCTGCGCCGGCCGGCCACGACGGCCATGCCCCCGAGTGCCAGCACGGCGAAGAGCAACAGCCCCACCAGGATCTGCGCTGCCTCGATCCCCGTTCCACTCACGTCATCCGACGCTAGTAGGAATATGAATCAGCCGCACATCGGGGGGTATCGCCGGTTATCGGCGCGAACCGCGCCGGGCGCGGGCCCGGGACAGCGGGATCACGTTGCGCGGGCGGTCGTCCGGGCGCGCCGGTGCGGGCTCCACGCCGGCCGGTTCCTCCCCCGGCTCCCACGGTGAGTCGAGAGGGATCACTTGGCCTCCTTCAGGGCCGCGCAGCCGCCGGTCTCGTCCGGGAGCAGCGGGCGGAAGGTGACGCTGTACTGCTTGCCACCGGACGTCCACGGGGTGCGCTGGTTCGCCTTCTCGGCGGCCGCCCACACCGTGCCGGCCGCGTCGCCGGAGACCGCGACGCAGGTCAGGCCGGTGCCGGCCGGCGGCAGCTCCTCGCCGGGCAGCGCCGGGCCGGGCCACGCCTGCGCCGGCTGGTTCAGCCCGTCGTCGCCGGCCACGTACGGCCAGGCCAGCGCGGCCAGCTCGGCCGGCCGGTACGACTCCGAGGCCGGCGAGCCGGTCTCGACGGTGAGCTTGTTCAGCTCCTCGACGTAGGCGCGCAGCTTCGCCCGGGCCGCCTGCTGCGCCGCGGACAGGTTCGGGTCGGTCGCCTGCGCGTGGTCGAGGGCCATCACCCGTACGGTCTCGGTCTTGCCGCCGGACGTGGCGGTGATCACCGTGTCCGGGATGTCGGCGACGCCGGGCTGGCCCAGATCGGCGCCGGTCTTCACGCCGGCCTTCAGCGCGTCGTCGGCCCACTGCTGCGCCCGCGCCGGGGTCAGCTTGAGCACCTGCAGGTTGGGCAGCGCCGGCCCGGGGGCGATGGCCGGCACCGGCCCCTCGGTGATCACCCGGCCGTCGGCGTAGACGGTCAGCTGCGGGATCCGGCTGTAGACGAACTGGGCCGGGACGAAACCGCCCTCCTGGGCGATCCGGATCAGCACGGCCGGGTCGCCGGCCGGCGCCGAGGCGCTCTCGGTGATCGGTTCGGTCGCGACGGAGGCCGAGCCGGCCTCGCCTGCGGTGTCCGGCCGGGCACACCCGGCCATCAGGATCAGGGGGACGGCGGCGGCGGTCAGCAGGCCGCGGGTTCGGGTCATGACCGGTACGACGAGGCGCCCGCCCTCCCGGTTCCGCGCGGACGGCAGATTCCCGCCGAAAGGGTGGATCTTCATGTTCCGGGGGTCAGGGCACGACCCGGGCGGTGCGCCCGAGCACCGCCACCACGTCGCCGGCGTGCAGCTGCCGGCCTCGCCGGGTGTCCACCTCGCCGTTCACCGTGACGTCGCCGGAGGCGATCAGGACCTTGGCCTCGCCACCGGTCTCGATGAGGTCGGCCAGCTTGAGGAACTGCCCCAGCCGGATCATGTCGCCGTCGATCGGCACGTCGCGCATCGGGACATCATCCGGCACCGTCCGGCAGCCGCCGCAGCCAGGGCAGGTGATGGCGGCGAAAAGAGCCGGAAAACTTTCCCGCACCGGTTGAACCATCGGGGGCCGTGATCCGAACTAACTCCCGTGAGGTATTTGGGAACAGCGCTCACGGTGGTGGCGACCACCGGCATCCTCGGTGTCGCCGGTCCGGCGTTCGCCGACGTCACGGTCAGCCCGACCAGCGCGCCGCAGGGCAGTGGACAGAACGCCTACTACCACTACACCAATGAGGGCACCCAGCCGATCGCCAAGGTCACCCTGGAGATCCCGAAGGACACCCCGATCGCCGAGGTCTATCCGCTCTCCACGGACGACTGGGCCCCGAAGATCGAGTGGCAGGACCTGAACACGCCGCTGAAGACGATCCACAACGGCACCCCGGTCACCCAGGTGCCACTGTCGATCACCTGGATCGCGGTCGCCGGCAAGGCCATCGCGCCCGGCGGCTCGGCCGACCTGGGTGTGGCGGTCGGCCCGCTGCCCACCCTCAGCACGGTCTCGTTCACGCTGGTCGGCACGTACGCGGACGGCAAGGCCGCGGCGCCGATGACCGCGACCATGGCGCTCACCCCGGACCCGGACGGCGCCGCGGCGGCCGCGCACCACGCCGCGACCGGTGGCGGCGCCACCACGACCGAGGACGAGGACCAGTTCTTCGCGCAGGCGATCGCGGACGCGGAACAGAACGACCGGGGCGCCTCGGTGCTCGGGATGGCCGGCTGGGTGGTGGCCGCGCTGGCCCTGCTCGGCGCGGGCTGGGTGGTGCTGCGCAACCGGCACCGGTCCTCGGACGAGCCGGAGGAGCCGGACGAGGTTCCCGGCCCGGAGGCCGAGGCCGCTCCCGAGGACGACGACGGGAGCGACAAGGAACCGGTCGAGGCCGGCCGCTGGAGTTTCCGCGGCTGAGACGAACAGACTCCCCCGCAGGCAGGGTCCTGCAGCGGGATACCTCACGCGGGTGGGCGTGAGGCAGTCGTGGTCATGCGCGTGGGGCGCCGACCATGACAGGCGGGTGGGGCCCCGGGCAAGGCCCGTGATCCGCGCGCTGGGCGGGTAGGGAGGGCACTCCCTGCCCGCCCTGTGGATTTCTCAGACCGGGACGACGCGCTCGGTGCGCAGGGCGTCGATGATCTCGCGCTCGACCCGGGCCGAGTCGTCGTGCAGGACCTGGCAGGTGCCGGCCGCGATGTGCCCGCCGCCGCCGTAGCGCAGCATCACCTCACCGATGTCCACCGGCGAGGTGCGGTCCAGGATCGACTTGCCGCAGGCGAACACCGTGTTCAGCTTCTGCCGGCCCCAGATCACGTGCATCGAGACGCGGGCCTCGGGGAACAGCGCGTACACCATGAACCGGTTGCCCGCCTCGATCACCTCCTCGTCGCGCAGGTCCACCACGACCACGTCGCCCTCGAGGTGACAGACCCGGTGCAGTTGCTCGACGAACCGTGCCGTGCAGTCGTGGAACAGCGCGGCCCGCTCGGCCACGTCCGGCAGGGCCAGGATGTCGTGCACGTCGGTGTGCTCGATGCAGGCGTCGATGAGCTGCATCATCAGCTGGTAGTTGGAGATCCGGAAGTTGCGGAACCGGCCGAGCCCGGTGCGGCTGTCCATCAGGAAGTTGAGCAGCGTCCAGCCGGTCGGGCTGAGGATGTCGGTGAGCGAGTAGTCCGCCGAGTCCGCCTGGTCGACGGCGAGCATCAGGTCGTCGGAGACCTGCGGGAAGCGCTGCTTGCCGCCGAAGTGGTCGAAGATCACCCGGGCCGCGGACGGCGCGTCGGCGTCGATGACGTGGTTGCTCCGGTCGCCCTCGTTGCGCAGCGTCTCGGAGTGGTGGTGGTCGTAGACCTGGTATGCCCGGGCGTCGTACGGAAGGTTGGTCAGGATGTCCCGGTCCGTCACCTCGACGACACCGTCCTGCACGTCCTTGGGGTGCACGAACATGATGTCGTCGATCATGTCCAGGTGACGCAGCAACACGGCGCATACCAGGCCGTCGAAGTCGCTGCGGGTCACGAGCCGGTACTTCACGGGGTCCCCCTCGGTTGCCAGACCTTATGCGCCCATTTTGCCACTTATATCGGTTAGGTCTTCACCGCATCGAGGGAAGCGGTGAACCACTTGTGATGAAGCCGATCACGAAGCGTCATCGTTGCGCAGTGTTTACCGCCACTTGTGCCCGCCGGCACACATCGCGATGAACCATGGGAGGGGAGCGCTGCGTAAGGTCGAACGGACGGTTACAACCCGGTCGGAGGACACGGAGACGATGGATCAACCTCAGCTCATCATCCAGGAGCGCAGCGCGCCACCGGCCACTCTCGTCATCTTCGGCGCCTCCGGTGACCTCACCCGGCGCAAGCTGCTGCCGGCGATCGAGAGCCTGGCCCGCCACAACCGCCTGCCCGACCAGTTCGCGCTGGTCGGCGTCGCCCGCACGCCGATGTCCGACGAGCAGTTCGCGGACAGCGCGCTGGGCGGCCGGAGCCTGTCGGAGAAGCGTCAGCTGGCCGGCGGCATCCGCTACGTCTCCGGCGGGTACGACGACCCGGAGACCTACAAGCGCCTCGCCGAGACCCTCGACGAGCTCGACGCCCAGCGCGGCACGTCGGGCAACCGGCTGTTCTACCTGTCCACCCCGGCGAACGCGTTCGAGCCGGTCATCTGCGGCCTGGCCGGCGCCGGGCTGAACCACGCCAACGAGGGCTCGTTCGCCCGCCTGGTGATCGAGAAGCCGTACGGGCGGGACGTCGCCACCGCGCACGAGCTCGACGGGGTCGTGCACGCCGCGTTCGAGGAGTCGAGCGTCTTCCGGATCGACCACTACCTGGGCAAGGACACCGTCCAGAACGTGCTGGCGCTGCGCTTCGCCAACTCGATCTTCCAGCCGATCTGGGACCGGTCCTGGGTCGACCACGTGCAGATCACGGTCGCCGAGACGCTCGGTGTCGGCACCCGCGGCGGCTTCTACGAGTCGGCCGGCGCGATGCGCGACATCGTGCAGAACCACGTGCTGCAGGTGCTCGCGCTCTCGCTGATGGAGCCGCCGGCCTCGTTCGGCGGTGAGGGTCTGCGCAGCGAGAAGGTGAAGCTGCTGCAGGCGATCCGGCTGCCCACCGACCGGGACATCGCCGACGCCGCCGTGCGCGGGCAGTACACCCGGGGCGGCACCCGCGAGGAGCTGATGGCCGGGTACCGCGAGGAGATCGGCGTCGACCCGCTGTCGCGGACCGAGACGTACGCGGCGCTGCGGCTGAACGTGGACAACTGGCGCTGGGCCGGGGTGCCGTTCTACGTGCGTACCGGCAAGCGGCTGCCGGCCCGGGTCACCGAGGTCGCGCTGCAGTTCCAGCGCCCGCCGCACCTGCCGATCCCGACCAACCAGCTCACCGAGCTGGACGCGGACGCGCTGATCCTGCGGATCCAGCCGAACGAGGGCATCTCGCTGCGCTTCGGCGCGAAGGTCCCCGGTCACACGTTCCGGGTGCGCACGGCCAGCATGGAGTTCTCGTACGACCAGACTTTCGTCGAGGAGTCGCCGGAGGCGTACGAGCGTCTGCTGCTGGACGCGCTGATCGGTGACGCGTCGCTGTTCATCCGCAGTGACGAGGTCGAGCACAGCTGGCGGATCGTCGACCCGATCATCGAGCACTGGGCGAACGACAGGTCGCCGATCCCGACGTACGAGGCCGCGTCCTGGGGCCCGACCGACGCGGACCGGCTGATCGGCCGCAACGGCCGCAAGTGGCGCAACTCGGCCTGACGCGCCCGGAGCACCGGCAAGACTGCGGCACCGGGCGGGCTCGCATAGGGTGGTCAGGAAGTTCGATCCCCCTATGCGAGCCCCCCGACCCGAAAGATCACACGAAGATGCAGGTATCGGTCGCGCACCACCCACCGAACACGGCCGTCCTCGTCCTGCGCGGTTCGCTCGACATCGACACCGCGCCCGCGTTGAAGGCCAACCTCGGCCGCCTCGTCGAACGCCCCGCTCCGCGCGTCATCGTGGACGTCTCCGGTCTCGATTTCTGCGACTCGATGGGCGTCGGGGTGCTGGTCACCGCGCACGGCCGGGCCATGGAGCGCGGCGGCTGGGTCCGCCTCGCCGCCCCGTCGGGCTTCCTGCGCCGCCTGTTCGACACTCTCGGCCTCAGCGACTATCTGCCGATGTTCGCCGACGTCGCCACCGCCCTCAAGGACGACTGAGACCGCTGCTCGCTCCGGGTGGCTGCCGCTTCCGACCGCGCCCATAGGGTACGGATACCGAGCGCCCGTCCGTAGGCTACGAGCCACGCTCACTGATGGTCTCGCGCGACACCGCGCCCGCACCGGACCGCGACGCGCCACCGGGCCCTGACTGGCTCTCAGGGGTGCTTCCGCACCCCTGAGACACCCCTGCGGACCAGCCGGGATCGGGCGCTAGCGGGCGGCGGTGACCACGGCGTCGAGGGCGGCCACGGCGGCGCCGCGGGCGCCGGCCATGTCGAGATCCGCCACCAGGGCGAAGGTGGCGGCCTTGGCCTGCTCGTCGCGGAGCTCGGTGCTCTCCCGGACGGTGTTGAGGAACCACTGCCGGAAGTGCGGGGCGGCCTCGACCACGCCGCCGCCGAGGAAATAGGCCGCCGGGTCGGTGAAGTTGGCCGCGATGGTGAACAGCTTGCCGATCGCCTTCGCCTGCTGGGTGAAGACCGCCATCGCCAGCGGGTCCTCCTTCTCGCCCAGACCGCGCAGCAGTTTGGCGGCCTTGCCGAGCGGCTCACCGGCGAGCGGGTGGTCCGGGAAGCGGGTCAGCCAGTACGGCAGCAGGTTGTTCTTGATGCCGGTCAGCGACGCGATCGACTCCACGTCGCCCTCGAAGCCGCAGTTGCACTTCGGCACCGGCTGGCCGTCGTCCAGCACGCCGTGCAGCGGGATCTGCACGTGGCCGAGCTCGCCGGCCATCCCGGCGGCGCCCCGGATCACCTTGCCGTCCTGCACCACGCCCCCGCCGAGGCCGGTGCCGACGATCGCGGCGACCGACGAGTGCTCCGCCGCGGCCGCGCCGAAGTGCCGGTGGTGGGCGTAGAGGGCGGCGGCGTTCGCGTCGTTGTTGTAGATCACCGGCAGGCCGAGGCGGGTCTCGAGCGCGCCCCGGATGTCGAAGCCGTGCCAGGACACCTGGTTGAAGTTCGTCGCGCCCTTGGACGAGATCACCCCGTGCGCGCTGGCCGGGCCGGGTGTGTCCAGGCCGACCGCGCGGACCAGCGACCGGGGGGTGCTGGTCAGTTCCAGGATGCTGGTGAACGCCTGGGCGAGCGACTCGACCGCCGACTCCGGCCCGTCGAGCACCCGGCTCGGGTTCTCCACCAGATTGTTCACCAGGAACTGGCCGGTCGCGTCGAGCACGGTGGCGTTGTTGCAGGTGCCACCGTTGTCGAGACCGACAACCACCCAGGACGACGGGGTACGTACCGTTTCAGCCTGATCCACAGGGATGATGCTACGGCCGTCCCCGGTGTCCGGCCACGGGTGCGCTCGGATTGCGGCTCCGTTAGTCACGGTTGCCGCCGTGCGCCGTCCCGGGGAACGGGCCGAAGCGTCCGGCATGATGACGACGACGCGCCGTACGCTGCTCGCCGGAACCGCCGCGGCGGCGGCCGTGACCTCCGGGATCGTCATCGGCGCCGCGCCGGCGCCAGCCGCGCCCGCGGCGACGTCGCCGGCGGCGCTGCTCGGCGGCGACCCGATCGCGCACCTGCTGCGCCGGGCCACCTTCGGCGCCATCCCGCGGTCGCTGGCCGAGGCGCGCAAGCTCGGCGTGACCGCCTGGCTGGACCGGCAGCTCGACCCGCAGCGGATCGACGACACGGCCTGCGCGGCCCTGCTGAAGCGCCTGCCGCTGGCGCACGCCACCCCGGCCGCGGTCCGCGCCGCGCTGCCGGACCACTCCTACGAGGGCTTCGGCCAGCTCGGCCGCGCGGTGATCGCCCGGGCCGCGTGGAGCGAGCGTCAGCTGTTCGAGGTCGTCGCCGGTTTCTGGGCGAACCACCTGCACGTCGCCGCCCCGTCCAGCGGGGTCTGGGACACCCGTGGCGACTACGACGCCCAGGTGATCCGCAAGCACGCGTTCGGCCGGTTCGCCGACATGCTGGCCGCCTCGGCCCGGCACCCGGCCATGCTCACCTACCTGGACCAGCGGTTCTCGACCAAGGCGCACCCGAACGAGAACTACGCCCGCGAGCTGATGGAGCTGCACACCACCGGGCTCGGCTACGACGAGTCCGACGTCCAGGACGCCGCCCGCCTGCTCACCGGCCTGACCGTGAGCAACGCCGGCGGCTACGTGTACGACGCCGCCAAGCACGCCACCGGCCCGGTCGACATCCTCGGCTTCCGGCACCCGAACGCCGCCGCCGACGGGGAGCGCACCGCGCTGGCCTTCCTCGACCACCTGGCGAAGCTCCCGGCGACCGCCGAGCGGCTGGCCCGCAAGCTGTGTGCCCGGTTCGTCGCCGACGAGCCGCCGGCCGCGCTGGTCACCCGCCTGGCGAAGGTGTACCTGGACCACGACACCGCGATCGTGCCGGTACTGCGCGCCCTGTTCACCTCGGCCGAGTTCGCCGCCGCGATCGGCCAGAAGGTCCGTACCCCGTTCGAGGACCTGGTCGCCACGGTCCGGACGCTCGGGCTGACGCCGGAGGCGAGCGGGGTGAAGGCCCTGGACGCGCTCTACAACGTGCTGGTCGCGGCCGGGAACGCGCCGTTCCGCTGGGCGCCGCCGAACGGGTTCCCGGACGTCGCGGCGATCTGGGCGTCGCCGTCGGTGTTCCTGATGCGCTGCAACCTGCACCTCAACCTGGCCACCGGCTGGTACCCGAAGCAGCTGGGCCGGCCCGCGGATCTGCTGACCTCCCTGGTCCCGGCGATGCCGGCGACCTTCGGCGCAGTGGTCGACGCGCTCGCCACCCGGCTGATCGGCGCACCGTTGCCGGCCGCGCACACCGCCGCCGTGCTCAGTGTTGCCGGGAAGTCGCCGACCAGTGGAGTCGACAAGTCCCTCGCCGGCCACGCGCCCTACCTGATCGCGCTGGTCCTCGACGCACCGTCCTTCCAGCTGAGGTGATCATGAAGACCGAACTGTGCTGCGACGAGAACCGCGCGGCCCGGCCCACCCGTCGCGGGGTGCTGGCCGCCGGACTGGCCGGGCTCGCCGGTGCCACGCTGAGCACGACGACGGCGTTCGCGGCCGGCGCCTACACCGGCGACACCCTGGTGGTGCTGTCGCTGCGGGGTGGCTTCGACGGGCTGTCCGCGGTCGTGCCGATCGGCGACCCGGCGTACTACGCGGCGCGGCCGGCCATCGGCGTACCGAAAAATCTGGTGATCGCCGGTGACGGGACCTTCGGTCTGCACCCGGCACTCGCGCCGCTGCTGCCGCTCTGGAAGAGCGGCGGTCTGGCGGCGGTGCACGCGGTCGGCCAGCCGAATCCGACCCGTTCGCACTTCGCCGCGATGGACGCGATGGAGAACGCCGCGCCGGGCACCTCGATCCGCAGCGGCTGGCTGGACCGGATGCTCGGCCTGACCGGGGCGAGCGCGCCGCTGGCCGGGGTGTCGCTGGGCCACAGCATGCCGGCCCGGATCCTGCTCGGCCCGGCCGGCGACGTCGCGATGACCGGAATCGACGAGTTCCTGCTGTCCGGGAACGACAAGCGGCCGATGGCCGCGGCGCTGCGCGCCATGTACGCCGACGCGCCGGCCACCCTCGCCGCGCCCGCCAGGTCCGCCGACCGCGCACTGTCCGCGGTTTCCACGATCAAGACTGTTCCGTACGCGGTGAGCGGCGGCGCCACCTACCCGGCCACCGAGCTGGGCGGGGCGCTGCGGGACGTGGCCCGGCTGATCAAGGCGAAGGCCGGCCTGGTCACGGCGGCGGTGGACTGCGGCGACTGGGACATGCACGAGGGCCTCGGCACGGCCGTCAAGGGTCAGCGGATGCACGACAACCTGACCGATCTGGCCCAGGCTCTCGCCGCGTTCACCACGGACCTCGGCGCGGACGGCATGCGGAACGTGACGGTGCTGACCATCAGCGAGTTCGGCCGCCGGGTGCAGGAGAACGCGTCACGGGGCGCCGACCACGGGCACGGCAACGCGATGCTGCTGCTCGGCGGGGGCATCCGCGGCGGCAAGGTCTACACGAACTGGCCGGGCCTGTCCCCCGGCGCGCTGGTCGCCGGTGACCTGGCGGCGACCACCGACTACCGCGCGGTGATCGGCGAGGTGCTGCAGAAACGGTGCGGGTTCGGCGCTCTCGACGGCGTCTTCCCCGGGGTCAAGCCGTCGGCGTTCGGGCTGGCCGCGGCCCGGACCTGAAAAAATACGGGACCGCCACGAGTGTGTGGCGGCCCCGTATTTCGAGGGGTTGTGCGTCTTACTTGCCGCCGGCGGTGCGGCGCTTGCTCCACACGTCGAAGGCGACCGCGGCGAGCAGCACCGCGCCCTTGACGAACATGACGGTTTCGGTCTGCCAGCCGAGCAGGCCGGCGCCGTTGTTGATGACACCCATGATCAGGCCACCGGTGATCGCGCCGACCACCTTGCCGACACCACCCTGCACGGCGGCGCCGCCGATGAACGCGGCCGCGATCGCGTCGAGCTCGAAGCTGTTACCGGCGGTCGGGCCGGCCAGGTTCAGCCGCCCGGCGAAGATGATGCCGGCCACCGCGGACAGCACACCCATGTTCACGAACAGCCAGAACACCACCGACTTGACCTTCACGCCAGACAGCGTCGCGGCCTGCAGGTTCCCGCCGACCGCGTAGATCTGCCGGCCGAACACGGCCCGGTTGGTGACCAGCGTGTACACGAACACCAGCACCGCGAGCAGCACCAGCACCCAGGGCAGGTTGCGGAACCGGGCGAGCTGCACGACCAGGAACATCACCAGGATCGCCGGCAGGATCGCCTTGGTCAGGAACAGCCACATCGGGTCGACGCTCTGGGCGAACTTCACCCGCCCGGCCCGGGCGCGCCACTGCATCACGACCATGCCGACCACGACGAGCAGACCGACGATGACGCTGAACGCGTCCGCGCCGCCGAGCGGGCCGAGCGCGATGTTCTTCAGGAAGCCGGGGGTGAAGCCGTTGGCCAGGGTCCGGATGTCGTCCGGGAACGGGCCGATGCCCTGGTTGCCCAGGATCCGGTAGGTGACCGCGCGGAACAGCAGCATGCCGGCCAGGGTCACGATGAAGGCGGGGATACCGAAGTACGCCACCCAGTAGCCCTGCCACGCGCCGACCAGCGCGCCGAAGACCAGCGTCGCGACGACCGCGATCGGCCAGGCCACGTGCCAGTCGACCATCATCACCGCGGCGAACGCGCCGGACGCCGCGACCACCGAACCGACCGACAGGTCGATGTGCCCGGCGATGATGATCAGGACCATGCCGATCGCGAGGACCAGGATGTAGGAGTACTGCACGATGATGTTGCTGAGGTTCTGCGGCGCGAGCAGGTCACCACCGGTCAACGCGGTGAAGATCACGATCGTCAGCGCGAGCGCGATGTAGATCCCGCTCTGCTTCAGGTCGAAGTTGACCTTCCGGGGTGCCTTGTCCGGGGCACCGGCCGGGCCCTTGCTGATCGACATGTCAGCGTTGGTAGGTGCGACGGTCACGGCGCCACCTCCTGTTCTTCCTTCGTCATGAGCGTCATGAGGCTCTCCTGCGTGGCCCCGGCGCGGTCGACCTCACCGGTGATCCGGCCCGCCGAGAGGGTGTAGATACGGTCGCAGATCCCGAGCAGCTCGGGCAGCTCGGAGGAGATGACCAGGATGGCCTTCCCCTCGTCGGCGAGCCGGTTGATGATCGTGTAGATCTCGTACTTCGCGCCGACGTCGATCCCGCGGGTCGGCTCGTCGAGGATCAGCACGTCCGGGTCAGTGAAAATCCACTTGGACAGCACGACCTTCTGCTGATTACCACCGGAGAGCTTGCCGACCACCGACTCGACACTCGGCGCCTTGATGTTCATGCTCGCCCGGAACTCGTCGGCGACCTTGCGCTCCTCGTTGCCGTCGACCCAGCCGCCCTTGGCGAGCTTGGACAGGCCGGCGGCCGAGACGTTGCGCTTGATGTCCTCGATCAGGTTCAGGCCATAGCGCTTGCGGTCCTCGGTCGCGTACGCGATGCCGTGGTTGATCGCCTCACGCACGTTGCGGGCCTGGATCTCCTTACCGTCCTTGATCAGGCGGCCGGAGATGTTCACCCCGTACGAACGGCCGAACACACTCATCGCCAGCTCGGTGCGGCCCGCGCCCATCAACCCGGCCAGACCGACGATCTCCCCACGCCGCAACGTCAGGTTCGCCTTACGGACCAGCGCCCGATCCGGCTGCGTCGGGCTGTGCACGGTCCAGTCCTCGATCCGCAGCACCTCCTCGCCGATCGTCGACTCGTGCTCCGGGTACCGGTTCTCGAGGCTCCGGCCGACCATACCCGCGATGATCTTTTCTTCGCTGAGGTTGTCGATGTCCTCGGTCCAGATCGTCTTGCCGTCACGCAGAATGGTGACGCGATCCGAAATGCCCATCACCTCGTTGAGCTTGTGCGAGATGATGACGCAGGTGATGCCCTGGTCACGCAGTCCGCGCAGCAGGTTCAGCAGGTGCTCGGAGTCGTCGTCGTTGAGCGCCGCGGTGGGCTCGTCGAGGATCAGCAGCTTGACGTCCTTGGAGAGCGCCTTGGCGATCTCCACGAGCTGCTGCTTGCCGACACCCAGCTGGATCACCGGGGTGACGGCCTTCTCGTCCAGACCGACACGGCGCAGCAGTTCGTCCGCCGCCTGGTTGGTCTCGTTCCAGTTGATCCAGCCGCGCTTGCTCCGCTCGTTGCCGAGGAAGATGTTCTCGGCGATCGAGAGGTTCGAGGCGAGCGCCAGCTCCTGGTGGATGATGACGATGCCCCGGTGCTCGCTGTCGCGGATACCGGCGAAGCTGCAGGGTTCGCCCTCGAACTCGATGTCACCCTCGTAGGTGCCGTGCGGGTAGACCCCGGACAACACCTTCATCAGGGTCGACTTGCCGGCCCCGTTCTCGCCGCAGACCGCGAGGATCTCGCCCCTGCGCACTTCCAGGTTGACATCCTGCAGCGCCTTGACGCCCGGGAACGTCTTGGTGATGCCGCTCATCCGCAGGATCGTGTCGGTCATGAAGACCCTCCTATGGGCCGGTGAAGCCCCGCGCCCCGCCCGCTGGGGGCGGGCGGGGCGCGGGGGTTCAGATCACTTCAGCTGGTCGGCCGTGTAGTAGCCGCCGTCGATGATGACCTTCTGGTAGTTGTCCTTGTCGACGATGACCGACTCGAGCAGCTGGGCCGGGACGACCTTCTTGCCGTTGTCGTAGTCCGTGGTGTTGTTCGTGGTCGGGGTCTGACCCTTGAGGATCGCGTCGGCCATCTCACCGGTCACCTTGGCCAGCTGGCGGGTGTCCTTGTAGATGGTCGAGTACTGCTCACCCGCGATGATCGACTTGACCGACGCCAGCTCGGCGTCCTGACCGGTGACGGTCGGGTACTTCTGCGCGGCGGTGCCGTAGCCACCCGACTTCAGCGCCGAGAGGATACCGATCGAGATGCCGTCGTAGGGCGAGAGCACGCCGTTGATCTTGACCGAACCCTTGTAGGTCGAGGTCAGGATGTTCTCCATGCGCTTCTGGGCCGTCTCCGGGTCCCAGCGCAGGGTCGCGACGGTCTTGAAGTCGACCTGGCCGGACTTCACGACCAGCGTGCCGTCCTTGATGTACGGGTCGAGGATGCTCTTCGCGCCGTTGAAGAAGAACGTCGCGTTGTTGTCGTCCGGCGAACCGGCGAACAGCTCGATGTTGAACGGGCCCTTCGCGTCGCCCTTGCTACCGTCCGCCTTGAGCACGCCCAGGCCGGTCAGCAGCGAGGTGGCCTGCTGCACGCCGACCTTGAAGTTGTCGAACGTCGTGTAGTAGTCGACGTTCGCGTTGCCGCGGATCAGCCGGTCGTACGAGATGACCGGGATGTTCGCGGCCTTCGCGTTGTCCAGCTGGCTCGACAGCGCGGTGCCGTCGATCGACGCGATGATCAGAAGCTTCGCGCCCTTGGTGATCTGGCTGTCCAGCTGCTGGGTCTGCGTCGGGATGTCGTTCTCCGCGTACTGCAGATCGACCTTGTAGCCCAGACCCTCGAGCTGCGACTTCAGGTTGTCGCCGTCGTGGATCCAGCGCTCCGAGGACTTCGTCGGCATGGTGATGCCGATCAGCGCGCCGGCGGTGTCGCCACCGGTCGTCGCCTTGTCCGAGGTCTTCTCGGCGTCACCACAAGCGGCCATCGTGGCCACCAGCGAGGCAGCGGCGAAAGCGGCCGCAAGCCGGGTGTATTTCACGGTGGATTCTCCTCTTTGAGAGCGGTGTTACAGGGGGCGGGCCAGGCGGTGGTACGCCTGATTCCACCGCACCCGGTCGGCGAAGTCGTCGCTCGTGGTGCGGTCATCGATGAGCAGAAGCTCGGTCTGGGCCATCGTCGCGAAGTCCCGGAGGACCTCGGCTCCGACGGCCTGGGTGAGAACCGTGTGGTGCGGTCCTCCGGCGGTGAGCCAGCACTCCGCCGACGTCGAGAGCGTCGGGGCGGGCTTCCACACCGCGCGGGCAACGGGCAGGTGGGGCAGCGGCTCGTCCGGCGGCACGACCTCGATCACGTTCGCCACCAGGCGGAACCGGTCACCCAGGTCGGCCAGGCCGACGACGACACCCGGGCCGGGCGCGGCGTCGAAGACCAGCCGGACCGGGTCCTCGCGGCCGCCGATCCCCAGCGGGTGGATCTCCACGCGGGGCTTCGAGGACGCGATGGTCGGGCAGACCTCGAGCATATGTGCCCCGAGGATCTTCGGCTCGCCCGGACCGAAGTGGTACGTGTAGTCCTCCATGAACGAGGTGCCCTTGTCGCTGCCGGCACCCATCGCCTTCACGGTGGCCAGCAGGGCGGAGGTCTTCCAGTCGCCCTCGCCGCCGAACCCGTACCCGTCGGCCATCAGCCGCTGGACGGCCAGGCCGGGCAGCTGGCGCAGGCCGCCGAGGTCCTCGAAGTTGGTGGTGAAGGCGCCGAAACCGCCCTCGGTGAGGAACTGGCGCAGGCCGGCCTCGATCCGGGCGCCGTAGCGCAGCGAGTCGTGCCGGTCGCCGCCCTTGGCCAGCTCCGGCGCCAGGTCGAAGAGCTCGGCGTACTCGGCGACCAGGTCGTCGATCGCCTTCTCGTCGACCGCGTCGACGACCTCGACCAGGTCGTTCACGCCGTACGTGTTGACCGAGACGCCGAAGCGCAGCTCGGCCTCGACCTTGTCGCCCTCGGTGACCGCGACGTCGCGCATGTTGTCACCGAAGCGGGCCAGGCGCAGCGTACGCATCCGCTGCAGGCCGGCCGCGGCCTTCGCCCAGCCGTCGATCCGGGCGGACACCACCGGGTCGCTGACGTGCCCGGCCACCGTCTTGCGCGGAACGCCGAGACGGGACTGGATGAAACCGAACTCCCGGTCGCCGTGCGCGGCCTGGTTGAGGTTCATGAAGTCCATGTCGATGGACTCCCACGGCAGCGAGATGTTGTGCTGCGTGTGCAGGTGCAGCAGCGGCTTGCGCAGCGCGTCCAGACCGGAGATCCACATCTTGGCCGGCGAGAACGTGTGCATCCAGGCGATCACACCGATCACGTCCGGATGCGCGTTCGCCTCCAGCATCACCCGCTTGATCGCGCCCGAGTCGGTGAGCACCGGCTGGGCGACGATCTCGGCGCCCACGCCGGCCGCCAGGGTCCGCTGGATCTCAGCGGACTGGTCGGCGACCTGCTGCAGCGTCTCCGGACCGTACAGGTGCTGGCTGCCGGTCAGAAACCAGATCTGCGGTTTCATCGGTTTTCCTTCGGTTCGACGGTGGTGCTGTTACCGGGCTCGGTCACCCGTTCGCCACTGGCGCATGACGTACACGACGTTCATCGTGCAGTACCGAGCACTCGGTGAAGAGCTCGTTGTAGATCTTGACTGCTTCCGAGTACGCCGGACGGCCGCGGTCGGCGCCCGGGACACGGGTCGGCTCAGCGGACATCGGGAATACCTCCACGGCGGGAGCCGGTAGGGTGGCGGCGGCCACACCTCGGCGGGAGAACCCAGTGTTATCGCTAACAAAACTCGTGTCAACGGCTCTTCGCAACAACGAGGTAACGGCCGCTTAACCCGCCCGTGCAGGCCGCTCAGGCCGGCGGCGCCACGCTCTCACGCACTACCAATTGTGCCGGAACGATCACGGTGTCGGCGGGCACCGGCGCTTCTTTCATCTGACCCAGCAGCAGGGTGAGCGCGGCCCGGGCCACGTCGCCGAAGGACTGCCGCACGGTGGTCAGCGGCGGGATGAAGTACGCCGCCTCGGGCACGTCGTCGAAACCGATCACGCTGACGTCGTGCGGCACCCGGCGGCCACGCTCGTGCAGCGCCCGCAGCACGCCCATGGCCAGGTGGTCGTTGGCCGCGAAGACCGCGGTGACCTCGGGCATCCGGGCCAGCATCTGCCCGGCGCGGTACCCCTCGGCGGCCGACCAGTCCGCGCTCAGCAGCGGCGGCACCTCGCGGCCGGCCTCCTGCAGCGTCTGCCGCCAGCCGTGGATCCGGCCGGCCGAGTCGAACCACTCGGTCGGCCCGGAGACGTGCCAGACCGTCTCGTGGCCGGCCTCCAGGAGGTGCCGCACCGCGGCCCGGGCGCCGGCCACCTGATCCACCGTGACCAGCGGACGGCCGGCCGCCGGGTCGCCGTCGATGAACACCACCGGCACGTCGGCCGGGATCTCCGCCAGGGCCTCGGTGGCCGACGCGACCTGGGCGATCACCACCAGGCCGGCGACCCGCTGGTCCAGATGCCGGTCCACCACCGCGGAGATCGAGTCGCGGTCCAGCTCGCGGACGCTGCCCACGCTCACCGCGAAACCGGCGTCCGCGGCGGCCTGCTCGAACTCGGTCAGCATCGAGGCCGGGCCGTACAGCATGCTGTTGCGGGCGACCACGCCGATCAGCTGGGAACGGCCGGTGACCAGGGCCCGGGCCGCCCGGTTGGGGCGGTAGCCGAGCTCGGCGATGGCGGCGCGCACCCGCAGGCGGGTCTGCTCCTTGACGTTGGGATGATCGTTGAGGACGCGGGAGACGGTCTGGTGGGAGACCCCGGCCAGCCGCGCCACGTCCGTCATCGCCGGGGAACGGGATCCCTTGGTCTCCACTTGCGCACCTCGCCAGGTCCGGATCTGATGGAGCGTACGGCGAGCCGCGCGTCTCCCGATGTGGGAAATGTTATCGATAACAATGCTCGGTCCGCGAGCCCGTCGCGGCAGGCTGTGCACAGCCCCGTACTCTCGGCTGCGATGGACGGGAAACCCATGATCAGCAGCCACGTCGAGCCCGGCTCCGCGGGCGACGAGGGATTCACCTCCCTGCGCCGGCCCGCACGGCCGCGCGCCGAACGATACGAGATGGGTCGCTCGTTGCGCGAGCGGTCCCCCCGGTCGGACATGGCGCAGTGGCGTCCGGGCACCTCCCGGCCCGACCCGGTGGCCCAGGTGACCGACTCGCACGAGGGCCGGTT
The DNA here is from genome assembly GCF_016862315.1 of Actinoplanes palleronii. Lineage (GTDB taxonomy): Bacteria > Actinomycetota > Actinomycetes > Mycobacteriales > Micromonosporaceae > Actinoplanes > Actinoplanes palleronii. Next base: position 11,816 of record NZ_BOMS01000060.1, on the reverse strand, counting down.
GCCCTGGCTCGTCCCGGTCCGGGTGGGCCGCATGATCGCCAACCCGTACGCGTTCCTGCGCGGCACCGCCGGGCTGATGGCCGACGACTTCGCCACCCTGCCGCACACCGGCATCACCCCGGTCATCTGCGGTGACGCCCACCTCGGCAACTTCGGGTTCTACGCCTCGCCGGAGCGAGAGCTGGTCTTCGACCTCAACGACTTCGACGAGGCGCACCCCGGCCCCTGGGAGTGGGACCTGCGCCGCCTGGTGGTCAGCGTCTACGTGGCCGGCCGGGTCAACGGCTTCCGCGAGCACGAGTGCGCCGACGCCGTGCAGCACTGCGTCGAGGAGTACCGCGAGCAGATCTCCGACCTGTCCGGCCGTCCGCTGCTGGCCCGGTCGTTCGACCAGCTCAACGTGGACGCGATGCGGTCCGCGGCGAGCAAGGCCAGCTTCCGCGACGAGATCGAGCGGGCCGCCCGCCGGGCCCGCCGGCGCACCAGCGACCGCGCGCTGCCCCGGTTCACCGAGCGCCGCGACGGCACCCGGCGGCTGGTCACCGAGCCGCCGGTGATCACCCGGCCGCCGGACGGTGACCGGGAGCTGGTCGAGGAGGCCCTGGACGGGTTCCTGAACACGCTCAAGCCGCACTGGGCGCGGATCCTCGGCGGGTACCGGATCGTCGACGTCGCGCACAAGGTGGTCGGCGTGGGGTCGGTGGGACTGCGGGCGTACGTCGCGCTGTGCGAGGGCAGCGACCCCGAGGACGTGGTGTTCCTGCAGCTCAAGCAGGCCCGCCGGTCGGTCATCGCGAAACATCAGCACGGCGCGCTGGCCTGGCACCGGCACCAGGGCCAGCGGGTGGTGGAATACCAGCAGGCGCTGCAGACCGTCAGCGACCCGCTGCTCGGCTGGACCACCGTGGGCGAGCACCAGTACTACGTGCGGCAGTTCCGCGACATGAAGGGCGCCATCCTCGTCGAGGACATCAACGCCGGCGCGCTCGCCGACTACGCCGGGATCTGCGGCTACCTGCTGGCCAAGTCGCACGCCCGGACCAGCGGGGCGTCGATGATCGCCGGGTATGTCGGCGGCAGCGACAAGATGGACGAGTCGCTGGCCCGTTTCGCCCGCACCTACGCCGACCAGGTGGAGCGCGACCACACCGCGCTGGTCGCCGCTGTCCGGCGCGGCGAGCTGGCGGCCGAGACCGCATGACAACCGTTTGTGGTACGACCAGAGGAGAGCAAGCGTGAGCGGGACCGTGCCGATGGAATCGCCGGCGCTGCGGGAGTTCTGGGTCGAGCGGCACCTGTGCACGCTGACCACGCTGCGGGCCGACGGGTCGCCGCACGTGGTCGCGGTCGGCGCCACCCTCGACCCGGTCACCGGGATCGCCCGGGTGATCGCGTCCGGCGGCTCGGCGAAGGTCCGGCACGTCCGCAACGGCCAGCAGCGGGTGGCGATCTGCCAGCTCGACGGGCCGCGCTGGAGCACCGTCGAGGGGATCGCGGTGATCCGCGACGACCCGGAGACGGTCGCCGACGCGGAACGCCGGTACGCCGCGCGCTACCGGACCCCGCGGCCGAACCCGGCCCGGGTGGTGATCGAGGTGTCGGTGACCCGGGTGCTCGGCTCGGCCTCACTGCTCCCGTCGGCCGCTGCTCCGCGCTGACGCCGCCATCGGCGCAGCGCCACCACGGCCAGCACGATCAGCCCGGTGGTCACCATGATCGCGCCGGGGAACTTCACCATGTGCGCGAGCCCCTCACCGTCCGGCAGCACGGCGAACGCCGCGACGATCGCCACCGCCATCACCGCCCGGGTCCGCACGGTGGTGGCGGCCAGCAGGATCAGCGGCCACAGCGCATACCAGGAGAGCACCACCGGGGCCAGCGCCACCGTGGCGACCAGCGCGAGGGCCGCGCCGTGGAGCGCGGCCCGGCCCGGGTCGGCCCGGTACCGCAGCGCCCGGACCCAGATCGCGACCAGCACGACGGCGAGGACGACCAGGGCGGCCGCCCTGGCCGCCGGGACCGCGTTGAAACCGGCTTCGAACGGCCGGCCGAGATAGGTCAGCGTCATCCCGACCGCGGTCGGCAGCGAGGAGAACTGGACCAGGATCTCGCTCTCCCGCAGCCCGGCGATCCAGCCGTAACCCAGCCCACCGGCCGCGGTGATCCCGGCAAACGTCGCCACCGCCGCCCCACCGACCCCCACTCCCCCGACAACCAGCCCGCGCCCCAGATCCCAGCTGGTCCTCAGGGGTGTCTCGGAGTGCCCGAGACACCCCTGAGAACCAGCCGACACCGGGCCACGCGCCACCGCCCGGACCGCATCCGGGCTGGCGGTCAGGGGTGCCTCCGAACCCCCGAGACACCCCTGAGAACCAGCCGACACCGGGCCACGCGCCACCGCCCGGACCGCATCCGGGCTGGCGGTCAGGGGTGTCTCGGAGGGCTCGAGGGGCCCCTGAGAACCAGCCGGGGTCCGGCGGGGCGGGGCGGCATTTCGGTTCTTGCCGAGCGCGGCGGTGACCAGCAGGATCGCGAACGGGATGGCGACCACGGCTGTGGCTTTGACCGCTACCGCACAGCCCAGCAGCGCGCCTGCGCCGAGCACCGCGGCCGGGTGCCGGGGGAAGCGGGCCACCAGGGCGAGCCCGCCGATCAGGAAGCCGAGCATCAGCGCGTCGTTGTGCGGGCCGCCGAGCAGGTGCGCGCCGATCAACGGGCCGGCCAGGGCCACCCACAGCGCCCGGGCCGGCGGCACCCCGCAGCGCCGGGCCAGCGCCGGCAGGCCCGCCGCGACCCCGGCCATCCCGGCCAGCGCGAGCAGCCGGAACAGCAGCAGCGGCACGGTCATCCCGGCGTCGACCGGCAGCGTGTCGGCGAGCCACAGCACCCCGGCCGCGGCCAGCACGAACAGCGGCCCGTACGGCGTCAGCGTGTCCCGCCACAGCGGCGCCACGTCGTCCAGCCACGTGCAGGGCAGCGCCGTCGCGGTGTGCGTGTACGGGCTCAGCCCGTGCCGGTACAGCTCGCCCTGGCAGGCGTAGGAGTACACGTCCCGGCTCCCGTACGGCGGGGCCAGCAGGAACGGCGCCGACCACAGCGCGACGGTGCCCAGCACCCAGCGCGGCGTGAACGTCCGGTCCCGGCCGCTCCACCAGGCGTACCCCTGGATCGCGGTGCCCACCAGCCAGCAGCACAGCACCGCCGGGCCGTGCCCACCGATCCCGGCGGCGACCGCGAGCAGCACCGCACCGCCGAAGCCGGTCCAGCGCAGCGTCCGCGAGCTCACCACCGTCAGATCGTCGCGACGCTGGATGAGCGGAAGGCCAGGCCTGGACGAACGCCAGACGGCCATCCGGTTCGGTGAATGTTCACCCGGGTCCGTTCTTATCGAGGTCGAGGAATGGAGTCTTATCGAGGTCGAGGAATGGAGGCAACCAACCATGGCATTCTCGGCCACCCTGGCAAGCGTCACGCTCGCCGCCGCCCTGACCGTCACTCCGGGCGCCGGCCGGCGCGCTGATCCGTACCGAAAAGATCGAAGCGGCGTGGGCCGACGCCCACACCGCCGTTTCCCTGATCCTTGAGTCTGTTTTCGATCAGGCCGCGGCGGCGTGCGGCCGCGACATTTCCGGTACGGCGGGGAGCGCCGCGCCGAGCACCTCCGCGTAGTGGCCGAGCAGCTGATCGCCGACCGTGGCCCAGCTGCGCCCCGCGATCGCGGACCGGCCCGCCTGGCCCATCGCGCGCCGCACCATCGGGTCGGCGGCCAGCCGGGCCACCGCCCGGGTGAACCCGGCCGCCTCGTGCGGCGGCACCAGGAAGCCGGTCAGCCCGTCGCGGACCAGGTCACACGGGCCGCCCTTGGCCGGGGCGACGACCGGTACGCCGCTGGCCATCGCCTCCTGCACGGTCTGGCCGAACGTCTCGAACGGGCCGGTGTGCGCGAAGACGTCCAGGCTCGCGTAGATCCGGGCGAGCTGGCTGCCGTGCCGCGCGCCGAGGAACGTGGCGGTGGGCAGCGCCCGGCGGAGCATCCCGCGGGCCGGCCCGTCACCGATCACCACCAGTCGCACCCCGGGCAGCGCCGCGACGCCGGCCAGCAGGTCGACCTCCTTCTCGACGGCGAGCCTGCCGACGAAACCGACCAGGATCTCGCCGTCTCGGCAGAGCGCCCGGCGCACCCCGGCACTGCGCCGGTTTGGCTGAAAACGCACATCGTCGACGCCCCGGCGCCACAGGTGCACGCGCTCGATGCCGTGCTCGCGCAGCGCGGTCATCGACTCGGTGGACGGCGCCAGCGTGCGGGAGGCGCCGTTGTGCAGCCGCCGGATCCAGCGCCAGGACAACTGCTCGCAGACGCCCAGCTGGCGGGCCCGGGCGTAGGCCGCGACGTCGGTCTGATAGATCGCGACCGTGGGCAGGCCCAGCGACGCGGCCGCGGTCCGCGCCCACGCGCCGAGCACGAACGGGCTGGCCAGGTGGACGACCTCGGCGCCGTGCGAGCGGATCGCGGAACGCAGCGCGGGGACGGGCAGGCCGAGCCGGATCTGCGGATAGCCGGGCAGCGGCACCGAGGGGACCCGGACCACCGGGTAGGGCATGGTGATCGGCGCCGGACCGGGGGCGGGCTCCGGGGCGATCACGATCGGTTCGTGGCCGGTGCGGACGAGGTGCTCCGCGGTACGGACCACCGAGTGGGCGACGCCGTTGACATCCGGCAGGAAGGACTCTGTGACCAGCGCGATGCGCATGCGTACAGGGGACGGGCGGGCCGGGTCCGCGCGGCGACGCCCTCGTGATGCGCGGCTGAACGATTGCTGACATCACTGATGTTCGGCTCTGCGTCGCTCGCGTGTCGCCACCACGTCGCCGCGGTGGGCGGAATCGGCGCTTGCCGCGGGGGCTTGCGGAGGGTGAGGGGTCATTGGCGGGTGGTGATGCGTGCGGGGTGGCTTTTGTGGGGATTGTCGGGAAGATTCTGTGAATCGGGTGTGCAGAAATCTGGCGGCTTTACTTGCGGATCCGTCGATCGTCATGATCAGCCGGTGACGCCGACGCCCGGGATCCTGCGCTTGATGGACACGCTGGGTGCTGTGGACGGGTTGCTGCCGCGCGCCGACAACTCCTACCCGCCGACCGTGACCTGGGACGATGGGCCGTGCGGGTGGACGGCAGCCAAGGCGCTGTCGGCCGGCGGGTTCACCGTGGGTGAGCACTTCTGGGGTGGGGCGCTCGCCGACGTACCCGATCTGGAACCCTGCGTCTTTCAGCGGATCCTGCGCCCGCGAACCGCGGCCCTGCTCTATCTGCACGCCCCGGAACCGGACTCCCCGGCCGGAGACGCGGCACTCGGCAAGCGGGTCTTCGCCACCGACCTGCCCGGTGAGGGACATCAGCCCGGCGGCCTGGCGGACGAGCTCGCCGTGCACCTGCTGCTCGGCGAGGTGGATCCGGAATCCGCCGGCGGATGCGACTTCGGCGGCGACACGGTGTTCGAGGCGATGGGCGCCGCGGTGCGCCGCACGTTCGGCGACCGGCACGGCCTCTTCGACATCGCCCGCCGCGTCGTCATCTGACGACCCGTGGTGACGGCGGATCGCCGCTCGACCCGGTTCGAAACCGAGGTCCCCACGCCTCAGGTGCGCGCCCGGCCGTGTGAAGTTGCGGGATGGCAGCGCAGAGCGTGGTGCTGGGATCATTTCGGCGAACTCTGTCAGAGGCGAGCGCGTCCGTGGGCAGCGGGCCGAGATCGTCTGCCGGGGTGGCCGTTCGAGAGCGGGGAGTCCGTCGGGATGAGGCCGGCAGAGGTGGCGGGGCACTGGGGTTATCTGCGGGCGGTCGCCGAGGCGCTCGAGGCGGCCGGGTTGCCGGTGGCCGACTGGCGGGCCGATCCGGGAGTGCCCCGGGACGGCTGGATCCCGTTCGACCGTGGTCGGCCGTCCGTGGTGACCTGGGAACACGACCAGGCCGGCCTCAGCTGGTCGGAGGTCGACGGCTGGAGTCTGCTTCTGATCAACACACCGGGCCGGCGGACGGCGGTGCGGTTGCCGGTGCCCCTCGTGGCCGCGCCGTTCTCGCTGGTCCAGGCGGTCGCTGCCCAGGCAGGCCACTTTCTCCAGCCCGGCGACTCCCCTACCAGCATGGATTTCGACGGGCCGCCGGGAACACCGGAGTTCGAACACGCCCTGTCCCGCTACGCCTGACCACCCCGTCCCCGCCTGGCCGCCAGCGGCACCTCCCGGCCACCGACACACCCCCCAAGACCAGCCGGGCGGCGCCGGCTGGGCGCCAGCGGTGCCTCCCGGCCGCGGACACACCCCCCAAGACCAGCCGGGCGGCGCCGGCTGGGCGCCAGCGGTGCCTCCTGGGTGCGGACACACCCCTCAGGGCCAGCTGGGAACTGGTGTGATCGGCGGTGCTGCGGGTGCGCTGTGTGATGGAGCGGGACGGTCAAGGGGGTCGCCGGTGGAGCGGTTATCGGGATGGGGCCGGCGAGGGGACGGTGTCGTGGGGTTCGGTCCGGCGGGATGCCGGGGCCGGGGCTGCGGGTGGGGTGCGGGTGTCGGCGCGGAGGGCGGCGCAGTAGGTGACGGCGCCGAGAGTGGCCAGGGTGGCGATCGCGGTGAAGACCGGCCTCAGGCCGGCAGCCTGGAGGACCGGGCCGGCGGCGGCGAAGGCCAGGAAAGCGGCGAGGTTCTCCGCGGTGGTCACGGCGGTCAGTACCTGCGGGCGGATCGGGGTGGGTGTGCGGAGCGTGAAGCGGGTGTTGAGGGTGGCCGCGCAGAGCGGGGTGGCCAGGCCGGAGAGGAACAGGGCCACCGCCAGCAGGGAGATCCGAGAGGACAGCAGCAGCCAGAGCGGGAGCGCGAGGACGACGGCGGCCAGGGCCAGCGCGGTGTCCCGCAGGCGGGCGATGACCAGGAGGGCGAGGATGCCGCCGGCGGCGAGGCCCGCACCGTTCGCGGCGGTGAGCAGGCCGAGCACTCGAGGATCGCCGCCGAGGTCGTGCAGGACCAGGACCGGGAGGCAGGCGAAGATGGCCGGGGTGGCCAGGGCGATCAGGAGCAGCGCGGCCAGGAACAGCCGGAGCGATCGGTGCCGGACCACGTGGCGCAGCCCGGCCAGGAGGTCAGGGGCGCCAGATTTGCCCGACCTATCGGGTTCATCCGCTATTTCGGATCTATCCACTGTGGGCGGATGGTCCGTGATACCCGGCTGGCTTGCGGAGTCTGGGCGGCCCGGGCGGTCAGCGAGGTCAGCGAGACCTGGACTGCCTGGGCGGGCGCCACTGGAGCGTGGTCGGTCAGCGAGGTCTGCGAGATCCGGACTGCCGGGACGGGGGTCCGTGGGGTGCGGGACGCGGGGCGGGACGCGGGGCGAGACGCGGGGCGGGACGTGGACGAAGAGCAGGACGATCAGGAACGAGACGGCGTAGCTGGCCGCGTCGAGCCACAGGACCTCGGCCGCGCCCATCGTGGCGATCAGGACGCCGCCGAGGGCCGGGCCGGCCAGGGCGCCGACCCGGGTGGCCGCGTCGATCAGGCTGTTCGCCCGGGCCAGACGCCCCTCGCCCGCCGGGGCATCGTCCTCCCCGATCACGCGAGAGGCACGGATGCGCTGCCGGCCGATCCGGGAGAGTGCCGAGCGCGGTTCGCGGGTGGGAGCCGCGGCGAGCAGGTCGGGGAGGATCAGGCGCTGGGAGGCGATGTAGGGGGCGGTGAACAGACCCAGGCCGAAGGAGATCGCCAGCAGGGCCGGGAAGGTCAGCAGGCCGGCCGCGTGGAGCAGCGGGACCAGGGCCATCAGCGGGGCCCGGGCGGCGTCGCCGAGGAGCATCGTGCGGCGGGCGCCCAGGCGCTGAACCAGGCGGCCGCTGGGGATGCCGACCAGGACGACACCCAGGAACTCGACGGTCAGGACCGCGGACATCCGGGTCGGGGAACCCGAGGTGACCAGGATGAACCACGGCAGCGCCAGGACCGTCAGCCAGGAGCCGAACGTGGAGATGAGCTTCGCGGTGAAGAGCGCTGCCAGCGGCACGGTCAGACCTCCGGCGAGACGGGGGCTGCATCGCGGGCCGGCAGGGCGTACCCGAAGAAGTTGATTTTGCGGGCCTCGGTCTGGCGCGGGCGCGGCGAACCGGTGTACTCGGCGATGATCGCCTTGATCCTGGTGGTCGCCTCGGCGACCTCGTCGGCGGTCAGGTAGCCGACGTCGTAGCCGATCCAGGCGGCCTCGCGCCAGGCCGGGTCGAGGGTGTCCTCGGCGCGGCGGTACTCGTCGAGTTCGTCCAGGTGGCGGGCGACCATCTGGTCACGCAGGGCGCGGGCGGCGGCGACGAACTCCGGTGAGCCGGTGCCGGCCCAGGTGATCCCCCGGCCGGTGGCGCGCCAGGGGCGTTCGCGGCCGCGGGCCAGCTCGGTGGCCGGCTCGACCAGGTCCCATTTGACCAGCTGGGCGACGTGATAGCTGACCGAGGCGGTGGACTCGCCGGTGCGGTCGGCGAGCTGACGGCCGGTGGCCGGGCCGTCGACGGTGAGCAGCTCCAGCAGCTGGATCCGGGCCGGGTGGGCGAGGGCGCGCAGGGCGCGGGGATCGGTGATCCGACGGGCTTCCATTTAGCCAACATATCTTGGCCAAGAGTTCTTGGCTATCGATCGGCACGGGTCGCACAAAGTGCTGTTGACTGCGGTGGCGTCCGGGCGGAAGGTCGGGGGAAGACGACGGAGTGAACCGTGAACCTTCTCGACGCCAGTCGCATCGCCCTGATGATCGCCGCGCCGCCGCTGATCATCGCCACCGCGCGGCACGTGCCGCGCTGCTGGCACGCGTTCGCCGAACGGGTGCGGGAGCGGGCGCCGATCGAACCGCAGCCGTACGGGCTGCCGATCGAGAAGCTCGCCGCCGACCTGCGCCGGCTGCTCCGGCTGCACGGGGAACTGACCGCGTCGGCACAGTCGGCACTGTGCGCGCACCGGGTGTGGGCGGTGGAGGCCGCGATCGGGGCCAGGGCGATCGAGGCGGCCGGGGCGCTCGGCGTTCGGCACCCGGGGCCGGACCGGGCGGGGCTGCTCACCCGTACCGAGATCTCGGCCTTGCTCACCGACCTCGCCGGCGCCGGACTGGTCCTCCCGGCCCGCGCCTGCCCGTTCACCCCGGACGGCCGCCTCTGAGCGGCGGACCTCGACCCAGAAAAGACCTCGACCCACCGGGACCTCGACCCGAAGCCCAAGAACGGCGGCGGGATCAGATCCCGCCGCCGCCTCTCGTCCCGGCCTGGTACGCCCTGAGCCGCCAAGCGCCCGGGGAGTCGGGGGCGGTCTCCCGGGCGGGTCGTTCAAGGGCGCAGAAAGCAGCCGCCAGAACTGGGGGGCGGCGGCCGCTCGGCCGGGGAGCTGTGGGCCGCCGTGGACATCGTCGGCCGCAGCGGGCGGGCCGTGTCCTTCGTGGACCGGGCCGCACCACAACCGTGCCAGGCCGGACCCCCATGATCCGCAGAACGCGACGGTGGCGTTGGACACGTTCCGTCACCTGATCAGGGTCGCCCGGCAGTTCGTAGCTTTCCTGAAAAGGAGCTTAAGAAGTGCTTAATTCGATCACGTTCCCGCACCCGGCGGACAGTCACCGTCGTTGATCGGGGCGCGTCGTCCGCCGCTCTACCGGAGATCCGGCATAGTCACTGCTCACAACATTGAACCGGGGGCACCCGGCGGACGTATGAAGAGTCGACCGAGTACTCCCGGCGGGCTGCGGCGCCGGGTCGGTCACCGGCCGCGGTGCCCTCGCGAGCCCGGTTCGGGGGAACCGCAGAGCGGTAGCGCGCTACGCAAATCCGTGATTAACCTTCCACATCCACCACGTGGCGGCGGTTGATCCGGGTACGCGAGGGGCGGGCACCGGGGGGCGCGGAGGTGGTCCAGGGTGAGGACGGTGGCACATATGCGGCGACGGGGCGGTGGGACATTCCCGAGCCGTAGCGGAGTCGCGTCATGAGCTTCGAGGACGACGAGTATTGGGACGACGAGTACAACGAGTACTCGATGATGCCCAAATACGCTGTGGTGCAGCAACGTCACTTCGAGAAGCGGACGTCTCCCGACGATGTCATCCCCACCCGCCGGCCGAACACGGAGAGTGACGGTAACGCGCCGCGCCGTATGCAGCGCGCCGGTGAGCCGGCCGCGCCGTTCGACGACAAGCGCCCCAGCTGGCTGAACGACCCGGACTTCGTCCCGATCGACACGTCGGTCGAGAACCTCTCCGGCGACGACTTCGACGACATCGACTTCAACCGCCCCGAGCTGGGCGTGGACTTCGACAAGCCGGACTTCCCGATCGTGGACCCGGCCGCCCTGCAGAACCCGGAACGCCAGCGCCGCCCGCAGAACGACGGGCGCGGCGCGCGACCGGCCGAACGGTACGGAACGCGCCGTCCCGAGGACGAGCGCGGACGCCGGCGTGAGGACGACCGCCGGGACTTCGCCGACTACGCGGACGACCGTGGCCGCGGCCGGGACGACCGGCGCGAGACGGACGAGCGCTGGGGCGGCACCCGCCAGCGGCCCGCCGCCGAACGCCGCGACGAGCGCTGGGACGACGACCGGCGAGGCGTACGGCGCGAGGACGAGCGCCGGGACGAGGCCGCACCGCGCCGCCGGGCGCCGGAACCCCGGCCCGAGGACCGGGACGACCGGCACGACATCGAACGGCCCGCGGCCCGTCGCGGGTTCGAGGACGAGCGTGGCCGCGGTCCCGCCGCGCAGCCCTGGGCGGACGAGGACTTCGGTCCGATCCGGCCCCCGGGCGGCCGGCGGACCCGGCGTGACGAGGACGAGGACCTCCGGCGCGGTCCGGCGCGGCACACCGACCGGCCGGCGACCCCCGGCCGGGCACCGATGCCGGTCGGCAACGACAACGATCGGTACGACGGCCGCGCCCGCCCGCAGGACGCCGACCTGTCCCGCCGGTACCCGGACGCCGACCCGCCCCTGGTCGCCGCCCGCGAACCGGCCCGTGGACGCGACGACGAGCCGCTCGACCTGCGCGCCCAGAAGTGGGACGGCGACGAGGAGGACTGGACGACCGACGACCGTTCGGTCGCCCGGAGCGAGCCGGTCGTGCTGGACGGCGAGTACTACGAGACGCCGGGCGAGCCGGTCGAACCGCAGCCGCGCGACGACGAGCGCAAGCCGCGGGTGGTGCGACGGGCCGATCCGCCCGTACTCCCGAAGGTGGTCAGCCGGGCCACACCGCCGCCCGTGCCGCGCGTCGTCAAGAGCGAGCCGCCGGTCGCGCCGCGGGTTGTCGCGGCGCCGCAGCCGACGGCGCCCGCGCGGGTGACGGGCGCGGCCGCGTCGCAGGTCCCGGTCACGCCGGCCGCCGCGGCGCCGCCGGCTTCCACCGGACCTTCCGACGCCTCGGATGCGTCGGTTGCGGTTCGTCCGCAGGTTCCGGTTTCAACCGATTCTGGTACGTCCACAGCGCACCGGAGCGGGTCCCGCCCCGAGAACGGCGCGCCGGAGCCGGCGGGCAGGCCGGAGTCTCGCGGTCCCGGCACGGAGGGCGGCTGGGTGGTTCGCCCGGCCGAGTCGGAGCGTGCGCCGGCGCCTGCGCCTGTCGCGGCGAGTGGGGTGCCCGGCCAGCCGGGTGGTCCGCGTCAGGCCGGGGTGCCCGGCCAGCCGGTCGATCCGCGTCAGGCCGGGGTGCCTGGACAACCGATTGATGCCCGCCAGGCCGGGATGCCTGGACAGCCCGTTGACCCGCGCCAGGCCGGGATGCCTGGACAACCCGTTGACCCGCGCCAGGCCGGGATGCCT
>NZ_BOMS01000059.1 GCF_016862315.1 Actinoplanes palleronii | reverse complement strand
GGGATGCCTGGACAGCCCGTTGACCCGCGCCAGGCCGGGATGCCTGGACAACCCGTTGACCCGCGCCAGGCCGGGATGCCTGGACAACCGATTGATGCCCGGCAGGGCGGGGTGCCTGGACAGCCCGTCGATCCGCGTCAGGGTGGTGTGCCTGGTCAGCCTGCGGTTGACGGCTGGGCGGGGCAGGGTGCTGATCCGCGGCAGGGTGGCCGTGGGGTGGGCGATCCGCGTCAGGGCGGTGAGCCGATGGGGCGGCCCGGGGTTCCCGGGCCGGGCGTGCCTCAGCAGCGTGCCGGGCGTAGCCCGCGCACCGCGCACGTCTTCCTCTCCGAGGGGGACGGGCCGTGGGCGATCGTGCCGGACGAGGCGCCGCCGATGCCGACGCACCACGCGGGGCGGCAGGGTGCGCCGGCCCGGGCTCCGATGCCTGCTGCGCGGCCGAATGTGCCCGCTCCCGGTTCCGGTCAGCCGCCGGTGCCGCCCGTCGTCGTGCCTCCGGTTGTCGTGCCTCCGGTTGTCGCGCCGCCCGGTGGTTCGACGCCGCCTGCACCAGGGCGGACCGTCGCGCCGCCGCCCGGATTTGTCGGGGCTCAGCCCGGCCAGCCGATCGCGCCGCAGGACGCGCCGACCGTGCCCCACCCGGGCCAGCCGCCGCGCGGACCGGCCGTGCCCCGCGCCGGGCAGCCGGTGGCACCGCCGGCCGGATTCGTCGCGGCCCAGCCCGGCCAGCCGAACGCACCGCACGGCGGCCCGGCCATGCCGCAGGGCCCGGCCATGCCGCAGGGCCCGGCCATGCCGCAGGGCCCGGCCATGCCGCAGGGCCCGGCCATGCC
>NZ_BOMS01000058.1 GCF_016862315.1 Actinoplanes palleronii | reverse complement strand
GGCCATGCCGCAGGGCCCGGCCATGCCGCAGGGCCCGGCCATGCCGCAGGGCCCGGCCATGCCGCAGGGCCCGGCCATGCCGCAGGGCCCGGCTTCGCCGCGCGCCGGTCAGCCGGTCGCGCGGCCGGCCGGACTCGTCCCGGGTCAGCCGGGTGTGCCGCCCACTGGGGCGGGGCGGCCTTCCAGTTTGGAGGCGTTCGACCGGGGACGCCCGATGGCGCCGCCGGTCGGGCCGAACCGGCCTTCCGATCGGGGCGCAGCGCAGCAGGGTCAGCCGGTCGCGCCGCAGGCCGGACCGGGCGCAGCGCAGCAGGGCCAGCCGATCGCGCCGCCGGCCGGACCGGTGGCTCCTGGCTCGGGTCAGCGAGCCGGTGGGCCGAACGCCGCCCAGCCGGGTATGCCGTCCGCTCAGGGTGGGCAGCCGGAGCCGGCCACACCGCGGTGGGCGCCGGGTCAGCCCGTCGCGCCGGCACCGGTGTCAGGGGACGTTCCGAACGCGCGGCCGGTCTCTCCGGCCGCTCAGTGGGCACCCCTTCAGCAGGGTCCTGGTCAGGCGGGCGTTCCGGTTCACGGTGGGGCGGGGCTCGAGGTTCGGCCAGTCTCCCCCGCTGCTCAGCAGCGGCCGGAGCAGGCGGTTTCCGCGCACCGGCACGAGTCCGGGGTGCCGCAGGTCTCGCCCACACCGCAGTGGGCACAGGACCGGCCCGGCGCAGCACCGCAGATGCCGACCGGCGCAGCACCGCAGATGCCGACCGGGCCGCAGGCTGCCGCCGAAGCCCGGCCGGTCTCCCCGTCAGGGCAGTGGGCGCCGCAGCAGCCGGCGCGGCCCGAGCAGCCGGTGCGGCCGGAGACGGCCGCGGGTCCGTGGGCCGCGGGCCGGCCCGGGCACGGGCAGGCGCCCGGTGCCGCACGTCCGGTGTCGTCGCCGGCGCAGTACGCACCGGGGCAGCACGGCGAGTTCGACGGCGGGGCCATGCCGCGGAACATGCCGGTTCCGCCCGTCGCGCGTCCCGGAACGCAGCAACCGGCGGTGGACAGCGCTCGGCCGGTCGGCGCGGGGCAGGCTCCGGGAGGCACCCCGGCCGGTCCGCAGGCGCAGCCCGGTCACGCACCGCACGCCGCGCAGCACGCCCACGCACCGCAGGCCGAATACCAGGCCCAGGCCGGGCACGGAACCCAGGCCGGGCACGGAACCCAGGCCGGGCACCAGGCCCAGGCCGGGCACCAGGCCCAGGGCGGGCACGGAGCTCAGGCCGGATACCCGGCGCAAGCGGGGGCCCCGGCGCAGGACGGGTTCCCGGCTGAGCGGCCGCTGGGTGACGGTGGCTGGGCGCCGCGGGTCGGGCAGCACGCGGCGGGGCACGCCGGTGGGGCCGGATCTGCGGTGGCCGGTGAACGGCCGGGTGGCGATCGCGGCCAGGTGCCGCAGGCCGGGTTCCCGGAGGGTGACCTGCCGACCGGCGAGTTGCCACAGGTGACGGACCCGGATGATGACGGGTGGGGGCCTCGGGCCGGACATCGGCCGGTTTCGCCCGCGCCCGGGCAGGCGTGGTTGCCGGCTCCTCGGCCGGGCGCGGCCACCCCGCCGGACGCTCATGCTCCTGCGGCCGGTGGCGGCCGGTCGCAGGACGGTATCGCGTCCGCGCCGGTCAGTGGCGTCGGCGCGGGCAGCATCGCGATTCCCGCGCAGCGGCCCACCGTGGAAGGTGCCACGCAGCGGCCGGCGACCGGCGGGTTCGCCCCGCAGGCGCCGGGCAGCGGCCACGCACCGCACGCACCGGCCGGCGGACCGGCACCGCAGTCCCCCGCCGGAGGAGTCGCGCCCCAGTCCCCGGCCAACGGACTCGCACCGCAGTCCCCGGCCAGTGGGATCGCGCCGCAATCGCCGGGCCACGGGATCGCGCCGCAGTCCCCGGCCAGTGGGACCGCGCCGCAATCGCCGGGCCACAGGACCGCGCCGCAGTCGCCCGCCGGTGGGAGCACGCAGCAGACACCGGCAGGCGGGGTCGCGCCGCAGTCGCCGGGTGGTGGCTCCACGGGTGACGGGGAGCCGGCGCCTTACATGGATCCGGACGGGACCTGGCACAACCTGAAGCCGATCGCTCGACTCGCGGTGTCCGGGCCGGACACCGAGCCGCGGCGGTACACGGACAAGGCGTTCGGCAGCGGCTGGTTCGTCAACAAGGCCGCCGCCGAGAGCGGGCCGGCCAAGGTGGACACCGACGCGGGCACGGTGGCGGCCGAGGGCGACGCGGGCGACACAGCCGGGCTGAGCGAGGCTGTTGGCACCGGCGAGACCGGCGGTCCGGGCGAGGCAGCGGGGCCGGGCAAGGCCACCGGGCCGGACCAGGCCGGCGCGGCCGGGTCGGGGACGGACAGCGTCGGTGCCGAGGGCACGGATGGTGGGACGTCCGCGGACGGCGGAGCGGCGAGCGGCACGGAGTCGGGGCCGGACGCGGCGGGGGCCGGATCCGGCGGCTATGGGCGTACCGAAGAAAAGGAAGCGGCGCGGGAGCGGACCGCGGACCTCGCGCCCAGCGCACATGATCTCGGGGGGCATCTGCCGCTGTCGGCGGCCGAGCTGGACGCGATCCGGTGGCGGCTGGACGGTGGCACCCTCCGTGAGGTCGTCGACGACCGGGAGGCGCTGCGTGAGCTGGGCGAACGCCTGGACGGGCCGCTCGCCGACGAGGCCGACAACGTCGTCAAGGCGGGGTTGCTGAGCGTCCGCGCCGAGGTCTATCGCCTGCTCGGTGAGCTGGGCATGGCGGCCGCGGCGAGCCGGCTGGCGCTGGCGCACGCCGAGTCCGCGCAGGACGAGCAGTCGATGGTGATCGCGCAGGCCGAGCTGGCGCACGTGTTGCGGCTGCGCGGGGACTGGATGGAGGCCGACCGGCTGTTCCAGCGGGCGGTCGACTCGGACGTGTCCGCGGCGGTGCGCAGCGTGGTGCACGAGAACGCCGGGCGCAGCTCGTTCGACCAGGGACGGCTGATGGAAGCCCTCGACCACTTCGCCCGGGCGATCCGGCTCGGCGCCTCGGACGACAGTGATCTGGTGGAACGGATCGGGGTCTGCCTCGAGGCGGTCTACATCCACGTGCTGCGCGACGGGTGGGGCCCCTACCCGCGGCGGCCCGAGGAGATCCTGGCGCCGCTCGGCGGGCGGAGCGCGGAGGAGCCGAAGGAGAAGGTCAAGGCGGCGAAACCGCAGCCGGCCGAACCGGACGCGTTCGACGAGCCGACCGACGAGCAGCCGATCGTCAGGAAGCGGTAGGCACCGGCACCTGCTCAACCGTCTGCGGCGGCGGGGTGCCGGCGACCGCGGTCCGGCCCCGGCCACCGTCCTTGGCCTGGTAGAGGGCCGCGTCGGCGACCCGCTGCAACTCCTCGGCGCAGGTCGCGTGGTGCGGGGTGGTGCCGATCCCGATGCTGAGCTTCGGCGGGCCGCCGGGCAGGCCCTCGGTCGCGGCGAGCGCGGACCGGGCCCGCTCGGCGTACCGGAAAGCGTCTTTCGGCCCGGACCGCAGCAGCACCGCGAACTCGTCGCCGCCCAGCCTGGCCACCAGATGATCGGTGCCGGCCGCGGCGGACCGCAGCGCGTCGGCGACCGCGCGCAACGCCCGGTCGCCGGCGGCGTGACCCCAGGTGTCGTTGATCTGTTTGAAGTGGTCCACGTCGACCACCACGAGGCTGGCCGGGTCGTCGCCGTTCGCCGCCGAGCGGACCGCCGGCTGCAGCGCCTGGTCGAAGGCCCGCCGGTTGGCGACGCCGGTCAGCGCGTCCGAGGTGGCCTGCTCCTGCAGGACGGTGCGGAGCTTGTCGTTGCGGTGGTTGAGGTTGAGCACCACCCAGGCGGTCATCGCCATCGCGACGGTCATCGCGGCCCAGTCGTTCACTGCCCGGGTGACGTCCAGGTATTTGAACGTGACCAGGGCGTTCCCGGCGGAGATGGCCAGCACCGTGACGATGGTGTTGCGGCGGCTGAGGAACGACGCGGCGTAGAGCAGCGGCCACAGGTAGAACAGCTGCGCGCCGGTGGTGGCGTCCTCGGTGGCCAGGTTCAGGCCGGTCACCACGGCGGCGGCCAGGAAGGAGACCGCCGACCAGAACTGGCGCGGCAGGGCTTTCGGGCGCCACCAGCAGATGACCCCCATGATCACCAGGCCGAGTGAGGTGACGCCGAGCGCGATCAGCTCGGCGAGCGGCTGGCCGAGCTTCATCAGGACACCGGTGACCAGGTTGTAGGGGCCCCCGACCAGCATCAGATAGGCGACGGCCCGGGTTGCCCCGTGCATGTCGCGAACCCGTTGCCGCACCGTCGTCTCCCTCGTGTCCGCATCAACATTCGGCGCGGCGGGACGGGACCTGAGCGTTCAGATCGGGGCTGCCGCCGGCTGTGCGGCGGAACGATCGGACGAGCGGCGGCCCAGCGTGACGCCGACGCTGGCGCCGGTGACCAGCAGCAGCGCGGCCACCTCGACCGGGCCGAGCCGCTGGCCGAGCACGAGCAGGCCGGCCAGCGCGGCGGCGGCCGGTTCCAGGCTCATCAGGATGCCGAAGACCCGGGTCGGGATGCGGCGCAGGGCGGTGAGTTCCAGACCGTACGAGATGACCGAGGAGAGCAGCGCGACCGCGGTGGCGCCGAGCAGCAGGTGCGGGTGGTCGAGCACGGCACCCGCCCCGGACAGGCCGAACGGCGCGACCAGCAGCGCGCCGACCGCGAGCGAGACGGCCAGCCCGCCGGTGCCCGGGATCAACGCGCCGACCCGGGCGCTGAACACGATGTACCCGGCCCAGCACAGCCCGGCGATCAACGCGAGGGCCAGACCCCCGAGGGGCGCCGCGCCGCCGGAGTGCAGGCCGAGCAGCGCCACGCCGGCGCCGGCCAGCAGCGCCCAGCCCAGGTCGGCCAGCCGCCGGGTCTGCACCAGGGCGAGCAGCAGCGGGCCGACGAACTCGACGGTGACCGCGGTGCCCAGCGGGACGGTCCGGATGGCCAGGTAGAACACCAGGTTCATCCCGGCCATGAACAGGCCGAGCAGCGCGGCGGCGCGCCAGGCCGCGAACGACCAGTCCCGCACGCGGGGCCGGGTGAACGCTCCGATGATCAGGGCGGCGACGGCGAGCCGCAGGAACGTGACCCCGGCCGCGCCGAGGTCGTCGAAGAGGGTCCGGGCGATCGCGCTGCCGAACTGGACCGAGGCGATCGCGGCCAGGACGAGGATCGGTGCCGGAACCCGCTTCACCTGTGTCTCACTCCGTTCGCAGGGCCACCACCGGGTCGAGTTTCCCGGCCCGCTGGGCGGGGACCACACCGAAGATGATGCCGACCGCCGCGGACACCCCGAACGCCAGGGCCATCGACCACCAGGTGAGCGCGGCCGGGACCGGGCTGAGCCCGTCGACGATCAGGGCCGTCGCCGCGCCGAGCAGCATGCCGAGCACTCCCCCGGTGGTGGTCAGCAGCACCGCCTCGAGCAGGAACTGGGTCCCGATGTCGCGGGGCCGGGCGCCGACCGCCTTGCGCAGGCCGATCTCCTTGGTGCGTTCCCGGACCGAGACCAGCATGATGTTGGAGACGCCGACGCCGCCGACGAGCAGGCTGATCCCGGCGATCGCGGCCAGCACCCCGGTCAGCACACCGAGGATGTCGCCGAGCACGCCGAGGATCTGTTCCTGGGTGACCGCGCTGAAGTCGGTGTCCGGGTGCCGGTCGGTCAGGGTGGCGACCACGTCGGCGCCGAGCTGGTCGATCCGGTCACGGTCCGGTGCGCGGATGGCGAGGCCGTCGATCCGGTCGGTGCCGAGCAGCCGTTGCGCGGCGGTCACCGGCACGTGCACCTCGCCGTCGCGGTCCACGCCGAGGCTCTGCCCGAGCTGCTCGAAGACGCCGATCACCCGGAACCGCACCCCGCCGATGGTCATCTGCCGGCCGATCGGGTCCCGGTCGCCGAAGAGCGTGCGGGCGACGCCGGCGCCGAGCACCGCCACCCGGCGGCCGGTGCTGACGTCGGCCCGGGTCAGGTAGGCGCCGCGGGCTAGTGTGCGGACGAAGACCGACGGGGTGGTCTCCAGGACGCCCTGCATGCTGGCGAACGCGGACCGCGATCCGGCCCGGACGGTCTCGCCGGACGCGATCGTCACGGCCACCCGGGAGCGGTCGCCGACCACCCGGCTGACCGCGTCGGCGTCCTCGAGGGTCATCGGTGAGCTGGTCGGCGCGGCGCCGGCGGTGAGTTTTCCGGGTACGACGATCAGCAGGTTCGAGCCGAGCCCCTCCACCTGGCGTTCGATCAGCTGTTTGGTGCCGGTCCCGATGGCGACCAGCGCGACCACGGCGGCCACCCCGATCACCACGCCGAGCATGGTGAGCAGGCTGCGCAGCCGGTTCGCCCGCAGCGCGTCGAGCGCGACCCGCCAGGCCTCCGCGACTCTCACGGAACTATCAACCCGTCCTTCATCAGGATCTGCCGGTCCGCCCGCGCGGCCACCTCCCGGTCGTGGGTGACCAGCACGACCGCGACCCCCTCGGCGTTCAGCGACTCCAGCAGCGTGAGGATGGACTGCCCGGTGGCCGAGTCCAGGTTGCCGGTCGGCTCGTCGGCCAGCAGCAGCGACGGGCCGGTGACCAGGGCGCGGGCGATCGCCACCCGCTGCTGCTCGCCGCCGGAGAGCTGGTTGGGCCGGTGGGCGATCCGGTGGGCGAGCCCGACCCGTTCCAGCATGGTGGCGGCCCGGGCCCGGCGCTCCCGGCGGCCGATGCCGCGGTAGACCAGCGGCAGGCCCACGTTGTCCTGTGCGGTGGTGCGGGCGAGCAGGTGGAACGACTGGAAGACGAAGCCGATCGTGCTGTTGCGCAGGTCGGCGAGCTCGTTCGGGGTGAGCGCGCCGACGTCCCGGCCGCCGATCAGCAGGGTGCCGCTGGTCGGCCGGTCCAGCCCGCCGAGCAGGTGCATCAGCGTCGACTTGCCGGAGCCGGAGGTGCCGACGATGGCCAGGTAGTCGCCGGGCTCGACGGTCAGCGAGACGCCGCGCAGCGCCGGCACGGTGAAACCGTCGAGCTGGTAGGTGCGGGTGACCTCGGTGGCGACGACGGCCGGTGTCACGGGGCCTCGTCGCCGGACTTCACCCGGTCGGCGCCGGAGACGACGATCCGCTCGCCGGCGGTCACCCCGGACACCACCTGGACGGTGTCCTCGCCCTGCACGCCGAGGCGGACCGGGACGGGCTGGTAGTGCCCGTCCCGGACGGACCAGACGGTGTCCCGCCCGTCCGTGCTCACCACGGCGGAGGCGGGCACGGTCACGGCCTGCTGGACCTGGCGGACCTTCAGCCGGATCACCGCGCTCATCCCGGGCCGCGGGGCCGGTGCGGCGCCGCTCCCGTCGGAGTACGTGCCCTTGCCCAGGTCCAGGCGCACCCGGTAGGAGACGCCGCCACGGGCCGAGGTGGTGGGCAGCAGGTCGACCGAGCGGACCGTCGCGGTGTACGTGGCGCCGGTCGCCGCGTCCAGCTCCACGTCCGCGGCCACCCCGGCCCGCACCAGCAGCACGTCGGTCTCGTCGACCGAGGCGGCCAGGCCGAGCCGGCTCATGTCGACGACGGTCAGCATCGGGGTCCCGGCGGTCACGTAGGAGCCCTCGGCGACCGCCGAGTCCACCCCGTCGGAGCTCGTCGCGGTGACCCCGGTGCCGGTGCCGGCGCCACCACCTGCCAGCAGCGAGGACAGGTCGGTGGCCGGGGCCTGGGCCGGGCCGCCCAGCTGCACCACCCCGGAGACCGGGGCGCGCAGGGTCAGGGCGTCGACGGCGGCGTCGGCCAGGTCGTACGCCTGCTGGGCCTGAAGCCGTTGCGCCGCGGACAGTGAGCCGACCGCCTCCCCGAGCGAGGAGACGCCGCGTTGCACCGCACGCAGCGCGGCCCCGGCCGCCTCCGACGACGCCGCGTACTGATCGCGCGCCGACGCGACCTGCTGCAGCAACGCGGCGCGCAGAGTCGGATCGGTGATCTTGTCGGCGGCCGCGCGGGCCTCCTCGAACGCCTTCTCGGCCTGCTTGTCGGTGCGCAGCCGGACCTGGGTGAACCCGGCGGTGCCGGCGGACGGCGCGGACCCGGACGGCGACTGCTCCAGGGCCCGTTTGGCGGCGGCGCGGCGGCGCTCCAGCTCGGGTGAGCGGATCACGGCCAGGATGGCGCCCTTCTTCACCCGGTCGCCGGGCTGGGCGAGCAGGTCGGTGACGGTGCCGGCGGCGGGCGCGGTCAGGGTGGCGGCGGTCCGGGCGGTGACCGACCCGGGCGCCTCGACGATCTCGTCCACGGTGCCGACGGCGGCGCTGCCCACGCGGACACCCGTGTCGTCGTCACCGCAGGAGGCGGCGGTCAGCAGGAGCAGTACCACGGATCCTGCGGCGAGCATCGCGGTTCTGGACACAGAGGCCACTCTATGTCGGGAAACGCGAACGGGCCGCCCCGAGAGGGACGGCCCGTTGCTGGCGGAAAACGATCAGGTACCCGGGCGACGCCCGACGACCTTCACCGTCATGCCGATCTTGCCGATGCTGTAGTACTTCTTGGCATCCTGCTCGAGCAGGTTCACGCAACCGTGCGAACCACGCCACTTGTCGTGGATGTACGTGGTGGTCTGGTGGAACCCGCGCCCGCCGATGAACCGCTGCCAGTACGGCAGCCACACCTCGTACGGATCGGACCATTCCTTCTTCGTCCGCTTGTTGATGGTGAAGGTCCCGGCCGGCGTCTCGTAGTTGTTCATGCCGGTGCGGGTGACGGTCGGCTTGAGGTACACCTTCCCGTTCTTCATCACCCAGGTCGTCTGATGGGTCAGATCGACGCAGAAGGTGATGCCCTTCTTCTTGGCCTTGCACGCCGCCGTCGACGTCATCCCGAGCCGCTTGGCGACATCCCAGGTGGTCGGGCCCGCGAGGCCCTTGGCCGGCGAGATGCCGAACCGCTTCTGGAACTTCACGATCGCGGCACAGTCGGTGGCGGACTGCTTGCCGTCGACCGTGACGGCGCCGTAACCGCCGATCCTCTTCAGCCAGTACTCGACCTGCTTCTGGTACTTGCCGGTCGCGCAGGAGGCCGCCGCGGCCTTCGTGACCACCGTGGTGGCCACCGTGGCGGTGACCGGTGCGGTCCGCACGGCGGCGCCGGCACTGGCCGGCGACATCACGGCCGCACCGAATCCGCCGCCCACCACGGCGGCCAGGACCGCGGTGGCGAGACGTGCGGTAACACGTTTCACTGCCAAATCACATCCTCCCCAGGAGTGTTGTCCGCACATCGAAGCACAACCACCCCACCGAAACGATCACGGGAAGGGACGTGACATGAAACCGGGATGCCATCGGCATCCCGGCATGTCTGCTTGAGGCGAACTCCGCTCGCGGGGAGTGGTGAAACGGTTACTTCTTGGGTGTGGCGAAATCCTGCACCCAGTAGGGAGTCTTGTCGTGGCCGAGGGCCAGGCCGATGCCCATCTGGTCGAGCTTGCAGTCGAGGATGTTCTCCCGGTGACCGGGGCTGTCCATCCAGGCGACCATCGCCGCCCACGGGCTGTCCTGACCCTTGGCGATGTTCTCGCCGTAGAAGCGCCAGTGGTATCCGGAGTTCTCCACCCGGTCGCCGGCCTTCTGACCGTTCGGCGACGCGTGGTCGAAGTAGGCACGCTTGGCCATGTCGGCGGCGTGCCGGTTGGCCGCCTCGATCAGCCGCCGGTCCAGGGTGACCGCGCCACAGCCGGCCTTCACCCGCTGCTGGTTGACCAGCGCCAGGATCTGCTGCTGGACCGGGGAGAGCGGGCTGGCCGAGACGCTCTCCGCGGTGACCGCGGTGCGGGAGGCGGCGATCGGGTCGGCCGCGGCGCGAGCGAGGTCCTTGGTGATCACCGGCTGCTCGCTCTGCTCCCGCGCCGGTGCGCGGTGTTCGGCGGGGCTCTCCGCCGGTGGGTCCGGTTCGTGGGACGGGCTCGCCTTCGGGGATCTGACCGGCGGCGCGACGGGTGGCGTGGACTCGCCGAACACATCCGGCGCATCGGGCGCTTCCCCGGCGTACCCCTCAGGATCTTGATCTTCCGTGGGCACCGGCGGCGTCCCGGAAGTCGCAAAGCCTGACAAATCGCCCGGTGGCTCCTGCGCCATGGCGCCTGTGGTGACGACCCCGCCCGCGATCAAGGCGGTGACAGCCACGCCGAGCACAACCAGAGGCTTACGCATATCGTCGTCGATCCCCACCTCGGTGCGCCCCGGCCGCTCCGGAGCGCTCACAGAGTTGACCAACGTCACAGACGCGGGGCGGTCACTTCGCCGCCGGACCCGCGGTGGGTCACCGCTGTTTCGACAACCATTGATGTGTACGACCTGAGCAGGGCGAAGAAAGATCACCCGAATGCACACGCGTCGCACAATCGCACTCGATTCCGACAGAGTTCCCGCTAACGGGGTAATCCGGTACGACCTTTCTGCCGACCGAGCGGCTGGCGCGGAACGTGGGGTGGCGTGGCTACGGTTCCCCGGTGCGTAACCGATATCTGGATCTGCTTCGTGCCGCAGCAATCGTCCGGGTGATCGTCTACCACCTCTTCGGCTGGTCCTGGCTGTCGATCGTGATGCCCGCCATGGGTGTCATGTTCGCGCTGGCGGGATCGCTGACCGCGGCGTCCCTGGAGAGACGCCCGGCCGGTCAGGTCGTGACGTCCCGGCTGCGCCGGCTGCTCCCGCCGCTGTGGTTGCTCGGTGTCATCGCCGTACCGGTGATGATCTCCCTGGGCTGGGCGCAGGAGGAGGACGGCGAACACCCCTTCAAGCCGTGGAAACTCGCCTTCTGGATTCTGCCGCTGGGTGACCCGCCCGGCAGCGAGCTGGGCATCGACTCGTGGGAGCCGCTCTGGTACATCCGCGCGTACGTCTGGTTCATCCTGCTCTCGCCGGTGCTCTGGTTCGTCTGGAAGAAGCTCGGACCGGCCTGCTGGCTGCTGGTGTTCGCGCCGATCGTGGCGATCGTGGCGCTGGACAAGACCGGCTTCGGGCTGCCGGAGACCGCCGACGTGGTGATGTGGGACTTCGTCACCTACGCCGCGTGCTGGATCATGGGCTTCGCGCATCGGGACGGGCGGCTGCGCAAGCTGAGCCCGGCCACCGTGGTGATGCTGGTCTTCGTGCTCGGCGGCGCCGCGCTGTACTACCAGAACGGCCACCAGGGTGAGGACGCCTGGGACCTGAACGACGTCTCGGAGAGCCAGTCGCTCTACTCCCTGGCGTTCGTGCTGCTGGCCCTGCGCTGGCAGCCGAACATGGACTGGCTCGCCAAGGTCCGGCCGCTGGACCGGGCGGTCACGCTGCTCAACACCCGGGCGGTCACCGTCTACCTGTGGCACAACCTGGCCATCGCGGCGATCTGGCCGGTGCTCACGTTCATCACCTTCGACGAGCTGGGGCACTTCGAGAAGCCGGTCACGCTGGGCATGACGTTCGCGCTGACCGCGGTGGCGGTGCTGGCCTTCGGCTGGGTGGAGGACGTGGCCGCGCAGCGCAAGCCGCGGCTGTGGCCGGACATCGACACCCCGCCACCGGTGCGGGCGGCCGCCCCCTCCCCGGCCTCTCCGTCGCCGGAGTCACCCGCTGCCGCGCTCGTGCCGGCGGCGGCCGGGCCGATGCCGTCGCCCGGGCCGACACCGGCCGGATGGCCCGAGACGGATCCGGACGGCACGCCGCACGCCGGCTGGGCCGAGGTGGGACGGGACGAGCAGCCGTACGCCGGCCGGCCGCCGACCGGAGCGGCGGCCGCGACCCTTGACGAGTCGAAGCCGGCCACGCCGCTGACCGGCCGGCAGAAGACCCGGCAGGAGCGCAAGCGTGACGAGAACAACCTGATCCCCACGTGGTGGGCGCCGAAGGAGTGATCCGGGCCGGCTCCGGGAGGTGCGGCGGGTGGGCCGCGCTCCCGGGGCCGGCCTCGGCCCGGGTTCCGCGGCGGGCCGGGGGCCGCTCGTGGCCTGGACCGGGGGCCACTGCTGGCCTGGACCCCGGGGCCGCTCGCGGCCTGGACCGGGGGCCCCCGGGGGCCCCTGCCGGCTTGGGACGGGGCCGCTCGCGGGCTCGCGGCAATGCGAGCGAAGCTCGTAAATCGCACCAAATCCTCGCTAGCCTGGGGCCGTGGGGCAGCTAGGTGAGACGCTGGCTCCGGCGCTGGACGCCGGATTGGTCGCCCTGGTCTTCCAGGCCGGCCCGTTTTTCTGCGCGTTGCCGCTCGACGAGGTGATCGAGACGATGCGGCCACTGCCGACCCGGCCGCTGGCCGGCACCCCGCCGTACGTCAGAGGTCTGACGATCCTGCGCGGCGAGCCGTCCCCGGTGATCGACGTGACCCGGCTGCTGACCGGCGTGACGTCCGAAATCGATCGGTACGTGGCGGTCCGCGCCGGACGCGGGCCGGTGGCCTGCGCGACCGGGCCGGTGCTCGGCGTGCGGACCGTCCGGGCCAGCCCGCCGGAGGGACCGAGCACCCTGTTCACCGGCGCGTCCCGCTCCCTGGTCGCGGCGGTCGGCACCCTCGGCACCGAGCCGCTGCTCGTGCTGCGCAGCATCCGCACCGTCCCGGACGAGGTCTGGGAAGCCGCCGCCCGCGAGCACACCACCGGAGTCCCGGCGTGACGAACACCGACGCGCCCCTGATCCGCTTCCGGGGCATCCTCGAGCGACGGCTCGGCTGGACCACCGCCGACACCGAGGCGGTGCCGATCCTGCCGGTCCTGGCCGCACGGGCCGCCGCCCACCGCCTGTCCGAGACTGCCTATCTGGATCGGCTGGTCGCGCAGCTCTGGCCGGAGGAGACCGCGCTGCTCGCCGAGCGGCTCAGCATCACCGAGACCTACTTCTTCCGGCACGGCGACCAGTTCCGCGCGCTCGCCGAACGGGTGCTGCCGGAACGGCTCCGGGCCCGGGCCGGGCAGCGGGTGCTGCGCCTGCTGTCGGTGGGGTGCTCGTCCGGCGAGGAACCGTACTCGCTGGCGATCTCGGCACTCGGCGCGCGGCCCGGCCGGGACTGGATCGTGTCGGTGGTCGGCGCCGACGCGAACCCGGAGATGCTGCGGCGGGCCGGGCGGGCGGTGTACTCGGAGTGGGCGCTGCGGGAGACCCCGCGCGACGTCCGGGGCCGGTGGTTCCAGCAGACCGAGGGCGGGTTCGCGGTCGACCCCGAGGTCGTCCGGTCGGTGCAGTTCGTCGAGCACAACGTCGCCGAACCGGCCGAGCCCCGGATCTGGCAGACCGGCCGGTACGACGTGATCTTCTGCCGCAACCTGCTGATGTACCTGACCACGGCCACCGTGACCGGGCTGATCGGGCGGATCACCGACTCGCTCGCGCCCGGCGGCGCGCTCTTCCTCGGGCACACCGACTCGCTCGGCAGCGATCCGCGCGGCTTCACCGTGGAGCACTTCGGCGACACGGCGTTCTACCTGCGTGACTCGCCCCGGGCCGCCGAACCCACCCGCCCCCGAGCTCACGTGGAAGCCCGGCCCACCGCCGCGCCGGTCGAGATCGACGCGTACGCCAAGGCCCTGGAGCTGCTCCGGGACGAGCGGTTCGTCGAGGCGTTCGACGTGATCACCACGGTGCTGCCCCGGCGGCGGCCGCGCGAGCTGCTGCTGCACGGGGTGCTGCTGGCACAGCGCGGGCGGCTCGCCGAGGCCCGGGACGCCGCGCGGCACCTGATCGACTCGGGCGGCACCCATCCGGACGCGCACCAGCTGCTCGGCTTCTGCCACGAGGTGGACGAGCCGGATCAGGCGGCCGGGCAGTACCGGCTCGCGGCGTTCCTCGACCCGGGCTTCGCCATGCCCCGGCTGCGGCTCGGGCTGCTGGCCCGGCGGCGCAACGACGGGCCGACCGCGAGCGTCGACCTGTCCGCCGCACTGGAGCTGCTGCCCCGGGAGACCGAGGAGCGGATCACTCTGTTCGGCGGCGGGTTCGGACGGCTGACGCTGAGCTCGCTGTGCCGTACCGAGCTGGACGCGGCCACCACCCGAGGAGGGAACCGGCGGTGACCCAGCAGATCCACGGCCGGGTGGAGCGGCTGCGCGCCGACTTCGACCATTCGTTCGCGGTGCCGGCCCGCACCATCGACGACGAGGCGGTGGAGCTGCTGGCGGTGGGGGTGGGCGGGCGGCCGTACGCGTTGCGCCTCTCGCAGACCTCCGGTCTGCACCCGGACCGCCCGGTCGTGCCGCTGCCCAGCTCGGTGCCGGCGCTGCGCGGGCTGGCCGGTTTCGCCGGCGTGGTGATCCCGGTCTACGACCTGGCCGCCCTGCTCGGCCACCCGATCCCGGAGGAGCCGCGCTGGCTGGTACTGGCCGCCGGCGGCCCGCCCCTCGCACTCGCCTTCCAGCAGCTCGATCACCACGTCCGGGTGCCGGCCACCGCCGTCGTCGACGGCTCCGGGGCAGCCGCGGCCGCCCGGGGCTGCCTGCGCGGCATGGTCCAGCTGCCGGACGGCAACCGGCCGATCATCGACATGGCGGCCACCCGCGACCTGGTCCATCGGATGGCCGGGCATGAGCACTCGGAGGCTTCTTCGTGATGTCCGGACGCACATTCGGCCGCAAGCTGGCCGTCGGAGTCGGGATCACCGGCGTGCTGACCCTCTTCTCGGTCATGCTGGCCGCGGGCTGCCTGCTCTTCGTGACACAGGCCAAGGACAAGGTGATCAACGCGGCCACCAACGAGCTGGCCGGCGCGGAGAACCTCGGCCGGCTGATGGAGAAACGGCTCGGCGACTACCGGGCCTACCTGCTCTACAAGACCGACGAGTTCCTGAACGCCGCGGCGCAGGACCGCATCGACTTCCGGAGTCAGCTCGCCGCGCTGGCGAGCAGTGCCGACCCGACGGTCACGGCGCTGCTCAACCGGATCTCCGACGCCGAGGAGAAGCACGCCGCGGCGATCGACGTCGTGATCGCCCTGCGGGCCAAGTCGGACAGCCCGCTGGTCGCCTCCACGCTCAACACCAACACCGCGGTGCCGCTGCGCAAGGAGGTGCTGGCCGCCCTGGGCGAGATGATCACCCGGGTCCGGGCGGACGTCGCCGACGACCGCACCCGCTCGTCACGGCAGGCCACCATCGCGATCGTGGTGATCCTGACGCTGGGGGCGATCACCACAGCCTGCTCGATCGTGGTGGCCTGGCGGCTGAGCCGGGATCTGCGCCGCGAGGTGGGTGCCGCGGTCGGGCACATCCAGAGCTCCTCGGCGCAGCTGGAGGCGGCGGCCGCGCAACAGGCCAACGGCGGCCGGGACCAGGCCAGCGCGATGAACGAGATCACCACCACGATCAACGAACTGCTGATCACGTCCCGGCAGATCGCCGACAGCGCCCAGCGGGTCTCCAAGATCGCCGAGGACACCGAGACCGCGGCCCGCACCGGCGACCAGACCATCGCGCAGACCCGCGCCTCGATCACCGCGATCCGTACCCAGGTCGACCAGATCGTCCAGCACATGCTGGCGCTCGGCGAGAAGTCGCAGCAGATCGGCGGCGTCGTCGACCTGGTCTCGGAGCTGGCCGAGCAGACCAACATCCTGGCCATCAACGCCACCATCGAGGCGAGCGGGGCCGGCGAGTGGGGCCGCCGGTTCGCCGTGGTGGCCGAGGAGATCCGCAAGCTCGCCGACCGGACCGCGGCCTCGGCCAAGGAGATCCGGACGATGATCGAGGACGTCCGCGGCGCGGTGAACACCACGGTGATGGCCACCGAGATCGGCGCCAAGGCGGTCGACGCCGGCTCCCGGCAGTTCGACGACGCCACGAACGCGTTCCGGGACATCGCCCAGCTCGTGTCCACCACCAACGACGCCACCCGGGAGATCGAGCTCTCCACCAAGCAGCAGACCACCGCCGTCGAGCAGGTGAACGTGGCCGCGTCGGACACCGCCCGGGTGTCACGGGAGACCGAGTCCAGCGCGGTGCAGACCAAGCAGACCGCCGCGCACCTGAGCACGCTCTCCGGCGACCTGCTGGAACTGGTCGGGAACCGGGGCCACTGAGATGCCGGAGAACCGGGATCCGCTGCGCTATTTCCGGATCGAGGCGCAGGAACTGGTCGAGCAGATCAGCTCCGGCGTGCTCGACCTGGACCAGCGGCCCGGTCCGGAACCGGTGGCCAAACTGCTGCGGGTGGCGCACACCCTCAAGGGCGCCGCCCGGGTGGTGAAACAGAAGGAGATCGCCGACCGGACGCACGAGTTCGAGGAGATCCTGGTCCCGTACCGGGACGACCCGGCCGGGCTGGCGGTGGCCGACATGCGCGAGCTGCTGCGGCTCAACGACGAGATCAGCGCGCGGGTGGCGGCGCTCTCCCACCCCGCCGCCCCGGTGGATCCACCGGCCACCACGGCGACACTGCCGGAGGTGGCGGAGGGCACCGCCGACGTCGCCGAGGAGGAGTTCGTCGCGTCCCGGGCCTCCACCGAGGACCTGGACGAGCTGCTGGACGCGATCGGGGAGACCAACTCGCGGATGGCGCCACTGCGGGCCGGCTGCCACACCCTGGACAAACTGCACCGGACCGCCGAGACGCTGCTCGATCAGCTGCGCGGCGGCCGGGCCTCGACCAGCCTGACCCGGACCTCGGCGCAGCGGCTGGCCGCCGAGCTGGGCAGCGCCGGGCGCCGGCTGATCGACGCGGTCGACCAGGTGGAACGGGAACTCGACGACGTCCGGGCCAAGGCCGAGGCGCTGCGGCTGGTGCCGGCCGGCAGCATCTTCACCGCGCTGCGCCGGGCGGTCCGGGACGCGGCCGACGACGAGGACAAGCGGGTGCGGTTCGTCGCGCACGGCGCCGAGGTGAAGATGGGCTCGCACCTGCTCGGCCCGATCAACGCGGCGTTCCTGCACGTGGTGCGCAACGCCGTGGTGCACGGCCTGGAACCGCCGGACGAGCGGGTGGCGGCCGGCAAACCCGCCGACGGGACGGTGACCTTCGAGGTGGAGCGGCGGGGCCGGTTCGCGGCGTTCCGCTGCGTCGACGACGGGCGCGGGTTCGACGTGACCGCGTTGCGGCAGAAGGCGCAGGCGCGGGGCCTGCTCGCGGTCGGCGGCGGCGCCGGCGAGAGCGAGGTGCTCGAGCTGGTGATGCACGGCGGGATCAGCACCTCCGCGGCGGTGACCGAGGTGTCCGGCCGGGCGATCGGGATGGACGTGCTGCGCGACACCGCGGCGCAGCTGCACGGCGATGTGAAGATCCGCAGCAAGCCCGGTGCCGGCGCCACCGTCGAGCTGGTCGTACCGCTCGCGCTGCTGAGCATGGCCGGGCTGCTGGTCGAGGCCGGCGGCTCGATGGCGTCGCTGCCGCTGGACGCGGTCCGCGCCTGCGTACGGCTGTCGGCGATGGAGGCGGCCACCGCCGCGGCCACCGGCAAACTGGTCTACCAGGGCGCCGCGGCGCCGTTCCGGCCGCTGGTCGAGACGCTCTACACCGGGCGGGCGGTGCCGGACGCGGCCGGGCCGGGCGTGGCCGTCATGGTGCACGCCGGCGAGGGCACCGTGGCGATCGGCGTGGACCGGCTCTGCGGCACCCACGCGCTGGTCGCCCGCCCGCTGCCGGACCTGGCCCCGTCCACCGCGGTGGTCGGCAGCGTCTCGGTCGACGCCGACGGTAACCCCCGGCTGGTCCTCGACCCGCTGGGGCTGGTCGGCGAGATGCTGCGCGGCGACGGCGGCGGGCACCGCACGACGACCGTGACCTCCGCTCCCCCGCTGCCGATCCTGGTGGTCGACGACTCGCTGACCACCCGGATGCTGGAACGCAGCATCCTCGAGTCGGCCGGGTACCAGGTCGACCTGGCCGCCTCCGGCGAGGAGGGCCTGGACCAGGCCCGCTCCCGGCAGTACGGCCTGTTCCTCACCGACATCGACATGCCCGGCATCGACGGGTTCACCTTCGTCGAACGCACCCGCGCCGATCCGGAGCTGGCCGGGGTGCCGGCCATCCTGGTCAGTTCCCGGGCCAGCGCCGAGGACCGGGACCGCGGCATGCGGGCCGGTGCCAGCGCCTACGTGGTCAAGGGCGAGTTCGACCAGGAGGAGCTGCTCGCACACATCCGCCGCCTGGTGGTGCGCGCGTGATCCGGGTGCTGGTCGTCGAGGATTCCCTGACCATGCGCCATCACCTGCGCGAAGCCCTGGCCGAGGACCCGGAGATCCAGGTGGTCGGCGAGGCGTCGACCGGTGAGCAGGCCGTCGAGATGACCGGCCGGCTGCGCCCCGATGTGATCACGATGGACATGATGCTGCCCGGGATCAGCGGGCTGCAGGCGACCGAGCACATCATGGCCGAGCACCCCACCCCGATCCTGGTGGTCTCCTCGGCCGATCGGCGGGAGCTGTTCAGCACGTACAACGCGCTCGCCGCGGGTGCGGTGGACGTGATGGAGAAGCCGCGTGGCGACGAGTCGGACGGGGACTGGTCGCCGCGGCTGCGCCGTACCCTGCGGGTGGTGTCCCGGATCCGGGTGATCACCCATCCGCGGGCCCGGCTGGACGGCCGGGTCGACGCGGCCACGGTGGCGACGCCCGTCCCCGCGGTGGCCGCCGCCACCCGTCCCCTGGCGGGCTCGCTGTCGCTGGTCGCGGTCGGCGCGTCGACCGGCGGGCCGGGTGCGCTCACCGAGCTGATCCGGGGGCTGCCGGCCGACTTCCGTACCCCGGTGCTGTGCGTGCAGCACATCGCGGCCAGCGAGCAGTTCGCGGTGGCGTTCTCCGACTGGCTGGCCGGGCAGACCGGCCGACGGGTCCGGTACGCCCAGGACGGCGAACCGGTGCGCGCCCTCACCAACCAGGTCCTGCTCGCCCCGCCGGACCGGCACCTCTACGTCCGTGACCACGTGCTGCACCTCTCCGACGGCCCGCCGCGGCATTCCTGCCGGCCGTCGGTCGACGTGCTCTTCGAGTCGGTGGCCACCGAGTACGGCCAGGCGGCGGCCGGCTGCCTGCTGACCGGGATGGGCCGGGACGGCGCGGCCGGGCTGCTGGCGATGCGCAACCGGGGCGCGATCACGTTCGCCCAGGACGAGATGAGCTGCACGGTCTACGGCATGCCCCGGGAAGCCGCCCTGCTCGGCGCGGCCGTGCACATCCTGCCCCCGGCCCGGATCTCGGCTCGGCTGGCGGAGCTGCACCCTGCGGTGAACCGCCGATGACACCGACCGTGCTGATCGTCGACGACAGCCTGACCGTACGGATGGACCTGCACGACGCGTTCTCCGACGACGGCTTCGTCACCATCCTGTGTGCCACCGGCGCCGAGGCCCGGGACGCGTTCGCCGGTGCGCAGTTCGACGCCGCGGTGCTGGACGTGCTGCTGCCCGACGCGGACGGCCTGGAGCTGCTCACCGAGCTGCGCGGCTCCCCGGCGCACGCCGAGGTGGTGACGATGCTGCTCTCGGTGGAGAGCGAGGTCACCGACCGGCTGGCCGGGCTGCGGATCGGGGCGGACGAGTACGTCGGCAAGCCGTACGACGCCGGCTACGTGGTCGCCCGCACCCGGCAACTGCTCGGCGAGGCGCCGGTGCGCACCGCCGACGGGATACCGATCGTGCTGGTCATCGACGACAGCGTGACGTTCCGGGAGAAGCTGCGCGAGCTGCTCGAACCGGAGGGGTACGCGGTGCTGACCGCGAACAGCGGCGAGGAGGGCCTGCGGATGGCCGCCGACCGCCGCCCGAACGCGGTGATCGTCGACGGGGTGATGCCGGGCATCGACGGCGCCACCGTGATCCGCCGGATCCGGCTCGACCCGGCCCTGCGCGACACCCCGTGCCTGCTGATGACCGCCGCCGACGACTACGCCACCGAGATGCAGATGCTGGACGCCGGCGCCGACGCGTTCGTCCGCAAGCAGCAGGACCTGGCGGTGGTGCTGGCGAAGCTGGCCGCGGTGCTGCGGCAGGCCGCCGAACAGCTCCCGATCGAGGCGATCGGCAGCCTGCACGGGCCCGGCAAGGTGCTGACCGTCAGCCCGGACCGCGACGACCTGGACGACTGGGCCGAGGCGCTGCGCGCCGAGGGGTACGACGTGATCGCCTGCACCGGCGTCGAGGACGCCCTGGACCTGCTCGCCGAGCAGACCGCCGACTGCATCGTGCTGGGTGTCGACAGCGACCTGGACCGGGCCAAGGACGCCTGCCAGCGGATCCGGGAGGTGCCGGTGATCGGCGACCTCCCCCTGATCATGGCCGGCGGCGAGGACGCCATGGTCGCCTGCCTGGCGGCCGGTGCGGACGACTACGTGCGTCAGGTCGACATCACCGACGGCCTGCGGGTGCACGTGCGCGCCCAGATCCGCCGCAAGCAGTCGCACGACGAGGCGCGCCGGATCCGCGAGGAGCTGATGCGCCGCGAGCTGGACGCCGCCGGGGAACGGGCGGCCCGCCAGCTGGCCGAGACCCGGGCCGCGATGGTCGAGGAGCTGGAGTGGCGCAACCGGGAGCTGGAGGCGTTCTCCGGCTCGGTCTCGCACGACCTGCGCGGCCCGCTGCAGGTGATCAGCAGTTTCGCCGAGCACATGCTGGAGGAGTCCGACGACGAGCCGCTCGGCGGCCAGACCCGGCACCGGCTGACCCGGATCCACGCGGCCGCGCTGCGGATGGCCGACCTGGTCGAGTCACTGCTGATCCTGGCACAGGCCAGCCGTGGTGAGCTGCGCCGCGGCACCTTCGACCTGACAGAGACGATCCACCAGGTGTGTGCCGAGGTGGCCGCCCGGGACCCGGCGCACCGGGTCGAGTTCGTGGTGCAGGACGGCCTGTCCGCGGACGCCGACGAGGGCCTGGTCCGGGTGATCCTGGAGAACCTGATCAACAACGCGGTCAAGTTCACCCGCAAGGTCGAGAAGCCGGTGATCCGGGTGGGCCGGGAGAACGGCGGCTTCTTCGTGCGCGACAACGGCGCCGGATTCCCGGCGGGCAAGGCCGGCGAGCTGTTCCGGCCGTTCGCCCGGCTGCACGACGCCCGGGACTTCCCGGGCACCGGGATCGGGCTGACCACCGTGCACCGGGCGGTGGAACGGCACGGCGGCGAGATCCGGGCCGAGGGCGAGGAGGGTCAGGGCGCCACGTTCTGGTTCAGCCTGCCACCGTCCGAGACGCACAAGGGACCGGAGCGACGCGACGCCGCGCGCCGCTCCGGGTGAGCGCTCAGTTCACGTACGCCAGGCCGTCGGAGACCACGGCCGGGCGGCCGCTGGTGCCCGCGACGACGACCGCCACGGTGTGCTTGCCCGGGGTCAGCGCCTTGACCCACACCGCCTGGCGATACTTGGTGCCGCTCGCCTTGGTGTCGATGGTGGCGATCTTCTTGCCGTCCAGGTAGACGTACGCCTTGCCGGTCTGTGAGCCGCGGGAGAAGAGCAGCGCCGCCGACCGGCCGGTGAAGGCGTACGTCAGCTTGGCGTTCTTCTTCGTCGCGGCGAGCGCCTTGCCGCTGAGGTGACTGCCCGACGACCGCGTGGCCCAGGTGCCGCCGCGCTTGGCCTTGGTCTCCGGCAGCACGGTGACCTTACGGGTGACGCTGGTGGTCCGGGTGTTGCCGGCCACGTCCCGCACGGTCAGCGCGTAGGCGGTGGTCACGCCCGGCCGCACGCTGGTGTACCAGCTGGTCCCGGCCGGCGCCAGGTTCGCCTTCGACGGCTTGGCCGCGGTGACCGTGTAGACCCTGGCGTTGTCGGTCGCCTTGTAGAGCACGGTGACCGGTACGGACGTGGTCGAGTAGGTGCCGGCGCGCAGGTAGGGCGACGGCCCGCTGAGCCCGGGCGCGGTCACGTCCGCGACGATCTTGTACGCCCCGGTCACCCCGGTCGCGCCGGAGGTGTGCGTGGCGCGCACCTGGACGGTGTGCGTGCCCGGGGTGAGCGTGAGTTTCGCGGTGCGGGCGGTGCCGGGCAGGGTGGCTGCCACCTTGCCGTCCCGCAGCACCTCGAACGTCGCGATCGACGCGGACGCCGTGGCGACCGACCAGTTGATCGTCGCGGCGGTGCGGACGTAGAAGACGCCGCCCACCGAGATCCCGCCGGCCAGCGAGGTCGCGGTCAGCCCGGTGATC
Source organism: Actinoplanes palleronii (assembly GCF_016862315.1). Taxonomy (GTDB): domain Bacteria; phylum Actinomycetota; class Actinomycetes; order Mycobacteriales; family Micromonosporaceae; genus Actinoplanes; species Actinoplanes palleronii. The sequence goes on along the minus strand of NZ_BOMS01000058.1, from coordinate 49,518 downwards.
ATCCGCTGCGAGAGGATCCGGATGGTGTCCAGCTGCGGGGAGAGGTTCACGCCGGGGCACTCGGTCAGGTAGCCCCACTTGCCGGCCTTCTGATCGGTCCAGGCCTTCTGGCCGTCCTGGTGACCGGCGATCCGCGGGAACGTGACGCTCGTACCGGCCGGCCAGATCCGGCCGTCGACACCCTCGGTCATCGTCGTGGTGCTGGCCGGGTTGTAGCCGTACGCCCCCAGCCGGGCCGCCGCGACCTGCGCGATCGTGGTCAGCGCCGCGGTGCTGGGCTTGGCCGTGGTGTAGTCGCCGAGCAGCGCGATCCCGATCGAGCCGGTGTTGAACCCGACCGCGTGCGCGCCGATCACCGCCTTGGTGACACCGCCCTTGCGACCCTCGAAGAGCGTGCCGCACTGGTCGACCACGAAGTTGTACCCCAGGTCGGACAGCTCCTTGACCTTGATGTCGTTGACCTGGATGCCGCGGATCACCGACGCCGAGTCGGCACAGGTGTAGGAGTTGCCGAAACCGGTGTGGTGCACCCAGACCAGCTTCGCCTGGCTGGCCACGTCCATGGCGTAGGTGACCAGGGCCTCGTTCGCCTTCCAGCCGGCCCGGGAGACGTACGGCGGCAGCTGCGCCTTGACCGGGACCGTGGAGGTCGGCACCGGGACCGCGGAGGTCGGCACGGTCGACGGCGCGGTGGTGCTGCTGGTCGGAGGCTTCGTGGTGACCGACGGCACCGCCGACGGCGTGGTGGTCACCGGCTGGGTGGTCTGCGGTGCGTCCGGGGTGTCGCTCGGCACCGGCGCGGTGGTCGGTGCGGTGGGCAGCTCGGAGACCGGCGGATTGGTCGGCTCCGGGCTCTCCTCCTCCACCGGGTCCGACGGCTCCGGCGCGCTCGGCGACGCGCTCGGGTCCTCTGCGCCGCCGCCCTGACCGCCGCTGCGGGCGTCCGGGTCGATCAGGTTGACCTTGAGGGCGGCCGGGAGGCGACCGCCGGCGATCCGGGCGGCCACCCCGTCGGAGCGGCCGGTCCAGATCGGATCGGTGGCGCCGTGGGCGCGGGCCGCCTCGTCCGGCCGGTCCGCGGCCGCCTCGGCCACGCCGAGGGCCTGCCAGCCGGACCACTTCCCGCTCTTGGCACTGCGGGCGCGGACCTCGATCCGGCCCTGCGGCGCGTCGGCCGGGTCGTCCCAGGACACGCTGACCATGCTGAACCGGCGGGTGGAGCGCTGCGGCAGCTCGGCGGCGCCGCCGGACGCGGCCAGGTCCAGCGAGTCGATCTCGGCGTGCACGTCGGGTGGCGTCGCGGCCGGGTCCGGCGGGATGCTGCCGGCGGCGATCGTGACGTCCTCGCCGGAGCTGCTGCCGGTGGCCGGGCCGGACGGCAGGGTCAGCGCCGCGACCCCACCGGCGGCGGCGAGGACCGCCACCGCCGCGCCGATCCCGATCGTTGCACGCCGTTTCATCCACGCCCCCGCATGTTCAAAGAATCTTGCGGCGGTGAATGTACCGGACCCCGCCGCGCGGCGGGGTCCGGGTTTGTCACTCGGTGCCCAGTGCCGTCACCGGGCTGACCCGGGCCGCCCGCCGGGCCGGCAGGACACCGGCCAGGGCGGTCAGTCCGACCAGGATCAGGAACGCCGCGGCCAGCTGCCACACCGGCACCGCGAGCGGCGCGTTCACGCCGATCGCCTGCAGGGCCAACCAGGCGTACGGGACGCCGAGCAGCAGGCCGAGCACCGCGCCGATCACGCCGTACAGGGCGGACTCGGCGGTGAGCATGGCGCGCAGGCCACCGCGGGACATCCCGATCGCCCGGAGCAGCCCCGACTCGCGGACCCGCTCGACCACCGACAGGGCGGTGGTGGCGCCCACCCCGACCACGGCGATCAGCACGGTCAGGCCGATCAGCCCGAGCGCGATGCCGAGCAACGCGGTCAGCGACGAGGCGACCTGGTCACGCTGGTCGGCCAGCACGTCCACGGTGTAGTCGGACTGCCCGCCACCGACCGCGCGCATCGCCCGCAGCCCCTCGGTACGCCCGGTGTCCCCGTCGGTCGCCGCGTCGGCGAGCAGACCGGAGTACGCGGTGCCGGCCCCCAACGCGGTCAGGTCGGCCGGGGTGACCAGCAACCCGCTGTGCAGCGGCCCGTCGTCGCCGAGCACCGCGGCCACGGTGAGCGTGACCTTCTTGCCCTTGTTGTCCACCTGGACGGTGTCACCGACGCCGAGGCCGGCCATCTCCGAGATCCAGCCGGCGACCACCACCTTGCCCGGGCCGAGGTCGGCCAGCGAGCCGGTCCGGAAGTCCAGATCGACCAGCCGGGGCAGAGCGGCCATGTCCAGATCGGTCACCGGCACCCCGTCGAAGTCCGGGATCTTCGCCTCGATCCGCCGGTACGGCGTGACCCGGGTCAGCTCCTTCGCGGCCTTCGCCCGGTCCAGGAAGCCGGCCGGCAGGGTGCTGCCCTGACCGCCGGTCAGCTCGAAGTCGGCCGGGGCGGACGCGGCCAGCTCCCGGTCGCCGAGCACCCGGATCGAGGCGCCGCCGACCAGCACACCGGCCACCAGCGTCACACCCAGCGCGACCACCACCGACACCGCCGCGGCCCGGCGGGCACTGCCACCCACCCCGCCGATCGCCAGCCGGCCGACCGGGCCGAGCCGGCGCAGCGGCCAGCCGAAGACCGCCAGGACCGGCCGGACCAGCACCGGGCCGAGCGCGATCAGGGCGACGAACGCCAGCGCGCCGGAGGCGACCACGGCCAGCAGCATCGTCTGCGCGTCGTAGTTCTGCTCGTCCGGGCCGGGCAGGTTGGTGTAGACGTACCCGGCCAGCAGCAGCGCGGCGGCCAGCGGCAGCAGCCCGGCGACCCAGCGCAGCGCGCCGATCCCGGTCCGCGCGCCGGTGCCGGCCGCGGCCCGCAACGCCTCCAGGGGTGCGACCCGGGACGCGGAGACCGCCGGGGCGAGCACCGACAGCACGGTCATCACCACGGCCAGCAGGACGGTGCCGAGCGCCGGGAGCACCGGCACGCCCGGCGACAGCACCTTCCAGCCGAGCCCGCGCAGCGCCAGCGGGACCAGCTGCCCGGCGGCGAGGGCGGCGAGCACCCCGACCGTGCCGGTGACCAGTCCGGTCAGCGCGCCCTCGGTGGCCAGCGCACGGAACATCGCACCCCGGCCGGCGCCGACCGCGCGGAGCAGGGCCAGCTGGCGCATCCGCTGGGCGAAGACGATCCGGAACGTGCTGGCGGCGATCAGGCCGGCCGCCGCGACGGCGATCGCGACGAACATCGCGACCACGGCGAACACCTGGTCGATCTGGTCGGCGGAGGACCGCGCCTCCTCGAGCCGCACGTCGGCCCCCGTGGCCACGTGCGGTCGCTCGTCGGCCTTCACCGGCGCGAAGATCTGGTCGATCCGGGTCCGTGCCTGGTCACCGTCCGCGCCGGCGTCCAGGTCGATGTCGATCTGCTGGATGTACGGCTGACCGCTGAGCGCGAAGACGGTGGCGCTCGGCGCGTACGTGTCGTAGCCGAAGTCCTGCGGCGGCGCGACCACACCGACCACCCTGAGGGTGACCTTCTTCCCGGGCTTCCCGGTCTCGCTCCCCGGGTCGACCGCGGCGGTGGAGCCGACGTTCAGGCCGAGCAGCTGCACGGTCCGGGGGGTCACCGCGATCTCGTCGGCCGCGCTCGGGTACCGCCCCGACGTGACCGTGACCAGCGAGAGTGGCCCGCTGCCCGGATCCGCGGTGACGTTCAGGTACTGCCCGCCGTACTGGACGCCGATCTGGGCCAGGGCCGAGGTGCGGGAGACGCCCGGCACCGCGGTGACCGCGGCGAGGTCCTTGGCGGTGATGGTCCCCTCGCGGACCACCAGGTCGACGGCCGCCGGGGTGCCGCTGAGCCCGTCGAGCACACTGCGCTCGGTGATCTGCTGGGCCAGCACGGTGGCGTAGACGACGAACGAGGCGACCAGGACGGCCAGGCCGGTCAGCAGCATCCGGGCCGGGCGCCGGGAGACGCCGGCGAGCTGGGTACGCAGGACCGTGTTCACCGGGCGGCCGCCAGCGACTGCAGGGCGTCGGTCACCGAGGCGATCGACGGCTGGTGGATCTCGCCGGCCAGCTGCCCGTCGGCGAGCAGCACGACCCGGTCGGCGTACGCGGCCGCGCCGGCGTCGTGGGTCACCATCACCACGGTCTGGCCCAGCTCCCGGGCCGAGGTGCGCAGCAGGCCGAGCACCTCGGCGCCGGACCGGGAGTCCAGGTTGCCGGTCGGCTCGTCGGCGAAGAGCACCTCGGGCCGCGACACCAGGGCCCGGGCCAGCGCGACCCGCTGCTGCTGGCCGCCGGAGAGCTCGCTGGGCAGGTGGCCGAGCCGGCCGCCCAGCCCGAGCGTGGTGACCAGCCGGTCCAGCAGCTCGGCGTCCGGCTTGCGGCCGCCGAGGTCGAGCGGCAGGGTGATGTTGCGTTCCGCGGTGAGCTGCGGGAGCAGGTTGAACGACTGGAAGACGAAGCCGATCCGCTCCCGGCGCACCTTGGTGAGCACCTTGTCGGACTGCTTGGTCAGGTCGCTGCCGCCGAGCAGCACCTGACCGGAGGTCGCGGTGTCCAGCCCGGCCAGGCAGTGCATCAGGGTGGACTTGCCGGACCCGGACGGGCCCATGATGGCGGTGAACCGGGCGCGCTCGAAGCCGACCGTCACCCCGTCCAGGGCGCGGACCGCGGTGTCGCCGGCGCCGTACACCTTCACCAGGTCGACGGCCGCGACCGCCGCCAGGGCGTCCCGGCCGGTCGGGGGTGCGGAATGCGTCTGCATGAATGCTCCAAGAAAGCTGTGAACCGGACGGGACGATCCTGATCGATCCCGTCCGGGCGCACATCGGCTCGCGGGCAGGGTCCCGGCGGCCACGGATCTGCCTTTCGGCCGATGGTCCACCCCTCCCGGCCACCTACTCTGGGTGACGATGAACCGCATTCTCGTAGGCGCGATGCAGGTCGCCGGGCTGGGCGCGATGGCGTTGCTCGGCCTGATCGACGTCAGCGCCGGCATGGCACAGAGCCCGCTCCTCGGCGTCCAGGTGCTGCTCGCGATGGCGGCCGCCGCGGTCTGGCTGCCGCACTACCGGCCCGGGTCGCGGTTGCTGCCGGCCGCCGCGATCGTGGTCTCCACCGCCTCGCTGCTCGTCACCGCGCTGATCTGGGTCGCCGACCCGTACGAGGGGCTGTGGGGGCTGGCCGAGTCGGCCGCGCTGCTGGTGGTGCTCGCCGTGGTGACCCGCCACGTCCGGACCGGCCCGGCCGTGCTCGCGCTGGTGATCACCGGTGCGGCGGTCAGCGTGATGCCGCTGCGGGCCGGTGACAGCGCCATCTACGCCACGTTCTGCCTGATCCAGGCGCTCGGCGCGGCCGGCGCCATCGGGGTCGGCGTCGCCTTGCGGACGATGGCCGGCAACCGGCAGCGGGCCCTGGATTCGGTACGGTCGGAGCAGCGCGCCGAGTTCGCCCGCGACCTGCACGACTTCATCGCCCACCACGTCACCGGCATCGTGGTGCAGGCACAGGGCGCCCGGTTCATCGCCGAGCAGGACCCGCAGCGGGTGATGCTCGCCCTCGAACAGATCGAACAGGCCGGCACCGAGACGATGGCCTCGATGCGCCGGATGGTGGGTGTGCTGCGCGACCCGGAGTCGAAACCGGACGCGCCGCTCGCCCCGGTCGCCGGGGTGCCCGAGCTGGCCCCGCTCGCCGAGCAGTTCACCGCGGCCGGTGGCCCGCCGGCCCGGCTGCACCTGGAGGGCGACCCGTACGGGCTGCCGGTCGAGGTGTCCACGTCGGCGTACCGGGTGGTGATGGAGGCGCTGACCAACGTGCGGCAGCACGCGCCGCAGGCGAACGCGGTGGACGTCTGGGTGCGGCGGGCCACCGACCAGCTGCTGATCCGGGTGGCGAACGACGGCCCGGCGCCACGCCCCTCCCTCGACCGGCCGGGGTACGGTCTGGTCGGCCTGACCGAGCGGGTCCGCGCGGCGGGCGGGCAGATCGTGTCCGGGCCGGGCGTCGACGGCGGCTGGGTCGTCGACGCGGTGTTCCCCCTGTGAGCCCCTCTTCCTGGAGTGATCGTTGATACGCGTACTCGTCGCTGATGATCAAGCGCTGGTCCGGACCGGATTCGGCATGATCATCGGTGCGCAGCCGGACATGGAGGTGGTCGGCGAGGCGGCCGACGGCGTCGAGGCGGTCGAGATGGCCCGGCGGCTGCGGCCGGACGTGGCGCTCTTCGACATCCGGATGCCGCGGATGGACGGCCTGCAGGCGCTGCGGCTGCTCGCCGGGCCGGGCGTGGCCGACCCGATCAAGGTCGTCATGGTCACCACCTTCGACCTGGACGAGTACGTGCACCAGGCGCTGCGCAACGGCGCGGCCGGTTTCCTGCTCAAGGACTCCGGGCCGGCGCTGCTGGTCGAGGCGGTGCGGGCGGCGATGTCCGGTGACGCGCTGATCAGCCCGTCGATCACCGTGCGACTGCTGGAGCACCTGTCGCACCCGGTGCCGCAGGGCGACGACGGCGGGCTCTCCCCGCGCGAGCTGGACGTGGTGCGGCTGATCGCGCGGGGACGGACCAACGCGGAGATCGCCGCCGAGCTGTTCATCTCGGTCGGCACCGTGAAGACCCACCTGGGCAGCGTGCACGCCAAGCTCGGCACCCGGAACCGGGTCGAGATCGCCGCCTGGGTCTGGGAACGCCGCCTGGTCAGCTGACCCCCAGTCGTGCGTGTGAACTTTCGGCGCGCTCCGCACCCCAACTTCACACACCCAACGGCTTCGGGCGCTGCGTGGGGACTTTCGGCGCGCTCCGCACCCCCACTTCACACACACAACGGCTTCGGCCGCTGTGTGGGGACTTTCGGCGCGCTGCGCACCGAAAGTTCACACACAGGGTTTCCGGGACCACCCGCGGACGTCGCCCCGGAGGGCTTCGCGTTCTGGACGCGCCAGCGGCCAGCGAAGCCCGCAGGGGTCCCGGCGGGAGCGACGATCCGCACCACAGCGGACGCACGACATGATCGTCAAGAATTTGATCTTGAGGCGATCCGCTGGCGGCTGGTCAGCAACGCCGCCACCGACGGCTCCGGGTCGGCCGGGCGCATCTGCGAGACGATCTGGCGGGCCGCCGCCCGGGCCGGATGCAGCCGGTGCCGGATCAGCCGCGCGCCGATCCGCATCCGGGCGCTGCGCGGCACCGGCGTCGACGGCTGGTAGCCGAAGTAGGTCAGCCGGTCGCCGAACTCGGCCTCGCACTGGCGCACCTCGTCCTCGGTGAGCCGGGAACGCCAGCTCTGCACCCGCTCGGTGGTGACGTCCTGGTGGGTCAGCTTGTGCCAGGTCTTGTACTCCGGGACGGCGACCGAGGCCAGCTGGGACGGCTTGGTCATCGCCGGGTCGAAGTCCTCCTCGAGGAAGTCGCAGATGCCGCGCAGGTGCGGTTCCGGGTCGGCGACCAGGTCCTCGTAGCGGACCTGGTGATAGACGTCCTTCGGGTAGCGGCGGGTGGCGAGCAGCGAGGCGTCGGCGGACTGGGTCCAGTACCCGATCAGCTTGTCGAACTCGTTGCCGCTCCACGGGGTCTCCTTGAGGGAGGCCACGCAGTCCCGGCCGTCGCGCATGATGTTGATGATCTGCGCGTCCGGGAAGAGCCGCAGAATGGCCGGCAGGTGCCGCAGGTAGAGCGGGCGCTTGTCGCCCCAGCGGGGCTTGCCGAACCGTTCCGAGTACATCTTGAACACCGTGCCGATCGCCGAGCCCAGCGTGGGCGGCGCGGCGACCACCGCCTCGACCGCCTGCTCGCGGTCCAGGCCCAGGTCCTCGAACTGATGGGACTCGCTGATGAACGCGCCGAGCGCCCGGCGGTTCGCGGCGTCGTTCAGGTCGCCGAACGTCCTGCGCTCGGTGTACGCCTCGAGCAGGAACCGGGTCTCCGGCGGCAGCGCGATCCGTGGATGCGCGTGCAGCATGAGCTGCAGCATCGTGGTGCCGGAGCGCGGACATCCGACCACGAAGATCGGCCGGTCACTGGACACGCCGGCCACCGCACATCAACAACATGTCGCTCCTCTCCCCACCCCGTGATCTTGAAGACTTCGCAAAGATTCCGCAATGATCCTGTGACGACGGTCGACCCGTGCTGTGCGGAACCTGTGAAAGACCCCTGGCACGGCATCGATGCCCGGCTCCCCCACTGTGCGGGGAACCGGGCATCGTCGGATCAGGGCGGAAATACTAACCCGTACTCACCATAATGTCAGCATTTGTCCGGACTGGCCGGGTGGACAGCCAGCAGCCGGCCACGATCAACAGGAAGCCGGCGACCGTGCCGGCGCCGATCGACTCGTGCAGCAGCGCCACCCCGAGCAGCGCCGCGACCACCGGGTTCGCGTAGGTGACCAGACCGGCCCGGTTCGAGCCGGCCAGCGCGATCAGCTGGTAGAACGCCAGCATCGCCAGGGCCGTGCAGAGCAGGCCGAGCCCGGCCAGCGCCAGCCAGGCGTTCGCGCCGACGTCGCCGGGCACGGCCGGCAGCCGGAACAGCGCGAACGGGACCAGCACCAGGGTGCTGATCGTGGTGGTGCCGGCGGTCAGCGCGTCCGGCGGGACGTCCGCGAGATGCTGCTGGACCAGCTTGGTGGCGAACGCGTAACTGAGCGCCGCGAGCAGCACCATGGCCGCGCCGAGCAGCCCCCAGCGGTCGCCGGACACGTCCAGCCCGACCAGCACCACCACCCCGGCGAACCCGGTGACCAGGCCTGCCGTCCGCAGCCCGGTGATCGGCTCGGAGCGCGACATCAGCAGCGCGATGACCACCGGCTCGATCGCGATCAGGATGCCGGTCAGCGACGAGCTGATGTGCGTCTCGCCGTACGCGATCAGCAGGAACGGCCCGATCACGTGCACCGCGGCGAGCGCCAGCACCGTCCGCAGCCGGCCCCGGAGCGCGTCCAGGGAGCCGCGCAGCGCGGCGATCGGCAGCAGCACCGCGGCGGCGATGGCACAGCGCCCGGCGACGACGACCATCGGCGACAGGTCGACGAGGGCCACCTTGATCAGGAAATACGGGATGCCCCACAACACCGAGACGAGAACGAAGAGGAGCCAGGCACGACGATTCACCCCTTCAGACTTCCCGCGTACGGTAGTAAGCGGTAGTGCTGACCTGCTGATGCCGTCGTAAGCGTTTCTTAATAGAGGATCAAGCTGATGATCGATTCCCGGCGGCTCCAGGTCCTCGCCGAGGTCGCCCGGCAGGGCAGCTTCAACCGCGCCGCCGCCGAGCTGCGGCTCACCCCGTCCGCGGTGTCCCAGCAGATCAGCGCGCTGGAACGCACCCTCGGCACCCCGGTGGTGCGGCGCAGCACCCGCGGGGTCGAGCTGACCCAGGCCGGCCTGGTCCTGATCGACGCCGCCGAGGCGATCACCGCCGAGCTGCTCACCGCGCAGCGGGAGATCGACCGGCTGGCCAGCGTGCGCGTCGAGCGGCTCACCGTGGCCACGTTCACCAGCGGCGGGCAGCGGTTGTTGCCGGCCGCGCTGACCCGGTTCACCGCGGCGCACCCGGCCGTCGAGCTGACCGTGATCGAGAGCGAGCCGGAGGACAGCCTGCCGCTGCTCCGATCGGGTGCCGCCGATCTGGCGCTGGCGTACCACTTCAACGGCCCGCCGCCGATCGCCGACGGGGACCGGTCCGGGCTGTCCTGGACCCCGGTGCTCGAGGACCCGATGTGGATCGTGCTGCCGGCCGGTCACCCGCTCGCCGGGCGGTCCGAGCTGGCCCTCGCCGACCTGGCCGCCGAGCGCTGGGTGCAGGGCTGCGTCGGGCAGAGCGACCTGCTCGACCACTACGCGGCCCTCGGCGGTTTCGAGGTGCGGGTCGCCTGCCGGGGCACGGACTACCAGTTCGCGCAGTCGCTGGTGCGGGCCGGGGTGGGCGTCAGCATGATCCCGGAGGTCGCGCTGACCACCGACCCGGCCGGCCTGGTCGCGGTGCCCCTGGCCGGGCCCGGCCCGTGCCGGTACGTCGGGGTGGCGCTGCCCCGCCGGCGTCCGGCCCCGCTCGCGGTCGCCCTGGTGCGCGCGCTTCAGGAGGCGCTGGGCTCGCTGCCGGAGAACGCGCTGACCCGTACCCAGTAACGCTTGATCGTGCCGATCTCGGTCTCCCGGATGTCCTCGAGGACCCCGCCGCCGCCCTCGATGGTCCGCGCCGACGCCACGTTGGCCACGTTGCAGGTGATCAGCACGCGGTCCAGGCCCCGGTTCCGCGCCTCGACGAGCATCTCGCCCAGCGCCCACGAGGCCAGGCCCCGGCGGCGGGCCGACGGACGGACGCTGTAGCCGATGTGCCCGCCCGCGTCCAGCAGGAAGTCGGTCAGCTCGTGCCGCAGCGCGATCGCCCCGAGGTAGCGGTCCCCCTCGACGATCCAGCGGAACGTGCAGTGCACCCATCCCTCCGGCACCGGCCGTTCCGGGTCCGCCAGGGCGAGCAGGCCGTCCACCCACGCGGCGAACCCGGCCGGGGTGTCCGGGTCGGGGCCGAGGCGCACGCCGGTGCCGTCCTGGTGGGTGTCCCTTCCGAACTCGTCGCGGGACTCCAGCCAGCTGTCCCGCAGCCGGGCGGTGGGCACGATCAACTCAGGCATGCCGGGGACCGTACCGTCCGGTCAGCCTCCGGCGGCAGCGATTTTCAGCAGCCGCTGGATCTGGGCCTGCCGGGTGACGGTCATCCGGGTGGCCAGGTCCTTCGCCGGTGGGTAGGCGCCGCCCGACGACTCCATCAGCAGGGTCTCCATGCCGTTGTGCAGGGTGCCGAGCAGCAGGCTCACCGCCGTCCGGTCGAAGCCGGCGCCCTGCGCCGCGGCCAGCTCACCGAAGTCCGCGTCCCGCAGCGCGTGCAGGTCGCCGTGACCGGCATGAGCCTCGGCCGACGGATCGACGGTGACCGGTTTCGACCAGCCCAGCAGCCAGCGTTCCATGGTGCCGCTCTCGCTGTGCCACTGGCCGCGCAGCTCGGTGGCGATCGCGCGGAGTGCGGGGTTCGCGGCGCGCTGCTCCGCCAGAGTGAGGACCTTGTCGCCCTCGGCGATCTGCGCCAGACCCATCTGGAGGAACATCACGTCGACGTCGTTGATCGGCGTCGCCGGGGGGCTCTCCGGGCTGCCGCATCCGGTCATCAACAGAATGATCACGGCCGAGGCGGCCCGGCGAACCGGGCCGCTCGGTTTCCTCTTCGTCGCGGACATCGCTTACAGCGCGGTCCACAGGGCCGGGACGTTCGGCGGCTCCCAGCCGTTGAGCGCGGTGTGCGGCTGCCGGCACTGGTACGACCTACCGGCGTAGGTGACCTTGTCGCCCACCTTGTAGGCGACCCCCGCCGCCCAGGTGGTGGTGCCCGAGGTCGGCGTCGGCGTGGGGCTCGCCGTCACCGTCGGGGTCGGCGTCGGGGTGGGGCTCACCGTGGGGCTCACCGTCGGGGTGGGTGTCGGGGTCGACCCACCGCCGCCGATGTTCACGTCCACACAGGAGTAGAACGCGTTCACCGTGTCGGCGATGTTCCACCGGGCCAGCACGGTCTGCCGGCCGGTGAAGCCCTTCATGCTGACCGTGTGCGACTTGGTCGCCCCGGGCTGCGCGCCGCCGTCGTTGAACGACGCCAGCTGGGTGTTGCCGATGAAGTATTCCCAGGTCGAGGTCGAGTGCCGGGCGGTGAGCACCCAGTTGAAGGTGACCGACTGACCGACCGTCGCGGCCGGCCAGCTCTTGCCGTTGTCGTTCAGCACGGTGAAACGGCTGCCGCCGCCGTTGCACTGTGTCGAACCCTTCGGCGCCTCGACGCTCTGCGGCTCGTAGACGATGTCGCCGCAGCCGGAGACCGCGCCGCTGGCGCAGTTGGCCTGACGGCTGGGCGGGGAGGAGATGTAGCCGTGCGCGAACGCCGGGGTAGCGGCCACGAACAGCGAACCGGCGACCGCGCCGACGGTCAGGACTGGCAGGGTGAATCGGCGTCTCATCAGGTACTCCTCGGGTGAGAGTGAGGGACGACGTGTTCACCAACGTAAATTAATTCGACTTAACAGTAAACAGTGTTAAGGATTCTTTAGGGTATCCGCACACGCCGATCCCTCAACCTCCCCCAAGGTCCCGGCCGACCCCACTCCCGACCGTCCTTTTTCGGTACGCATGACCGTGCGCTCGCCCGTAGGCCACGAGCCGAGTCCCGCCCGTGAGGCGAGCGCGACACCGCCGATCGGCACGGCCGCAGCGCGCCTCCCGGAAGCCGGCTGGCTCCCAGGGGTGCCTCGAGAGCCGGGAGGCACCCCTGGGGACCAGCCGGGGCCCCGACGCGCGCCGCGGGCCTGCCGACCGGCGGTATGGCGGGGCCACCGGCGGTCAGGAGCGGCGCTCGAGGAAGTCGTAGACGTCGCGGTTGTCGACACCCGGGAACGTGCCCGGGGGCAGCGCGGCCAGCAGGTGCGAGTGCACCCGGGCGCTGGGCCACGCGTTGCCGGACCACCGGCCCACCAGATCGCTCGGCGGGCGCCGGCAGCAGTCCGGGTCCGGGCAGTTCGAGACGGTACGCGAGGCCGTGTCCCCACCCCGGAACCACCGCGCGTGCTCGTACGGCGTCCCCACCGTCACCGAGAACTCGCCGGACCGGGTCGACTCCACGTGCACCGTGCACCAGTACGTCCCGGCCGTGGTGTCGGTGAACTGGTAGAACGACGAATACGGGTCCTCGGCCTCGAACACCGTCCGGGACGCCCACTTGCGGCACACCGGCTGGCCCTCGATCGCCCCGGTCACGTCGGACGGGAAGCGCACGTTGTCGTTCTCGTACGCCTTGTAGACGATCCCGCTCTCGTGCACCCGCGCGAAGTGCACCGGGATCCCGAAGTGCTGAGTGGCCAGGTTGGTGAACCGGTGGGCCGCGGTCTCGTAGGACACCCCGAACGCGTCGCGGAAGTCGTCGATCGCCAGGGCCCGGTCGGCCTTCGCCTCGGTGAGGAAGTCGACCGCGAACCTCTCCGGCATCAGCAGCGCCGCCGCGAAGTAGTTGACCTCGACCCGCTGGCGCAGGAAGTCGCCGTAGTCGGCCGGGTCGTTGTGCCCCAGCACGAAGTGCCCGAGCGTCTGCAGCACCACCCCCCGCGGGTCGTGGCCCTTCCCGCTCGCCACCTGCGGCAGATAGATACGGCGGTTCTTCAGGTCGGTCACCGAGCGGGTCGAGCTGGGCAGGTCGTTCACGTAGTGCAGGGAGAACCCGACCTGTGCGGCGACGTCCAGGATCCCGCGCTGGGAGAGCGGCCCGGTGGTGTGCCGTACCGATAGAAGGATCTTGTTGGCGGCTTCCTCGATCTCGGCGAAGTAGTTGTTGCGCTGCCGCATCTCCACCCGCAGCTGCGCGTTGGCGCGGCGGGCGACCTCCGGGGTGGCGCTCTGCTCGGTGAGCACCCGGTTGAGCTCGCGGTGCAGGCCGATCAGCGACTCCAGGGCGTCCGGCGGCAGCCGCCGGCCGCCCTTCACCACCGGCAGGCCGAGCGCGGCATAAGCGGCGTTCTTCTGCAGGTGGGTCAACTCGATCTCCAGGCCCGCGCGCCGGCTCGGCGCCTCCGGTCGCAGAAGATCCTGCATGGGTACGCCCAGTGCCGCGGCGATCGCCTGCAGGACGGAGAGTTTCGGCTCCCGTTTCCCGTTCTCGATCAGCGAGAGCTGGGACGGCGCGCGGCCCACCGCCTCGCTGAGCTGGTCGAGGGTCATGCCCCGGGTGCGTCGCAGGTGCCGGAGACGCTGGCCGAGGGTCACCAGGTCGACGGAGGAGTCAGGTGAAGGTGAAGCGGTCACGTGTTTCACCTTAACGGAATTTCTGCGTTTCTTCTTCTCACAAAGCCCTTCTGAGGGGCTGGTGCGATCCCTGAGAGTGAAGTTCTTCCACGAGGAAGAACGCGACAGGGCACGAAAGGGATTTTCCAATGACTGACTTTGCCGGCGGCGGTACCGCAGCGGACCTCACACAGGCATGGGCCAGCGACCCCCGATGGGCCGGCGTGAAGCGCGACTACACCGCGCAGGACGTCGTGAAGCTGCGGGGAACCCTCCAGGAGCGGCACACGCTCGCCGAGCGGGGCGCCGAGAAGCTCTGGGAGCTGCTCAACACCGAGGACTACATCAACGCGCTCGGCGCGCTGAGCGGCGGCCAGGCGACCCAGATGGTGCGCGCCGGCCTGAAGGCGATCTACCTGTCCGGCTGGCAGGTCGCGGCGGACGCGAACCTGTCCGGCCACACCTACCCGGACCAGTCGCTCTACCCGGCGAACTCGGTGCCCGCGGTGGTCCGCCGGATCAACAACGCGCTGATCCGCGCCGACCAGATCGACACCTCGAACGGCAAGTACGAGCGTGACTGGTTCGCCCCGATCGTCGCCGACGCGGAGGCCGGCTTCGGCGGGCCGCTCAACGCGTTCGAGCTGATGAAGGGCATGATCGCGGCCGGCGCCGCGGGTGTGCACTGGGAGGACCAGCTGGCCAGCGAGAAGAAGTGCGGCCACCTGGGCGGCAAGGTGCTCATCCCGACCCAGCAGCACATCCGCACGCTCAACGCGGCCCGCCTCGCGGCCGACGTGGCCGGCGTGCCGACGCTGGTCATCGCCCGTACCGACGCCCTCGCGGCGGACCTGCTCACCACCGACGTGGACGAGCGCGACCAGCCGTTCCTGACCGGTGAGCGCACCGCCGAGGGCTTCTTCCGGGTCAACCCGGGCGACGACGCCGCGATCGCCCGCGGTGTGGCCTACGCCGACTACGCCGACATGCTGTGGGTCGAGACCGGGAAGCCGGACCTCGACTTCGCCCGCAAGTTCGCCGAGGCCGTGCACGCCAAGCACCCGGGCAAGCTGCTCTCGTACAACTGCTCGCCGTCGTTCAACTGGAAGAAGAACCTGGACGACGACACCATCGCGCGCTTCCAGAAGGAGCTCGGCGCGATGGGCTACAAGTTCCAGTTCGTCACCCTGGCCGGGTTCCACGCGCTGAACCACTCGATGTACGAGCTGGCCCGCGGCTACGCCCAGACCGGCATGACCGCGTACGTGAAGCTGCAGGAGGCCGAGTTCGCGGCCGAGTCCGACGGCTACACCGCGACCAAGCACCAGGCCGAGGTCGGCACCGGCTACTTCGACGCCGTCTCCACCGCCCTGAACCCCGAGTCGTCCACCACCGCCCTGTCCGGTTCCACCGAGGCCGAGCAGTTCTGATTTAACGAGTAGGGCAGGGAGATCTGATCATGGGTGCCGAAGAAATCACCATCACCGGAACCACCGCAGACCGATACTCCGAGATTCTGACCCCCGAGGCGATCGCGTTCGTGGTGGCGCTGGACCGCGAGTTCGGCGCCCGCCGGGTGCAGCTGCTGGAGCGCCGCCGGCGCCGCCGGGCCACCCGCACCACCGACCTGGACTTCCTGCCCTCGACTCAGCACATCCGGGACGACACGTCCTGGCAGGTCGCGGCGCCGGCCGCCGACCTGCGCGACCGGCGCGTCGAGATCACCGGCCCGCCCGAGCGCAAGATGACCATCAACGCGCTCAACTCCGGCGCCAAGGTCTGGATGGCCGACTTCGAGGACTCGACGTCCCCCACCTGGGAGAACGTCATCCTCGGCCAGGTCAACCTGAAGGACGCGCTGGACTCCCGGCTCAGCTACACCGCGCCGGACGGCCGGCTCTACCAGGTCGGTGCGCACCTGCCGACCGTCATGGTCCGGCCGCGCGGCTGGCACCTGCCGGAGTGTCACCTGCGGATCGGCGGCCGCGCGGTCTCCGCGTCGCTGTTCGACTTCGGCCTGTACCTGTTCCACTGCGGGCGCAAGCAGATCGACCGGGGCAGCGGGCCGTACTTCTACCTGCCGAAGCTGGAGTCGCACCTGGAGGCCCGCCTCTGGAACGACGTCTTCGTCTTCGCCCAGGACCTGCTCGGCATCCCGCGCGGCACGATCCGGGCCACCGTCCTGATCGAGACGATCAACGCGGCGTTCGAGATGGACGAGATCCTGTACGAGCTGCGCGAGCACTCGGCGGGTCTCAACGCCGGCCGCTGGGACTACCTGTTCAGCATGATCAAGAACCGGCCGGACGTGGTCCTGCCCGAGCGGTCCCAGGTCACCATGACCGCGCCGTTCATGCGGGCCTACACCGAGCTGCTGGTCAAGACGTGCCACCGGCGCGGCGCCCACGCGATCGGCGGGATGGCCGCAGTCGTGCCCAGCCGGGACCCGGTCGCCGCGAAGCGGGCCCTCAACCAGGTGCGCCAGGACAAGCGTCGTGAGGTCGGCGACGGCTTCGACGGCTCCTGGGTGGCGCACCCGGGCCTGGTCGAGACGTGCCGTGAGGTGTTCGACCAGTGGCTCGGCGCCGAGCCGCACCAGATCGTGCGCAAGCGCGACGACGTGAAGGTCGGCGCGGCCGAGCTGCTCGACATCAAGTCGATCGGCGTGACGGTCAGCGAGGTGGCGCTGCGGACCAACGTCAGCGTCGCGCTCCGCTACATCGCCTCCTGGCTGGACGGGCGCGGCGCGGTCGCGCTCGGCGGCCTGATGGAGGACGCCGCCACCGCCGAGATCTGCCGGACCCAGCTCTGGCAGTGGATCTCGACGGGCACCCCCACCGACTACGGCGTGCCGGTCACGGCCACCCTGGTCACCCGGATGTTGCGGGAGGAGCTGACCGTGCTCAGCGAGACCGGCGCCCTGGACGAGGACGCCGCCCGGCGCTTCGGCCAGGCCCGGACGCTGCTCACGGTGCTGCTCACCGAGAGGACGTGCCCGGAGTTCCTGACCCTGCCGGCATACCTACGGCACCTGTCGGCGGGATCGGTCACCCCGGTCGTCGCTCAGGCCACTGTCGCGGCCTGAGCGGTGAGGTGAAGCGGGGCAGCCCTCCGACCTGCCCCGCTTCACCGCAACATCGAGTCATGACGGCATCGAGCCGGCGCCCCGGGAACGGGACGCCGGCTCGATCACGTTCCGCCCCGGCACCGGCGTCGCGTCAGCGCAGGGCCCGCCGGGGCGCCTCGCCCCGGATCGCGTCGAGCGAGGTCCGCAGAGTCTGGACCAGCACCGCGGAGACCTCGGCCGGAATCCGGTCCAGGACGGCGGCCTGGGCGCCGGTCGCCGCCCGCACCGCCTTCTCGGCGATCCGCACGCCCTCGTCGGTGAGCTCCACCAGCGCGCCGCGGCCATCCTGCTCGGCGGCGCGGCGGGCCACGTAACCGGCCTCGGCGAGTCGGCGGATGACGTTGCTGGTCCCGCCGGACGAGAGCAGTAAAGAGCTGGTCAGCGTGCCGGGACGCATCCGGAACGGCGGCCCGGAACGGCGCAGGGTCGCCAGCACGTCGTACTCCGCGCGGGTGAGTCCGAGCAGTTGCAACTCGTCGGCCGTGGCCGCGTCCAGAACTCCGGACAGCCGGGCGATCCGCTTCACGATTTCCAACGGCTCGCTGGGGAGGTCGGGCAGCTCCACGCGCCAGGCGTCGAGGATGTCGTCGACCTCATCGCGCTTCATCGCCCACCTTCCACACTGCCGAATCAGCATCGGCTGCGCACTCTGCGTGATTCACAGCAGAGGCGATTTGCCTGACCGGCGTTCGGCCCTTCCGCCCTCACAGTCTATGGCAGTACGCCATAAGCGCCCTGGACTGGACCGTCATGAATCCTCGGCCGGCATCGAGGCCCCGGGCAATTCGTAACCATTCGTTAACAAGGTGACACTACGTGTCCCCGCCGCTCCGATCGCGCCACGGGATTGCGGCGGCGGACCCGACTCGCTAGGGTCTCTTTCCGGAAAGCATTCTCAAAAGCTTTTGCAAAAGAGATCAACTGGGAGTTCACATGCAGGTTCGAGTCGCGGTCCTCTTCCACAGCGGCTACGGGCACACGGCGAAGCAGGCCGAGGCGGTCGCCGCCGGTGCTCAGGAAGTTGCCGGCACCCAGGTGGACCTGATCTCCATCCCGGATCTGACCGACGAGACGTGGCTGACCCTCGACGCCGCGGACGCGATCATCTTCGGGTCGCCGACCTACATGAGCGGCGCGAGCTCGGTGTTCCGCGGCTTCGTCGAGGCCACCAGCGCCCGCTGGGCGGACAACCTGCGGTGGCGCGACAAGATCGCGGCAGGCTTCACCAACAGCGGTTCGATGAGCGGCGACAAGCTGAACACCCTCACCGAGATCGCCCTGTTCGCCGCCCAGCACGGCATGGTCTGGGTCGGTCTGGCCGCGTTCTCCGGCTGGAACACGTCGGCCGGCTCGATCGACGACATCAACCGGCTCGGCAGCTGGCTCGGTGCGATGGCGCAGTCCAACAACGATCAGGGCCCCGAGTTCGGGCCGCACACCAGCGACCTGCGCACCGCCGAGGCACTGGGCCGCCGGGTCGCGGAGGTCACCGGCCGGCACGCCCGCGGCCGGCTCGCCGAGCCGGAACTGGCGCGGTCCAGCGCCTCCTGAGCCGGCACGTCATGGCTGACGGCCGGCGCGGTCCGGAGACCGCCGCGGCTCAGTCCCGGTCCTGCCAGGTGCAGAGGCAGACCCGGTTGCCCTCGGGGTCGGCGAGCACCCAGAAACTCGGCGCCTCCGCGTCACTGACCAGCGTCCCGCCGGCCGCGAGCGCCGCGTCGATCCGCGGCTGCACCTCGGCCGGGTCGACCCACAGGTCCGGGTGCCAGCGCTGCCGCGGTTCCTCGCTCCCGGACCGCTGGAACCAGATCGCCGGCACCAGCCCGGCCGGGTCGCGCACCTCGTCGGCCCGGTCGTGGTCCCGGTGCTCCGTACCGAGCACGGCCGCCCAGAACCCGATGATCCCGGCGGCCGCCGGTGTGTCCAGGCCCATCTCCAGGCGGGCGATCCCGGTGCGGTCCGCTGCCACTCCGGCTTCTTCCGCCAGATCCGAGATGGTACGGGCGAGGCGCAGATCCCGTACGGTCACCGCCCCCACGTCGTGACTCCAGGTGCGGACGTCGACGTGACCGTACCGCAGGTCGAGGTCGGGGTGGTGATCCATCGCCTCGGCGGCCGCGCCGATCGCGGTGACCAGCGCCAGCCCGGTCGCGAAGTCACCGGTCCGCAGCCGCGTCTGCAACCCGCCCAGCAGGAAGACCCAGCCGTCCGGGGCCCGCTCGGCGATCTCCCGCCCACTCAGCTTCGTCATCCGTCCATGCTCCCGCACCGCACCCGGGCGTTGTCTCAGCCCCGGCGCGCACCGGCCGACCTGACAGGCCGTCCCCCGCTGGAAGGCTCACCGCATGAGACATCGCCGGATCGTCCTGGCCGCCGTCGCCGGCGCCGTGCTGGCCACGGCCGGGTGCGGGGTCACCGCCCACCGCGCCACCGGCCCGGACCCCGACCCGGAGACCACCGAGCCCGCGGCCGTCTCGACCGGCCCGACGACTATTCCGGGCGGGGTGCCGGGGATGTCCCCGATCCAGTTCACCACGTCCCCCTCGCCCTCCCCGTCGCCCTCGCCCTCGGTGTCGGCGTCGGTGTCGGCGTCGGCGTCGGCGTCGGCCAGCCCGTCGGTTCCGGTCAGCCCGGCCGCCTCCACGAGTGTGCCGAGCCTGACGGCCAGTTTCGCCGTCGCTTCCGGCTGATCGGCTGGTGCCACACCCGGCCCGATTTAGGCAGAATGCCCGGGATGCGGACACAGAACTGGGCGGCGCGCTGGCTGGTGGCCCTCACCGGGGTGCTGGTCGCCGGGCTGCTGCTGCTCGGGCGGGCGCCGTTCCGGTACTGCGGGACGCTCGCGGTCGCGGTGCTCCTGGCGTACGCCATCGGTCAGACGACCTGGACCCGGCCGCAACAGTGGGCGATCAGCGGTCTCGCCCTTCTCACCCTGGACGCCTCGCTGGTCGACGCGGACAGCGGCGGCCGCGGCTGGCCGGCGGACATCCTGGGCGGCGACGGGCCGCTCGCCCCACTACGGGATTGGCTGCTCACCGCGGGTGGTTTCGCGCTGGCCGTCGCGCTGCTGTTCAGCGCGACCCGCGCGGCCCGCTGGCTGCTGGCCGGCGCGGCGGTGCTCGCCGTCGTCGCCACGGGAAGCACCTGGTTCATGACCACCATCAGCCGACCGGCGGAGGTCCGGGCCCTCTCCTCGGACCTCTACTACAGCGACCCGGCCGAGCGCGCCTACGTCATCTTCTCCACGCAGACCCCCGGCGACCTCTCCGCACAGATCCCCGGCGACCTCTACACACGGACCACCAGCGCCGTCGCCGCGCAGACCACCAGCACCTTCTCCGCGCAGACCGCCGGCGACGAGCTGGTGGTCGAACTGTCCGCGACCAGCACCGCGGATCAGCCGGCGCTCCGCGGCTGGCCGTCCTGGGATCCGTTCCGGGGGCCGGCCTGGACCCGGGCCTGGGAACCGCCCTGGGATCCCTCCACCCTCGAGGTCGACACCGAGCGGCAGACCGCCGCCTTCACCGCGGCGCTGCTGCTCCTCGCCCTGGCCGCCCTGGTCACCGTCCTCTTCCCGCCAGCCCACGGGACAGCCCTCCACTCCCCTCGATCCGACAGATAGCGTCGGCGCGCGCCGAAGCACCATCAGGAGACGATGCGGCAAACCGTGGGCCCACCGACCCCACGAACAGCCCGCCGAGCCGCGCCCGTCGGGAAGAGATCGCCCCCAGCTCCCTCCCCTATCGACCGTCCGCGACTCCAGGCCCCGGCTGGCCCTCAGCGCCCTTATGCACCCGCCTTGAGGACCGCCGGCACCAGCCGAGCGGGAGGTCGACGATGCACCGGGACGACTGACCACGCTGCGGGACGGTCGTGCGCCGCAGCGGCATCAGTCGGCGCGGCGGACCGCAACCCACCGCCCGCCCTGCTGGGCGGCCACCCCCGGCCACCCACCGGCCGGAAGCGAACGGGCGAGCGAGACCGGCTGGTGCTGAGGGGTGCCTCCGCGCCGCGGAGGCACCCCTCAGCACCAGCCGAAGCCTGGGGCGCGCCGCGGCCGGGAGTGCGGCGGGCATCGCGAAACCAGCCAGCGAGCTGGGGCGCGGGGCGGCCGGGAGCAGGGCGGGCGTGGCGCGGGATCAGCCCGGGGCGTGGCTAGTAGCCTGCGGCGGGGCGCTCGGTATGCGTACAAAATGGGGTGTCACAGAGCGGCGACCGCCTCGACCTCGATCAGAAACTCGGGGCGGGCCAGGCCGGCGACGCGGATCAGCGTGCTGGTGGGCGGGGACGTGACGGTGACGAATTCGTCGCGGACGGTGCGGACGGTGGGGAGTTCGTCGGTGCCGACCACGTAGAAGGTCAGTTTGACCACGTCCGGCCAGGTGGCGCCGGCGGACTCCAGGGCGGTGCCGAGGTTGCGGAACACCTGGCGGGTCTGTTCGGCCCAGCCGGTCGGGATCGTGCCGTCCGGGCCGGCTGCCACCTGGCCTGACGTCCAGACCAGGCGGCTGCCCGCGCCGATGGTCACGACGTTGCTGTACCCGTGGGGTGACGGTTCGCCCGGGAAGTCGAAGGGGACCATGAGGACACTTTAGAGATCTTCCAGGGTTCGCGGGGGGACAGCACCGCGCGGCTCATCACGAGCAGGCACAGGGACGCGTTCAGGAACGCGGAGATCACGTCGCTGGGGTGGTGCATGCCGCGGTACATCCGGGCCGTCGCGACCGCGACCGGCATCAGCACGAGCAGCCAGCACAGGGCTTTCAGCCAGCTCGGGCGGGCGAGGGAGGCCAGCACGATCGCGAGTCCGACGTAGAGCGCGAACGACGCCGAGGTGTGCCCGGACGGGAAGCTCGAGGTCGGCGGGGACGGGTCGAGGCGCTCGACGTCCGGGCGCGGACGGTCGATCGCGAGGGTGGTGAAGAAGAAGACCAGCGCCTGCGCGGTCACCGCGAGACACAGGAAGATCGATTCCCGCCAGCGGTGCAGGGTCAGGCGGAACACCAGCGCCATCAGCGCGGTCATCGCGATCACCGACGAGGTGTTGCCGACACCGCTGAAGACCGCGGAGATCTGGGTACGGACGTGGGTCCGACCGGCCTCGAACGACCGGTTGACACCGTCCTCGACCGTGAACGGCCAGGTGTGCGGGAGTACGTGGGTGAGCAGCAGTCCCAGCCCGATCATCAGGACCAGGATCGCCGCGACCGGCAGCACGATCCGCTTGAACGCTTGCACGACGAATGTGGACACGGCCGCTTTCTACCCCGTCGAGCGATCCGGGACACGCCTGCCCTGGAACACGGCCACGGTGATCGCCGGCACCGCCACCCCGAGCAGCAGCCCGGCCAGCACGTCACTGGTCCAGTGCACCCCGAGCGCCACCCGGGTGTACGCCGTGACCACCGGGATCCCGGCCGCCGCCACCCACAGCGCGGCCCGCTTCCCGCGCCCGCGCACCCGGGGCAGCAGGACCAGCAGCAACACCGCGGCGCCGAGCGCGTTGGTGAGCGCGTGCCCGGACGGGAAGGAGTACCCGGTGGCCCGGGCGACCGGCTCGAGCAGGTCGGGCCGGTGCCGTCCGAAGAGCAGCTTGAGGACGCCGCCGAGCGCTCCCCCGGCGGCCACGCTCGCCGCCACCCACCAGGCGAGCGCGGTCTCCCGGCGGCGGAACAGCCAGACGGCGAGCACCACGGCCGCGATCCGCCAGGTGTTCGGGTGGAAGATCAGGCTCCACCAGACCATCGGGTCGACCCAGTCCGGGTGACCCAGCGCCAGGTCGTGCAGCCGGTCGGTGACCCGGGCGTCGAGGCCGTGCAGCTCGTCGGCCCGGCCCGCGACCAGCGCCGCGAGCCCGCCGAACGGGACGAGCAGCGCCACCGCCGCGCCGGCCGCCGCTGTCGTCCGTACTCCGAGGGCGATCTCGCGTTCACGTGGCATCGGCGGCTTATACCCACGAATCGCGCCGTGATGCGCGGGTATGAGCCGCCGGCCCGTGAGGAAGGTCAGCGAGCGGCGAGCGTGCGGCCGGCCTCGGCGGCGGCGGTGTGCGCGGCCTCCTTCATGGCGGTCGCGGTCTCGGTGAACGCGTCCAGCGCCGGGTTGACCCCGACCAGGGTGAACTCGCGCTCGATCACGACGAGGTCGGCGCCCCAGATGTCGCCGACGATGCGCTTCAGGAAGTCGGTGTTGTGGTCCCAGCCCTCACGCGGGGTGCCCGGGCCGTACGCGCCGCCGCGGGTGGTGATCACGATGACCGGCTTGCCGTCGAGCAGCTTCTCGCCCTGCTCGCCACCGGCGATGGCCAGGTCGAACCACGCCTTGACGTGCTGGGAGACACCGAAGTTGTAGAACGGCAGGGCCAGGATGGCGCCGTCGGCGTCACGCAGCTCGGCGGCGAGGGACTGGGCCAGGGCCACGGCCTCGTTCATGGCGTCGGGGCGGTCGGCCTCGGCGACGTAGCCGGACGACACGGCGAGCTGCCACGCGGTCGCCGGGACCGGCTCGTTGCCGATGTGGCGGCGCACGAACTTGGCGTCCGGCGCGGTCTCGAGCCAGGCTGCCTCGGCGATGTCGGCGAGCGCGCTGCTCGCGGAGTTCGGGCCGAGGATGCTGGCGTCGATACGAAGAATGCTCATCGGTACTGCTCCCGTAGCTGTCGGACTTGAACCGTCAACTCAAGGTAGGCCGTCATGACTTGAAGCGTCAAGTCGAATGGGTTGACGATTCAAGTCGTTCAGATCACTGGCCCGGCGGGGTGCGCAGGCTAAGGTTTCCCTCATGAACACCGAGGAGCCGCGCTGGCTGGAGGCCGACGAACAGGCCACCTGGCTCGCCATGATCAAGATGATCACCCGGCTCCAGGCGTCGCTCGACGCCGACCTGCAGCACAAGGCCGGCGTCTCCTTCTTCGAATACCAGGTGCTCGCCGGCCTCTCGATGCGGCCGGACCGGCGGACCAGGATGAGCGACCTGGCCGAGTTCAGCGCGTGCTCGCTGTCCCGGCTCTCGCACACCGCCCGCCGGCTGGAGTCCAAGGGCTGGCTCTACCGCATCCCCGACCCGACCGACGGCCGCTACACCCTGGCCGTGCTCACCGACGCCGGCTGGGACAAGGTGGTGGCCACCGCACCCGGGCACGTCGCCGACGTCCGCCGGGTGCTGATCGACCCGCTCACCCAGGCGCAGTACAAGCAACTGCGGCAGATCAGCGAGCGGGTCAACGACGCCATCGGGCACAGCCCGTGCCTGGGCGTGAACAACAATCAGCCCTGCTGAAGGTTCTCGATCTGGCCGATCGCGTGCTGCACCTGGTCGACCAGGCCGCTGATGGTGTGCTGCTGGCCGTCGGCGACCGTACGGACCTGCCCGATCGCCGACCGCACACTCTCGATCGTGTCGGTCATGGTGGCGACGGCCAGGGACACCTCGGTGGCCGACGCGGTGAGCGCGCCCAGCGTGGCGGTGATCCGCTCGGTGCTCTCCGCGGTGTTGTCGGCGAGCTTGCGCACCTCCTCGGCGACCACCGCGAACCCCTGACCCGCCTCGCCGGCCCGGGCCGCCTCGATCGTGGCGTTCAGCGCCAGCATCCGGGTCTCCCCGGCGATCGACGCGATCAGCTTCACCATCTCGCTGGTCGCCGGCAGGCTGACGCTGAGCGCCTCGGCCGCCGTGTCGGCGTGGGTGGCGTGCTCGGCCATCTGCTCGGTGGCGGTGTACGCGGTGGCCGCCCCGGCGTTGATGTCGTGCACCGAGGCCCGCACCGCGTCCACCTCCCGCACCGCGGTGGTGAGCTGCTCCGCCACACTCCCGATCACCTGGTCCGCATCGGATTGCGCCTGCCGCAGCGTCTCCTCGCGCTCCTGCTCCTGGGCGGCGCGCTGCTCGGCCCGCTCCCGCCCCTGGCGCGCCTGTGACTCGGCCAGCTCACGCTCCCCGCGTTCCAGCGCCGCGAGCATGTCGTTGATCGAGTCGCTGAGTGCCCCGATGTCCCGGTTCTCCGACGGCGGCACCCGGACCTCCAGGTCCCGGGACTTCATGATCCGCTCGACGGCGCGCTGCAGCGGGCGGACGTGCACGCCGATCCCGTTGCGGACGGTGAACTCGGCGGCCAGTTTGAGGATCACCATGGCGGACACCAGGATCAGCCCGATCAGCAGCAGGGTCTGCTCGGCGAGGGCGCGGATCGGCCGGTCGACGAGCACCTCGAGGGTGATCGGCACACCGTCCACGCCGACGATGGTGCAGTCCACCGCCACCTTGTCGCCGGCCACCGCGGTGCGCACCGCGATCTCGCCCCACCGGCCGGGCAGCGACGGGTGGTCCCGGCCCTCGCGCGGCGCGGCCCGCAGGCGCAGGACGTCGGCGGTCTGCGCGGAGAGCTCGGCCAGCCCGGCCGCGTCCAGCGCCCGGAACAGCAGCAGCGCGCCGGCCGACGTGCCGCCGGCGCCCTGGTCGGGGTAGGAGACGAAGCCGCAGAACTCGGTGGGGGTGCCGGTGGCGCTGGTCAGGCCGCACTTGGCGTCACCCGGGCCGGCCCCGGCGGTGAACAGCCCGAGCATCGTCGCCGGGTCCCGCAGGGCGGCCGGGAGCGGCTGGTAGGTCGTACCGGAGATGCTGCCACCCACCCGGACCCGGCCCGCGGCATCGACCCCGGCGACCGCGGTGATCCCGTAGTTCCGGCCGAGCACCTCGGCCGGCAGGTGCGCCCGGAAGCTCGCCTGGTCCCCGGCGCGGATGTCGTCGCGGGAGCCGGTCCAGATCGCGTTGGTCATCCCGAAGTCGCTGAGCCGCTGCAGCTGCGCGCCGAGCGAGACCCGCAGCTCCTCGGCCTCGCTGATGTTCTCCCGCTGCTCCAGGTTGTCGAACGCCCGCAGCGTGATGATCCAGAGCGGCGGGTACGTGCACACCAGGATCAGCACCACCAGGCCGAACATCGGCAGCCGCCCGGGTACGCGCCACCAGCCGACGAACTGCTGGAAGGGGGCCACGAGACCACGGTAGGCAATTCCGGGCCCCGAGGTTTGCGGTTACCGAGTAGTAGGGTGCGGACGTGACCCACGAGGTGTTCAATCAGCCGCCGCCGCTCGTCGGCCACGACGTCGCCGCCGACGCCGCCCTCACCGAGGCGCTGACCCGCGAGGGTGCCGACTGGTACGCCGCGGACCTGCACAAACTCGGCCTGCGCGCGGGCAGCGAGGAAACCCGGCGCTGGGCTGACGAGGCGAACCGGCACGAGCCACGCCTGCTCACCCACGACCGGTACGGCCACCGCACCGACGAGGTCGAGTTCCACCCGTCCTGGCACCGGCTGATGGACGTCGCGGTGGCCGAGGGACTGGCCGGCGCCGCGTGGGCCGACCCGCGGCCGGGCGCGCACGTGGCCCGCGCGGCCGGATTCTACGTCTGGACCCAGCCGGAGGCCGGGCACGGCTGCCCGATCTCGATGACGTACGCGGTGATCCCGGCCCTCCGGAACAACCCGGCTCTGCAAGCGATCTATGAGCCGCTGCTGACCAGCCGCTCCTACGACCCGGGGCTGCGCACCCCGGCGGGGAAGCGCGGCCTGCTCGCCGGCATGGGCATGACGGAGAAGCAGGGCGGCTCGGACGTCCGGGCGAACACCACGACCGCGGTTCTCAAAGAAAATCAATGGCGCCTCACCGGCCACAAGTGGTTCACCAGCGCACCGATGTGCGACCTGTTCCTGGTCCTCGCCCAGGCCCCGGGCGGCCTGTCCTGCTTCCTGGTCCCCCGGGTCCTCCCGGACGGCACCCGCAACGTGTTCCGCATCCAGCGGCTCAAGGACAAGCTCGGCAACCGCAGCAACGCCTCCAGCGAGCCGGAGTTCGACGGCACCGTCGCCTGGCTGGTCGGCGACGAGGGCCAGGGCGTCCGCACGATCCTCGAGATGGTGTCGACGACCCGGCTGGACTGCGTGATCGGTTCCGCGTCCGGCATGCGCGCCGCGGTGTCCCAGGCGATCCACCACGCGAAGCACCGGTCCGCGTTCGGCGGCCCGCTGATCGGCAAGCCGGCCATGCGCAACGTGCTCGCCGACCTGGCCATCGAGTCGGAGGCGGCGACCGCGCTGGCCGTGCGGCTGGCCGGGTCGCTCGACCGGGCGGTCCGCGGCGACCGGGGTGAGCAGGCGTTCCGCCGGCTGGCCATCCCGGTCGGCAAGTTCTGGGTGTGCAAGCGGCAGCCGGCCGTGGTCGGTGAGGCCCTCGAGTGCCTGGGCGGCAACGGCTACGTCGAGGACTCCGGCCTGCCCCGGCTCTACCGCGACGCCCCGCTCAACTCGATCTGGGAAGGTTCCGGGAACGTGCAGGCCCTCGACGTGCTGCGCGGGATGGCCCGGTCGCCGGAGAGCCTGGCGGCGTTCTTCGCCGAGACCGACGCCGCGGCGGGCGCCGATCGGCGCCTCGACCATGCGGTGCGCGAGCTGCGCGGTCACCTCGCGGATCACCAAGATCTAGAGGTACGGGCGAGACGGCTCGTCGAGCGGATGGCCCTGGTCCTGCAGGGTTCCCTGCTGGTCCGGCACGCACCGGCCCCGGTCGCGGACGCGTTCTGCGCCAGCCGCCTGGGCGGGGACTGGGGTCACACGTTCGGCACCCTGCCCGCCGGAACGGACACCGCGGCGATCGTCGACCGGGCCGCTCCCGCCTGACAACCGGCCCGGCCTCAACCCGGCGGCGCGCGGGCCGATCGGAGGATGTGCGTAACGGACGGGTGCAGCTCTGGGCGGGGTGGCTGATGCTGGCGGCCGTCGCCGCTCTGTGTTTCCCGCTGCTGCCCGACGACACCCTGCCGACCAAGATCTACGTCAACACGGTCGGCACCACGTCGGTGCTGATGATGGTCGTAGGGATCCTGCGGAACCGGCCGGAGCACCGCGGCCCGTGGCTGATGTTCGCCGCCGGGATGGCGATGCTGGTCTCCGGCGACATCACGTACGACGTGACCGAGCTGCGCCTCGGCGAGTACCCGTACCCGTCCTGGGCCGACCTGCTCTACCTGTGCGCGTACCCGTTCCTGCTGGTCCCGGGCATGATCCGGCTCAGCCGCGGCAACGGCGACCGGGACCGCGGCGGGCTGATCGACGCGGCCGTGATCTCCACAGGGATCGGGCTGATCTACTGGGTCTTCGTGGTCGGGCCGACCCTCGCCGAGAGCAGCACCCCGGCCCTGGAGCGGATGGTCACCATCGGGTACCCGATGTGCGACGTGATGCTCACCGCCGCGGTGGCCCGGATGTTCACCCGGCCGGAGAACCGCACCCCGAGCCTGCGGCTGCTGGGCATCGGCACGATCCTGATGCTGACCGGGGACCTGTTCTACACCACGATGTCGACGACCGCCGAGTACACCGGCGGGTTCGTGGACTCCGGGTTCCTTCTCGCGTACGCCTGCTGGGGCGCCGCCGCGCTGCACCCGAGCATGCGCCAGCGCCCGACCGCCGCCGGGATCGACCCGTACGGCATCGGCGGCCGCCGGCTCGCCGTGCTGGCCGCGTGCTCGCTGCTCGCGCCCGGCCTGCTCTTCCTGCAGGGCGTCAAGGACCCGGGCAACATCGCCTGGGGCGGCATCGGCGTCGGCGCGGTCACCCTGTTCCTGCTGGTGATCGCGCGCAACTGGGGTTTCGTGAAGCAGGTGCAGCGGCAGGCCGGCAAGCTCGAGGACCTGGCCATGCACGACGAGCTGACCGGGCTGTCCAACCGGCGCGGGTTCGAGCGGAGCCTGAGCACCGCGCTCGCGGCCGGCTCACCGCACGTGCTGCTGCTCGACCTGAACGGGTTCAAGTCGGTGAACGACCGGTTCGGGCACGCGGTCGGCGACGACCTGCTCGTGGTGATCGCACACCGGCTGTCCGACGCGATGCCGGACGGCGCCATGGTGGCACGGATGGGCGGCGACGAGTTCGCCGTCCTGCTGCCGGGCTGCGCCACGCAGTCCTGCGACGAGCTGGCCGAACGCCTGCACACGGTGATCCGCCTGCCGATCCACGTCGGCGGCCAGGACCTGCTGGTCGGCGCGAGCATCGGGATCGCCGACGCGGACTTCCTGATCGACCCGGTCGAGGTGCTGCGCCGCGCCGACCTGGCCATGTACGCCGCCAAGGCGGCCGGTGGCCGGCACCACCGCTGGTACGTCCTCGAGCTGGACACCCAGGCCGGCGAGGAGGCCCGGCTCGGCGCCGACCTGCGGGTCGGGATGGACGCCGGCCAGCTCCACCTGGTCTACCAGCCGATCGTCGAGCTGCCCGGCGGCGCCCCGCAGGCGGTGGAGAGCCTGATCCGCTGGCAGCACCCGGAACGCGGGTTCGTCAGCCCGGTCGAGTTCATCCCGGTCGCCGAACGCAACGGCCTGATCATCGAGCTCGGCATGTGGATCCTGCGCACCGCCTGCGAGCAGTACCGCACCTGGCAGGCCCGGGGCGTCGCGCCCGAGCACATCGGGGTGAACGTGTCGGCCCGGCAGCTGGCCGAGCCGGGCTTCGTCGACGCGGTCGCGGCGGTGCTCGCCGAGACCGGGATGGACCCGCACCACCTGGTCGTCGAGATCACCGAGACCGCGGTGTTCGGCGGCGGGGTCGCGGTGCGAGCGGTGCACGAGCTGAACGCGCTCGGGATCGCGATCGCGCTCGACGACTTCGGGACCGGGCACTCGTCGCTCGGCATCCTGCAGGCCGTACCGGTGAAGATCCTCAAGGTGGACAAGTCGTTCGTGGAGAACGTGACCGTTTCGGACCGGCACGCGGTGATCGCCGCGTCGCTGATCCAGCTGACCGGCGGCCTCGGGCTGATCGCCGTGGCCGAGGGCGTGGAGACGCCCGAGCAGGCCGCGGAGCTGTACCGGCTCGGGTATCGGCGGGCGCAGGGCTACCACTTCGGCCGCCCCGTGGTCGACCCGTTCGCGCCCGCCGCTCTGTCATCTGCCGCGTAGCGCCCTTTATCCTCGGCCGCGTAGCGCCCGGACCGCGCCGAGCAGCTCGGCCTGGGTGATCGGGTCGGCCCGGCCGCCGGTGCGGGCGTCCTGCATCGCCTTGGTCATCTGCACCCGGCGCAGCACCTCCTTGATGTCCGCGCCGGTCATCCCGGTGCTGGCCACGCCGAGCGCGGGCAGGTCGAGATCGTCGGCGAACATCCGGAACCCCTCGGTCTCGTGCGCCGCGACCAGGCCCTGGATCATCTTCCGGAAGATCTCGGTGCGGCTCACCTCGTCCGGCCTCGGCACGCTGATCTTGATGTCGAAGCGACCGGAACGGATCAGTGATTCGTCGACCCGCTCCGGGAAGTTCGTGGTGGCCACCACGATCACGTTCGGGTTCGCCTCGATCAGGTCGTTCATCTCCTGCTTGAAGATCCCGGCGACCGCGTTGAGCGCCTGACTGGCCGCGTCCCCGCCGCCACCGGCGTAGCTCACGATCGAGTCGAACTCGTCGAACAGCATCAGCGTCGGCACCCGGTAGCGCCGGGCGTCCCGGAAGATCTGCTTGATGTTGCGCTCCGAGCCGCCGAGCCACTTGTCCAGGATCTCCGGGGTGCGGATCTCCCGGAAGTCGGCGCCGATCTCGTTGGCCAGGGCGCGCGAGAGCATGGTCTTGCCGGTGCCGGGCGGTCCGTACATCAGCAGGCCCTGCGGACGGCGCGCGCCCCAGCGGGCCATCGCCTCCGGGTGCCGGAACGACACCGCGATCTGCCGCAGCTCGCCGACCACGTCCGCGAGCCCGCCGACCATGTCCAGGGTGACCTGCTGGGTGGTGACCGGGGCCGGCGCCGGGGTGGCCTCCCGGCTGAACACGTACCGTCTGCCGCGCAGCGCGTCCGGACCGGCCAGCTCGGTCACCGCCTGCAGGGTCAGCGTCACGAAGGCCCGCAGGTGGGTCGCGGTCACCTCGTCGCGCGGCACCTCGGCCCGCAGCCGGACCACGTCGCCGTCCGCCTCGTAGGCCACCTCGGCCACCAGACCCACCCCGGCGTCCGCGAAGACTCCCGATCCGCGGTTCGCCGCCGGGTTCGCGGTCCGGTCAAAACCCAGTTTCTTGTACGCCGCGGCAGCGGCCGTCCCCACGCCATCCACGAAACGGGTGGCCATCGGGTC
Source organism: Actinoplanes palleronii (assembly GCF_016862315.1). GTDB lineage: Bacteria > Actinomycetota > Actinomycetes > Mycobacteriales > Micromonosporaceae > Actinoplanes > Actinoplanes palleronii. The sequence goes on along the minus strand of NZ_BOMS01000058.1, from coordinate 18,415 downwards.
CCCGTCGGCGATCCGCTTGGACAGCAGCAGGCCGATCGGGTCGTTGCCGAGCACCATCCGGCGCATCCGCTCGGTGGTCATCTCCTCGGCGCCGGCCCGGATCCGCGCGACGAACACGTGCGCTTTCTCGCCCGCGCCTCCGGTGCTGTCCGCGCCCTCGGTGACGTCCACGCCTCTGGTGACGTCCACGCTCGACACCGTCACGTCGACGCGCTGCACCGGGGCCGGCCAGTCACCTCGGCGGGCCAGCTCGACCGGGTTGACCCGGGCCGCGGCCAGGACGGTGTTCGCGTCGACGAGCTCGACGGTGGCTCCCGCGTACTCGAAGATCTCGCCGCGCGGACGCGGGGTGTTCGCCTCAGACATGGTGTTTCCTCCGCTATCCGACTTTCCCCAGAGTGACACGACCATGCTTCCCCGAGCGTATTCATCTCGGTTAATCTGCGGACGCTGATCACCCTCGATGTCGTGGGCAGGCGGCCGGTGCCCCGGCTGCGGCGCACGGCCGTCGCACCCGGCGCGCCGCCTCGTCCTGGCCGGCCCGCCGGTCTCACGGAGGAGGAAGTTCGTTGCGTACACGCACACTCGCCGTTCCCCTTGTCGCCGCCCTGATCGTGGCGCTGGCTCCGCAGCCGGCGTCCGCGGTGGACGAGATCAGCACCAAGAAGTTGCGGGACGCGGTCACCGTCGCCGGCATCCTCGGACACGAACGTGTGCTCCAGCGGATCGCCACCCAGAACGGCGGGACCCGGGCCTCCGGCACGCCGGGCTTCGCGGCCAGCGCCGCGTACGTCACCGGGGTGCTGAAGAGCGCCGGGTACAAGGTCAAGGAGCAGAAGTTCACCTTCGCGTTCTACCGGGAACTCGCGCCCGCCCAGCTGCTCCGCGTGTCGCCGGCCGGACCCGCCTACGCGACCACCACGTACGACTACTCGGCCAGCGGTGACATCACCGGGCGGGTGGTGCCGGCGCTGGACAACGTGCTGCCGCCGACCGCCACGCCCAGCTCCACCGCCGGCTGCTCGGCGACCGACTTCACCCCGGCGTCGGCGACCGCGCCGGAGATCGCGCTGATCCAGCGTGGTGGCTGCGACTTCGCGGTGAAGGCCGCGAACGCGGCGGCCGCCGGGTACGACGCGGCGATCATCTTCAACGAGGGCCAGGAGGGCCGGACCGAGCTGTTCCACGGCACGCTCGGCGGGCCGGCCGCCATCCCGGTGGTCGGGCTGTCGTTCGCCGACGGCAGCGCGCTCGACGCCGCCGCGTCGGCCGGCGACGTCACGCTCCGGGTGGTGACCAGCACCGAGGTCAACCCGAACGCCACCACCAGCAACATCATCGCGGACAGCCCCGCGGGCAACCCGGACCGCGTCCTGGTGGTCGGCGCCCACCTCGACTCGGTGGTGCCCGGACCGGGCATCAACGACAACGGCAGCGGCTCGGCCACCATCCTGGAGATCGCCGTCCAGCTGGCCAAGCTGAAGATCACGCCGCGGCAGCAGGTGCGCTTCGCGTTCTGGGGCGCCGAGGAGGGCGGGCTGCTCGGTTCCACCCACTACGTGGCCAACCTCAGCGACACCGACCTGACCCACATCTTCGCCAACCTGAACTTCGACATGGTCGGCTCGCCGAACTACGTCCGCTTCGTCTACGACGGCGACGGCTCGGCCACCGGGACGTCCGGCCCGACCGGTTCCGACCAGATCGAGTCGCTGTTCACGAACTACTTCACCGCGCAGGGCCTGGCCACCGACCCGACCGCGTTCGACGGCCGCAGCGACTACGGCCCGTTCATCGACGCCGGCATCCCGGCCGGTGGCCTGTTCAGCGGCGCCGAGGGCGTCAAGACCCCGGAGCAGGCCGCTGTCTACGGCGGCACCGCTGGTGCGCCGTACGACGCCTGCTACCACCAGGCCTGCGACGACATCAACAACCTGAACGCCAAGGCGTTGTCCGAGTTGGGCGACGGCGCGGCCCACGCGGTCCTGACCCTGGCCCGCACCAAGACCGGCTTCTACCCGGACGGCAGCCTCCGCGCCCCGGCCCGGCCCGCTCTCCCCTACCGAGGCGACCACCTGGTCCGCTGACCCGTTCCTCCCCGGCCCCCGCCCGCTCACCTAGCGGGCGGGGGCCCTTCCCTTCGTGGCTTTCCTCAGCGAGCGTGGGCGGGGGCGCCGCGCCGGCGGGGCTGCGGCAGGATGTGCGCATGTCGATGAATGAAGCCCGGGTCTACCGGCACGTGCCGTGGCTGTTCGCCGCCGGGCTGATCGTGGCGGCCCTGACCGGCGCCGTCGGCGCAGGCCTGGTGACCCTGCTCCACGAGCTGAGCGTCGCGACGGTCTGCAAGGCCGCGGTCGCCCTGCTGTTCTACGTGGTCGTGGTCGCGTTCCCGCTGCTGAGCTTCCGCTGGCGCACGGTGATCGACGACGAGGCGGTCACCCAGCACTGGATCACCCGCACCTACCGGATCCCGCTCGCCGAGATCACCGGCCTGGAACGGGACGCCGCCGCCCACCGCTGGTTCCTCCGGATCCACGCCGGCGAGAAGACCTTCGAGGTCATCCCCTGCCCGGTCTACCGCCGCCCCGGCGGCGCGTTCGGCGCAACCCCACCCCGAACCCTCCTAGCCGCCGAAGCCGACCTCGAAGCCCGCCTGGCCCTCCCCCAGCCCGCCTGACCCCCACCCCCAGCACCCCCTTCACCCCGCGCCCACCGCGGCCGCCGCACCCCCGGACCCCAGCTGCCTCTCAGGGGTGCCTCCCAGCACCCGACACACCCCTCAGCACCAGCCGAACCCACGACCACCCGAACCGAACCCCAGCGCACGCCCTCGCCCCAGCTGGCGCTGACAGCCGCCTCCCGGACCCGAGACAACCGCCACCACCAGCCGTGCCCCGCAGCCAGAACGGCAGGCACGCTCCCGTCCGTCCGGCTGGCCCCCAGCGGTGTGTCCGGGGCCGCGAGACACCCCCCACAACCAGCCGGAGCACACCGGCTGGTCGCCAGGGGTGTGTTCGGGGGTGGGAGGCACCTCTCATGACCAGCCGGGCCACACCAACTGGCACCCGGGGGTGCCGCTCATGGGGGTGGGGTTTGGGGTGGCCGGGACCGGCGGCGGACGTCGCCCTGGAGGGGTTTGCGTTTTGGGCGCGCCAGCGGCCAGCAAAGACCGGAAGGGTCCCGGCGGGAGCGGCGGTCTGTACACCAGCGGACGCACGACATCATGATCTTGATCTTCGGGGTGAAAATCGGTCGCCGGGTGGGGCGGGGCGCACGAGGATTCCGGTATGGACCAGGTGACCGGTGAGATCGTGACCTTCTATGAGCAGCGCTACGACGAGGCGGCCCGGCTGGATCGGCGGCCGCAGTGCCGGCTCGAGCGGATCCGGACCCTCGAACTGCTCCGCGAGCTGCTGCCCGCGGCGCCGGCGCGGGTGCTCGACGTCGGCGGCGGGCCCGGGGCCTATGCCCGCGAGCTGCTCACGGACGGTTATCAGGTGCGGCTCGTCGATCTGGTGCCGTTGCACGTGAAGCAGGCCCGGGAGGGCCAGCCGCCGATCGACGCGGTGGTCGGGGACGCGCGGGAACTACCCGAGGCGGACGGTTCGCAGGATGCCACGTTGTTGCTCGGACCCCTCTATCACCTGCAGGAACGCGGTGATCGGGTGCGGGCGCTCCGGGAGGCGATCCGGGTCACCCGGCCCGGCGGGCCGATCGCCGCCGCGGTGATCAGCAGGTTCGCGGGGCCGATCGACTTCGTGGCCAGCGCGCGGTTCGACGAGCGGATGGTCGCGGAGTCACGGCGGCTCCTCACTGACGGTGTCAACGACGGCTCGACCGGGTTCACTCAGGCCTATTTCCATCGGGTCGCCGAGCTGACCGCGGAGTGCCGGGAGGCCGGGCTGGCGGACGTCGTGATCCACGGTGTCGAGGGGCCGGGGTGGCCGGCGGCCGAGGCGGCGCAGCACGGGCCGCACGCCGAGAAGATCTTCGAGGCGGCGTTGCAGGTGGCGCGGGTCTACAGTGCCGAGCCCGATCTCGTCGCGGCCAGCGGGCATCTGCTGGCGGTCGGCACCGCGCCGCTCCGGTGAGGGGGAGCCTCAGCGGTAGGGGGTGATCGCCTCCTCGACCGCCGCGCTCCACGCCGGCATGTCCTCGTCGCGCCACTCGTGATCGGACGGGCAGCGCCAGTTCGGCTGGCCTGGTGCCACCCGGCAGCCGCCGAGCGACAGCCGGCCGTCCTCACTCGCGGCCAGCGCCGCCGGCGACGGCTTCCCGCGCGTCAGTGGCACACCCGGGAGTCCGCACTGCGGACACTGCTTCACCATGCCCGCCAATCTAGGCCACCCGGTGGATGTCGATCACCATTGGTCGCTGTCCTCCGGGCGGTATCGGTGTGAGGATGACCTTATGCAGGTCGTGTTCGTTCACGGACCCACCGGATCGACAGTCGTCACCGTGCATCGCGCCGACGGCGTGTCGTTGGTGCTGCCCGGGTACGACCGCAAGCACCGCGTCCCCCACGACCTGGCGCACTTCGCCACCGAGCGGGCCCTGGAGATGTCCGGTGGCGTGTTCGGCGCGATCGCGGCCGGCGGGGTGTTCGGCAATATGCGGGTGATCGGCGGCAAGCCCCGGCACGACGCCGCGGCGCGCAGCAAGCTCCTGCTCGACGCCCACCGCGAGACCCTGACCAGGGCCGAGGTGCTGGCCGGTGTCGTGCATCGCGCGGTCGAGGAGGACGCCGCCGAGCAGGCCCACCTCCTGGTCCGCACCGCCTGGCGCGATCTGGCCACCGAGCCGTTCCCGTGGAGCGACGATCACGTGCACGAGGCGGTCCGGACGCTCGACGAGCTGAGCGTCGAGTGGGAGGCCACCGGCACGGTACGGGTGATCTGGCCGGACCACCTGGTCGCCACCCTGCCGGAAGCCCGTGGGGTCCGGCGCGGCCGCCGCGGCCGCACCTGATCACGTATCTCTTCGCGCAGGCGTCCGGGATCGCGCCGGGCGGGTTCTGCGCGCCGGTGATGCCGTAGTGATCGGTTCCGAAGCGCCGCCTGGTCAGTGGCACCATGGCGGGATGGCTATCGACTCACGACACGTGACCGAGCACATCGACCGCCCCGCCCGGGTGGTGTACGAGTACGCCGCCGACCCCGCCAACCTCGCGCACTGGGCCGCCGGCCTGGGCGCCTCGATCCGCCGTGCGGAGGGTCGCTGGCTCGTCGACGTCCCGGACGGCGGTGGCACCGCCGAGGTGGTCTTCGTCGCGCGCAACGACCTCGGGGTGCTCGACCACGAGGTGCACCTGCCGACCGGCGAGATCGTCTACATGCCGGTCCGGGTGATCGCCGACGGCGACCGCGCGGAGATCGTGTTCACGGTGCGCCGGGCACCGGGCATGACCGACGACGAGTACGACCGGGACGCCGCCGCGGTCGCCAGGGACCTGTCCGTACTCAAGAAGATCCTGGAGGGTTGAGAGCCTCAGCCGAGCTGTTGCTCCAACACCTGACCCGGCCACGAGTCGCCGCCGGCCTGCGGCACGGTGAACTCCTGGGTGGCCGTGAAGCCCTGGCTCTCGTAGTACCGGACCAGCGCCCGGTCGTCCCCGGCGTAACAGTCGACCCGCATGACACCCGCCCCGGACGCGACCGCGAGCCGCCGGGCGTAGGCCAGCAGCCGCCGCCCGAGCCCCTGACCGGCGGCCTCCCGATCCGTCACGAGCAGCACGATGTACAGCTCGGGCTCGGCTGCCGGGGCCACGTACGCCGGCGGCTGACCGACCCCGAGCGCACCGACCACCCGGTCGCCGCGCACCGCGAGGTGCAGCCCGCCGTCGGCGGCGATCCCGGCGATGAGCGTGGTCAGCCGGCCGCTCGCGGAGAGCGGCTCGGTGCCCCACTGGCCGGGCCGCCCGTTGGCGTCGAGCCACCGGACCGCACCGTCGAGCAGCGCCATCACGGACGGGACGTCACCGGAGTCGCCCCGCCGGACGTCCGTCCACTCTGCACTGTCACTCACCTTTACCATTCTGCCGCAGCGCGGACGGAAACGGTCAGGTGCAGTTGTCACGGATGTCCAGCGGGTGCTCCGGCTTCGCCAGCGACTCCTGGTCCTCGGCGTTCGGCAGCCCCGCGCCCGCATCCTTCGGCGTCGGCGCCAGCAGGCCCTTCTTCGCCGCGGCAAAGTCGATCCAGGCGTGGTACGACGTGTTCGCCCCGATCCACATCCCCCGGTCACCCGGCCGCACCTTGTCCTCGTCGGGGAACTCCCAGTCGACCTGCTCGTGCTCGACGGCGAGCGGCCGGAACGCGAACTCGCCCTGGAACGCGTAGACCCAGACGAAGTTGGTGGTCACCCGGATCGTGCGGATGCCGTCGTCGACCACCGACTTGTACGTCACCCGGCCGCTCACCCGGGGCCGGTTCGCCGGGTCCAGCGTGACGGCGGGATCGATCCAGGTCACCACGGTGCCGAACGAGGCGCTGCCGAACCACTTGGCGACGGAGGTCCGGTCGTTCGGGGCGAGCAGGCCGAGGAACTCGTCCTTGCGGTGCCGGACCAGGGTGTCCTCGTCGAGCCGCCCGGCCACCAGCGCGGCCCGCACGGTGTTGAGCGCCGTGCGCACCTCGGTGGCGCTGAACCCGGTGACCGCCTTGACCTCGGGGAGCACGATCCCGGCCTCGCCGATCGGATAGTTCGCGGCCGCGGTGCCGGTGAAAGGACTAGTGTCCGAAGACGCGGCCGCGGCCGGGGTGTCATCGGCGGAGGCGGAGACGGCGGGCCACAGCGCCCGCACCACCGGGACCGTCGCGGCGATCATCACGCCGGCCACACCGGCCATCACGACGTACCGAAGGCTCTTGCCCGCACCGCGGACCTGGCGCTCCCGGCGGACCTTGCGTTCGGTCTTCTTTCCCCAGTCGCGCAACTCGGCAAAGGGGTCGACCTCGTCGTGCTCGTTCATCTCTATGTTTCCCCGTGTCATCCGCGGCGAAGGCGATCGATCCCGGGAATCGTAATCAAAAGACCGCTTTCGATCACCCCATCAACGTGCGAGGGTGCAGAGACCACCATCGAGAGTGTGAGGTCCGTCAAGGAGACCCTCGGAGCAGCGAAGATGTCGCCGCCGGTCCTCCTGCCGTACGCCTGGCCTCCACCCAGCACTTCCATGATCCACCAGCGCGCGCCGGTCACGGCGCCGCAGAAGGAGGAACTACAGTGCGCACGCTCAACCGTTCGGTCGCCGTCACGCTGGCGGCCGTCACGATAACCGCGGTCACGGCCTGCTCTCCCCCCGAGAAGGCTGACGAGACCAAGGCCGGCGCGGGCACCGCGACCAGCGCGGCCGACCTGGGCGGCATGGATGCCCTGGTCACCGCGGCCAAGAAGGAAGGCGCGCTGAACGTGATCGCGCTGCCGCCGAACTGGGCGAACTACGGCGAGATCATCAAGGCGTTCGGCACCAAGTACGGCATCAAGGTCAACTCGGCGCAGCCGGACGGCAACAGCCAGGACGAGATCAACGCGGCCGACCAGCTCAAGGGCCAGGACACCGCGCCCGACGTGTTCGACCTCGGCGGCGCGGTGGCCGGCGCGAACACCGGCAAGTTCGCCCCGTACAAGGTGAGCACGTTCGCCGACGTCGCGGACTCGCAGAAGGAGGCGAACGGCCTCTGGGTGAACGACTACGGCGGGTACATGTCGATCGGTTACGACAGCGCCAAGGTCCCCGCGCCGACCAGCGTCGCCGACCTGCTCAAGGCCGAGTACAAGGGCAAGGTCGCGCTGAACGGCGACCCGACCCAGGCCGGCGCCGCGTTCGGTGGCGTGCAGATGGTCTCGATCGCGCAGGGCGGCACCGCCGAGGACATCAAGCCCGGCGTGGACTTCTTCGGCCAGCTCAAGAAGGCCGGCAACTTCCTGCCGGTCGACCCGACCTCGGCGACGATCGAATCCGGTCAGACACCCGTGGTCTTCGACTGGGACTACCTGAACGCCGCGGAGACCCCGAAGCTGGCCACCTGGAAGGTGTTCGTCCCGGACAACGCGGTGCTCGGCTCGTACTACGTGCAGGCGATCAGCAAGGACGCCCCGCACCCGGCCGCCGCGCGGCTGTGGGAGGAGTTCCTCTACTCCGACGAGGGCCAGAACCTGTGGCTCAAGGGCGGCGCCCGCCCGGTGCGCGCCGAGGCCATGGTGAAGGCCGGCACCGTCGACAAGACCGCGTACGCCGCGCTGCCGCAGGTCACCGGCACCCCGGTCTTCCCGACCGAGACGCAGACCGCCAAGGCGAAGGAATACCTCTCCGCGAACTGGGCCAAGGCCATTGGCTGAGGTAGCCGGAGCCGTTCCGCAGCGTGTGGCCGTCCGGCCACGCCTGCGGGGCGCCGCCCTGCTGGGCGCCGTCCCGTTCCTCGTCTACGTGGCGATCTTCCTGATCATCCCCACCCTGGTGGTGGCGATCGGGGCGTTCACCGGCGACGGGGGCCACGGCTTCACCCTGGACAACGTCCGCGCACTCGGTGACGAGTACATCCTCGCGGCCTTCGGCCGCAGCGTGCTGCTGTCCGCGCTCAGCGCACTGTTCGGCGCGGTGTTCGGCGCCCTTCTCGCGTACGCCCTGAGCACGGCGAAGCCCGGTGGCCTGCTGCGCCGGACGGTGACCGCGGCGTCCGGGGTGCTCGCCCAGTTCGGCGGCGTGACCCTGGCGTTCGCGTTCCTGGCGACGATCGGCATCTCCGGTTTCGTCACCGTGTGGCTGCAGGAGCACGCCGGCGTCGACATCTACGCGAACGGGGTGTGGCTGTTCGAGCTCCCCGGCCTGACCCTGGTCTACACGTACTTCCAGATCCCGCTCATGGTGATCGTGTTCCTGCCCGCGCTGGACGGCATCCGCCCGCAGTGGCGCGAGGCGACCGAGAACCTCGGCGGCACCACCTGGCAGTACTGGACCCGGGTGGCCGGCCCGCTGCTCGCACCGGCCTTCCTCGGTTCGGCGCTGCTGCTGTTCGCCAACGCCTTCTCCGCGTACGCGACCGCCGCCGCCCTGGTCAGCCAGGGCAACCCGATCATCCCGCTGCAGATCCGCGGCGCGCTGACCAGCGAAGTGGTGCTGGGCCAGGCGAACCTCGGCAAGGCCATGGCGCTCGGCATGGTGGTCGTGGTGGCCGTGGTGATGACGCTCTACTCCCTGCTGCAGAGAAGGACGGCCCGATGGCTGGGGTGATCGCCCGCCGCGCCCGCAAGCAGCGGGCCTTCCGCTGGACCGTGCTGATCCTGCTCGGCGTCTTCTTCCTCCTGCCGATGGCCGCGATGCTGGAGTTCAGCACCCGTACGGCGGGCACCTGGTCGCTGCTGGTGGACTGGCCGAAGCTGAACGAGACGTACCCCGACCTGGCGGCCGGCATCGTCGCGTCGCTGGAGCAGGCCGGGCTGACCGCGCTGCTGATGCTGGTGCTGCTGGTGCCGACCGCGATCTGGGTCCGGCTGCGGCTGCCCCGGCTGCGCCCGCTCGTCGAGTTCCTCTGCCTGCTGCCGCTGACCATCCCGGCCATCGTGCTGGTCGTCGGGCTGGCCCCGGTGTACGCGTGGGTCACCTACTTCCTCGGTGGCTCGTCGCTGACCCTGGTCTTCGCGTACACCGTGCTGGTGCTGCCGTACGCGTACCGCGCGATCGACGCCGGCCTGTCCGCGATCGACGTGAAGACCCTGGCCGAGGCCGCGCGCGGGCTGGGCGCGGGCTGGTTCACCGTGATGTGGCGGGTGGTGCTGCCGAACATCCGCTCGGCGGTGCTCTCGGCGGCGTTCCTGACCGTGGCGCTGGTGCTCGGCGAGTTCACCATCGCCTCGCTGCTGCACCGCACCAACCTGCAGGTGGCGATCGAGTTCCTGGGCAAGAGCAGCGCCACCATGTCGGTCGCGGTCTCGCTGACCGCGCTGCTGCTGGCGTTCGTGCTGCTCCTGCTGCTCTCCCTGTTCGGCGATTCCCGGAAGAGGAAAACATGAGCGGCGTAGCCGTACATCTCAAGGGGCTGCGGCGCACGTTCGGCGCGATCCACGCCCTCGACGACCTGGACCTGGAGATCGCGCCGGGCGAGTTCATCGCCCTGCTCGGCCCGTCCGGGTGCGGCAAGACCACCGCGCTGCGGGTGCTGGCCGGCCTCGAGGACGCCGACGCCGGTCAGGTGCTGGTCGACGGCAAGGACGTCACCCGGCTGCCGGCCAGCCGGCGCGACATGGGCATGGTGTTCCAGGCGTACAGCCTGTTCCCGCACCTGGACGCGCTGCAGAACGTCGAGTTCGGGCTGCGCCTGCGCGGCCGGAAGAAGGCCGCCGGCCGGGCCGCCGAGATGCTCGACCTGGTCGGGCTCGGCTCGTTCGCGACCCGGTTCCCGAACCAGCTCTCCGGCGGCCAGCAGCAGCGGGTCGCGCTGGCCCGGGCCCTGGCCATCGAGCCGACGGTGCTGCTGCTCGACGAGCCGCTCTCCGCGCTGGACGCCAAGGTGCGGGTGCAGCTGCGCGACGAGATCCGCCGGATCCAGACCGAGGTCGGCACCACCACGCTGTTCGTCACCCACGACCAGGAGGAGGCCCTCGCGGTCGCCGACCGGGTCGGCGTGATGAAGGCCGGCCGGTTGGAGCAGTTGGCGCCACCCGCCGAGGTCTATCTGCGCCCGGCCACGGCGTTCGTGGCCGATTTCGTCGGGCTCAGCAACCGGCTGCCCGGCGTGGTCGAGGGTGACGTGATCGAGGTGCTCGGCGACCGGCTCCCGCTCGTCGCGCCGCGGGCCGCCGGGGCCGCGACGGCGCTGGTCCGGCCCGAGTCGATCGGTGTCACCCCAGATCCGGACGGGTCCGGGCGGGTGCTGACGACCAGCTTCCTCGGCCCGACCAGCCGGGCCACGGTCACCGTCGGTGATCTGCTGGTGGTGGCCCAGGTGTCCGGCGCGGAATTGCCCGCGCTGGCGCCCGGCACCGCGGTACGTCTCACCCTGAGACCGGTTCCGGTTGCCACCGAATGAATCTACATAGGGCTTGACCCGGGCGTATCCACGTCTACCGTTTGGCTATGGGCGACGAGGAGTTCATTCACACGGCCCTCGTCGTGGCGTACACGGCGGACGCGGGTCACCCCCGCGGCCTCCAGCACGCCATTGACGAGATCTACCGGCTGCTGTTCGGGGCCCCGGCGGGCCATCCCGACCTCGTCATCGGGTGGGGAGTGCTGTTCGACCTGCTCCAGGAGCGGGCCGAGGGCTCCGGAGACCTGGATGACTGGGACGCACTGGTGGACGCGGCCGGCTGCATGGTGCTCGTCGCCGAACCCGGCACCGAGTTGGCCGTACGCGCCTGGCGGCGGCAGTGGCAGGCGCTGCTGCTGCGCCATCAGGCGAGCCGGGACCCGGCGGATCTGAAGGACGCCACGGTGGCCGCGGCGGCGCTCGCCGACGCGGCCGCGGCCGTGCCCGCGGCACCGCGTCAGCCACGGCCGCGCAGGCCATGGCGTTGTGATTGATCCTGACCCGGTGTTTACACGGACCTAGGGGCGGGTTACAGTCGTCACCCCCATGGGAGCGCTCCCAAACTCCCCTCCCCCCGAAGGTGACACCGCGTTGAAACGCACACTCAAGCTCGTCCTGGCCTCGGCTCTCGCCGTGGCCACCGTGTCGACGGTGGCGTTCTTCGCGCTGCCGGCCAGCGCGGAGGCCGCCTCGTTCACGGTGACGAACTCGTGGAACTCGGGGTACCAGGGTGAGGTCTCGGTCAGCAACCCGGCGTCGGCGAAGATCTCCACCTGGAAGGTCGAGCTCACGCTCCCGGCCGGGTCGACGGTCGGCCAGTCCTGGAACGCGACTCTAGCCGCTGCCGGCCAGAAGTTCACGTTCACTCCGGCCGGTTGGAACGCCTCGATCGCCGGCGGCGCCTCCACCAGCTTCGGCTTCATCGTCAACGGCACCGGCCGCCCGACCTCCTGCACGGTCAACGGCCAGGCCTGCACCGGCCTGACCGGCACCCCGTCGGCGACCAGCTCGCCGACCAAGGCAGCGACCACCGCACCCACGACAAGTGCTCCGACCGTGGCCCCGACGACCTCGTCGGCCGCCCCCAAGCCGACGACGGCTTCCCCCACCGTCACCGCATCACCGACGCCGACGAAGGCGGGCAGCACCCCGCTCGCCCTCAACGGCCAGGTCAAGGTCTGCGGCACGAACCTCTGCAACGAGTCCGGCAAGAAGATCCAGCTGCGCGGCGTGAGCAGCCACGGCATCCACTGGTTCCCGAGCTGCTACACCGGCTCGGCCCTGGACGCGCTGGCCACCGACTGGAACGCCGACCTGTTCCGGATCGCCATGTACGTCCAGGAGGGCGGCTACGAGTCCGACCCGACCGGCCTCACCACCAAGGTGAACAGCCTGGTCGACATGGCCGAGGCCCGTGGCATGTACGCCCTGATCGACTTCCACATCCTCAACCCCGGCGACCCGAGCTTCAACCTCACCCGGGCCAAGGAGTTCTTCGCCAAGGTCGCCGCCCGCAACGCCGGCAAGAAGAACGTGATCTACGAGATCGCCAACGAGCCGAACGGCGTCAGCTGGGCCACCATCAAGAACTACGCCGAGCAGGTCATCCCGGTGATCCGGGCGAACGACCCGGACGGCGTCGTGGTGGTCGGCACCCGCGGCTGGTCCTCGCTGGGCGTCTCGGACGGCGCCTCGTCCGCCGAGATCGTCAGCAACCCGGTGAACGCCTCCAACATCATGTACGCGTTCCACTTCTACGCCGCCTCCCACCAGGACAACTACCGCGCCGAGGTGACCAAGGCGGCCGCGTCGCTGCCGCTGTTCGTCACCGAGTTCGGCACGGTCAGCGCGAGCGGTGACGGCGCCGTCGACACGGCCAGCACCAACACCTGGATCGACCTGCTGGACAAGCTGAAGATCAGCTACGCCAACTGGAACTTCGCCGACAAGAGCGAGGGCAGCTCGATCCTCAAGCCGGGCGCCTGCTCGGCCGGGACGTTCTCCGGCACCGGCGTGCTGACCGAGTCGGGCCAGCTGATCCGGTCGAGGATCCGCACCGCCGACGACTTCTGACCCGCGCTCCCCTGCGTGTGGGTCATCTGAAGCGGGCCGGGGCCCTACCCCCGGCCCGCTTTAACCTTTCCCTTATATAAGCCGCTCCTGATAAGGTGGCCTCGTGCACGCGTTCGATGTCCTCGGCGATCCGGTCCGGCGCCGGATCCTGGAGCTGCTCGCCGACGGCGAGCAGTCCTCCGGCGCCATCACCACGGTGATCCACGCCGAGTTCGGCATCTCCCAGCCGGCGGTCTCGCAACACCTGAAGGTGCTGCGTGACAACGGCTTCGCCACCGTCCGACCCTCCGGGTCCCGCCGGCTCTACGCCGTCGACGACACCGCGCTGCGCGAGGCCGACGAGTGGCTGAGCCGGTTCCGCCGCTTCTGGGCGCCGCACCTGGCCGCGATGGCCACCGAGGTGGCCCGCGGCAAGCGAGAGCGGCGCCTGGCCGCATCCGACGATTTCAGGAGCACTTGATGATCAACGTGACCGAGCAGATCAGCAGCGTCCGGCGCACCCTCGGCGACCGGACCCTCGAGGCCGGCGACGCCCGCGTGCTGACCATCAGCCAGGCCTACGACACCGACCTCGCCGACCTGTGGGAGGTGGTCACCCGGGCCGACCGGATCGCACGCTGGTTCCTGCCGATCTCCGGCGAGCTGCACGAGGGCGGCACGTTCCAGTTCGAGGGCAACGCCGGTGGCACCATCACCCGCTGCGAGCAGCCGCACTCGTTCGCCGCGACCTGGGAGTTCGGCGGCCAGGTCAGCTGGGTCGAGGTCCGGCTGACCGCGGAGGGCGACGGCCGCAGCCGCTTCGAGCTCGAGCACACCGCGCACGTCGACGACCACTGGGACCAGTTCGGCCCGGGCGCGGTCGGCGTCGGCTGGGACTCCGGCCTGCTCGGCCTGGCCCTGCACCTCGCCGCCCCGGACGCGCCGCGCGACACCGAGGCGATCATGGCCTGGATGGCCTCCGCCGACGGCAAGCGGTTCATGAAGGAGAGCAGCGACGCGTGGGCGGCCGCCGACGTCGCCGCCGGCACCGATCCCGTCACGGCCGAGAAGCGGGCCGCCGCCACGTTCGCCGCCTACACGGGTGCCGCTTAACCCTTTTCCGGTACGACTACTCCAGCGCCCGTCCGCAGGCTACGAGCCGAGTCCCGCCCGTGAGGCGACCGCGACACCGCAGCACCCGGGGCATCCGCCGCGCGCGCTGGTCCGCGCGGCTCACCGCGCACGACCGCTGCCACTCCGGACCGCAGCGCGCCCCCCGACCTCGGCTGGCCCTCAGGGGTGCCTCGAACCCCCGGAGACACCCCTGACAACCAGCCAGGACCGCCAGCGGCAACGGCCGCCGGCTGGCTCTCAGGGGTGCCTCCAAGCTGCTGAGACACCCCCGGCAACCAGCCAGGACCGTGAGCGGCCAACGGCCGCCGGCTGGCTCTCGGGGGTGCCTCCGAGCCCTTGAGACACCCCTGACAGCCGGCCTGGCCGCCGGCGGCCTCTAGCGGCTCTCGGCGTGGAGCTGGGTGAGGACCTGGCGGGCCGCCGGGGCGTCCGGGCCGCCGTCGGCACACAGGATGGCTGCTTTCCACAGGGCCCAGCCGCGGCCCCGGGACCACGTGGCGTCGTCGACGGCCAGGCGGGCGCGGAACGCCCGGCGGGCGGGCGGGGTGAGCAGCGTCCACGCCACGGCGAGGTCGCACGCCGGGTCGCCGACGCCGCACGTACCGAAATCGATCACTGCCGCGAGTGCTCCGCCGCGTACCAGAAGGTTTCCCGAGGCGACATCGCCATGAAACCAGACCGGCTTGCCGGACCACGCCGCAGCCCGGGCTTCGGTCCAGATCGCCAGGAGCGCGTCGCGGTCCGGGAGCTCGGCGGCGGCCGCGCGCATCTGGCCGTCGTAGGTCGACAGTGGACCGCCGCGGTACCAGTTGTGCAGGCCCGGCGGCGGGCCACCGGCCGGGTCGACGGCGGCCAGCGCCAGCAGGAAGTCGGCGAGCGCGACAGCGAACGCGACCGGATCCGCGATCGGCGCGGTGGTGGCCGGCTCACCGTCGAGCCAGCGGTAGACCGACCACGGGTGCGCGAAGATCTCACCCGGCGCACCCTCGGCGAGGGGGACCGGGATCGGCAGCGGCAGATGTCCGGCGAGCACCGGCAGCCAGCGCTGCTCCTTGGCGACCGCGCCGGCGTATTCGGCGGCGCTCGGCAGCCGCACCAGCATGTCGTCGCCCAGCCGGAACGTCCGGTTGTCCCAGCCCGGCGTCGCGATCGGGCGGACCGGCAGCGCGGCCCAGCGCGGGAACTGCTCGGCGATCAGCCGTTCCACCAGCTCGGCCGGGATCGGCGGGCGGATCGGCAGCGATGATCGGGACACTTCCGGCGCGTCGGTCACCCGGTGACCCTCCACGACCCGGCCCCGCCCGGCAACCGGATTTCGGCGGGTGCCTCGGCGATCAGGATCGGACGCGGGCGCGTCCGGCAGTGGTGAGCCGGACGACCGGCGGTCAGGATCGGTCGTAGGCGCGTTCGGCGGTGGTGAGGCGGGCGGCCAGGGCCGGGCCGCGGCTGCCGGACCGCAGCGCGCCCCAGCAGTCCTCGGCGACCATCCGGGCCGGGGTCAGCCGGTGCCGCAGCCCGAGCCAGGCCCGGGTGGCGCGGACCGCCGGGGTGGATCGCGGGACCGCACTCGCCTGGTAGCCGAACCGGGCCAGCCGGTCGCCGAAGACCGCCTCGCAGCGGCGCACCTCGGCCTCGTCGAGCCGGGTCTGCCAGCTGCTCACCCGGGCCGCGGTGACCTGCTCGCGGGTCAGGCTGTGCCAGGTCTTGTACTCCGGGACCACCTCGCGGGCCTGCTCGCACGGGTGGGTCATGGCCGGGTCGTACTCCTCGCC
Source organism: Actinoplanes palleronii (assembly GCF_016862315.1). GTDB lineage: Bacteria > Actinomycetota > Actinomycetes > Mycobacteriales > Micromonosporaceae > Actinoplanes > Actinoplanes palleronii. The sequence continues at coordinate 2,430 of NZ_BOMS01000058.1, read as the reverse complement.
GAGGAACCGGCAGATCGCGCGCAGGTGGTGCTCCGGGTCGGCGACCAGGTCCTCGTACCGGATCTGGTGGTGCACGTCGGCCGGGTAACGGCGGGCGGCGGTCAGCGCGGCGTCGGCCGACCGGGCCCAGTGGTCGATCATCGTGGCCAGGTCGTGCGGCGGCCACGGGGTGTCCTTCAGCGAGGCCACACAGTCCCGGCCGTCGCGCATGATCGTGATGATCTGGGCGTCCGGGAAGAGCCGCCGGATCACCGGCAGGTGCCGCAGGTAGGCGGGACGTTTGTCGCCCCAGCGCGGTTTGCCGAACCGCTCCGCGTACCGCTGAAAAACCGTGCCCACCGCGGACCCGAGCGTCGGCGGCGCCGCGGTGATCGCCGCGATCGTCTCCGCCCGGTCCAGGCCGAGGTCCTCGAACTGCGGCGAGTTCACGATCGACCGCGCCAGGGCGGCGTGCCGGGCCGGATCGCGCAGGTCGCCGAACTCGTGCCGCCGCCGGTACGCGGTGAGCAGGAACCGGCTCTCCGGCGGCAACGCGATCCGCGGGTGCGCGTGCAGCATGAGCTGCAGCATCGTGGTGCCGGAGCGTGGGCAACCGACGACGAAGATCGGGCGGTCACTGCTCATGAAACCAACGGTAAAGTATTTCTTGTTAGGTTTTCGACCTTTTGCGAGGTTGGTCGGGTTGCCTCGGCCGCCCGGATGGCGTAAGCCGGAACCATGGACGGGGATGAACTGCTGAAGCACTGTCTCGCCAAGCCCGGCGCCTGGCCGGACCAGCCGTGGGAGAACGACACCGTGGTCAAGGTCGGCCCGAAGATCTTCGCGTTCCTCGGCAGCACCGGCACGACCGTCGGGGTGAAGTGCGGCAAGGGGCGCGACCAGGCCGACGAGTGGCTGACCCGGTTCCCGGAGGACGCCACGGCGAGCGCCTACATCGGCCGGCACGGGTGGAACACGCTGCGGCTGACCGGCGCCATCCCGGACGACGAGCTCCTGGAAGCCGTCGACGCCTCCTACGACACGATCGTCGCCGCGCTCCCGAGGAAGGACCGCCCTGTGGTGTGATAACTTCGGCGCGCTGTGCACCACTGCGGAACGAGGAGGTGAGACCGATCAACGTTGTGACTGCTCGGGCCTCCCTCTCCCGCACGGCCTAGGGAGCGCTCGCAAGGCACCCGAAAGGCTCAGCCATGCGTTTCACCTCCCCGATGTCCGCCGACGGCGCATCGTTCACTCTCTACGACATCCCCGGTGTGCTGTGGACTCCGGGGCACGTACCCGGGCCCTGGCCGCTGATCGTCCTCGGACACGGCGGTGGCCAGCACAAGCTGGCTCCGGGCGTGACCGGTCCCGCGCGGCGGTTCGTGGCCGCCGGGTTCGCGGTGGTCGCGGTCGACGCCCCGCATCACGGCGACCGTCCGAAGAGCGCCGACTTCGTCCGGGTCGCCGCGGAGAACCGGGCCGCGATGCAGGCGGGTGAGGACGTCGCGGCGCGCTTCGCGGCCCTGCACGCCGAGCTGGCACGACAGTCGGTGCCGGAATGGCAGGCGGTGGTCACCGAGCTTCTCCGGTACGTCGGGGAAGGCCCGGTCGGGTACCGCGGGGTGTCGATGGGGTGCGGTCTGGGCCTGCCGTTCGTGGCCGCCGACAGCCGGGTGCGGGCAGCGGTCCTCGGCCTGGCCGGGGTCCCGATCCCAGGCGGCGCGGGTGGCGCGGGTGGCGCGGGTGGCGCGCCCGGAGCGGTCGGCGCGCCGGGCGCGGGTGGCGCGCCTGGGGTGGCTGGTTTGGGCGGGTTGGCTGAGGTGGCGGGGCGGGTTGCTGTGCCGGTGCAGTTCCTGGTGCAGTGGCATGACCGGTTGGTGCCTCGGGAGGAGGCGCTGGCGTTGTTCGACGCGCTGGGCTCTGCGGAGAAGACCCTGCACGCGAACCCGGGTGATCACGGGGAGGTTCCGCGCGCGGAGACCGAGGACGCCACCCACTTCTTCACCCGCCACCTGACCTGACCCAGCCAGACCCGGCCGGGCTCGACATGGCCCGGTTCGGCGCGGAATAGCGCGGCGCGACAGCGGCACGGCACGACCGGAGGTCCGCAGCTCGCGCGGTTTGCAGCTCGCGGCGCACGGCTCGCGGCACGCGGCCCGGGCGGCGCGCGGCCCGGGCGGCGCGCGGCCCGGGCGGCTGGTTTCCAGGGGTGTCTCCGCGGCCCGGTCACACCCCTGGGAGCCAGCCGGTGGGGTTCCGGTGTTCGGTGGTCGGGGCTGGCTTGCCAGGCGGCACTCGCGTCGGGTCACGGTTCGTCTCGCCGGCCGGGGCCGGCGGTGGGCGCGATCGCCAACCCCGGCCGAGGAGGTGAACACGGTGTCTGCCCGGGGAGCGTCGAGCACGATGATCGCCGGATGGTCGCCCCTCGAACCACCCTGCGGCCGGCGA
>NZ_BOMS01000057.1 GCF_016862315.1 Actinoplanes palleronii | reverse complement strand
CGTGCTTGCTAAAACGCACTGAGAGGTAACGGCTCCGCGATCACCTGCTCACCACCACCGGGTAGGCCGAGCAGGTCGAGTTCGGCGTACCACTCGCGCATCCGCTGCTTCGACCGTAGCGGCGCCGCACCTCCCGCGCCGTGGTCGACTTGCCGGAGCCGGAGTTGCCGCGGATCACCACGAGGGTCGGGACGCGGCCGGGGGTCACTGTCCGAGCGGGCGGTACCGCAGGCGCACCACGCCGTTGCTGAACCGGCGCTCGTCGATCAGTTCGGCGCGCATGCCGGCCGGCAGCCCTGGTTTGCCGGCGCCGACGACGATCGGCTGGATGAACAGCTGGCACTCGTCGATCAGCCCGGCCTGGTACGCCTGCCTCGCGAGGTCGGCGCCGCCCACGGCGAGATCGCTGCCGGCCGTGGCCTTCAGTTCACGCACCGCGGCGGGGTCGAAACGGCGTTCGATCCGGGTGCCGGCGGTTTTCACCGTGTCGAGGGTGGTGGAGTAGACGATCTTGTCGGCCGCCTGCCAGGCGCTCGCGAAGTCGGCCCGGAGCTCGGACTGCGCGCCCAGCGACGGGTCGGTCTCCCAGAGGGACATCGCCTCGTAGAGGCGCCGGCCATAGAGGAACGTGCCCACCGACCGCACGTGCTCGGTGTGACACACGAACACCTCGTCGTCGACCGGGAACCAGTTGAACGAGCCGTGTTCGTCCTCGATGTAGCCGTCGAGCGACACGTTCGTCACGTAGATCAGCTTTGCCATGCCTCTCCCCTCAGTTGACCAACATGCTAAACGTCGTGGGACGCGGCGGAGCCCCGTACAGTCGCACGGTGAACGACGAGCTAGATCATCTCCGGAGGCTGCTTCCGGGCGTACGGCTGGACGACCTCGGCCTGCTGACCGGCAGCAACAGATCACGGGTACGCCGTGTGCGCGCCGATTCCCGCACTGTGATCGTCAAAGAATTCGTCACCGCCGGTACGGGCTGGGCACGAGAGACCGCGGCGTTGGCGGTCATTCCTCCCGCGGTGCGGGCCCCGCGCCTGGTGGCGGCGGGCAGCAATCCCCCGATCGTGGTGATGACCGACGCCGGACCGGGTACGAGTGTCGCCGGCGCGCTGCTCGGCGCCGACCCGGCCGTGGCGACCTCGGCGGTGGTGGCCTGGGCCTCGGCCATCGGTGAGCTGCACCGCGAGACGACCGGTTCACGGGCGGCGTTCCGGGCGGCGCTGCACGCGCGGGCGGGCGACCAGCCGGTGCCGGAGTCGACGATGCCGGCCTTCCTCGACGACGCGGCCGACGTGATCGCCCGTGCCTCCGCAGATCTCGCCGTGGAGGTTCCGGCGGGCGCGTGGGAGGAGCTACGCACCCTGAACGATCGGCTCGGGGTCGCCGCGCTCACCCCCTCGGACGCCTGCCCGGACAACAACGTGTGCACCGACGACGGCCTGGTGCTGATCGACTTCGAGGGCGCGCAGTGGCGGCCGGTGGCCTGGGACCTCGCCTACCTGACCGTGCCGTGGCCGTCGTGCTGGTGCTCGTGGCGTATCCCGGCCGCCGTCACGGAACGCGCCGTCGACGCCTATCGGGCGGCGTTCCCCGGCAGTGGCGCCGACCCGGCCGCGTTCCGCCGGGACGTCGAGGCGGCCGCGACCGGCTGGGCGTACCTGTCGGCATCGTGGTTCCTGCCGCGTGCTCTGCTGGACGACCCGCCGGGCGCCAACCCCGATCGGCCGCGACCGGGCTACCGCGCCATGATCCTGGACCGGTTCGGTTCGGCCCGCGAGGCGGCCGGCGCCGGGACACCGGCACTGGCCGAGCTCGCCGGGCGTCTGCACGACGCGCTCACTGTCCGATGGGGATCCGTCGTTCTGCCGTACGCCCCCGCCTTCTCCCGCGGAGAAATGGGGCAGCGGGCGCGCGGCCGATCGGGTGAAAATGAACCATGAACGAAGCGACCATTCAGTCCGCCGGATTAGACGATGGCGATGTGGAGGGTCGGACAGCAGCCTTGCGACTGACCGGGCTGCACAAGCAATTCGGTACGAAGACAGCGGTCGATCACGTCGACCTCGTGGTGCCGCAGGGTTCGTTCTTCGGGCTGGTCGGCCCGAACGGCGCGGGCAAGACCACCCTGCTGTCCATGGCCGTCGGGCTGCTGCGCCCGGATGCCGGCGACTCGCGGGTCTTCGGTGCCGGCGTCTGGACCGATCCGGCTGAGGCGAAAGCGCTGACCGGGGTGCTCCCCGACGGGCTGTCGATGCCGGAGCGGCTGACCGGGCGGGAGCTGCTGACGTTCATCGGCGAGCTGCGCGGCATCAACGCCGGCGTGCTGGCCGGGCGGGTGCAGGAGCTGCTCGACGTGATGGAACTCGGATCGGCCGAGCGGACCCTCGTGGTCGACTACTCCACCGGCATGCGCAAGAAGATCGGGCTGGCCACGGCGTTGCTGCACGGGCCGCGGCTGCTGGTGCTGGACGAGCCGTTCGAGGCGGTGGACCCGGTGTCGGCGGCGGCACTCAAGGCGATCCTGAACGGGTTCGTGGCCGGCGGCGGTTCGGTGGTGCTGTCCAGCCACGTGATGCCGCTGGTCGAGCAGCTCTGCGACACGGTGGCGATCATGGCGCGGGGCCAGGTGGTCGCGGCGGGCCCGCTCGGCCAGGTCCGCGGTGACGCGACGTTGGAGCAGACTTTCGTACGACTGGTCGGCGGCGACGAGCATGCCCGGAAGGGGCTGTCGTGGCTGGCGTCCTGATCCGGATGAAACTGGCGGTCATCAAGAACTCGATGACCGGTGGCCGGGCCGCGTGGATGCTGGTCGGTGCCGTGTTCGGGCTGCTGTTCGCGGCGGCCACCATCGGGCTGACGCTCGCCGACGGACCCCATAGATCGGTGGTGGGCGATCTGCTGGCCTGCGTGTTCGTGATGTGGACGCTCGGCTGGCTGATCGGGCCGCTGTGGGGTGGCTCGGCGGTGCTGCGTGCCGACCACTTCGCCCTGTTGCCGGTGCCGCGGCGCAAGCTCGCCGTGGGGTTGCTGGCGGCGGCGTTCGTCGGCATCACCACCGCGGTGACCGCGATCGGGTTCCTGGCCCTGGTCACCTACGGCGCCCGGCAGGGTGTCGTCCCGGCGCTGGTCGCGGTGCCGGCCGCGGCCCTGCAACTGGTGTTCGTGGTGCTGCTGTCCCGGGTGGCCTACGGGCTGTTCGGGATGGTCGCGGCGTCGCGGGCCGGCGCGGCGATCACCGGCGTGCTGTTCGCGGCGATGCTGGTGCTCACCCAGTCCGGCTGGATGATCGTCGTCGCGATCATGTACTCCGACATCCTCACCACCGGCTTCTCCTCCTCGATGACGACCACGTTGCGGGCGATCCCGTCGAGCTGGGGTGTGGTCGCGGTGGACGCTGCCGGGCGCGGTGACTGGCCGCTCGCGATCGGCGCGCCGGCCGGGCTGGCCGTGCTCTGCGGGTTGCTACTGCTCATCTGGTCGGCCGAGCTGGGCAATCCCCGCCGCGCCCGCGTCACCATCCGCGGCAGCGAGAACCATCTTCCCGCTCACGGTGGTCCGTTGTCCGGGCCGACGACCGCGATCGTACGCAAGGAGCTGCGCACCTGGTGGCGCGATCCGCTGCGCACCACCACCGCCGTCGTGCCGATCGTGTGGGCGCTGGGCACCGTACTGTTGCCACTGACCTTCGACGCCCGGGTCCTGCTGCCCTGGGCCGGCCCGGCGCTCGCCCTGTTCGCCATCACCTCGGCCTGCAACCTGTACAGCCAGGACGGCACGGCGCTCTGGCAGACGCTGACGATCGGCACCGAACGCGCCGACGTCCGCGGGCGGCAGTGGGCGTACCTGATCGTCTTCGGTCCCCTCGCGATCGCCCTGAGCGTCGGCTTCACCTGGTGGAGCGGTTACACCTGGGCCTGGCCGTGGGTGGCCGCGCTCGTGCCGGCCCTGCTCGGCGGCGGCGCCGGCCTGATCGTCTACTCGTCGGTGTTCGGCCTGGTCCCCGGCCCGGACGCGCACAAACGCCCGAGCAACCCGCTCGAACGCGCCGACACCACCGGCCAGTCCACCGTGCTGTTCTGGGTCGGTTTGCTGCCCGCGGTGCCCGCGGTCGCCGTGGTGCTGCTCGGCGAGCGCCTGGACCTGCCGTGGCTGACCTGGGTGGGGCTGCCGGTCAGCGTGGTGACCGGCGTGCTCGTCGGCCGGCTGCTGGGCAGTCTGGCCATCGGCCGGCTCACCAGCCACGGACCCGACCTGCTGCACACCATGCGCAGCGGCCGGCCCACCGCCGCCGCCCGCAAGGCCGGTGCGCCGAAGAAGGGTGGCCTGGTCGCCGGGTTGTACTGGACCTTCGGCCCGATCCTGCTGCTCCCGCAGGGGCTGATCCCGCTGGTCTTCATCCTGACCGGCGTCGACGCCAAGTCCTGGTTCCTGGCCATGTACCTGCCACCGGCGTACGGCGTCACGGTCGCCGTGACCAGCATGCTCGGCGGCCTCTACCTGCTGGCCCGCGCCCTGCGGACCACGGTGAACGACCGCGCCGAGGCCGCGTCCGCCTGACCGACGACGGTCACGGTGCACTGCGGTCCAGCGCGCCCGGTGGCAGGCTCGGCAGCGGCCACTCGGCGGGCACCTGCCACGTCGACCAATCCTGCGACAGCGGGCCGGAGCGTGTCTCGACGAACGCGACGGCCCGCTCCCGGGCCTGCTCCACCCGGCGGTGACCGGCGTCGGTGATCATGCCGAGGCGCCGGGCCTGCGCATACGAGCTCCCCGCGCCCGGCGGCCAGGTCGGGAACGGATTGCTCGCGGCTGGCCTCGGCACCGGTCCGGAGCCAGGCGATCCATGAGGTCAGCGCGTAGGTGACGACCCCGGGCCAGGAGACCAGCGTGAGGCGGTCACCGTCGTCGTCGAGGGCGCGGTGCGCGGTCACACCCCAGACGCGGCCGTCCAGCACGTCCCGGCGCACCACCGTCGCGCCGGGCGCAAAGATCGGCACACTCATGGCATCTCCGTTTCAGTGGTCCGAAGGAGCCGCCGGGCAAGGTTGACGAGATCCGGTACGGCGGTGCTGCGACGACCGTTGAAGGAGGAACCCGCAAGGAGCAGGATGACGGCGTGTTGGACATCAGGCTCCTGGTTGACAACGATCACGCCGAGTGGGAGTCGCTGACCCGCCGATACAACGAACACTTCGGCACCGAGGTCAGCGACGAACTCTACAACCGAACCTGGCGACGGCTGGTCGCCCGCGACGAGATACGAGGGATCGCCGCGCGGCTCGACGGTGCAATGGTCGGCCTCGCCCACTACTACTTCCACACCAGTCTCTGGAAAGCCGGCCGCTGCTACATGGCGGATCTGTTCGTGGCTCCGGAGGCGCGCCGGCGGGGCGTCGCCACGGCCATCCTCCACTGGGTGGCCCGCGACGGCCAGGAACACGACGCGCCCCGCTTCTACTGGAACACGACGGTGGACAACGCGGATGGCCGCGCGCTGTATGACACCGTTGCCGACTACAACGGCTTCATCGTCTACAACTACCGCCGCGACGACGAGCCGGGTATTCCATAGCAAGAGCGACTACGCCGCCGGTCGCCGGCGTGCGGCAGCCTCACCCAGCGCGGACTGTCCGGATCCGATCAGCAGGACACCCTGACCGACGCACGAGGCGGCCCGGTGCCGGGCCGCCCGTGTCACGTCACTACCAGAACCAGGACTGGTTGGTGCCGCCGTTGCAGGTGAACTGGAGCAGCGTCGAGCCGTTGGCCGTGCCGCGGTTCTTCACCGTGAGGCATTTACGGCTCTTGTGGTTGATGATCTCGTAATAGCCGGCCGTCTGACCGGAGCGGTGATTGACGTACCACTCCTCGTTGTCGCCGCTGTTGCAGTCGAACTGGATGATGGCGGCGTTGTCCGCAGTCGATGCGTTCAGCACGGTGAGGCACTTCTCGACGGCACCGTAGAGCGTGAAGAGATGGTAGTAACCGGGCTCGCTCTCGGTCTCCCACCACAGCTGATTCGGCACCTGCGGGTACTGACAGGTGTAGATGGTCATGACGACGTTGTTGGCCGGGTTGGCGTGCGGGACGTCGATGCACTTCTTCGACTGCTCCCCCATGTACATGTACGGCCCGAAGACGACGCCGGCAGCGGCCGGCGACGGCACGAGGATCACGCCGGCGACGAACGTGATCAGAGCGGTCATGGCCTGCAACAGATGTCTGCGACGCATGGCAGATTCCTCCGAAGTCAACGATCCCGCCCCAGCCTCGCAAACGTTGGCCCATAGAGGAAGAGCGATGCCCCGGGCGCCGTACTCCCGAGCGTCTACACCCTGCGGAACCGCCACAGCGGCAGGTGCCTGGCCATCGGCGGCGGCTCGGCGGCCGGCGGCGAACAGGCCACCGAATGGACCTGCGAGTCGAACCACCCGGAACAGCAGTGACGCATCATCAACGACCGCTAAACGGTCACCACGACTGTCAGCGGCCAACAACGCCTTCAGAGAACATAAAAACCTATTTTGTACGGATCGACGACCCGAAAACCGGTAGTCCCATCAAGATTTGACTCCGCTGTCAACCGTCTTCATGATCTTGGTTCCCTGATACCAAGGCAGATCAGCCGCGTTCTCGTGGAGATAAAAGTATGGCTATGAGTAGCAGTCCCACGAATCCGCTGTGGAACGGCGTGGTGAGCGCCGTGGTCCCGTTCGCCGGCGTTGGCGTTTTCGCCCTGTGGCGGGACGCGGGCTTCCACTTCTGGATCTGGGCGGCGCCCATGTGCGTGGTGGGCGGCATCTTCTCCGCCGTCTCCCAGGCGCGCCGCAACCAGCGGCTCGACCGCATGGTCAAGCAAGCCCACGAGTGGGACAGCAGATCAGAGGCCGAACAGACCGCACACTGAACCGCCGGACGCCGCGTGGGCGGTGGCGGTCGAGCGGGCTGCTGTGATCAGTCCGCTGGTCCAGGCCGATCGGGTGACCGTCGAGGCCGCAGATCTCGCCGCGGCGGAGCTCAGGACTTCCCGGCGCCGAAAAATCATGTACCGCGAGCTGAACCACCCGTAGCAGGCCGGTGTGTTACCCCATAGATAGAACGCCCCCTGGCAGCCGGCTGGAGGAACCAATGGAAAGCACCACCAAAGCCATCACAGGTTGGCTTGTAGCCGCTTTTGTTGCAGCCGGCTTGCTACTGGTCGTCGCGTTCCTCCTTTCCGCGCCGCACGGCAATAACTGGGAAAAACTTGCTGACATCGGCCAACTCCTGGGCGCAGTCGTCTCCGCGGCGGCTTTTCTCTTCCTCGCGGTAAGTGTCTTCTACCAGATTCGCGAGCAGCGCTTCGCGAACATGTTCAACCTGCTCAACGCCACCAGGGAGATCAACAAGCTGGTCGACGACAAGCCCGCGCTTTATGGAGGGATCATCGTCCCGCGGGATTTCGCGGAAAATTCCACGCACCGGGAGGACGACATCCGCGTCTTCCTTGCGGTTGACATGATCTACCGGCTTCTCGCCACGGGGTACGAGACCAAGACTATTAAAGCAAGCGATCTCTATGGAAGTCCGCAGGTGCAGAGTTTCCTCCAGAGCCCCCAGACCCGCGACTATCTGGCCTACATGGAGAAAGAGTGGCGGGGCCAGAATTTCCCTCGCCCGGGTCGCAAGTTCGCCGAAATCATGATGCAGATCGGCCGGCCGCGGCCGCAGACTGCAACTGAGTCCGCGGGGCTCCGAATGGAGACCGCAGTCGGCGACGACATCATCGGTGGCGAGCAACACCCGCACTCACCGATGGTTGCCGCGTCGACGGGGCCGGCAGGGAAACCCGAGGTCAAACCCGCGGCAGCGTGATGATGTCCAGGTACCGGACGCCAGGATCACCAGCGCCACAACGAAGGCGAGCGTAAGGGCGCGGCGCGGTAGACGCGCGACCGAACGCGCGATGTGCGACATCTCCCTGGTCAGCGCCGATTCGCGGAGTGTCGTTACGCTGAACTCATGCTGATCGCCCGACAGAAGAGCATGTGGCGTGGCAACTACGCGATCGAGTCGGACGGCCGGCCCGTCACCGACTGGGATGCGTCCTGGTGGCGCAGCGGCGGGGACTTCGAGATCGACGGGCAGCGGTTTCAGGTCCGGGCCAAGGGCTGGGGTACGACGTACCGGATGGTCGACGCGGCCGGGACCGAGGTCGCCCGGGTCGAACACGCCGGCCGTAAGCACTGGAGCGTGCAGGCCGACGGCCGTACCTATGATTTCCGCCGCGCCTCCTTCTTCGGCAACCGGCAGGAACTGCTGATCGGTGGCGTGCCCGCCGGCTCGCTGCGCCGCACCAGTGCCTGGTCCGGCGCCATCGAGGCCGACCTGCCCGGTCTGCCGCTGCCGGTGCAGGTCTTCGTCGTCGGCGTGCAGATCGCCCGCTGGCAGGCCCAGCAGGCCGCCGCCGCCTCCTCCAGCGGCGGTTCCTGACTCACGATCCGGCGTGGCGGAGAAAGCTGTCACAAACCCCCGGGTCAGGCGCGGCGGAAGGCCCGCACCGCCAGCGGTACGAAGATGAGCAGCAGCCCGGCGAGCCAGATCAGTGCCTGAACGGTCGGACGGCCGGGCGGGGGCGCCCCGATGGTCAGCCCGCGCACGGCGTTGACGACCAGCGTGACCGGGTTGTGCTCGGCGAACGCGCGGACCGGACCGGGCATCGTGCTGGTGGGCACGAACGCCGACGACGCGAACGTCAGCGGGAACACCCAGATGAAGCCGGCCGACTGGGCCGTCTCCGGGTTGCGCACGGACAGCCCGATCCACGCGCTGATCCAGGAGAAGACGTACGAGAACGCGAGCACCAGCAGGAACGCCGCGCCGAGCTGCCACGCCGGCTGGGTGGGGCGGAACCCGACCAGCAGCCCGACCACGGTCATCACGAGCAGCGTGAACACGTTGACGACCAGGTCGGCGGCGGTCCGCCCGATCAGGACCGCGGATCTGGCGATCGGCAGCGACCGGAGCCGGTCCACCACGCCGGAGCTGAGATCCTCGGTCAGGCCCAGTCCGGTGACGAGAGCGCCGAAGATCGCGGTCTGCACGATGATCCCGGGCATCAGGAAGTTCACGTACGAGGTCGCGCCGGTGTCGATGGCCCCGCCGAAGATGTAGCGGAACAGCAGCACGAAGATGACCGGCTGCACGAACGAGAAAATGATGTAGGTCGGGCGGCGCAGGGTCTTGCGCAGTTGCCGGGCGGCCAGCACCCCGCCGTCGGTCAGCACCGCGCCGGCCGAGAGCCGATGCCGGCCGTTGCGGGTGACCAGGCCGGTCCGGGCCGTCGCCGGGGCGTCGTGCGCGGTGGCGGTGCTCATCGGGACTCCTTGGCGGGAACGCTCGTGGTGTGGCCGGTCAGCGACAGGAAGACGTCGTCGAGGCTGGGCTGGGTGAGCTGGATCGTGGCGACCCGCAGGCCGCTGCCGTCGAGGCGGCGCAGGGCTTCGGCGGAGGCGTCCGGGCGCGACACCCGGATCGCCAGCTCCCCGGTCACCGGGTCCGGCGCGACCGCGGTGCCGTCCGCGGCGAGATCCTCGAGGATGGTCGCCGCGGTGGTCAGCACGGCGGGTTCGTTCAGGCGTACGCGAAGAATGTCGGTGCCGACGCCCGCCTTGAGCTCGGCGGCCGTGCCGTCAGCGATGACGGCGCCGTCGTCGATGACGACGATCCGCTGGGCGAGCCGGTCGGCCTCCTCGAGGTACTGCGTGGTCAGCAGCACGGTGCTGCCGGACGCGCGCAGTTCGTCGACGATGGTCCACAGCTCCTGCCGCGAGCGCGGGTCGAGCCCGGTGGTCGGCTCGTCGAGCAGCAGCACCGGCGGGCGGCCGGTGAGGCTGGCGGCCAGGTCGAGCCGGCGTTTCATCCCGCCCGAGTAGGTGCCGACGCGCCGGTCGGCCGCCTCGGTCAGGTCGAAGCGGTCGAGCACCTCACCGGCTCGCCGGCGGGCCTCGGCCCGGGGCAGCCGGTAGAGCCGGCCGACCATCTCGAGGTTCTCCCGGCCGGTGAGTTCCTGGTCGACGGCGGCGAACTGGCCGGCCAGGCCGATCGCGAGGCGCACCGGCAGCGGGTCGCGGACGACGTCATGGCCCAGCACGCGCGCGGTGCCACGGTCCGGGCGCAGCAGGGTCGCGAGCACCCTGACCAGGGTGGTCTTGCCGGCCCCGTTGGGACCGAGGACGCCGATGACGGTGCCGGACGCGATGCGCAGGCTCAGACCGGTCAGGGCGGTGACCTTGCCGTAGGTGACGACGAGATCCTCGACCTCCACCGCATGGTCTTCATGATCCGTGTACGTATGCATGTACGTAGTCCTACACGTATGCGTACACTGCTGTCCAGGGGTGAGACAGATGCCGAACAAGACGATTTACATCGCCGACGACGACCTGCCGGTGCTGCAACGAGCTCAGGAACTGACCGGCGGCAACCTGTCGGGCGCCATCGTCACCGCCCTGCGGCGGCTGGTCACGATCGAGGAGGCCAAGCACGCCGGGTACGCCGAGATCACCGTGAAGGTCGGGCTCGCCAACTCCTCGATCAAACGGTTCCTCGGTGTGGCGCTGGGCGAGTGGACCGCGTCGAGCAACGACGGCGAGGAGACCTACTCGCTGTTCCGCACGGCCAAGGGCCGCTTCGCGGTGCACCACTCCCGGCCCGAGCTGCACATCCCGGCCGGCCCGAACGCCGAACGCGGCCAGAAGTGGTCCAGCGGCTGGCGCGGCTGGATCGGCGACTGGTCCCCCGACCAGGCCTGGATGCGCACGCCGGCCCAGGCCACCTTCGCCGTCGTCGACACCGTCGAGGAGCTCGAGCCGCTGCTGCCGGCCGAGCTCTACCGGCTGGCGCTGCAGACCATCCACGACGAGCCCGAAGTCGAAGACCTCGACATCTGACCCACCCGGCCGCCGCACGGACCTGTGGTCCAGGCGGCGGCCGCGGCGTCAGGCCGTTGTCACGGCCACTGGATCAAAACATTTCCGGTACGGATGGACAGCGGGTCGGCCACGTCGACGTCATAACCGGCCGACGCGCGACTGTCGTAGAGGACGTCCCCGGTCGGATAGTCACCCTTCGACAGCGGCCACACCACGGTACGAACCCGGTCCGGGCCGATCTGGCACGCGCCGGCCCGGGTCGCGCCCGTGCAGCTCTCGTACGCGTAAAGGACGATGCCGTACCGCTCGGAACTGCCGGCCAGCGTGCCGGTCGTCTTGGCCGCGATCTTGCCGTCCGGGGTGACCACCAGCCACTCCAGGGTGCCGCCGCTGATGTCGTACCGGTACGGGCTGCCCGGCGCCAGCCAGTTGCGGGCCGCTCCGACCGGGGTGCTCTTGTCCTGCGGGTAGTAGTGGCCGGTCAGGTGCAGCCAGCCCTCGGCGCTCACCGTGGGGGCGGCGGGCAGCGCGCCGGCCGGTGAGTCGTACGAGCCGTCCACGTTGGCCCAGCCGCCGTCCGGGTCGTAGACGATCACCATGACCGTGGAGGGGCTGGCGATGCCGCCGTCGTCGTCGGTGACTCCGGTGCTGATCGTGAACATCCCGGGCCGGGTGTAGGTGTGCTCGCGGACGCACTTCCGCCCGTACGAAATGAAGGTCTGTGTTGTGCCGTCGTCCCAGTTGGTCGCGCAGATGTGCGTGTCGTTGAGGCCCGGGTCGGTGAAGTCGGCGGCGAGTTTCACCGGGGTGCCGATCCGGAACACCTGCCACGGTGTGGGTGTGGTGATGCCGGCCGCGGCGACCCGGGCGGTCGGGGTGGGCTGCGGCGTGACCGAGGGCGCCACGTTGTAGACGGTGACCGTCGCACTGTCGCTGACCGAGCCGTTGACCCCGTCGTTGGCCGTCAGCCACACCGTGTAGAGGCCGTCGTCGGTGCAGGTGATGCCGGTGCTGAGGCTGCCCTCGGCGGTGAAGCTGCAGGAGGCGCCCGGGTCGGTGCCGGCACCCGGCGCATACGTCCAGCCGGTCGACGGCGTGCCCTCGGCGTCGGCCGCACTGCCGGTCAGGGTGATGACCGAGCCCTCGTCACCCTCGACGTTCGCACCGGCGTCGACGGTCGGCGGCAGGTCGGTGACCTCACCCTCGTCCGGTTCGTCGACGCACTCGCCGGGCGGGCTGGTGTCCGGCGTGTCGGTGATGTGCACGTAGAACTCGTCCTGCGAGGCGTCCGGGATGCTCGGCTGCCACACCAGGATCCGGTCGTCGCGGTAGTACGCCTTCAGCCCGATCCCGGCGCACCGGTTGTCGGCGGCCGTCACCCCGAGCACCGAGAAGTTCCAGTCCCCGACGCCGGCGCCCTCCTTGGTCGAGGCGAACGGGAACTCGTCGCACTGCTGCACCGGCGGGTTGTACAGCGCCGGCGGCAGCCCGTCGGTGAGGTACGGCGTCCCCTGCTGGCAGGCCTGATCCTTCTGATAGCTGTTCTTCGCGTAGTACGTCACGCCGTCGGGATGGGTCGGCGTCTTGTCGGTGATCCGGTGCAGGCCGGGCGCGTCGCGGTCGTCGACGAACTTGCCCGGGACCTGCTTGCCGGCCTTCAACGGGTACGACGTGCACGAGGTGTCGAGCGCGCACTGGATGTGCCGGGCCACCTCGCCGTGCTTCGCGCTGACCGCCGAGTACTGCAGGTGCGGGATGACGTCGTCGAACACGCACGCCTTGGACCGGCTCTTGGCGAAACCGACGGTCGCCGAGTCACATCGGATGGTGTGCGACTCCGCGAACTTCTGCGCCGGCACGCCGGGCATCGCGTACGAGAACACGCTCGACTTGAAGTGCCACAGGTGCCGGCTGACCAGGTACGGCCCGGTGCCGCTGGTGTCGGACGAGGCCACCGTCCAGGAGCTCCAGCTCCCGTCGGTGTCCCAGTCGTTCATCGTCTTGCCGGCGGTCGCGCCACCGGCGGTGCAGCCGCTGACGTAGTCGTCGCAGTCCACCCAGATGTGCAGCAGGGCGCTGCGCAGCTCGGCCTGGTCCCACGGCCAGCCACCCTCGTACACCGCCGAGCCGGGTTCGGAGCGCAGGAAGACCCGCACGTCGCGGCTGCCGTCGTCCCGGCCGTACGCGGCGGCCCGGAAGATCACGCTGACCCGGCCCACCTCGTCGCCGTCCTCGTCCTTCACGATGCCGCCGATGCGACCGCGCTGGCACCAGTGGAACCGGTTGTAGACCCGGCCGTACTCGCCGCGGCCGCCGTCGCTGTCCCAGCACGGGCCGAGGTAGCTCTCGTCCGGGCTGGCCGGCGGCTTGCGCGCGGAACTGGCCGCGAGCGCCGCGGTCCCCTCACCGGCGCCGGAGTACGACTTGTCGCCCAGCTTCTCGGCCAGGGCGCGGGCGTCCTCCGCGGTCGGCTCGCGCTCCTCCGCCGGCGCGAGTGACCGCCGTACGGCGTCGGGTACCGCATCGCCGTCGGCTTCGATCGGCGAGTAGAACGGCTGGATGGTCCCCGTGCCGACGGACACTTTTTCCGGTGCCGCCGCGGGTGGCGGCGCCAGCCCGGCGATCGCCAGCGTGGCTGCCAGCAGGACATGAGGTATCAACTCTTGCTCCCTTCGAGCGCCGTCTCATTGACGGCTATAGATCCGAAGGGGCAAATTAACGTGAACGAGGGCGATCGCACCGCCCCGCCGTGACCGGGTTGCTTCGGTAACTACCGCTTTGCCGCCGGAAGTTCCAACTCGCTATGGGAGCGATTCCACGGCCGGCCAGAACTGGAACAGGAACGACTCCACCCCGCGCAGCTCGTCGATCCCGGCGCGCGGGGTCAGCTCGGCGATGCGGGACCGCCCGGCGGTATAGACCCGCAGCTCATACCGGCCGGGCGGGCCGATCCGCAGCACGTGCGTGTCGGTCGGCTGGATCTCCAGGTAGCCGCTGTCCAGCCGGACCCGGGCCGCCTTGCCGCTCTCCCAGCCGGCGGCCGGCGGCGGCGCCGCGTCCCAGACCTCGACGATCACCCGGGCATAGTGGTCGGTGGCGCCGGCACTGATCGCGACCACGCAGTTCGGGGTGACCGACAACCAGCCCCGCTCGGCCAGCCCGTAGTCGCCGGCGTCGTCGAGGAGCACGATCATGCCCTGCGTGACGAGGATTTCGGTGTCCAGCCGGGTCAGGACCCGCCCACTCGTGGGAGCGCTGCTCATGCCGGCCACCCTATGACACCGATCGATCAGTCCGGGGCCGCCGGGTCATCGGGGAGGACAACCCCTTCTCGTACGGCCAGCTCCTCCAGCAGCTGCCGGACCCGGCGCAGGTTCTGCTTCAGCTCCTCCTGCTCCTCGTGCCGGAACGCGTCGTGGTCGACGATCAGCTTGCTCGCGAAGTGAGCCGTGATCAGCGGGATGACCAGCAGCACCATCACCGAGATGAGCAGCACCGCCAGGATCCGGGCCGGTGTGTTGTGCGGGGAGATGTCGCCGTACCCGACCGTGGACGCGGTGATGACCGCCCACCAGAGCGAATCGCCGATCGACGCGCTCTCGAACCACGAGTAGAGCCCGCCGCAGACGACGATCAGGATCAGGTACGCGAGCGCCAGCGTCCTCGGCGAGTTCGCCAGCCAGACCACGGCGCGGTACACCGCCCGCGACAACCTGATCAGCGTGTACATGCCGTCATCGTGCCGGACCGACCCCACACACGTCAGCCCGTCAACGCGTCCTCCGCTGCGGGGAACGCCCGCCGGGCGAAGTCCGCCAGGCTGGTCGGCTGCCGGCCGGTCACCCGGTGGACGTCGCCGGTGGGCCGGGAGCCGTTACCGGTGGCGATCGACGCGGTCTGCCAGTCGAGCACCACGCCGTAGTCGGCCGGCACGAACCCGGTCGCGACCACGGCCCGGACCCAGGTGTCACGGTCGATGTCCTGATAGGTGACAGGCCGGCCGGTCACCGCACCGATCGTCCGGGCGACCTGGTCGAACGTGAGTGCCTCGGTGCCGGTCAGCACGTAGCGGCGCCCGGCGTGCGCGGCCGGATCGATCAGGGTCTCGACGGCCACCGCGGCGATGTCGGCCGCGTCCACGAACGCCTCCGCGCCGGCCCCGGCCGGCACGGTGAGAGTGTCGTCGATGATCGGCACGTGGTGGTCGGCGAAGTTCTGCATCACCCAGCCGGGCTGCAGAATCGTGTGCGTGAATGCGGTCCGGTCCCGCAGCTCGGCCTCGGCCGCCCGGAAGTCCATCGTCTCCGGGGCCTGCTCGCCGCGGTAGGTGCTCAGATAGGTCACGTGCCGCACGTCGGCCTCCTCGGCCAGGTCGAGGAAGGCCGCCACCTGCTGCGCGTAGCGGACCCGGGGCACCGGCGCGACCAGGTACACCCCGTCCACGCCGTCGAGCGCGGCACGCTGCGTCGCCGGATCGTCCCAGTCGAAGCGCACCTCCGCGTTGCTGCGCGCGGCGGCCCGGGCGGTCAGCCCCCGCTCCCGCAGCAGCGGCGCCACCAGCACACCGGTGCGCCCGGTCCCGCCCAGCACCAGCACTGTCTTGATCGAGTTCGTCATGCCTCCATCGTCGGTGTTCCCAGTGAGCGCCTCAATGCTTCACAAGCGCAAGATCTTTGTGTACGACGCTCGCGCGCTCCCGTCACGGTTACTCTCCACAGATGGATCTCCTACAGGACCACCTGACCCGGGCTCGCGCATCCGGTGGTGTCTTCGCCAGGACCGTGGCCACCCCGCCCTGGGGCCTGGCCCTGGCCGGCACCATCCAGCTCTCGGTGCACACCGTCGTGCAGGGTCGCGCCTGGCTGTGGTTCGACGATCCGGAGTCGGCGATCGAGCTGGCACCGGGCGAGCTGGCCCTGGTCCGTGGCGGCCGCACCCATCACATCGCCCACGAGCCCGGCGCCGACTGTCAGGAGGCTTCGGAGTTCCAGGCCGGCCGCGCACCTGTCGCCGGGCAGCGGACGACGGTGTTCCTGTGCGGGGCGTACCGGTTCTCCGGCGACATCGGCCAGGGCCTGCTCGACGCGCTGCCCGAGGTCGTGCCGCTGTCCGCCGGCGTCGGCGACCCGCTGCACGACATCGTCGCCGTGCTGTCGCACGAGCTGAGCACGACCGAGCCCGGCCAGCAGACGATCCTGGACCGGCTGCTCGACGTGCTGCTCGTGCTGGCCCTGCGCACCGGTCTGCGGCAGAGCGCCGACGCACCACCCTGGTTCCGCGCCTCCACCGACCCCCGGCTCAGCCCGGCCCTGCAGGCCATGCACCAGGACGCCACCCGCCCGTGGACGGTGCCCGACCTCGCGGCGATCAGCGGCCTGTCCCGCGCGGCCTTCGCCCGCGTGTTCACCCAGGCGCTGGGCCAGACCCCGATCCAGTACCTGACCGACTGGCGCATGTCCCTCGCCCGGGACCACCTGCGCACCACCGACCGGACCCTGGCCGAGATCGCCGGCCTGACCGGCTACGGCTCGCCGTATGCGCTGGCCGCCGCATTCCAGCGCCACCACGACATGCCACCGGGCGCCTGGCGCCGGCGGGAGCTCGCCCGCGAAGCCACCCGCCCGGCGACGACCGGCACCGTGCACATCCACTGACCCTCGACGCGGTCGAACCTCGCGGCGGGACCAGCGCCCGACAAAGCGGCTCAGCGGTGTCACCGTGCTGCCGAATAGTGGCTCATGGGGGCCATGGACACGCGCCAGACCACGGTCAGCGACACCGTGACCGTTCTCGACGACATCCTGCGTGACGGCGGCCTGCACTGCGTCTATCAACCGTTCGTCGATGTGGACACCGGGGTGGTAGTGGCCTTCGAGGCACTGCTGCGCGGGCCCGCCGGATCCCCGCTGCAGTCACCGATGGCACTGCTCGACGCGGCCCGGGCCACCGACCGGCTCGCCGACCTGGAACGGGCGTCGCTGCTGTCCTCGCTGCAGGATGCCGCGACCATGTCGCCGGCCCGGCCGGTGACGTTGTTCGTCAACCTCGAACCCAGCACGCTGACCCAGCGGCTGGACGTCGTGCTCGACGCGCTCGCCACCCGGGTCCCGCACGTTCAGGTGGTCGTCGAGATCACCGAGCGGGCGCTGGCCGAGGATGTCGCCGGGATACTGGCCGGCGCCGAGCGGCTGCGCGCCGCGGGATGCGCCATCGCCCTGGACGACGTGGGGGTGCACCCCGAATCTCTCGCGTTCATCCCGCTGCTGCGACCGGAAGTGGTCAAGCTCGACCTGAAGCTGTTGCGCACCGTCAAGGATCCCGCGACGGTGACGGTGGCCGGCGCCGTGCGCGCCTATGCCGAGCAGGCCGGCGCGGAAGTGGTCGCGGAAGGCATCGAGACCCCGGACGACCTGACCCGGGCGCTGGTGCTGGGCGCCACCCTCGGTCAGGGCTGGCTGTGGAGCCGGGGCGAACGCCAGTTCCCGCCGTCGACGTTCCGGCCGGAACGGTTCACCGCCCGGCCGATCGGCGCGGCGCTGCGCGCCACACCGTACGAATTGATCGGTGCCGGAAAGCGGATCCGGCACGCGCCCAAACATCTGCTCGTCCCGCTGTCGAAGACCCTGGAGCTGATGGCGTTGCAGGCCGCGGTGCCGCCGATGCTGCTCGCCGCGTTCGAACACGCAGATTTCTTCCGCCCGTCCACCGTCCGGCGCTACACCGAGCTCGCCGCCCGGCTGCCGTTCATCGCGGCCCTCGGCGTGGACATGGTCCCGGAGCCCGCCCCCGGCGTGCGCGGCGGCAGCCTGTCGATCCAGGATCCCCTGGCCAGCGAGTGGACCGTCGTGGTGCTGGGCGCGCACACCGCGGCGGCGCTGATGGCCCGCGACCTGGGCGACACCGGACCCGACGGCGACCGCCAGTTCGAGTTCGTGGTCACCTACGACCGCACCGTCGTCACGGCCGCCGCCCACGCCATGGCCGGCCGCCTCACCAGACCCTGACCAGGGTGGTGCGAGATCAGCGGCGGCGGAGTTGTTCATAGCCGTCGCGGGGTTCGGCGGTGAGCGGGTTGATGCCGTGGCGCCGGCACCAGATCACGTGGAAGACGGCGCCGAGCGTGGGAAGTGCGAAGATCCAGCGGAACGTCCACGGACGGCCGGCCCAGTGTCCGATCAGGCCGGTGACGGCGAGGTAGGCGAGCCAGCGGGTGACACGGGCCCACCAGGGCCGGACGGTCTCGAAGTGCCCGAATCCGGTGGTGAGCACGGCGATCAAAATCGCGCTGGTCAGCCATTCCGCAGCCATTCCGGTCACCGTCGGCTGGTGCAGCAGTCGTCGGCGCAGCCCGGCGTAACGTCTGCCGTGGCGACGGCGAGCGGGTCGGGGACGCAGCAGGTGTCTCCGCGCCAGGCTTCTCGGCCTTCCTTGATCGCGACGGCGGCGATGATCAGCCCGGCGATCGGGTCGGCCCAGCTCCAGCCGAACAGGCTGTTGACGACGAGGCCGACGAGCAGGACCGCGGACAGGTAGGTGCAGAGCAGCGTCTGTTTCGAGTCGGCGACCGCGGTCCGGGAGCCGAGCTCGTGGCCGGCGCGACGCTGGGCGTAGGACAGTCCGGGCATGATCGTCAGGGACACCGCCGCGAGGATGATCCCGACGGTGGAGTGTTCGGCTTCGGCGCCGCCGAGCAGGGCGCGCACTGATTCGGCGGTGACGTAGGCGGCGAGCGCGAAGAACGAGATCGCGATGATCCGCAGGGCGGTCTTCTCCCGCTTCTCGGGGTCGCGGGCGGTGAACTGCCAGGCGACCGCGGCGGCCGAGGAGACCTCGATGACCGAGTCGAGGCCGAACCCGATCAGCGCGGTCGAGTCCGCGGCGGCGCCGGCGCTGATCGCGATGACGGCCTCGATCACGTTGTAGGTGATGGTCGCGGCGACCAGCAGCCGGATCAGGCGTGCGAGCTGGACCCGGCGCTGGGCGGTCGGCACGGCCGGGGCGAGGGGGGTCAGTGGCAGGTTCATCAGCAGCAGCCTTGTCGGCGGCGTCGGGGCAGGCGGCCGGGTCGACGGCTAGGACGAGGCCGAGCAGGTCGTCGAGGGCGTGCCGGATCCGGGTGTCGGCGAGTTCGTAGCGGCGTCCCGCCACGCACGCTCCGGAGCACCCGCCTGGTCGACCTCGTCAACACCCTCGATCCGAAACTCGTCGCCGCGGCACTCGGCCTCGGCCCACAGGCCCCACTGATCTATCTCGCAGACCGGCTCCATCCCTGGCCAGTCGATGGCTCCGGCGCATCCTCCTGAGGTCGTATCCTGCGGCGATGCGTCCCAGTTTGATCAACGAGGTGCGGCTGGACGGACTTCATCGAGTCCTCCCAGCGGCAGGCTTAGGTTGGCTGGTCACCGAGTCGGCCACCGACACCGTCAGCCTGCTCGACCACGATCTGCAACTGGTGCGACGAGTCTCGCTGCCATTCACCGTCCCACGCCTCAACGCCAGCGCGACAAGCCGGTTCGTCGCGATCGCCGATAGTCACGAACTCGTCGTTCTCGACAGTACCGGGGACATCAGCTGGCGACGCCCGTGGCACCGATTCGGAGCCGATCCCACCGACACCGATGTCCCGTTTCATATCGACACTGACGGCATCCTCTGGATCCGCGTGGCCACCACCCGGGTACTCGTAGCTCTTGACGCCGCAACTGGCGCGGAGATCGACCGTGTGACGCTGACCGGCCCTGACGCCGCCTGGTTCGTACACCGACCAGCCGACACCTCCACCGGTCTCGGGCTCCTGCACCCGGACCCTTCACCCAGCGCCCTGATCAGGCTGGATAGCGGTCGCATTGCGCTACGACCACTGCACGGCCTTGATCTCGCTGACTTCAGCCCCGACGGATCGCGCTACCTCACCATGAGCATCGACGGTTTTCTTTCCGTCCGAGAACTCGTCACCGACAGCGTGCTGGCCCAGCGACACGTCGACGACCTGCCCGACTTGCCATCCCGCATTCGGTTCGACAACTGGAGCTTCGAATATCCAGCGCTGTTCCTGACCGACGAAATCATCATGGTGACCCTCGCTCCTCGGGACTACTCGAGCGACGACGAGCACCTTCTGCTCTCGGCACGAAGTCTCCGGTACCGCGCTCGAACGGACTACCCGACCCGGCGATGGCCCGGCCCTCTCGTCAGCGCGGAGAGATCTGGCCGCTGGCTCACTCACGATCACGAGGAAGGCATGCTACGGCTCTGGCAGATCGGGAACACCACGCCGCCGCCAGCGAGCCCGCGGGCGGAATCGACGCCTCTCGACGACGAGCCCATGCCCGGCCAGATCGCATTTTTCTGAACAGCAACGTCGCAGCGGCCCCAATCCCCCACCCGGGTGGGGCCAGAACCCACGGGAGAGCGTCAGAACCAGCCGGCGCAGCCGCGCACTAAGGTCCACTCGATACGGCAGAACGGGATGGCATGCGCACCGAGATGATCAGCCGGCTGGCCGAGGCCGTCGCGTCCGTCCGCGTCGCGCACCCGACCCGGGTCGCCATCGACGGGCCGCCAGCCGCCGGCAAGACCACCCTCGCCGACGAACTCGCCGACGTGCTGCGCGGTCAGGGCCGCGACATCATCCGCGCGAGCATCGACGATTTCCTCGTTCCTCGAGCCCAGCGTTATGCGCGCGGCGAGTACTCGGCCGAGGGCTGCTACTTCGACGCCCACGACCACCCCGCGCTGAACCGGGTGCTGCTCGATCCGCTCGGACCTGGCGGCGACCGGCGGTTTCAGCGCGCGCTCTACGACCACCACACGGACCCGCCGGTCACCACGGCCGCCGCCGACGCCGTGCTGCTCTTCGACGGCGTCTTCCTGATGCGCCCGGAGCTGGTCGATCGCTGGGAGCTGCGCGTCCTGGTGTCGACGGCGCTGGAGAAGACCGTGGAGCGCGCGGTGGTCCGGGAGCGCCAGGTCTCCTCGCGGTCCGCCGTGGAACGGCGCTGGCGCGAACGCTACCTGCCGGCCCAGCGGCTCTATTTCGCCACGGCCCGTCCGGCCGAGCACGCCGACGTCATCGTCCACAACGACGACCCCCGATTTCCGCGCCTGGAGCACCGATCCCCTTAGATCGACGCTTGACACAGTCGTCACCCGAGGAAACACTAAAGAAACATTTCTGAGAGCGCTCTCTCAGTGAGGCCTGGGCAGCCAACGAAAGTAGGACGCACATGAGAGTTGTCCCTCGACGGCGCCGCCGCGGATTGATCGCGATGCTCGCGCTCGTACTGACGGTCGCCGGGCTCGGTGCGGCCGGCGGCCAACCCGCCCTGGCCGCCGCGATCACCGGCAACACCATCGCCGCCCCCGGCGCCAAATGTGTTGACGTCGCCGGCGACGACACCGGTGTCAACGGCACCGCGATCCAGCTCTGGGACTGCCAGACCGCCAGCGCGGACCAGCACTGGACCTGGAGCGGCACCGCGCTGACCACCATCGGCCGCTGCCTCGACGTGGCGAGCGCCGGCACCGCCAACGGCACCCTGCTGCAGCTCTGGGACTGCAACGGCACCGGCGCGCAGCAGTGGACCCAGCAGGCCGACGGCAGTCTGAAGAACCCGTCGTCCGGGCGCTGCATGGACTCGCCGAGCGGCGCCACCGCCAACGGGACCCGGCTGCAGATCTGGGACTGCAACGGCAGCGGCGCGCAGAAGTTCACCGTCACGACGACGCCGACCAACCCCGGCACCTGCCCGACCTACTCCGACACCCCGGACTTCGGGCCGAACGTTCACATCTACGACCACTCGATGTCGGACGCCGCCATCCAGTCGTCGTTGGACAGCGTGTTCAACGCGACCAAGGACACCCTCTCCGCGCAGTTCGGCACCCGGCGTGACGCGCTGGTGTTCAAGCCGAGCACCACGCCGTACAACGTGGGTGCCAACATCGGTTTCAACACCTCGATCCTCGGCCTCGGGCAGAACCCCGACGACGTACGGATCAACGGCGCCGTCACCGTCGACGCGTTCAACGCCAGCGACGCCGGCAACGCGACGCAGAACTTCTGGCGCTCCGCCGAGAACATGTCGATCAACACGAACGGCGGCACGAACCGGTGGGCCGTCGCGCAGGCCGCGCCGTACCGCCGGATGCACGTGATCGGCGGGCTCAACCTCTTCCCGGCCAGCTACGGCTGGGCCAGCGGCGGGTACATCTCCGACTCCAAGATCGACGGCACCGCGGAGTCGGCCTCCCAGCAGCAGTGGTACACCAAGGACAGCACGCTGGGCGCCTGGAGCGGCTCGAACTGGAACATGGTGTTCTCCGGCACGAACGGCGCGCCGGCGACGAACTTCAACACCGACCCGAATGCCGGACCCCGCTACACCACCCTGGCGACCACGCCGGTCTCCCGGGACGTGCCGTACCTCTACCTCGACGCGGCCGGTAAGTACCGGGTCTTCCTGCCGTCGCTGCGCACCAACGCCACCGGGCCGAGCTGGGCCGGCGGCAGCACGCCGGGCACCTCGGTGCCGATGAGCACGTTCTTCGTCGCGCGGCCCAGCGACTCGGCCGCCACGATCAACACCGCGCTCGCCAACGGGTGCAACGTGTTCTTCACGCCGGGCATCTACCACGTGAACCAGACGCTGCACGTGACCAAGGCGAACACCACGGTGCTCGGCATCGGCTACCCGACGATCGTGCCGGACAACGGTGTGAACGCGATGGACGTGGCCGACGTCGACGGCGTACGCCTCAAGGGTCTGCTCTTCGATGCCGGGACCACCAACAGCGACACGTTGCTCAAGGTCGGCCTGGCCAAGTCCGGGGTGTCGCACGCGGGCAACCCGACCACCGTGCAGGACGTGTTCTTCCGGATCGGTGGCATGGTCGCCGGCAAGGCCACCAACAGCCTGGTGGTCAACACCAACAACACGATCATCGACCACACCTGGGCGTGGCGCGCCGACCACGGCGCCGGGATCGGCTGGACGGTGAACACCGCGGACAACGGCCTGACCGTCAACGGCGACAACGTCCTGGCGACCGGCCTGTTCGTCGAGCACTACCAGAAGAACGAGGTCATCTGGAACGGCGCCAACGGCAAGGTCGTCTTCTTCCAAAACGAGATGCCGTATGACCCGCCGAACCAGGCCGCCTGGATGAACGGCTCGCAGAACGGCTACCCGGCCCTGAAGGTCGCCAGCGGTGTCACCGCGTTCGAGGCGTGGGGCTTGGGCAGCTACTGCTTCTTCAACGTCAACAACTCGGTGTCCTCGGCGCGCGCCTTCGAGGTCCCCGCCGTCGCCGGCGTCAAGCTCCACGACATGGCGGCCGTCTCGCTCGGCGGCATCGGCACCATCTCGCACATCGTCAACAACACCGGCGCAGCCGCGAACCCCAGCTACAACAACTCCTACCTGGTCAATTTCCCTTAAAAACCGATTTTGTACGGACGGAAGCCGGGCCCGAGTGATCGGGTCCGGCCCGGCCGGTAATCGGATCGCCTCTGGGCGAGCCCCGTGGCACGATGGCCGGCGATGACGATCGATCCTTACGACCCGCGCCTGCAGTCGCGCAATCTCACCTGGGCCGACGTCGACCCGGACCGGCACCCGTTCGACCCGGCCACCGCGCTCGACACGGTGCGGGCACTGGCCCCGGCCGGCGGCGTCCCGATCCCCATCGGTACCACCCCGCGAGCGGCTACGGTCAGGCCGCGGAGGACGCGCGCTGGGACTGGCAGCGGGAGTTGACATCTCCCCCAGCTGAAGCAGGGGGATTCCACCCTCGCGGGTTGAGCTTTCTGCTTCACCGATCGCTGCCGACCCGGACTACCGGCGAGGGACGGTGGACCGCCCATCGGTCTTCTGCAATCTCCACAGACGTAACTTCCCGCCAGCCCGGCGGTAGGCCCGACCGGCTTGGTTATCACCGGCCGGGCCGGAAGAAATTAGCACACCTGTTCACTCGCGCACCACGGTTGTCCGACGCCGGATTCGCCCTGGCGGCGAACCGGCTGCCCCTGCCCTGCTTCGCAGGGAATCCGTTTCCTCTCCGGCCTGAAGGCCGGAGTATCCACGGAGGTATCCGATGACCGTCGCCCTCGTCGAGCACTACGGCTCCTGGGCCTGCGGCTGGAGCAGCCAGACGGCCGGCCGGCCGACGGCGTGCTGATCGTGCGAGGGAGCGGTGTTCGAGGCGTCTCGCCGAGGCCACCGACCCGGCCGTCCCGGGCCGCGCGGGTCTACCTCGACGTGCTGCACTTCCACCCGTTCGTCGACGGCAACGCGCGGTCGGCGGCGCTCGCGCTGTACTTCGTCCTGGCACGCGAGGACGTGGTGCTGGACCGCGCCGCCCCGCTGCTGATGACCCGCTGGCCGGCTGCCGACCCCCGCAGCGCCGAAGGCCTGGCCGGCTTCATCGCCGTGCTCATCAGACAGACCCGCCGATGACGTCGGTGGATGACGTGTACGAAAGGGCGGTCGACTTCGGAGCTGATGGCGAGGTGCCGGCGGGTACGCCGATCGGTACGGCGCACCTGTCGCACGTCATGCGGGTCTACAACTCCATCCTCGGCGGCGGTTTGGGTTCGGCGGTGGCGGTCGTCGAGCCGGACGAGTTCGAGCGTGCCGTGGCAGGGTTCCGCTACCTTGGCCTGCGTGAGATCGCTGACCTGCTCGCGCGGTTGGTCGAGAGTTACGGCCGACCTGAGCACGACTTCCGGGAACAACGCGGGCTGGAAGAGCTGCTCAGCTCCGGCGATCCGGTGAGCGACGCTTTCGCGACAAAGGCGGCTGAGATTCCATCGGACTTCGGGCTCACAAGCTCGTGACGGGACTGATCGGCCTGGCCCTTGCCCTCGTGATGGCCGAAAAGGGGCACGGCGCCTCGTCGGCGACCAAATGTCCCCGGAGGACTTCCAGAAGAAATACGGCTGCGACTGAGCAACGGCCCGGTCACCACGTCCATCCGGTCCGCGTGACGGGAGCGTAGGCCTGACACAACGGGGAGTGTCGCTGGTTGACACTGCGGGTGACGATGGCGGTCCATCGTGGACTTCGCGGGAGGCATCGGCATGGCTCGACGTTGGATGGCGGTTTTCCTGGCAATACTTCTCGCTGGGCTGGCTGCTCCGGCGCCGGCCGGGGCGGCCGCCGGGACCGACCGGTATGTGGTGCGACTCAAGGCTGCTAGCGAGGTCGGGCGGTTGGCCGGGGTGGCCGGTGGGGTGGTGCACCGGCGGTTTGCGCGGGCGATTCCTGGGTTCAGCGCCGACCTCACGCCTGCCGCAGCGGCCAGGCTGCGGCGGGATCCGGCCGTCGCCGCGGTGGACGCGGTGCGACGGGTACGGATCAGTGACACGCAGAGCGGCGCGGGGTGGGGCCTGGACCGAGCCGACCAGCGCGCGCTGCCACTGGACGGGAAGTACACCTGGAGCGGTGGCGGGGCCGGGGTGACCGTCTACGTGGTGGACACCGGGGTGATGGTGACGCACACCGAGTTCCAGGGGCGGGCCAGCGCGCCGATCAGCACGGTCGGTGACGCGTTCGGCACCACCGACTGTCATGGGCACGGCACGCACGTGGCCGGCACGGTCGGCGGGGCCACCTACGGCGTCGCCAAGAAGGCCACCATCGTCGGGGTGCGGGTGCTGGACTGCTTCGGCGAGGGCACCGACGAGGCGGTGGTCGCCGGGCTGGACTGGGTGATCGCCAACCACGTCAGCGGGCCGGCCGTGGTCAACCTGAGCCTCGGCGGGGACCCCTCGCCCGTGCTCGAACAGGCGGTGAACGCGACCGTCGCGGACGGGATCACCGTGGTCGCGGCGGCCGGCAACGACAGCGGCGACGCCTGCCGGCACAGCCCGGCCCGGGTGCCGGCCGCGGTGACCGTGGGCGCGACTGCCAAGGACGACACCCTGGCGAGCTTCTCCAACCGCGGGCCGTGCATCGACCTGCTCGCGCCCGGCGACGGCATCCTCTCCGCCACCAACTGGTCCGCCACCGCCAGCACCACGATGTCCGGCACGTCGATGGCCGCGCCGCACGTGGCCGGTGCGGCGGCGCTGCTGCTCGGGCGGGAGCCGACGCTGACCCCGGCGGTGGTGGCCGCGCGGCTCACCTCGTCGGCGACGCCCGGCACGATCCGCCCGCTGCCCGGTGACACCGCGAACCTGCTGGTCAGCACGCTGGTCACGCCACTGCCGCTGAGCACTCCGGCCGCCCGGCGACTGCCGGATCCGCTGGTCGGGCGGGCGTACGCGGCGACGTTGCAGGCGACCGGCGGGGTGGGGCCGTACACGTGGAGCGTCACCGGCGGCACCCTGCCGGCCGGGTTGACCCTGACCGCGGCGGGCCGGCTCAGCGGCACGCCCACGGCCGCCGCGGGTGCGGGGACTCTTTCGGTACGCGTACGCGACAGTGCCGCCGCCACCGTGAACGCGACGATCACGCTGGCCGTCCGTACCCCTGGGTTGCCTCTTGCCGGTGAGTCGGTGCCTGCCGTGCGCGCGCCCAGCGGCGGCCAGCCCTCCGCGGACGCCGGCGCGGTGTCGGTGAGCGCCGACGGCCGCTATGTCGCGTTCGTCTCCGACGCCGCGGACCTCGTCGCGGGCGACACCAACGGGGTCGCCGACGTCTTCGTCACCGACCTGGCCACCGCCACCACCACGCTGGTCAGCCGGCCCGCCGCGGGCACGGTCGCGGCCGCGGCGAGCTGGCAGCCGGACATCTCGCCGGACGGCCGGTGGGTGGCGTTCACCTCGTCGGCCCGGCTCTCCGCCGACGACGCCAACGACAGCACCGACGTCTATCTCACCGACCGGACCACCGGCGCGGTACGCCTGGTCAGCCGCCTCGCGGGCAAACCGGCCGCCGGCGGCAGCGACTCCCCGTCGGTCAGCGCGAACGGCACCCGGGTCGCCTACGTCTCGTCCGCGCCGGCGCTGTGGGGCGGCGCCGAGCCGGGCGTGATCGACCAGGTGCTGGCCGCGACGATCGCCACCGGCGCGCAGACCGTGGTCAGCGTGACCACGGCCGGCGCGGCCGGGGGCGACCACAGCGGCGACCCGGTGATCTCCGATGACGGTCGGTACGTCGGCTTCACGTCCAGCGCGGGCGGGCTGAGCGGCACGGCGAGCAGTGCCTACACCGCGCACGCGTATCGCCGGGACCTGACCGCCGGCACCACCCGGATGGTGTCGAACCGGGCCGACGGCGCGGCGGACACCTGGGGCGAGCTGCTCGACATGTCCGCGGACGGCCGGTACGTGCTGCTCACCTCGATGGACCAGCTGGCCGGGGAGATCGGGGTGTACACCACACAGGTGTACTGGCGGGACCTGACCACCGGGACCACCCGGGTGGCCAGCCGGGACCCGGGCGCCGTGGCCACCGCGGATCGGGTGGTGGGCGGCCGGCTGTCCGGCGACGGGTCGCAGGCGGTCGTGTCGGTGCAGCGCGGTGACGTGCTGGGCCTGCTGCTGGTGACGCCGTCGACCGGAGTGTCGCGGCGGGTGGGTGGTTGGTATGCGGCGCTGCCGCCGGACTACACCGGGAGCCGGCGGGTGACCGACGGCGCGGTGCTGTCCCGGGACGGGACTTACGCGGCGCTAGCCACCACGGACGGGTCGGCGGTGCCGGGCTACCTGGCCGGGCCGCTGACCGCGGTGGTGACCCGGCTGCGCTGACCGGTCCCGGTTGTCGGCTGGCGCTCAGGGGTGCCTCCGCAGCGCGGAGGCACCCCTGAGGCCCAGCCGGGACCTGGGGGCGCGCTGCGGTCTGGAGTGGGCCGCAGTCGCGCGCGGGGCCACCACGGGACGTGGCTTCTAGCCTGCGGCGGGGCGCTCGGTAGTCGTACCGAAGAAGGGGTGACCGGAAGTGGACAGCCGGCCTGGGGCTGGGGTCACTGGCGGGGGCCGTGGATCTCGTGGTGCAGGCGTTGCATGCGTTCGTCGAGGCGGGCGGCGTCCTCCGCGGCGGCGGCCAGCTCGGCGCGCAGGGCCGCCGGGACGTCCGCGTCGTGCTTGTAGTAGATCTTGTGTTCGAGGCTGGCCCAGAAGTCCATCGCCACGGTGCGCAGCTGGACCTCGACCGGGACCGCGACGACCTGGTCGGAGAGGAAGACCGGGATCTCGACGATCAGGTGCAGGCTGCGGTAGCCGTTCGGTTTGGGCTGGGCGATGTAGTCCTTCGTCACGACCAGGTGCACGTCGGGCTGGCGGGTCAGCATCCGGGCGACCGTGTAGACGTCCGGGACGAAACCGCAGACGATCCGGATCCCGGCGATGTCGCGGATCCGGGCGCGCATGTCGTCGAAGGTGAGCGGGCACTCGATCCGGCGCGCCTTCGCGGTGATGCTGGCCGGGGTCTTGAGACGCGGGCTGACGTGCTCGATCGGGTTGCCGCGGCCGCGGTGCGCCAGCTCCTCGGCCAGAATGTTGATCTTCGTGCCGATCTCCGCCAGACCGAATTTGTACACCATCAGGAACTTGTTCACGTCGGCGAACCCGTATGCACCGAACGGCCCGGTGACGTTGTCGTCGGGCGTACGCCGAGCGAGTTCCCCCAGCCCGGACTGCTCGGTCGTCACGATCAACTACTCCTCGGCGCGTCCGGTGACTTCCTCCACCGGACAATCGGCATTTCCGCACCGCACGGTAGCCGACTGCCGCTCGACCCGGACGAAAAGGTCAGCCGTTCTCACCCCACCTCCGGCGGAACCAGCGTCGCGGCGGTCCGGGTGAGGGCGCAACGGGCGGGGTGACCGGACCTGACGCGGGCGGGGTCGGCGCTGGTGACCGGGCTGCATTCACCCTGATGGGTGACGGAGCGTCGGCACCCGCGGGTGGTCACCGGTCGGATCCGGGGACGGGAGGCGGCTCCCCGTCGTACCCAAGGAATGCCTTTGATCTTCCATTCTTCGCCCGCGACCTGTGGCGCGTCGGCGCTGGGCCGGCTTCCTGTCCAGTCGACGCTGGCCCAGCAGGACGCCGGCCAGGACCAGGGCCAGGCCGCAGACCTGGCGGGCGCCGAGGGTCTCGCCGGAGACGGCCGTGCCGAGCAGGACGCCGGTCACCGGGTTGAGCAGGCCGATCAGGCCGACCGTGCCGGCGCTGAGGTGACGCAGACCGGTGAACCATGCCGCGAAGGCCACCGCGGTCGCCACCACCGTGACATAGGTGAACGCCACCGCCTCCCGCGCGTCCAGGACCGGCGGCGCGCCCTCGACCAGCACCGCGGCCGGGAGCAGGATCAGCCCGCCCGCGATCAGCTGCCACGAGGTCAGCGAGAACACGTCGAGGCCGGCGCTCCACTTCTTCGCCAGGACGTAGCCGAGCGACGACATGGTCATCGCGGCGACCGAGGCGAGCACGCCGCGGGCATCGACGGCGACCGGGCCGGTGAACAACATCAGGCACACGCCGGCGACCCCGATCCCGGCGCCGGCCAGGTGGGCGGCCTGGGGCCGTTCGGAGAGCGCCGCCCAGGCCATCAGCATCAGCCCGACCGGCGACGTCGCCATGATCGTCGAGGCCACGCTGGTCGGGAGCAGCTGCGCGGCCAGGTAGATCAGCGCGAAGAACGCGCCCATGTTCAGGCTGCCCAGCACCAGCGAACGCCACCACCATTCACCGGAGGGCAGACGGCGGCGGACCAGCAGGAGCAGCAGGCCGGCCGGGAGCGCGCGGATCGCGGCGCCGTAGAGCGGGTAGTCGGCGGGGAGGTAGCGGTGGGTGACGAAGTAGGTCGTACCGAACGCGATCGGGGCGAACGCGGTGATCAACGGCCACCGCAAGTTAGCTTCCATGGAAGACAATATAGCTTCCAGGGAAGCTATATTGGCAAGATGAGTGAGACGTCCGACC
Organism: Actinoplanes palleronii; assembly: GCF_016862315.1. Classification (GTDB taxonomy): domain Bacteria; phylum Actinomycetota; class Actinomycetes; order Mycobacteriales; family Micromonosporaceae; genus Actinoplanes; species Actinoplanes palleronii. Next base: position 193,510 of record NZ_BOMS01000057.1, on the reverse strand, counting down.
ACGTCGCCCGGATTCAGCAGGCTTGGGCCCGAGAAAGGCCAGACCTAGACGTACGACCACAGGGCGTCATCGGCCGCCTGCACCGCCTCGCCGGGCACCTCAACGAGGAGCTGCGCCTGGTCTACCGGCGGTACGGGCTCGGCGAGGGCGAGTTCGACGTGCTCGCCGCCCTGCGCCGGGCCGGCGCGCCGTTCGAACGTGCGCCCGGTGAACTCGCCACGCACACCATGGTCACCACCGGGGCGATGACCAAGCGCATCGACCGGCTGGAGCGGGACGGGCTGGTCACGCGGCGGCGCAGCTCGGGTGACGGGCGGTCGCGGGTGGTCGCGCTGACCGAGGCCGGGCGCGACCTGATCGACCGGGCGTTCACCGAGCACATGCGCAACGAGCGGCGCCTGCTCGACATGCTGGCGGCGGAGGACACGGAACGCCTGGAGGCGATCCTGGCGACCTGGCTGGCAGGTTTCGAGTCCCCCTGAGCTTCCCGGCCCCGTCGCTTCGGGACCACTGGGCCGGGCGTCCTTTGTGCATACTTCAGGTCCTTGAGCGACGGGGGCGGAAATGCACGCGGAATACCTCCGGGACGCGGCGATGACTGCGGCGATCTTCGGTTTCTTCACGATGAACTGGTTCGGCTGGGCGTTGGAGGGGCCCCCGGTGTCCTGGCGGCGGTGGCTGATCGGTGGGCTGGTGCTCGCTGGGCTGACCTGTGCGGCCGGGGTGGTGGTGGCGGTCCTGCACTGGTCGGACGGGACCGTTTTTGATCCGGATACCGGGCGGGTGTTCGGGATCGTGGTGGGGGTGGAGTTCGCGGTGGCCGGGATCGGGGCCGCGGTGCTGGGGTGGCAACGGCGCGCGGCGTGGATTCCGGTGTGGATCGCGTTCGTGGTGGGGGTGCATCTGTTCCCGGTGGCGGCGATCCTGCACTACCCGGTGATCCACGTGGTGGGGGTGCTGGTCACGGCGGCTTCGGTGGCGGCGATTCCGGTGGCTCGGCGGCGAGGGCTGCTGCCCAGTGCGGTTGTCGGGGCGGGCACCGGGGTTCCGCTGGTGGCGGGCGGCGTCTATTCGCTGGTCAGTGCGGTGGTGGCGTTCTGAGCCCGCTTGCGGGGTGCGCTGTTGGTGTTGCGTGGGGATTTTGGGTGCGCAGCGCACCACAACTTCACACGCAACGCCGCTCCGGGCAAACGAGGACCGGCGGTTGTGGGGTAGTGGAGCAGCGGTCGCGCCGCACTTCCTTTTCTCCCGCTGCGCTGGATGTGGCCGCAGCCCAGACCGAGGGGATGACCGCCTCTTTCATCAAGGAACTGGTACGCCGCGCCGTGCTGATCGCCGCGGAGGCCGAGCAGGATGCCGGCGACGACGACCTCGACCACGCCACCCGGGAAATGCTTGATGAAGCTCAGAACATCACCCGGTCGCTGCTGGGCTCCATCACGGACCGATGACTGGTGCCGTCACCTGATGCAGTGCACTTTCTTCGGCATCAGTGCAGGTCGTCAGCTCGCTGAATCGTGAGGTCTCTTCCCTGGATGGGTACCAGACGACGACCCCATGGCATGGAGTTCTCTCCCCGCGATGGTCGCCGCCCGGCGCTCCGACGGTTCGCACGGCGAGCGCGCCGATGAGCGACGAGTCAGCCCTGGTAGATCGCGTCTCGGCAGGACCGGGTCGCGGTAGGCGGTGGCCAGAGTGATCCAGGACGAAACCACCACAGCCGCCGCACAGCGCGATGCCGCTGTCACCGGTCGATGCGTCGTTGCGTCCAACGTGGACCTCGTGTGGTAGAAGTCTTAGTGTGACAAGGAGATCCGCTGAGGACGGGCGGCGAAATCCGGCTCCGCGCAAGGACTTGATAGAGCGTTCAGCGCCCTTCCTGCCGCCCGGTAGCGTGATCAAGCAGGCTTTTATCTACCAGTCAGCGCCAAGTTTCCGCTATTTCCTGCTCACCTATACACTCGGGATTGTTCACTGGAACAAATATGGCTGCGTGGCAATCACCGATGAAGCCATTTTCGTGCTGGAGAGCGCCAAGTCGTCTGCCGGTGCGCGGCCGGAGCGGCTGCTTGGGCAACTGCCGCGACCGACCCGGATCGGACCAGTGTCCGGCCGTTGGGCGGAGCTGGACATCCTCCGCCCGATCGCCGGAGGGCGTTGCTGGGTGCACAAGCGCTTCTTCGACCAGATCACGGCCACCGACCACGCGGCTGGCTTCAGCGAATAGAAATGTCGGGACAGCGGCCTCGGCCATCCGCCGTCGCACCCACGCCCAGCCGCTCGCAGGCGTGGGTGGGTACGGGTCGGGGACCGCCATCGGCTCCATGAAGCCGAGCCGGTGGCGCTCCAGCGCCCCGAGCGGCATGCCGACGAGCAGCAGCAGCGGAACCAGCAACAGTGGAACGACGGCCAGCCAGGTGATCGCGACGACCGCCACGCTGGCGGTCACAGAGGCCAGGCTGCGCCATGGTCAGTGCGACAGCACGAATCGGACGGGGTTGCCCGCCATCGCCCGCCACAAGCTCGTCACCACGGTCACGACCCTATGACACCGAGCAGCCAGGTGGCGGGGTCCAGCGCCGAGAGTGCACTGGCCACTGCCATGAGCAGCAGCAGACATGCGGTCAGGGCCGTGATGACACCGAGGGTGCTGTGCATGAATCTGACGCGGGCGCTCAGGTCGCCGCCGGCACGCCGCTTCCAGACATGGACGCTCGCCAGGGCGGCCGCCACCATCAGCGTGGCGGCAACCGCCACCGTGACCCAGTGGTATCGCTCGACCTCGCCGAGCAGTGCCGTCAGCGCGGGAGAGCCGGCGTGCGGGCTTGCCGATGCCGCCAGCCCGTCACGCATCTCACTCACCGTCTGTGCTAATTGCCCGTCGGTGGTCCGACCGGGTAGCAGCGGCAGCAAGGCGACCAGCGGGACGGCCGTGGCCTGGATGTTCAGCAACAGCACTCCGGTGGCGAGAACCGTCGACACCGTTGCGGCCGTGGCAACCACCGCGTACCACGGCCGGACTCGCAGGTATCGCCGCCACAGCGCGGTGGCGAGCAGGGCGAAGACAACGACCGACGCCGTGCTGATCACCACTTTGATGGCATGCCATTGGAACCAGTAGTCGACCAGCGTCGTCAGGTCGGCGGGGAACGCGGTGGTTCCGCTTCGCCAATACTCGACGAGAGCACGCCCGAGGGCGTCCTGCCGTGTCGCGTCATTGTTGTAAGCCCCGAAGGCCGGCTCCAGCAGGGCGGCGGGGGCGAGCACGAATGCTGTCCCCAGAGCTGCGCCGGCCACCAGCAGCAACCCGATCACTGATGTCGAATGCAGTCGAAGGTTTCGGCGGTCGGAACCCGTTGCCGTGATCGGTGGAAATCGCATGGTGCGACGGTAGAGAAGGGACCGCTTGGAGCGCGATGGTGCTGGAGATAGCACCGTCGGGTGGGGTTGCCCTACCCCTGCGGTGTAGCTAGCTCTACCCCAGGGCGAGTTTCACCGTTGCCCTATGATCGGCCGGCCGGGGCGCGGGTGGGTCCGCACTCGCGTCGAGGGCTACAACAGCGCACTCGGGGAAGGCCCCTGCGCGGATTCCACGATCACGTGGCTGAGCGCGTCCTGGGCCGGTATTCCCCTCGCCACTGGAGCATGATCATTGCGTCGGCGGAGCCGCTTGTGGCTGCCCGGGGCGATCGAGATCTCCATGACCTGCCGCAGGAACTGCAGCTCAGCTCGACGCATCGCCTGGTTGATCTCCTCGAGGAATACGCAGCCCGGAGCCGAGACGCCTGATCCGGACTGCTGACTGCGCAACCAGCAGGCGGAGGATCCACTGATCTGCGGGTGCCCCTCGGCCGGTCGGTCAGGGAGGCGGGGCTGGTTCTGGCGGCCGTTGTGGAGGGCCGCACCCGAGTGCGGTCGCGGCAGGCGCCCAGGACCGCGACCCGGCGACCGCCCCGCGTGGCAGCCGACCGCGGGTCCCCAGCGCCCGTGGGCCGGTGACGGCCGTGGCATGCGCCGCGCGGACCGGGCGTCTGGGCACCGGCAGCGACGCGTGGCATGCCGACGGGCTCGGCGGGATGCCATTTCCCGGAGCGACCATTGGATAGCGAGGCCAGGTTTTCGCGGAATAGTCAATAGGGAAATTCGGCGACGTAGACAGCACGGTTCCGGTAAAGGCAAGCTCGTGAGAGGTCTATCGCTTAACCGGGTGTTTTTGCTTGTCCGGGTGGCAGCCGGGCGGAGGGTCGCTTTATTGTTCCGGCTACCGAAGCTACTTACTCCGATAGGGGACTTTTCTTATGCTCCCGGGTTCTCTGACTGACGCGGAAACTGAGGCGATCGCGGAGGAGCAGCGATTTCTCGATCAGGCCGTGGCGCGGCGTGATCGGCTGACCGAGCACCTGCGGGGCGAGCTCGAGGCCGCCGTCGCGGACGAGCTGGGGGTGGCGCGGCAGCGGATGCTGCGGCAGCAGCACGGGGAACTGGTGCGGGCGCGGGACGGGCTGGTGTTCGGGCGGCTCGACGCGCTGGACGGGACCGTCCGGCACGTGGGCCGGGTCGGGCTGCGCGACGAGGACGAGACCGCTGATCCGCTGCTGCTCGACTGGCGGGCGCCGGCGGCCCGGCCGTTCTACACGGCGACGCCGATCGATCCGCAGGGGCAGGCGCGGCGCCGGCACGTGCGTACCGCCGGGGCGGTGGTCACCGGGGTGAACGACGAACCGCTGGACGGCGCCGGAGACACCGGGCTGGTCGGGGAGGGAGCACTGCTCGCGGCGCTGGACGAGCGGCGGACCGGGCGGATGTCGACCGCGATCGCCACGCTGCAGCGCGAGCAGGACGACATCGTGCGGGCCGAGGCGACCGGGCCGCTGATCGTGCAGGGTGGTCCGGGCACCGGCAAGACCGTGGTGGCGCTGCACCGGGTGGCGTACCTGCTCTTCACTCACCGGCAGATGGCCGAGCAGGCGGTGCTGGTGCTCGGGCCGTCGGCACGGTTCCTGGAATACATCGGGCAGGTGTTGCCGGCGCTCGGTGAGACGGCCGTGGTGTCGGCGACCTGCGACACGCTGGTTCCCGGGGTCGTGGTGGGGCGTGAGGAGGACCGCGCGGTGTCCGAGATCAAGGGGCGGGCGCTGTGGCAGTCCGTTCTTGATCGGTACGTGGGGGCGATGGTGCCGCGCGCCCGGGATCTGCGGCTGCGCTGGGCGGGTGAGGACTACGTGATCGGCGGGGCCGTGGTCACGCAGATCGTGGCGTCGGCGACGCAGGGGCGTTCGTACCATCGGGCCCGTGCGGTCTTCGCCGAACAACTACATCTGGTTCTCGCGGAGGCGGTCGCCGAGCAGCGCGAAGCGATGCTCGCGGCGATGGAGGAGGGATTCGAGGACATCCTGGCGCGGGTCGACCGGGGGCTGCCGGGCGGGCACGTCGGGGCGAGCGCCAGTGACGTGGACGGGCTGCTCTCCGAGGAGGAGATCGAGGAGCTGCGGGAACGGATCGCGGAGGATGCGGCGATCGCCCGGTTCGTCGAGTTCTGGTGGCCGAGCCGGGAGCCCGCGGCCGCGCTGCGGGAGTTGCTGAGCGACCCGGCCGAGCTGAGGCGGTTCGCACCGGAGCTGTCCCCCGAGGAAATCGCGCAGGTGGTGGCCGACCAGGCGCCGGTCGCGGCGGACGAAGCGCAGGTGGTGGCCGACCAGGCGCTGGTCGTGGCAGACAAAGGGCCGGCGCCGCGAGCCGCCGCCGGCACCTCGACGGAAGCGGCCGGCCAGGCGTCGGCGGCGGACACCGATGACCCGCTGGGGACCGGCGAGCCCAGGCCGTGGGCGGCTGGGGACATCCCGCTGCTCGACGCGCTCGCCGATCTGCTGGGCGAGTCCGGCCCGGAGACCCCGCCGCCGGGTGGGTCGGTGGCGGAGCACGCCCGGCGGCAGCGCGGGTGGGTCTATGGGCACATCGTCGTCGACGAGGCGCAGGAGCTGTCCGAGATGCAGTGGCAGATGGTGCTGCGGCGCTGCCCGACCCGGTCGATCACCGCGGTCGGTGACATCGACCAGGCCGAGGCGTCGCACCGGCACACCAGTTGGGCGCAGGCGGTGCAGGCGACCCTCGGTGAACGCTGGACGGCTGCCGAGCTGACCATCTGCTATCGCACGCCGCGCGAGGTGATGGCGCTGACCGGCCCGGTTCTGGAGCGGGCCGGCAGCCACAACACTCCCCCGCAGGCGGTCCGCTCGGCCGGCATCGCGCCGTGGGAGCTGGCGGTCACCCCGCAGACGCTCCTCGAGACCGCGGAGCAATCCGTGGCAGCGCTCCGGCAGCGGTGGGCCGGCGGGACGGTCGGGGTGGTCGCTCCGGTCAGCCGGGTGGGTGCGCTGCGGGTGGCGCTGCCGGACGTACCGGTGCTGACCGCGACCCAGGCCAAGGGCCTGGAGTGGGATGCCACCCTGGTCGTCGACCCGCAGGGGATTGCGGCGGAGCCGCGCGGCTGGAACGGCCTCTATGTCGCGCTGACCCGCTGCACCCAGGAATTGGGACAGCTGATCATCGGCCGCTGACGGGGCCGAACGGCAGATTCTCGCCGCGGACCAGGAGGCCGGAGACGCTGACCGCGATCGTCTGGCGCAGCAGGTCGGTGAAGTCCACCTGCATGGCGGCCACCTCCGGGTCCGCGGCGTAGGCCGCCCGCAGCGCCTCGGAGGGCTGGCAGGCCGGCCAAGCCGCCGCGATGGTCAGCACGATGGTGGCCACCAGCCGGGTGGCGTCGTGCTGGCCGAGCTCCGGCAGGCAGCGCTGGATCAGCCCGATCTGGCGAACGAGCGCGCGGGCGGTGGCGCGCTTGTATTCCAGGGCGACCGCGGCGGAGACGTTGTGCTCCAGGACGGTGGCCTGCGCGCTCCATAAATCGCACAACACCGGCCGGCGGGAGACGGTCTCGGCGAGCACGGCGGCGAGGCGGTCGCCGCGTTCGCGAGGGCTGCCGAAATCCGCGATGTCGGGCAGGCCGGCGCCGGGCCGAGCCGAGCCGTCGGCAGCGCCGGTGCCGGCGTCGCCGCCGGAGGAGGAAGCGGCGGCCGAGGCGGAGGCGGCCGAGGCGGAGGAGGAGGCCGCGGGTGGCAAGAGCCGGTCGAGCTCGGTCAGCCAGGCCCGGGACTCGGCGTCGAGCAGCTCGAGCAGGATCGCCTCGCGCGACTCGAAATACCGCAGCACGTTCGATTTGGCCAGCCCGACCCGGCGGCTCAGCTCGTTGAGGCTGAGTTTCGCGACCGGCATCTCGGTCAGCATCACGGCCGTGGCGTCCAGGATCTGCCGCCGCCGCTCGCTGCGCTGCTCCTCCGTGTGCGCGCGCTTGAAATCCACGCACCGCATCCTACAGACCACCAGTCTCTTGCGTAAAGAACCGTCGGTCTGTTAGCTTTGCCGAGCAACAGACCACCGGTCTTTAAGGAGATGTCATGTACCAGGTGCCCAGCATGCGAGGAAAGTTCGCCGTGGTGACCGGCGCGAACAGCGGCACCGGCCGGGTCGCCGCGCAGGCGCTGGCCGCAGCCGGCGCCGACGTGATCCTCGCGGTCCGCACTCCGGAGAAGGGCGAGCGGGCCCGCGCCGAGATCCTCGCCGCGCACTCCCGGGCCGACCTGCGGGTCCGCCGTGTCGACCTGGCCGACCTGTCCTCGGTGCGCGAGTTCGCCGACGGCCTGATCGCCGACGGCCGGCCGATCGACCTGCTGGTGAACAACGCCGGCGTGATGATGCCGCCGCACCGGATCGAGACGGTCGACGGCTTCGAACTGCAGCTGGCCAGCAACTACCTCGGCCCGTTCGCGCTGACCGGGCGGGTGCTGCCGCTGCTGCTCGCCGCGCCGGCCGCCCGGGTCGCCACGATGAGCAGCGGGGTCGCCGCCCGGGGCCGGATCACCTTCGACGACCTGCAGTCGACCCGGTCCTACAACCCGACCGGCGCCTACGCCCAGTCGAAGCTGGCCGACCTGATGTTCACGCTCCAACTGAGCGACATCGCGGCCGAGCAGGGCTGGGCGCTGCGGTCCACCGGCGCGCACCCGGGTTATGCCCGCACCAACCTGCTGACCTCGGGCCCGACCCTCGGCGGGCGGCTCGGCCCGGTGATGCGGATCGCCACGAAGCTGATCCCGTCCCAGTCGGCCGAGCGCGGCACCGAGCCGCTGCTGTTCGCGGCGACCAGCCCGGACGCGACGCCGGGCGGGTACTACGGCCCGCGCTGGAACCTGGTCGGCCCGTCCGCGAAGGCCGCCGTCCCCAGCCGCGCCCGCGACGCGGCAGTCCGCGCCAGGCTGTGGGCCGAATCGGAGCGCCTGACCGGTGTCACCATGCCGATCACCGTCTGAAACCAGCGCCCGGCCTGCGGAAGAGGCAGCCGGGGAAGCGGTCGGCCGCAGGAAAAGGCGATCAGAATTGGACGATGCGGCCCTCGCGCGGCGGGGTCCGACCGCCCAGCACGTCAAGCCACGCCTGCCGCAGATCGGCCGGCCCGGTGCCGGCCCGCACGTCCAGCCACTCCCCCACCACCGCTGCGAACCGCTGCCACGCCTCGGCGAACCGCTGGTCCAGGCCGTCCCGGCCCCAGTCCTCGCGCCGCTTGCGCATCTGCACCGGCGCGAAGAACACCTCACCGGCGGCGTCCGCGTTCGGAATCTGGTTGGTCAGGCCGACCGCCACGTCCCGGACCAGCCGATCCCCGAGGTGCTGCCGCAGCGCGGCACGGTTGTCCGGTGCGCCGGACAGGTCCAGATAGGCGGTGGGCACGACCGCCAGAGAACCGATCTCACCGTACGACAGCACGTCGTCATAACAGCCCAACGCCTTGGTGAAGTCCACGTTGCCGGGCGAGGTGAGCCCGATCAGCCGCGGCCCGCGCCCGTGCAGCTCGAACGCGGCGGCGTACGCGGTCTTGCTCGACGCCGACGAGAGCACCAAACTCTCCGCGCCGTAGTAGTCGTTGTCAGCCACCTGGTCGGCGAGCATGAACGAGGTGAAGAACAGCGGCCGGAACAGCACCAGCAGGTCCTCCTGATCGGCCCGGTACGCCGGGTCCCCCACCGTCGACCGGTACGCGTTGTACGGCGACGGCAGCGTGGCCCGGTGCGCGCTGGCGTCCCGGAACCCGGTGGCGTCCACCCGCTCCGGCCGGACCACCAGGTGACCGGCCGGTGGCAGGTAGCCGTACACCCGCTGGCCCGCCTCGACACCGGCCACCGTGGACGCGATCACCTCGGCGAAACCCCACAGCGGCGGCAGCCCCCACTCCGCTCCGAGCCCGCGCGGCCAGCCCGGGAAGAACTCCCAGTACCGCATCGCCTCGCCGAGCACCGCGTAGGTGACGTTGTTGGCGGTGAGCCCGACCCGGTCCACCCGCAGCAGCGCTTCCCCGTCGGCGAGCACCGGCGTCGCTCCATCGACGACGAGGGTCCGGGATAGATCGTCCCGACCGACGGCGAACGTCCACGAATCAGCCATGCTGCGACGCTAGATTCCCTGGCCGGACCAGACAAGTGCACTACGAGTGCAAAATCTCACCGATGTCTCGTCCGGCAACGGCGCATCGGCGCCGGTCGACGGGACGATCGGCCCTGACCGCGACGCCCGGCCCGCTCGATGGTGGAAGGTGAGAGAGGGGAGGTTCGCGATGACCACGCGACCACGGCTTTCGCAGTGCGGGCTGAGCGCGGGCAAACGGGCCCGGCTGCACCGCATCCTCCACCAGCACGGGCTGGGCAACGGCACGGCCCTGTTCCTGCCCTACGACCAGGGCCTGGAGCACGGGCCACGGGACTTCTTCCCGGATCCGGCCGCCGCCGACCCCCGCTACATCATCAAGCTGGCCCTGGAGGGCGGGTTCAACGGGATCGCCGTCCAGATCGGCCTGGCCGAAAAGTTCTACTGGGACTACGCCGGAGAGGTGCCGTTGATCCTCAAGCTCAACGGCAAGACCGACATCCCGTCGGACCGCGATGCCCTGTCACCGCTGCACGCCTCGGTCGAGGACGCGGTACGGCTGGGCGCCGACGCGGTGGGCTACACCCTCTACGTCGGATCCCCGGCCCAGGTGCCCGACTACGGCCAGCTGCACGAGGTGCGGCGTGACGCGCAACGGTTCGGCATGCCGCTGGTCGTCTGGGCCTACCCGCGGGGTGCGGCGATCGAGCAGAAGGGTGGCAAGGACTCGTTCTACGCCGTGCACTACGCGGCCCGGGTGGCCAGCGAGCTCGGCGCCGACGTCGTCAAGGTCAACTTTCCGCACCCGGAGAAACAACAGGACGTCCCGGATCCGTACCACACGGCGTTCACCGCGCAGCAGGCCATGGACGCTGTGGTCCGCGCCGCCAACCGCACCCTGGTGCTGGTCTCCGGCGGCAGCCGCGCGGGCGACGAGGCCATGCTGGAGAAGGCCGAGGAGTCGATGGCGGCCGGCGCGACCGGACTCATCTTCGGCCGCAACGTGTGGCAGCGCGAGCACAGCGCATCGCTGCGCCTGGTCGAACAGCTGCGCCAGATCCTGGCGAAGTACCCCACCACGCCGAAGGTCTGACCGGCGACCCTGCGCCGCCGCGGCGTGCGCCCAACGGCTCAGCGTCGCTGAGCGGGGCGGACCGGCCCGGTCCTGCTCGGGGTGAACGGATCGGTCACGCAGACGCTGCTCCACCACGGCCGGGGACCGATCGTCGTCGTCCGCCGCCGGACCGGGCCGCCGGCCGCCGGGGATCACACCGCGCGCTCGGTGCTCGGCGGCGCCGGGACCTGACCGATGACGGCTTTCGCTCCGGCGACACCGAGGAAAGGAGGCACACGATGAACGAGAACAAGTCCCGCCGCTACGGGCCCGGTGCCGGCGGTGGTGGGGCGATCTACGGGCTCGGGCTGATCGGGGCCCTGGTCTACTACCTCGGGACGGCCGAAAGCTTCGGCAACGGCGTGCTCGGCGTCCTCAAGTCCCTGGTCTGGCCCGCCTTCGTCGTCCACGACCTGCTGCGGCTGCTCGGGAGTTGACCACCGGCCGGCTGACCGGGCCGGTGGCGGTCAGCCGGCCGGCGTCGGCTCACCGCCACCGGCCGGCTCGACCCGCGCTTCGACACCGGGGAAGAACACGCTGGTATGACCGTCGTTCAACCAGCGGACCTGGTACGGCGGGCTGCCGTCGTCATGGGTGAGGGCGGTGACGATCCCGATCCGCCGCGAGTCGCCCAGGTGGACTCCTTCGACGATGATGCGGTCGCCGATCTGAGCCTTCATCGTGTTCTCCCCTCCGGAGACACCCCGTCTCCTCGATGTCCTGGCTCGGATCCAGGATGTCCCGCCCGTCGGCATCCGTCCCAGGGTCGAAGGTCCCACAACCGGGCGGCCCGGCGCTCGGGACCTTCGGCACTGCCGGACCGGCCCGGCGTACCCGATGGTGGAACGGCGCCCGGCCGGACCGGCTCGTCGCGATCGGCCGGGCCGTCCGCGGGGTGACCGGGCGAGGGCCGGAGGACGAGGATGGGTGAGGGCGGGGCGTTGCTGCTCCTGCGGCACGGCCAGAGCGTGAGCAACGCGGCCGACGTCTTCACCGGCTGGGACGACGCGCCGCTGAGTGACCTCGGCGTGGCACAGGCCCACGGTGCCGCGGCGGCGTTGCTCCGCCTCGGCGTGCGACCGACCGGCGTGCACACCTCGCTGCTGCGGAGATCGATCACCACCGCGGAGATCGTGACGAGCGTGCTGGGCCGCGAGTGGATACCGGTACGACGATCCTGGCGGCTCAACGAACGGCACTACGGCGCCCTGACCGGACGGGACAAACGCGCGGTCGCCGCGGAGGCCGGCGACGCGCGCTTCCGTGCCTGGCGGCGATCGTTCGCGGTCGCACCGCCCGCGATGGACGAGGACGCGGCCGCGGTGATGTACGCCGACGCCCGGTACGCGGGCCTGCCGCCCGAGGCACTGCCGCGCACCGAGAGCCTCGCCGGCGTCTGGCGACGGACCCTGCCGTACTGGACCGACGTACTGTTCCCGCAGCTACGGTCCGGCGGCACACCGCTGGTGGTCGGGCACGGCAACAGTCTGCGGGCGTTCGTGATGCACCTCGAGGGGATGAGCCCGGCCGACGTGGAACGCCTGGACATCCCGACCGCGGTGCCGATGCGGTACCGGCTCGACCGGCACGGCGCCCCGGTGCCGGAGCCGGGTGGGCGCTATCTCGATCCCGTCGGGGCCGGGGACCCGGTACGGATCGGCCCGGCCCGCGGCAGCCGCTGACACCGGGCGCCCCGGCCGGTCATCGCGCGGTGTAGCCGCCATCGGTCACGAAGTACGACCCGGTGATGTTCGACGCCCGGTCCGAGACCAGGAACGCGACGAGCTCGGCGACCTCCTCGGAACGGCCCAGCCGGCCGATCGGGTGCAGCGCGCTGACCCCGGCGATCACGTCGGGATCGGCGGCGGCGAGCAACGGCGTGTCGATGAACCCGGGTCCGACACTGTTGATCCGGATGCCCTGCTGGGCGTACTCGATCGCCGCGGACTTGGTCATCCCGACCACCCCGTGTTTGGCGGCCACGTAGGCGACCGCCATGCCGAAACCGACCGAGCCCAGGATGGAGGCCATGTTGACGACGGCCCCGCCGCCTGAGGCCAGCATGGCCGGGATCTCGGCGCGCATGCTGTAGAAGACACCGCTCAGGTTCACGCCGATGACCCGGTCCCAGCCGTCGAGCGGATACTCGCCGGTGGGCGCCTGCGGACCACCGATCCCGGCGTTGTTGACCGCGATGTCGAGCCGGCCGTACGCCGCCAGGGCGGCCTGCACCATCGCGGCGCATCCCGGCGGATCCGAGACGTCCACGGCGAAGGACAGGCCGTCGCCGACCTGCTTGGCCACCCGCTCGGCGGCCTCCACGTCCCAGTCGGCGACCACCACCCGGGCGCCGCGCCGCGCCAGCAGCACCGCGGTCGCCTCACCTATCCCCGAGCCGCCGCCGGTCACGATGGCGACCTTGCCGGCGAGGTCCTGTTCCATCTCAGCCTCCTCAGATCGGTCTCCCCACGACTGTCATCCCGCGACAGGGGCGCCGATACGGCCTTGGGTCCCACCGCACCGGGCCACTCGGCACTGGCCGCTCGTCCTCGGTGCTGCCGCGGGGCGGACCGCGGTGGCAGGTGCGGGTCATCCGGCCCGGGGCGGCCGGACCTTTCCCTCTGGGCCGGGCCCGCCGGGCGTGCGTGCCATGGAGGGGGACACGCCGGAGGGAGCCGGACATGAATCGGAAAGGGCATGACATGACGCCCCTGCCCGACCTGGTGCACGACCGGGCGCGGGTGGGCCCGGTCCGGGATCGCCGGCCGGTCTATCGCGACCTGCTGCCGCCGTGCAACGCCGGTTGCCCCGCAGGGGAGAACATCCAGGCCTGGCTCGCGCACGCGCAGGCGGGCGAGTACGAGCCGGCCTGGCGGGTGCTGACCGCCGACAATCCGCTGCCGGCGGTGCACGGCCGGGTCTGCTATCACCCGTGCGAGTCGGTGTGCAACCGCACCCAACTGGACAGCGCGGTCTCCATCCACGGCGTCGAGCGCTTCCTCGGCGACCTGGCCCTGGACCGGGGCTGGGCGTTCGCGCCACCGCCGGCGCCCACCGGACGGCGGGTCCTGGTCGTCGGGGCCGGGCCGTCCGGGCTCTCCGCCGCCTACCAGCTCGCCCGGCTCGGTCATCACGTGGAGATCTACGACGCGGGTGATCAGCCCGGCGGGATGATGCGGTACGGCATCCCCGCCTACCGGCTGCCCCGCGACGTCCTGGCGGCCGAGATCGCCCGGATCACCGCCCTCGGTGTGGTGATCGAGACCGGGCACCCGGTGCACGATCTGGCGGCGGAGCGCCGGGCGGGCCGGTTCGACGCCGTCTTCGTGGCCGTCGGGGCGCACCTGTCCCGGCGCGTCGACATCCCGGCCCGCGAGGCCGGGCGCATCGTCGACGCGGTCGGCCTGCTGCGCCGGGTCGCCTCCGGCGAGCGCCCGGTGATCGGCCGGCGGGTGGCGGTCTACGGCGGCGGCAACACCGCCATGGACGCGGCCCGGGTCGTCAAGCGGCTCGGCGCCGAGGAGGCGCTGATCGTCTACCGGCGGACCCGGGAGCAGATGCCCGCGCACGCCGAGGAGGCGGACGAGGCCGAACGCGAGGGCGTGAAGATCAACTGGTTGCGGACCATCCAGGCGTTCGACGGTCCGGAGCTGACCGTCGAGGTGATGGAGTTGGACCCGGCCGGCCGGCCGGCGCCTACCGGGCGCACCGAGACCCTGGCCGCCGACACCGTGGTCCTCGCGCTCGGGCAGCGCGCCGACACCGCGTTCCTGCACGGCGTGCCGGGTGTCGAGTTCGGGCCGGACGGCACGGTGCTGGTGTCGCCGGAGTTCATGACCGGTTGCCCGGGCGTGTTCGCCGGCGGTGACATGGTGCCCGCCGAGCGCACGGTCACCGTCGGGGTCGGGCACGGCCGCAAAGCCGCCCGGCACATCCACGCCTATCTGAACGCGACCGCCGCGCCCGCGCCCGTCAAGCACCCGGTCGCGGATTTCGGCCTGCTGCACCCGTGGTACTTCGGTGACGCGCACCGCCGCGTCCAACCGGAACGCGATCCCGCGGCCCGGGTCGCCGACTTCACCGAGGTGGTCGCCGGGCTGGACGAGAGGGCCGCCCGGTTCGAGGCCGGCCGTTGCCTCTCCTGCGGCAACTGCTTCGAGTGCGACGGCTGCCTGGGCGCCTGCCCGGAGGACGCGGTGATCAAGCTCGGGCCGGGCAACCGCTATCGCTTCGACTACGACCGCTGCACCGGCTGCGGCACGTGCTTCGCGCAGTGCCCGGTGCATGCGATCGAGCTGATTCCGGAGGACCCGCGATGACTCGTACGATCGTGGACGGCAACGAGGCCGCAGCGTCGGTCGCGTACCGGTTGAACGAGATCTGCTGCATCTACCCGATCACCCCGTCCTCCCCGATGGCGGAGCTGGCCGACCAGTGGTCGGTCGCCGGTCGTCGCAACGTCTGGGGTTCGGTGCCGGTCGTGGTCGAGATGCAGAGCGAGGGTGGCGCGGCCGGCGCCCTGCACGGCGCGTTGCAGAGCGGCGCGCTGACCACGACGTTCACCGCGTCGCAGGGCCTGCTGCTGATGATCCCGAACATGTACAAGATCGCCGGTGAGCTGACGCCGGCAGTGCTGCACGTCGCCGCCCGGTCGCTGGCCACCCAGGGACTGTCCATCTTCGGCGACCACTCCGACGTGATGGCGGTCCGGGCCACCGGCTTCGCCATGCTCGCCGCCGCCTCGGTGCAGGAGGCTCACGACCTCGCCCTGGTGGCCCAGGCGGCGTCGCTGCGCACCCGGGTGCCGTTCGTGCACTTCTTCGACGGGTTCCGCACCTCGCACGAGCTCGCCACCATCGACGCGCTGGACGACGACGACCTGCGCGCGCTGATCCCGGAGGAGCTGATCCGGGCGCACCGGGCCCGGTCGCTGTCACCGGAGCGGCCGGTGATCCGGGGTACGGCGCAGAACCCGGACGTGTACTTCCAGAGTCGCGAGACGGTCAACCCGTACCACGCCCGGGTGCCGGACGCGGTGCAGTCCGCCATGGACCAGCTGGCCGCGCGCACCGGGCGCCGGTACCGCACGGTCGAGTACCACGGCGCCCCGGACGCCGAACGGGTCGTCGTGCTGATGGGCTCGGGGGCCGAGACGGCGCGGGAGACGGTCACGTACCTGACCGGGCGCGGCGAGCGGGTCGGCGTCGTCCAGGTGCGGCTGTTCCGGCCGTTCCCGGCCGACGCCCTGGTCGAGGCGATGCCGGCCACGGTCACCCGGGTGGCCGTGCTCGATCGCACCAAGGAGCCAGGTTCCGCCGGTGAGCCGCTGCACCTGGACGTGGTGGCGGCGCTGGCCGCCACCGGCCACTCGATGCCGGCCGTGATCGGCGGCCGGTACGGTCTCGGCTCCAAGGAGTTCACCCCGGGCATGGTCGCCGGTGTCTTCGCCGAGCTGGCGGCGGACCGCCCCCGGCCGCGTTTCACCGTCGGTATCGTCGACGACGTCTCCGGGACCAGCCTGCCCTGGACCGAACGGGACATCGAACCGACGGAGACCGATCGGGCGGTGTTCTTCGGGATCGCCTCGGACGGCACGGTCGGCGCCAACAAGAACACCATCAAGATTCTCGCTGACCGGCCGGGCACCCACGCCCAGGGCTACTTCGTCTACGACTCCAAGAAGTCCGGCGGTCTCACCGTCTCCCACCTGCGGTTCGGGCCGGCCCCGATCCACGCGCCGTATCTGATCACCCAGGCCGGGTTCGTCGGATGCCACCACGCCGCCCTGCTGGACCGGGTGGACGTGCTGGACCGGGCCGCGTCCGGTGCCACCCTGCTGCTCAACAGCGCCGCCGCGGACGTGTGGGCGACGCTGTCCCGCCCGGTGCAGGAGCAGATCATCGCCAAGGGCCTGGCGCTGTACGCGATCGACGCCGACGCGGTGGCCGCCACGGCCGGGCTGCCCGGGCGGAGCAACACCGTGCTGCAGACCTGCTACTTCGCCATCTCCGGGGTGCTGCCCCGGGACGAGGCGCTCACCCGGGTCAAGGCCGCGATCACCAGGACGTACGCGAAACGCGGTCCGGAGGTCGTCGCCCGCAACCACGCTGCCGTGGACGCCGCGATCGCCGGGTTGCGCCGGATCGTCGTACCGGAGCAGGCGACCGCCACCCGGCAACCACCGCAAGCGGTCCCGGTCACCGCGCCGCCCTTCGTCCGTGAGGTCACCGCGGCGATGCTGGCCGGGCGCGGCGATCAGCTGCCGGTCAGCGCGTTGCCGGTCGACGGCACCTATCCCGGTGGCACCACCGCCTATGAGAAGCGCAACCTCGCCGACTTGGTCGCCACCTGGGACCCGCAGACCTGCGTCCAGTGCGGCACCTGCGCGTTCGTGTGCCCGCACAGCGTCATCCGGTCCAAGCTGCTCGATCTGAAGGAGCTGGCCGGGGCGCCGGACGGTTTCCCGCACGCGCCGCTGAACGCCCGCGGCCTGCCGGACACCGAGTTCACCCTGCAGGTCTACCTGGAGGACTGCACCGGCTGCGGGCTCTGTGTGCAGGCCTGCCCGATCGGGACCCCGGACCGGAAGGCGATCAACCTGGCGCCGCGCGCACCGCAGCTGGAGTCCGGGCGCGCCGCGATCGGCTTCTTCGAGACCCTGCCGTACGCCGACCGGTCGCGGGTCGACTTCGGCACCGTCCGCGGCGCCCAGTTCCTCCAGCCGTTGTTCGAGTTCTCGCTCGCCTGCACCGGCTGCGGGGAGACCCCGTACCTCAAGGTGCTCTCCCAGCTGTTCGGGGACCGGCTGATGGTCGCCAACGCCACCGGCTGCTCCTCCATCTACGGCGGCAACCTGCCCACCACCCCGTGGACCAGCAACGCGCAGGGGCGCGGCCCGGCCTGGTCGAACTCCCTGTTCGAGGACGACGCCGAGTTCGGGCTCGGTTTCCGGCTCGCCGCCGACCTGCACCGCCGGCTCGCCGAGGACCGGCTGCGGGACCTGCGCGACCGGCTCGGCCCGGAGCTTGTCGACGCGGTGGTGTCCGCGCCGCAGCGCCGCGAGTCCGAGTTCGCCGCGCAGCGCGAGCGGCTGGCCGAGCTGGACCGCCGGCTGGCCGGCCTGCCGGACCGCGACCCGGCCGTCGCCGACCTGCGCAGCGTGCTGGACCACCTGGTCCGCCGCAGCGTGTGGATCGTCGGCGGCGACGGCTGGGCGTACGACATCGGAGCGGCCGGGCTCGACCACGTGCTGGCCGGTGGCCGCGACGTCAACGTGCTGGTGCTCGACACCGAGGTGTACTCCAACACCGGTGGCCAGATGTCCAAGGCGACCCCGCTGTCCGCGGTGGCCCGGTTCGCCGCCGGTGGCAAGACCACCCCGAAAAAGGACCTGGCGCTGCAGGCCATCGCGTACGGCAACGTCTACGTGGCCCGGGTCGCGATGGGCGCCGACCCGCAGCAGACCCTGCAGGCGCTGCGCGAGGCCGAAGCCTACGACGGGCCGTCGCTGGTGATCGCGTACGCCCACTGTGTCGCCCACGGCATCGACCTGCGCGACGGCCTGGACCAGCAGCACCTCGCGGTGGCCACCGGCTACTGGCCGCTGATCCGCTACGACCCGCTGCTGCGCGCCGCCGGCGCCAACCCGTTCCTGCTCGACTCGCCGCGGCCCCGGCTGCCGCTGGCCCGGTTCACCGAGCGGGAGCTGCGGTTCCGGCAACTGCGCGACACCGACCCGGCCGAGGCCGAGCGGCTCGCCGGGCTCGCCCAGGCGGCGGTCGACCAACGCTGGCAGGTGTATGAGGAGATGGCGGCACACGGCCCGGACCGCTTCCCCGCGGACGCCCGTCGCTGACCGGTCCGGGTGCCGTGCGGTGGCTGGACCGGATCGGACGATAGGCCCACAACCAGGCTTGTGGTGCCGCGCCCGGCGGCGTTGGGTGGACCGGGGCGCGGGACCGTACCGGGCTGCGCGTGGTGGGGGCGACGGCGGCGCACTGGGGCGTGACGAAAATCCTCACGGGAAGATCGTCTGGGCGCTGTTGCTGGCATATCGCTACTGACGACACCGGCTCCGCTGTCGAGGGCAGGACGGCCCGCCCGGCCCGGCCGTCCTGCCCTGCCCGCCGGCCCGGGGCGGGGCGAGTGTGGAGACGAGCGCGATCGAGACCGGAAGGATGCCGCAGCCATGAGCCAGCAGAAGATCATCGTGGGCTACGACGGATCACCCGACGCCCGCGCCGCGGCGACCTGGGCGCTGGACCACGCGGCCCGGACCGCGGCCACGGTCACCTTCCTCTACGCCTACGAGGAACCGTTCTGGATGCCGGCGGCGAGCATGGTGCCGACCCCGGCCGTACGCCCGCCGGAGGACCCGCAGCGGACCGTGACCACCATGTTGGCGCAGGTCACCACGGCCGCCGCGCGAACACATCCCACGGTGACGACCGAGACGAGGACCGTGATCGCGTTCGCCGGGCCGGCCCTGATCGCCGGCTCCGCTCAGGCGGAGACGGTCGTCGTCGGCAGTCGCGGGCACAGCGCGGTGGCCGGGCTGCTCGGCTCGGTGAGCGTCGCGGTGAGCGCCCACGCGCACTGCCCGGTCGTGGTGGTCCGCGGCGAGGCACCGGAGGGCGCACCGGTGGTGGCCGGCGTCGACGGTTCGGCCGCCTCGGCGGCAGTGCTGGCCTTCGCCGCCGGCCAGGCCGCCGACCGCCGGGCGCCGTTGCGGGTGCTCGGTGCGTGGCCACCGGTGACCGGCCTGTGGGAGACCGGCCCGGTCATCACCCGGTCCGTGACCGCCGAGGAGCGCAAGCCGTTCGACGATCTCGTCGGTGAGGTGCGCGAGGCGCACCCGGAGCTGGAGGTCGTCGCGGACGCGGTGGTGGAGCATCCGGCCGCCGCACTGGTCCGGGCCAGCGCCTCCGCGCAGCTGCTCGTCGTCGGCAGCCGGGGACGCGGCCCGGTGCGCGGGCTGCTGCTGGGGTCGGTCGGTCAGCACCTGTTGCGTCACTCGTCCTGCACGGTCGCGGTGGTTCACGAGACACGGCAGGACCAGTGACGTCGCCCGGCGACCGCCGCTCAGCCGACCAGGAAGATCGGGCAGTGCGCCCGATGCAGGACCGCGCGGTTCACCGAGCCCAGCCGCTGACGCCCGGCGTCGCGCCCGACCACGATCGCGGCGGCGTGTTCGGAGGCAGCGACGAGTTCGGTCACCGGGTCACCGACCACGGTGTGGTTGCGGACCGAGACCCCACCGCGCCGGTCGGTCCAGTCGGGTACCTCACTCGGTTCACCGACGGCGTGCAGCAGGACGACGTCGCAGCCACGGACCCGGGCCTCCTCGACGGCGAACTCGGCCGCCCGGGTGGCGGCCGCCGTCCCGTTCACGCCGACCACCAGGGGCCGGGCCGGCGACTCAGGGCCGGTCGGCCAGCCGGGTGCCCGGACCACCAGGACCGGCCCGGTGTGCCGGGCCGCCACCTGGTCGGCGACGCTGCGCCGCAGCGAGCCCCGAGCGGCACCGTGGCGGTGCCCGACCACGATCAGATCATCGGCGGTGGCTTCCGCCAGCAGCATCTCGGCGGGTCCCATCCCGGCCGTGACCCGGGTGGAGACCGCGACCTCCGGTGCGAAACGCCGGACCCGCTCGGCGAGCCGGTCCAGCGCCGGCCTGGTGCGCGGCGACGAGCCGGCGTGCACGATCCGCAGCGGGGTTCCGCGCAGCCCGGCCTCGATGGCGGCCAGGTCGACCGCGAGGTGGGCGGTCGGCAGCTCGTCCGCCCCCACGATCACCCGGCCGGCCGGGTGAGGCTTCGCGGCCGGATCCGGCGGCGGCGCGGGTGCCGGGACGTACGGATCGACGTACGAGAAGGCGTTGAGGTAGCGGTTGACCACCTCGCTGTACGGCGTGGCCCGGTGCGGGGCGCCCGCCCGTTGCCGCGCCTCGTGTTCCACTCTGAGTCTGTCGAGGTCGTTCATGGTCGTCTCCCCACCGCGCACGGTGTGCGCCGGAACCGGCACGGCACCCCCGCATCGGCGGGGGTGCCGATGAGCCTCCGTACTTCCAGGTGACCTCGGCGGCGCCCGTTCGCCCAGTGCCGTCCTGCCCTGGGCATCGGCCCGATGGTCACCTCGTCCGGTCAGGGCGAGCTGAAGAGCACGGCCGCGGCGATGGCGCGGCGCCAGGTGGCATGTTCGGTGGCGCGTTTCGCCGGGTCCATGGTGGGCAGCCAGCGGCCGGCCCGGTGCCGGTTGGCCCGCAGGTCACGCGGGTCGGACCAGTAGCCGACGGCCAGGCCCGCGGCGTACGCGGCGCCCAGCGAGACCGTCTCGGCGACCATCGGGCGGGCCACCGGCACGTCGAGCACGTCCGCGACGATCTGCATCAGCAGGTTGTCGGCGGTCATCCCGCCGTCCACGTTGAGCGTGGTCAGCGCCAGGCCGGAGTCCGCGTTCATCGCGTCCACCACGTCGCGGGTCTGCCAGGCGGTCGCCTCGAGCACCGCCCGGGCCAGGTGCGCCTTGGTGACGTACGAGGTCAGCCCCACGATCACGCCCCGGGTGTCGCTGCGCCAGTGCGGCGCGAACAATCCGGAGAAGGCCGGCACGATGTAACAGCCCCCGTTGTCGGTCACGGTGGCCGCCAGGGTCTCGATCTCGGCGGCCGTGCCGATCAGGCCGAGCCCGTCGCGCATCCACTGGACCAGTGAGCCGGCGATCGCGATCGACCCCTCCAGGGCGAAGACCGGCGGCTGCGAGCCGATCCGGTACCCGACCGTGGTGATCAGCCCGTGTGCCGACCGGACCGGGGTGGTGCCCGTGTTGAGCAGCAGGAACCCGCCGGTGCCGTACGTACACTTGGCGTCGCCCGGCTCGAAGCAGGTCTGGCCGAACAGCGCGGCCTGCTGGTCACCGATCGCCGCGGCGATCGGCACGCCGAGACCGTCGGCCGTCCCGTAGACCTCGGCCGACGAGCGGATCTCCGGCAGCATCGCGCGCGGGATGGCGAACATCTCCAGCAACACCGGGTCCCAGTCCAGGGTGGCCAGGTTCATCAGCTGGGTGCGGCTCGCGTTGGTCACGTCGGTGACGTGCAGCCCGCCGGTCAGGTTCCAGATCAGCCAACTGTCCATCGTCCCGAACAGCACCTCACCGCGGTCCGCTTTTGATCGCAGCCCGGGGATGCTGTCGAGCAGCCAGCGCACCTTCGTCGCGGAGAAGTAGGTGGCCGGCGGCAGCCCGGTGCGTTCCCGCAGCACGTCCGGGTCCAGGCCGTCGAGCAGCGGCGCGGTCCGGGTGTCCTGCCAGACGATCGCCGGCGCCACCGGCCGGCCGGTCGCGCGCTCCCAGACCACCGTCGTCTCGCGCTGGTTGGCGATGCCGATGGCCGCGATCTTGTCCGCGGTCAGGCCCGCGTCGCGCAGTGCCCGGGTGATGAGTTTGCGCACGTCGCGCCAGACTCGGGCGGCGTCGTGCTCGACCCAGCCGGGCTGCGGATAGGACTGCGGATGCTCCGCGCGGGCCAGGGCCACCACGGTGGCTCGCCGATCGAAGACGATGCATCGGCTCGACGTGGTGCCCTGGTCGATGGCGAGGATGTAGCGGTCGGTCACGGCTGCGGGCCGCTCAGGTCGCGGGAGATCGCCCGGCCGGCCGCGACCACGTGCTCGACCAGGGCCGGGCGGGCCTGCCGGCGGGTGTCGCAGAGCCGTTCGACCGGGCCGCTGATCCCGATCGCGCCGACCACCAGGCCGCCGAAGGTGCGCACCGGCGCGGCGATCCCGGCCCTCCCGGCCTGCCATTCCTCGACCGATAAAGCCCACCCTTGGGCGCGGGTCGCGGCGAGCGTCCGGGTGAGAGCTTGCCGGGTGGTCACGGTTCCTCTGGTGTACGCCATGAGCCCGGCCGCCAGCACGTCCTCGGCCGCCGCCACCCGATATGCCAGCAGCACCTGGCCCAGCGCGGTGGCGTGCGCCGGCAGCACCCGGCCGGTGTTCATCGACTGCGCCGAGTCGTCCGGCCGGAACACGTGGTGCACCACCAGCAGCTCAGGGCCCTGACCGGCGGGACCGGCGCGCAGCGCGCCCACGTACACCTCCTCGCCGCTGCGCGAGGCCAGCGCGTCGGCCCAGTTCAGCGTGTGCGCGCGCAGCTCGTTCGCGTCGAGCCCGGTGGAGCTCAGGTCGAGCAGGGCGCGGCCGAGCCGGTACCGCGCGGTCCGCGGGTCCTGCTCGGCGAACCCGATGTGGGTCAGCGTGCGCAGGATGCTCTGCGCGGTCGACTTGGGCAGGTCGAGCGCATCGGCGATCTGTTTGACCCGCAGGCGGCCGGGACCGTCCGCGAGCAGGCGCAGCACCGCGGAGGAGCGTTCGATGGACTGAATGAGACCGGGCATCGTGCGACATTGTCGCACGCTCGTCGTTGCCGCGGATCTTTTCGCTTCCTAACGTCGCGCTTGTCAAGGGCAAGCGGGCCCATCGGGCGGGAGGCACAGTGGCGCAGTTCATCGGCGCGATCGATCAGGGCACCACCAGCACGCGCTTCATGATCTTCGACCGTGGCGGGGTGGAGATCGGCCGGAGCCAGATCGAGCACCGGCAGATCCTGCCGGCGGCCGGCCTGGTCGAGCACGACGCGCGGGAGATCTGGGAGAACGTCCGCAAGACGATCGACGCGGCCCTGAGCGGCGCCGGGCTGGTGGCCTCGGACCTGGCCGCGATCGGCATCGCCAACCAGCGCGAGACCACGGTGATCTGGGACCGGGCCACCGGCGACCCGGTCGCACCGGCCATCGTCTGGCAGGACACCCGGACCGCGCCGCAGCTGGCCGGCCTGGACGCGGACCTGCTGCGGGAACGCACCGGGCTGCCGCCGGCCACCTACTTCTCCGCGACCAAGGCGCGCTGGCTGCTCGACACCGTGACCGGGCTGCGGGAGCGGGCCGAGCGCGGCGAGGTGCTGTTCGGCACGATGGACAGCTGGCTGATCTGGAACCTGACCGGCGGGCTGCACCTGACCGACGTGACCAACGCCAGCCGCACCCAGCTGATGAACCTGGCCACCCTGGACTGGGACCCGGTGCTGCTGGACATCTTCGCCATCCCGCGCGCGATGCTGCCGGAGATCCGTTCGTCGGCCGAGGTCTACGGGACGGCCGACGGTCTCGGCGTGCCGATCGCCGCGGCGATCGGTGACCAGCAGGCCGCATTGTTCGGCCAGACCTGCTTCGAGCCGGGCGACGCCAAGTGCACGTACGGCACCGGGAACTTCGTGCTGCTCAACACCGGCACCACCCCGGTCCGCTCCACCCACGGTCTGCTCACCACGGTGGCCTACCGGTTCGGCGACCAGCCGCCGGTGTTCGCCCTGGAGGGCTCGGTGGCGGCGAGCGGCTCGGCCATTCAGTGGCTGCGCGACCAGCTCGGCATCCTGGAGTCCGCGTCCGACAGCGAGACCCTGGCCGGGCAGGTCGAGGACACCGCCGGGGTGTACTTCGTACCGGCGTTCTCCGGGCTGTTCGCGCCGTACTGGCGGCCGGACGCGCGGGCCGCGATCGTCGGGTTGTCCCGCTACCACACCGCGGCGCACCTGACCCGGGCCGCGCTCGAGGCGATCTGCTACCAGACCCGTGACGTGGTGGTGGCGATGGCGCAGGACTCCGGCACCGAGCTGGACTGCCTGCAGGTGGACGGCGGGGTGACCGCCAACGCCCTGTGCATGCAGCTGCAGGCGGACATCCTCGGCGTGCCGGTGAGCCGCCCGGCGGTGGCCGAGACCACGGCACTGGGCGCGGCGTACGCGGCCGGGCTCGCGGTCGGGTTCTGGACGTCGCTCGACGAGTTGCGCGCCAACCGGCACGAGGACCGGCGATGGCAGCCGGCGTGGACCGAGTCACGACGTACCGAAGGCACCACCCGGTGGCGCATGGCCATCGACCGCACCCTCGATTGGGCTTAGGCCGTACCCGAAAGGAATTTGAATGAACACCGGAGTGATCTCCTCACGGTCGCGTGCGGCCGCCCTCGCCGCGATGGCGAGCGGCGAAGAACTTGACGTGCTCGTGGTCGGCGCGGGTGTGGTCGGGGCCGGCGCGGCGCTGGACGCGGCGACCCGCGGGCTGTCGGTCGGGCTGCTGGAGGCACGCGACTTCGCCAGCGGCACGTCCAGCCGGAGCAGCAAACTGATCCACGGTGGCCTGCGCTACCTGGAGATGCTCGACTTCGCCCTGGTCCGCGAGGCGCTCAAGGAGCGTGGCCTGCTGATCCAGCGGCTCGCCCCGCACCTGGTCCGCCCGGTCTCGTTCCTCTACCCGCTGCAGCACCGGGCCTGGGAACGGCTCTACATCGGCGCCGGCATCGCCCTCTACGACGCCCTCGCGCTCACCGGCAGCTTCGGCGCCGGCCTGCCCCGGCACCGGCACCTGAGCCGCACCGAAGCGCTGCGCGCGTTCCCGTCGCTGCGGCCGGAGTCGCTGGTCGGCGCGATCCGCTACTCCGACGCGCAGGTCGACGACGCGCGGCACACCATGTTCCTGGCCCGCACGGCCGCGGCCTACGGCGCGAAGGTCGCCGCCCGCACCGAGGTGATCGGCTTCCTGCGCGAGGGCCGCCGGGTGGTCGGGGTCCGCGCCCGGGACGCCGAGACCGGCGCCGAGCTGGAGATCCGCGCCCGCACGGTGATCAACGCGACCGGGGTGTGGACCGGCGAGAGCCAGGCGATGCTGACCGGCGAGCCGAACCAGTTCCGGATCACCGCGAGCAAGGGTATCCACATCGTGGTGCCCCGGGAGCGGATCGCCGGCAACACCGGGATGATCCTGCGCACCGAGAAGAGCGTGCTGTTCGTCATCCCCTGGGAACGGCATTGGATCATCGGCACCACCGACACCGAGTGGACCCTGGACAAGGGGCACCCGGCCGCGTCCCGCGCCGACGTCGACTACCTGCTCGACGAGGTCAACCAGACCCTGGCCACCCCGCTGACCCACGACGACGTGCAGGGTGTCTACGCCGGGCTGCGGCCGCTGCTCTCCGCGCAGTCGGACACCACGGCCAAGCTGTCCCGCGAGCACGCGGTCGGCACCCCGGTGCCCGGCATGGTGGTGGTGGCCGGTGGCAAGTACACGACGTACCGGGTGATGGCCAAGGACGCCGTCGACGCGGCGGTCAAGGAGCTGCACAGCCGGGTGCCGGCGTCGTGCACCGAGCAGATCCCGCTGCTCGGCGCGAACGGCTACCGGGCCGCGTGGAACCGGCGGGCGCTGCTGGCCCGTACGTCCGGGCTGCCGGTGGCGCGGATCGAGCACCTGCTGCAGCGTTACGGCACGCTCACCGAGGAGCTGCTCGACCTGGTCTCCGAGGACCCGTCACTGGGTGAGCCGTTGGAGGGTGCCGCGGATTATCTGCGGGCCGAGGCGGTCTATGCGGTGACCCATGAGGGGGCGCGGCACCTCGAGGACGTGCTGACCCGTCGTACCAGGATCTCGATTGAAACAGCGGACCGCGGCGTGGCCGCGGCCCGGACCACCGCGAGGTTGATCTCGGGCCCGCTGGGCTGGGGCGCCGACGACATCGAGCGGGAGATTTCGCTGTACGAGGCGCGCGTCGTCGCCGAGCTCGCCGCGCAGGAACAGCCGGACGACGCGACCGCGGACGCGACCCGCCGCGCCGCCGTCGACGTGGCCCCGCTGGCCGCCGCGGTGTGAGACCGATCCGGCGCGGTTCCGGGGGCGGGGCCGCGCCGGATCACACCCGCTCGACCACCGGACGACGGCCCGGGCGGGTGGACTTGACCGCGTACATCGACTCGTCGGCGCGGCGCAGCAGCGCGTCCACGCTGAGGTCGCCCTCCTCGCGCAGGCCGACGCCGACGCTCGCGCCGATCCGCACGGTGTGCCCGAGGATGCCGAACGGCTGGGTGAGCCGCTCGGTCAGCCGCCGGGCCAGGTCCTCGGCCTCGGACCGGCCGCTCACCCCGGGCATCAGCACCGCGAACTCGTCGCCGCCGAGCCGGGCGACCAGGTCGTCGGCCCGGGTGTGCGCCCGCAGCAGCCGGCCCACCTCGATCAGCAGCGCGTCACCGGCGGCGTGCCCGTGCACGTCGTTGACCGGTTTGAACCCGTCCAGGTCGAGGTAGAGCACCGCCAGGGTCTCGTCGTCGCGGGCCGCCTCGGCGGCCGACACGAACAGGGCGCGGTTCGCCAGCCCGGTCAGCGGGTCGTGGTAGGCCAGGTGATGCAACTCGTTCTCCCGCTCGCGCAGCTCGGCGACCACCCGGTGCAGGTCGCGGCTGAGCGCGGTGTTGTCCCGCAGCGCCACCAGCTGACGGGCCAGCACCAGCAGCAGCACCGTGCCGAGCAGCACGGACAGGAAGGCGCTGAGCCGGTCCCCGCTCGCCAGCAGGTCCACCGCCGCCAGCACCGCGAGCGCCAGCGGCAGGTACGGCAGCCACAGCAGGATCGGCACGCTCTGCTCGGCGTCGTCACCCGGGCGGGCCGCCGGGGCCCGGTGCGCGGCCAGCGCCATCAGCACGAACCCGGCCACCCAGCCGGTGTCGATCGGATCGCCACAGGTGTACGTGCTGTGCTGGTTGAGGTAGGCGAACCCGAGATCACCGACGCTGAGCGCGAGCGCCGCGGCCAGGATCAGCGCCGCCGTCGCCCGGTGCCCGGGTGCGGCCCGGTGCAGCAGGATCAGCGCGACCGCGGCCAGCAGCACGTCGCTGAGCGGATAGGCCAGCGACATCGCCTTGGCGCCGGCCGTCAGGTTGCCCGCCTGGTAGACCGGTTCGAGGATGAACGCCCAGCTCAGGAACAGCAGCGAACCGGCGATGACCAGGCCGTCCAGCATCACCCGCAGCAGGCCGCGCCGGACGCCGAGCACCGCCACCATCCCGGCGACCGCACCCGGCACCATCAGCAGGAAGCCGAAGTCGCCGACGTTCGGGAACGGGGCGTGGCCCTCGCGGAACGTCACGTAGAACGCCCACACCGACTCGCCGAACGCCCAGCCGACCATGCCGAGGGCGAGGACGGCCCAGCCGTACCGGGCCCGGCCGGTGTTGCGCCGGGCCGCGGCGCCGGCGCTGGCCGCGGCGATCAGCGCGGACAGGATCAGCACCCCGACGCTGAGGTTCGTCGCCGCCTGCGAGCCGGGCGGCAGCACCCGCAACGCAGTGAAGTGCCCGACGACCAGTCCGGCGCCGAGAAGGCCGGCTCGCAAGCTCGGAGACATCCGTTCACCTTCGCGGCGACCGGTTGCGGTCCGGGTGCGGCGACGGGTGCCGGCCGGGTGCGGATCCGGCGCGGGTCAGCGCTTCTCGAGGCGGTCCGTCTCGGCGCGGATCGCCTCCTCGGACGGCTCGGATCCGACGAACACGTCCCAGATGTGGAAGGCGACGCCGATACCCCACCCGAACAGCGGGAACATCGGCCAGAAGAATCCGTCCGGGGTGGTCAGCCACCACGTGACCGCGATGGCCGGGCACAGGGCCGGACGTCACCTGCCGCCCGGGCCGACCGGGCAGCGCCGATCGGACACGCCGTCCACGATCCGCACCGCGCTGTGCGCCAGACGGGCCAGTGCGGCGACCATGGCCGCGGACCGGGGATCCGTTCCGGCCGCCACCACGAGCAGGTCCGCCTGGCGGCTCGCGGCAGCCAGCGTGATCACCGCGTCCACACTGCGCCGGACCGTGACGGTCGCGTCGACGGCCGGGTACTTGTCGGCCCACCGGCGGGCCACGTCGCGGACGAACCGGTCGTCGGCCGTGGACGCCGGTCCGGTGGCCACCACGGTCACCGCCGCGCCGTACCGCTCGGCCTCGCCGAACGCATACCGCAGGACGGTCTCGGCCGGGACCGCGCCGATCAGGCCCGCCACGATCCGGCCGCCGGGCTGCGGTGACCGGGACGGGCGAGCGGGCGAAGTCCTCATACCCCCAGGGTGTACCGGCCCCAGGTGCCGGACAGCGGCCGGAAGGCCTGCCGGTGCGGGACTTCCCGCGCTGCCGCCGGCCCGCGCGCCCGCGCGAGGGTGGGAACATGGCCACCATCGAGGTACGCGACCTGGTCCGGGCGTACGGGCCGGTGCGGGCGGTGGACGGGATCAGCTTCTCGGTCGGCGACGGCGAGACGTTCGCACTGCTCGGACCGAACGGAGCCGGCAAGACCACCACTGTGGAGATTCTGGAGGGGTACCGCACCCGGGACGCCGGTACGGTCCGGGTACTGGACTGTGACCCGGCGACCGGCGGCCCGGCCTACCGGTCGAGGATCGGGGTGGTGCTGCAGTCGGCCGGGTTCGAGGAGGAGTTCACCGTCCGGGAGCTGGTCCGGCTGCAGGCCGCACTGTACCCGCGCGGGCACGACCCGGACGAGCTGATCACACTGGTCGGGCTGGCCGGCAAACGCGACACCCGGGTGAAGGGGCTCTCCGGCGGTCAGCGGCGGCGGCTGGACCTGGCGCTGGGTCTGGCCGGGGCACCCGAGATGCTCTTCCTCGACGAGCCGACCACCGGCTTCGACCCGGCCGCCCGGCACCGCGCCTGGGATCTCGTCGGGAACCTGCGGGCGCTCGGCACGACGATCCTGCTGACCACCCACTACCTCGAGGAGGCGCAGCGACTCGCCGATCGGGTCGCGGTGATGCGGGCGGGACGCATCCTGGCGATCGGCTCCCCCGAGGACCTGCGGGCCGCCAGCAAACTGCCGACGGTCATCACGTTCGAGCTGCCCGCGGCGGTCCGGGTCGCCGACCTGCCGGCGCTCAGCGCGCCGCCGGAGGTGGCCGGGGCGACGGTACGGGTCACTTCCCGGGAGCCGGTCGCGGACTCCTGGCGGCTCACCGGATGGGCGGTGCAGCACCAGGTCACGCTGCTGGACTTCGCCGTCAGCCCACCGGCGTTGGAGGACGTCTACCTGGCGCTCACCGCGGAGGATTCCGATGACCGGCCCGGCTGACGTCGCGACCCGGCACCGGTCCGCGCTGCGGCCGCTGACCGGCCACGCGGTGCGGAGTTTCGCGCGTAACCCGATCGGCGCGTTCTTCACCCTCGCGTTCCCGCTCGCCTTCCTGGTCATCGTGGCGTCGATCGTCGGCGGCCAGACCACCCCGGACGGTGTGCCGATCGCCCAGTACCTGGTCTCGCCGTTCGCCGTGTTCGGCGTGGCGCAGGCGTCCTTCGTGCTGGTCGCGGTGGACCTGGCCGGGCTGCGGGAGACCGGGGTGCTGCTGCGGCTGCGCGCCACCCCGGTCCGGGCGCGGACCGTGCTCGCGTCCCGGATCGCCGCCGCGGTGGTCGCCTCCGGGATCGCGGTGCTGCTGCTGACCACGGTGGGTGTGGCCGGGTACGACGTCCAGCTCGTCTGGCGCAAGGTCCCGGCGATGCTGGTGACCCTGCTGCTCGGCATCGCCTGCTGCGCCGCCCTGGGACTGGCGCTGGCCTCGCTGACCCGGACCGTGCTGGTCGCCCAGTCGCTGGCCCAGGGCCTGCTGATCACTCTGGCCTTCGTCTCCGACGTCTTCATCGTCGGCGCGGCCCTGCCCCGCTGGCTCGACGTGCTCGGCTCGGTGCTGCCGCTCAAGCATCTGGCCCGCGCCATGGCCGAGACCTTCGACCCCACCCCCGGGTACGGCTTCTCACCCGGTCATCTCACCGTCATCGTGGCCTGGACCGTGGCCGGCGCGCTGGCCGCCCGGCTGCGGTTCGGGTGGCAACCGCGTGGTTCCACGGCACCGCGGGTGACGACGGAGCCGGACGTCGTCGCCCGGCCGCACCTCTCGCGGCCGAGGGCGCGGCGACGGTCACCACTGGCCGGACAGATCGGTTATGCGCTGCTCGGCCTGCGCCGCAACCTGCTCTCGGTCTTCTTCTCGCTGGTCTTCCCCGCCCTGCTGCTGGCCCTGTTCCCGACCGTCTTCGGCGACGGGCGGGTGCACGGGATGCCCCTGGCCCAGTACCTGTTCGCCGGCATGATCACGTACACCGCCGCCCTCACCGCCTACGTCGACATGCCGGAGTCGGTGGTCGTCGCCCGGTCCGCCGGGGTGCTCAAGCGGCTGCGCGGTACACCGCTGCGGTTCCGCTGGTACTTCACCGGCCGGGCGAGCGCGGCGCTGCTCGTCTCGCTGCTCGCCGCCGTGCTGCTCACCGCGGTCGGCACCGGGCTCCTCGGGGTCCGGCTGGACCCGGTCCGGCTGCCGGCCCTGCTGCTCACCATCGTCGCCGGATCGCTGTGCTTCGCGGCGCTGGGCCTGGCGGTGGCCGCGCTGCTGCCCTCCGCGCGGTCGATCGTCGCCGTCACGCTCGGGACACTGCTGCCGCTCTGCTTCGCGTCGGAGATCTTCGTCGTCGGTGACCGGCCGCTGCCCGGCTGGCTCACCACCGTGGCGGACCTCTTCCCGCTGCGCCACCTGCTGCAGGCGGTCCTCGCGGCGACCCGCCCGGACGCCTCCGGCGCCGGTGTCGCCGCCGGTCACCTGGCCGTACTCGCCGGATGGGCCGCGCTCGGGCTGCTGGTGGCAGGACGCCGCCGGTCCGCGTTGTCCTGACCGAGTCCGGGCCGAACGGCTCTGCCCCGGCCGGCCAGGCCGAGATCAGGCTGGGAAGGGGGTTCATGGAACGTGAGGAGGCATCATGGCATCCACCACGATCGACGTGTTCGACCACGCCGTGCACACCGCACAGAACTGGCTCGCCGGCATCACCAGGCGCTTCGGCGACGGCGACCGGCACGCCGCGCACCGGATCCTGCGGGCCTGGTTGCACACCCTGCGCGACCGGCTGCCGGCCGCCGTGGCCGCGGACTTCGCCGCCCAGCTCCCGGAACTCTTCCGTGGCGCCTTCTACGACGGCTGGCAACCCGGCCGGGCTCCGGTCAAATACGGGCCGGAGCAGTACCGGCGGCGCTTCGCCCTCGAGGCGCAGATCCCGGTCGACGAGGTCGACACCGCGGCCGCGGTGGTGACCGCCGAGCTGCGCGACCGGATGTCGCCGGGTCAGGTCGACCAGGTCCTGGAGGTGCTACCGGATCCGATCCGCCGGATCCTGCGGGGCCCGGCCGAGACCGGTGAGCGGGCAGAACCGCCGGTGCACCGGGAGCCGGACGTCGCCGAGCTGGACCCGGACCAGCTGGCGCGGGCGGCCCGCCGGAACACCGAACTGCTCATTGCCGCGTCGCTGCACGACCCATGGTGACCGCGTCCGCGGACCTTCGGCCCTTACCGGCCGGAACGGCCCGGCCCAAGCTGGAGTCGGGAGGTGGCGAGATGACGAACATCCTCGTGGCCTATGCCACCAAGAACGGCACCACCCGGGAGGTCGCCGAAGCGGTGGCGACCGCCGCCACCGCCGAAGGCGCCCAGGTGCGGGTCGAGCCGGCCCGGACGGTCAGCGGACCACTGACCGGCTGGGACCTGATCGTCGTCGGCGCTCCGCTCTATTCCGGGCGCTGGCACCGGGACGCACACCGCTTCCTCGCCCGGCACCGGGACGACCTGGATGCGGTCCCCGTGGCCGTGTTCGGGATGGGCCCGCGCCGCGACGAGCAGGAGGCCTGGCTGCGCAGCTCGGAGCAACTGGACCGGGCGCTGGACCGGCAGCCCTGGCTGACACCGGTCGCCGTGGGCCTGTTCGGCGGCGCGGACCGGCCGCGGCGCCGCGGTATCCGGGCCGACCTGCGCGACTGGGCCGCCATCGGCGAGTGGACCCGCAAGGTTCTGGCGATCAGCGGCACCGTCTGAAGCACATCGGACCGGCCACCGCGCCCGGCCCGGCATCGAGGAGGCCGCCGTGACGACCAGCCTGGCCGGAACCACCGGTCCCACCGTCGGGGGCCTCTCCGCGGCCGAGGTCGCGGCGCGACTCGCCGCCGACGGCCCGAACGTCGTGGCCGCTCCCCCGCGCCGCGGTGTCGCGCGCCGGGTCGGCCGCCAGCTGGCCGACCCGCTGGTCGCGCTGCTGCTGGCCGCGGGGGCGGTGACCACTGCCCTCGGCGACCTGCCGGACACCGTCATCATCGTGCTGGTGGTGGCCGTGAACACGGTGATCGGCGTGGTCCAGGAGATCCGGGCGGACGCGGCCATCGCCGCACTCGACCGGCTGGCCGCACCGGTCGCCCGGGTGGTCCGCGACGGCCGGGACCAGCTGGTGCCGGCCGCCGGGCTGGTCCGTGGTGACCACGTCCGGCTGGAGGCCGGTGACGTCGTCCCCGCCGACCTGGACCTCACCGAGGCGCAGCGGGCCACCTTCGACGAGTCGGCGCTGACCGGGGAATCGGTACCGGTGCACCGCGACGTGACCGAGGCGGCCGGCGCCGGGACCGTGCTGGCCGGCGGCCGGGCGGCCGGCACCGTGCTGCGCACCGGCGCGGCCAGCGCGCTCGGCCGGATCTCCGCCCTGGTGGCCGGCACCCGGCCGGGGCCGACCCCCTTGCAGCGGCGCCTCGCCGCGCTGGGCCGGATCCTCGGCCTGACCGCGGTCGCGGTGTCGGCGCTGGTTTTCACGCTCGGTCTGCTCGCCGGGGAACCGTTCGTCCGGATGGCGATCACCGCGGTGAGCCTGGTCGTCGCGGCGGTGCCGGAGAGCCTGCCCGCCGTGGTCACCCTGGCGCTGGCGCTCGGTGCCCGGCGGATGGCCCGGACCCGGGCCATCCCGCGCCGGTTGCACGCGGTCGAGACGCTCGGCTCGGTCACCGTGATCGCCTCCGACAAGACCGGGACCCTCACCGAGAACAAGATGACGGTGCAGCGCGCGGTCACCGCGGACGGCGTGCGGCACACGGTCACCGGCGCCGGGTACGACCCCGCCGGGCGGGTGCGGCGCCGCGACGGCGGCACGGTCCCGGACGGCGGCCCGCTCCGGGCGCTCGCCCGGGCCGGGGCGCTGTGCAACGACGCGGGCCTGCTGGCGCCGGACGGCGACCGTACCGGATGGGCGGCCGCCGGCGACCCGATGGAGGCCGCCCTGCTGACCTTCGCCGCCCGGTGCGGCCTGGATCCGGAGGCCGAGCGCGCCGCCGCGCCCCGCGTCGCGGAACTGCCGTTCGAGCAGGCCCGGCGTCGGATGACCACGGTGCACCGCCGGGCCGACGGCTACCTGGTGGTCCGCAAGGGCGCGCCGGAGGCGGTGCTCGACCCCGGGCGCGACGCGGCGTTGCTGGCCGCGGCCGCGGAGCTGGCCGCCGACGGGTTGCGGGTGCTGGCGGTGTCCACCGCGGAGACCACCGGCCGCCCGGACCCGGCTGGGCCGTTACCGCTGCGGGCGGCCGGGCTGGTCGGCATCGGTGACCCGCTGCGAGACACCGCGCGAGACACCGCGCAGGCGTTCGAGCGGGCCGGCGTACGTCTGCTTCTGATCACCGGTGACCACCCGGGAACCGCGGCCGCCATCGGCCGGCAGCTCGGGATCCTGCCCGCCGGCGAGGCGGTCGCCGAGGGTGACCGGGGCCGGCTGACCGGCGACGACGTGGCGAAGACCCGGGTGTACGCCCGGACCCAGCCGGAACAGAAGCTGGACATCATCGCCGCGCTGCAACAGCGCGGCGAGGTGGTGGCGATGACCGGCGACGGGGTGAACGACGCGCCCGCGCTGCGCCGCGCCGACATCGGCGTGGCGATGGGAAGTGGCACCGAAGTGGCCCGGCAGGCGGCCGAGCTGGTCCTGGTCGACGACAACCTGGGCACCGTGACCGATGCGATCGGCGAGGGCCGGCGTATCTACGACAACATCCGCCGCTTCCTGCGCTACGCGCTCTCCGGTGGCCTGGCCGAGCTGCTGGTGATGCTGGCCGGTCCGCTGCTGGGCATGCCGCTGGCGCTGCTGCCGGCCCAGCTGCTCTGGATCAACCTGCTCACCCACGGGGTGCCCGGTGTCGCGCTCGGTGCCGAACCCGCCGAGGCCGACGTACTGCGCCGGCCGCCGCGCTCGCCGCAGGAGTCGGTGCTCGGCGCCGGCCTGCTGCGCGGTGTGCTGATCGGCGGGGGCCTGCTCGCGGCGGTGACCCTGGCCGCCGGTGTCACCGCGCACCGGCTGGAACTGCCGTGGCAGACGGTGATGTACCTGGTCCTCGGCCTGGCCCAGCTCGGTGTCGCGCTGGCGGTCCGGGCCACGGCGGCGCCCGGGACGCCGCGCGGTCTCGCCCTGCCGGCCGCGGTCGCCGGGTGCCTGCTGCTGCAGGTCGCCGGGGTGCTGATCGGACCGTTGCGGACGCTGCTGGGCACCGAACCGCTGACCGCGGCGACGATCCTGGCCTGTGTCGCGGTCGCCGCCGCGCCCGGCACCCTGCTGCGGCTCACCGGGCGGCGGCACTGAGCCACCCGGCCGCCGCGGACGGGCCCTGTTCCTCTTCCGCCGACCGGCCGGGCAGCCGGACGATCGGTACAGGGAAGGTCAGCACGGCCACCCACGCCACGGATCGGAGGCCGGCCATGCAGGCTCGGATCAACGACCACATCGTGGTCGAGGGCACCCACCTCGGCCTGGAACGACGGATCGGCATCATCGTCGGCATCGACCATCCGGACGGCAGCCCGCCGTATCGGGTGCATTGGCTGGACAACGGGCGCACCACGCTCTTCTTCCCCGGCCCGGAGGCGCACATCGCCCCCGCGCACGGCAGCCCGGTCGGCCCGGGGCGGTAACACCGTGCGGCAGACCGTACGCCTCGGGAGCGTCCGCGGTATCCCGGTGCCCACTGATCTGTGCTGACCGCCCTGTTGATGGCGGGCGTGGCGCGGCTCGGGGCACACCCGGCCGGTCGCGCCGCGCGGTGACCGTGGCCCGCGGACCGGATGGCGCAGGTCACCGGGTGAGCGGGACCCGCCAGATGACGGCCGTGCCCGCGCCGCCCTCGCCGGGCCCGATCTCGAAGCTGCCGCCGAGGTCCTCCGCCCGCCCGCGCAGATTCACCAGGCCGCCACGGGCCCGGTCCGGGTCGGCGCCCACCCCGTCGTCCTCCACGCAGACCACGACGTGATCACCGGTGGCGGAGACAACGACCCGGACGCGGGTCGCCTGCGCGTGCCGGGCGACGTTGGACAGCGCCTCGCGCAGCACGGCCAGCAGCTCGGGCACGATGTCGTCGGGGATCGCGCTGTCGACCGGTCCGCTGGTGTCCAGGGTCGGGCGGAAACCGAGGCCCGCGGTGGCCTCCTCGGCCAGCTCGCGGATCTCGCCGCGCAGCGACGGCCCGGTGGGTGCACGCAACTCGAAGATCGAACGCCGGATGTCGCGGATCGTGGCGTCGAGGTCGTCGACAGCGGCGTTGATCCGCTTGGCCACCTCGGGCTTACCGGCCTGGTGCACGGTGCCCTGCAGCTGCATGCCGGTGGCGAACAGCCGCTGGATCACCACGTCGTGCAGGTCGCGGGCGATCCGCTCACGGTCCTCCAGCACTGCCAGCTGCCGGCGTTCCTCCTGGGCCCGGGCCCGTTCCAGGGCGAGCGCGGCCTGCCCGGCGAAGGTGGACAGCAGCACGGCGTCCTGGTCCTCGGCCGGCTGGCCGGGGGCCTGCGTCACGATCAGCACACCTTGCAGGGAGTCCGCGACGGCGAGCGGGGCGGCCAGGGCCGGCACGGCCGGGACCTCGCCCGGCCATTCGGTCACCGTGCGCAGGTTGTCCAGGGGGCGGAATCGTTCCTGCCCGAAGGCCGCTGCGGCGTCCTTGTCCACCGGCACGAGCTGCCCGGCCAGCGCCGCGTACGCCGGGTCGGCGCCGTCGGCCACCTCGATGGTGTACCGGCTGTTCGGTTCGTCGTAGAGCATCACCAGGACCAGCTCGGCGCCGGCCACCTCCCGGGCCCGGCGAGCGATCAGCCGCAGCGCCTCGGTGCGCCGCACGGTGCCGAGCAGCACCCCGGTGATCTCGGCGGTGGCCGCCAGCCAGCGCCCGCGCCGCTGGGCGAGCTCGTAGAGCCGGGCGTTGTCGATCGCGATGCCCGCGGCGGCGGCCAGGGCCACCACGAGCTCCTCGTCGTCGTCGGTGAACTCCGCGGCGCCCCGTTTCTCGGCGAGGTAGA
The DNA here is from genome assembly GCF_016862315.1 of Actinoplanes palleronii. Taxonomy (GTDB): domain Bacteria; phylum Actinomycetota; class Actinomycetes; order Mycobacteriales; family Micromonosporaceae; genus Actinoplanes; species Actinoplanes palleronii. The sequence continues at coordinate 156,904 of NZ_BOMS01000057.1, read as the reverse complement.
GATTGCCGAAGATCTGGTCCCGGGTGCGCACCGGAACACCGAGGAAGCTGTGCATCGGCGGGTGGTTCGGCGGAAATCCGAACGAATGCGGGTGTTTGCGGATGTCGGGGAGACGGACCGGTTGCGGGTCGGTGATCAGCAGGCCGAGGACGCCCCGGCCGTGCGGGAGGTCACCGATCCGGGCGTGGGTCGCCGGGTCGATGCCGTGGGTGATGAAGTCGGAGAGGCTGCCGTGGTCGGGCGCGAGCACGCCGAGCGCGCCGTACCGGGCGCCGCCCAGCGCGCACGCGGCTTCCACGATGCGTTGCAGCGTGCTGCGCAGGTCAAGGTCGGTGCCGATGCCGACGACCGCGTCGAGCAGGGACCGCAGCCGCTCCCGGCTGGCCACCACGTCGCCGACCCGATCCAGCATCTCCTGCAGCAGCTCGTCCAGACGCACCCGGGACAGCGGGGGGAGCCCCAACGTGGGTAGCTCAGCCATGCGGTCAGCCTAGAGCGCGGGACCGGGCGGCGGAATCGTCCTGACGAATCGACCTACTTCACCGGGACCAAGCGGTGCGCGCCGATCAGTCGCGCCCACCACGGCCGGTGTTCTGCGGAGCGCAGCGGCGGGCACCCGGTGCGTTTGATGCTGACCCAGCCACCCGGGCCCATGGTGACCGCGCCGATCGCCGGGCGGGACCGCGCCGCGGCGCCGGCCGCCACCGCGATCGCCACCGCGCCGGCGGCGGCCAGGGCCGCTCCTGCCAGCCGGGTGACGTCGACGACCGGGCGGTAGACGGCGGTGTCCGGGCCGACGATCCAGGCCCCGACCGGGCGATCGCCGTCGGTCACCGGCAGGACCGTGACCGAGCCCGTGCTGACCGGGCCCGCCGGGGCGGCCGTGGCCGGCCGCCCGTCGAGTGCGATGGTCATCTCTCTGCTCTCCTATCGGCTGTCCGAGCCGGCCGTCCCGGCCACCGCGGCCCGGCCCGCCTCCAGCCGGGCGATCGGCACCCGGAACGGCGAGCAGGACACGTAGTCGAGGCCGGCGTCGTGGAAGAACCGGACCGAGGCGGGGTCGCCGCCGTGCTCGCCGCAGACGCCCACGGTCAGGTCCGGCCGGGCCGCGCGACCGCGGTCGACCGCGATCCGCACCAGCTCGCCGACGCCGGACCGGTCGAGGCTCTCGAACGGCGAGACGGCGAAGACGCCCAGCTCCAGGTAGCGGCCGAAGAACGCGCCCTCCACGTCGTCACGGGAGAAACCCCAGGTCATCTGGGTGAGATCGTTGGTGCCGAAGGAGAAGAACTCGGCGGCACCGGCGATCTCCCCGGCGGTCAGCGCCGCCCGCGGCACCTCGATCATGGTGCCGATCCGGATCGGCGGTGCGCCGGGCACGGCGGCGAGCACCCGCTCGGCCTCCGCCCGTACGATCTCCAGCTCCTGGATCGTGCCGACCAGCGGCACCATGATCTCCGGCCGCGGGTCGCCGCCGGCGGCGGCCCGTGCCGCCGCGGCCTCGGCGACCGCGCGGACCTGCATCTCGAACAGACCGGGAACGACCAGACCCAGGCGTACGCCGCGCAGCCCGAGCATCGGGTTGGACTCGTGCATCCGGCGGACCGCGTTCAGCAGCACCCCGGCGTGCCCGGCGTCCTCGTTCAGTGCCTCGGCGCGCGCGACCCGGGCGGTCAGCTCTTCCAGTGGGGGCAGGAACTCGTGCAGCGGCGGGTCGATCAGCCGCACGGTGACCGGCAGCCCGTCCATCGCGGTCAGCAGTTCCTCGAAGTCGGCGCGCTGCAACGGCAGCAGCGCGGCCAGCGCCGCCTCCCGTTCGGTGGCGTCCTCGGCCAGGATCAGCCGCTCGACGAGCACCCGCCGGTCGCCGAGGAACATGTGCTCGGTGCGGCACAGGCCGACCCCGGTCGCACCGAACCGCCGGGCCCGGGCCGCGTCCGCGCCGGTGTCCGCGTTGGCGTGCACGCCCAGCCGGGCGACCTGCCCGGCATGGTCCATCAGCCGCTCGATCGCAGTGAGCAGCGGGTCGCCGTCCGCGGCCACCTCGCCCTCGAAGTACCGCACCACCCTCGACGGGTGCACCGGGACCGGTCCGGGGTAGACCCGGCCGTTGCCACCGTCGATCGAGATCACGTCCCCGGCGCGCACGGTCCGGCCGCCGACGGTGCACGTGTCGCCCTCGATCCGCAGGTCCTCGGCTCCGCAGACGCAGGTCTTGCCCATGCCGCGGGCGACGACGGCGGCGTGCGAGGTCTTGCCGCCGCGTGCGGTCAGGATGCCCTGCGCGGCGATCATGCCGGGCAGGTCGTCCGGGTTGGTCTCCCGGCGCACCAGGATGACCGGCCCGGTCGCGGCCGCGGCGGCCGCCGAGTCGAACACCACCGCGCCCACCGCGGCGCCGGGTGAGGCCGGCACTCCGGTGGTCAGCGGCGGCGGGGCGGCCGCCTCGTCGAAGCTGGGGAACATCAGGTGGGCCAGCTGCTCGCCGGTGACCCGGCGCAGCGCCTCGTCGAGGGTGATCACCCCTTCCTCGACCAGCTGGGCGGCGATCACGAACGCGGCCGCCGGGGTCCGCTTGCCCACCCGGGTCTGCAGCATCCACAGCTTGCCGCCCTCGATGGTGAACTCGATGTCGCACAGGTCGCGGTAGTGGTCCTCGAGCCGCTGCATGACGGCGAGCAGTTGCTCGTACGAGGCGGCGTCGACGGTGGCCAGCTCGTGCAGGGGGACGGTGTTGCGGATGCCGGCCACCACGTCCTCGCCCTGGGCGTTGCCCAGATAGTCGCCGTAGCTGCCCCGCCGGCCGGTCGCCGGATCGCGGGTGAACGCCACCCCGGTCCCGGAGTCGTCGCCCCGGTTGCCGAAGACCATCGCCATCACGGTGACCGCGGTGCCCAGATCCTGCGGGATGCGCTCCTGCCGGCGGTAGAGCACGGCCCGCTCGGCGTTCCAGGAACGGAACACCGCGCCGATGGCGAGGAACAACTGCTCGTGCGGCGCCTGCGGGAAGGCGCGCCCGGTGTGGGTTTCGAAGACTTTCTGGTACGCCCGGACCAGGTCGCGCAGCTCTCCCGCGTCCAGCTCGGTCGCACCGAAGCCGGCCAGTTCGGCCTCGAACGCCTCGGCGGGCACGTCGAACACGGTCCGGCCGAACATCTGGATCAGCCGCCGGTAGGAGTCCCAGGCGAACCGCTCGTCGGCGCTGACCCGGGCCAGGCCGGTCACGCTGGTGTCGTTCAGGCCGATGTCCAGGATGGTCTCCATCATCCCGGGCATCGAGAACTTCCCGCCGGACCGCACCGACAGCAGCAGCGGGTCGTCCGGGTCGCCGAACGTCTTGCCCAGCGCGGCCTGCACGCCGCGCAGGTGGTCCTCGACCTCGTCGAGCAGCCCGGCCGGCAGCGTGCCGGTACGCAGGTAGGCGCGGCAGGCCTCGGTGGTGATGGTGAACCCGGGCGGGACCGGCAGGCCCATCCGCGTCATCTCGGCAAGGTTGGCCCCCTTGCCGCCGAGCAGGTCCTTGAGGTCCTTGTTGCCGTCGACGAAGTCGTACACGTATCCAGACACCTGAATCCCACCCTCGTTCCCTGACGATTCGTGCTCCTCCTTCGTTGGTAGCCCCGGGCGGGGCCCGCGGAGTAGGGCCGTCGGCCCGGTCCGGCGGGACCTGAAGCCCTGCCGGTCCGCGCCCCGAACGCGTCCGATGAGGGTGGAGGTATCGGAGAGGAGGCCTGCAGCCATGGCCGAGAAGAAGATCGTCGTCGGGTTCGACGGGTCGCCCGCCGCCGGCGTCGCCCTGACCTGGGCGCTCGACGAAGCGGATCGCACCGGGGCGCACGCCGCACTGGTGTACGCGGACGAGTGGCCGTTCTGGGCACCGGCCGCGAGCATGGTGCCGTCCCCCGCTCTGCGTCCGGACGACTACGTGGACGAGGTGATCGGCGGTGTGCTGGACCGGGCCGTCACCACGGCCCGGAAGACCCATCCGCTGGTGCCGGTGTCCGCCACGACCGTGCGCGCGCTCGCCTCGACCGCGCTGGCCCGGCAGTCCGAGCAGGCCGCGATGATCGTGGTCGGCTCCCGCGGGCACCGCGCCCTGGCCGGCCTGCTCGGCTCGGTCGGCGCGGCGGTCGGCGCGCACGCGCACTGCACCGTGGTGGTGGTCCAGGGCCGGTCGGCCGCAGGCGCGCCCGTGGTCGCCGGCGTCGACGGCTCCCCGCTCGCCCCGGTCGTGCTGCGGTTCGCCGCCGAGCAGGCCGCCGGCCGCAAGGTCGCGTTGCGGGTGCTCCGGCTGGGGCCGCCCGACGGCGAGCACCGCGCGGCCGACGGCGATCAGGACGCGTTCGACGCCGTGGTCACCGCGGTCCGTGCCGAGTTCCCGGACCTGGAGATCCACGCCGGAGCCGTCACTGCGGACCCGTCGAACGCGCTGGTGGCCGCCGGTGACACCGCTCAGCTGGTGGTGATCGGCAGCCGCGGGCGCGGTGCGGTGCGTGGCCTGCTGCTCGGCTCGGCCGGCCGGCACCTGCTGCGGTATGCGAGCTGCCCGGTCGCGATCGTGCACGAGCACGAGGAGCAGGAAGAGCACCAGGAGCACGAGGCGGAACGCAGCGGAACCCGGGTCGGGCCGTGAGGGCGAGGGAGGGCGACCTGATCGTGATCGAGCCGGCCGGGCGGAACGGCCGGCGCCGGATCGGCGTGATCACCGCGGTGGGGCGGCCCGGCGGGCTTCCGCCCTACCGGGTGCGCTGGTTCGACAGCGGGCACACCACCTTGCTGTTCCCGGGTCTGGGAAGCCGGATCGAACCGGTCCTGTGACCGGCGAGCCGTCGATCGTGCGGGCGAGTGCCGGACCACCGGCACTCGCCCCTTCGTACCGGTCCGTTCGGCCCTGCTGACCTTCCCGCCCCGGTCCCGACACTGACAGGAGGAGAGGTCACCGGTCATCAGGAGGCGGGGACGATGCGAAGCCAGACGATCGAGATCCGGAGCCCGGCCACCGGACGACTGCTCGGGACCTGTCACGGGCCGGAGCCGGACGGGGCCTGCCCGCTGGTCCGCCCCGACGGCGTCGTGCCGTGCGCGGGGCGGCTCGTCTCCCCGCGCGGCGGCGATCCCCGGTACTGGCCGGTCTGGGTGTCCCCCGGCTGCCGTCAGTGCCGGCTGAACTGGAACGAGCAGGCCGCGGCCTGCCTGCGGGAGGCGGAACGCTGCCGGGCCCGGTGGCGCCGGGGCCTCGAGCGCGAGACCGACCGGGTGCGTATCCAGGCCGCCCATCGGGATCCCCGGTACCGGCGGATGACCGACCGGGAGCTACGGGTCACCGCGCTGTGGCGGTGGCGGCTGTCCTCGCGCGCCCAGGCTCTGCGGCACACCGAGCAGAAACACCGGGACTGGAGCCGTCTGTACCTGTCGCTGGCGGAACAGCAGCGCGCCTCGACCCCGGCCGGCCGGGCTCAGTAGGTGGTTCAGTAGGTGGTTCAGTAGGTGCCGAAGGGCCCGGGCGGGGCCTCCACCTTCCGGTCGTCCAGGGCGTAGGACAGCGCCGAGGACACCTCGATCACCCCGGCCACCTGGTGAGTGAGACGTTCCGCGATATCGGCCGACGACCAGCGGTCGACCCGGCCGGACAGGCCGACCACGCCGCCGGTGACGGTGACGGTGACCCCGTCCGCCTCGTCGGCCAGGAACGGCCGCAGCACCTCCGCGCGCACGTCGGCGAGGATCTCGTCATCGGTACGCAGGTAGGTGCGCAGCAGGTCACCCCGCGACGCGATGCCGACCAGCCGGCCGAGATCGTCGGTGACCGGGAGGCGTTTGACGCCGTTGGCGTCCATCAGCCGGGCCGCGGCGGCGAGTGGCATGCTCGCCAGCGCGACCACCGGCGGCGCGCTCATCAGCCCGGACGCGGTCCGCGCGGTGGCCTTGGCCCGTTCGCCGCGCCGCCGGCGTCGTTCGAAGATCCGGGGCTGCTCGTCACCGCCGTACTCGATCTTGCGGAGCAGGTCGGCCTCGGAGACCACCCCGGTCACCCGGCCGAAGCCGTCGACCACCGGGACCGCGCTGATCCGCCTGCCCACCAGCAGATCCACCAGGTCGTGATAGGAGGCGTCCTCGTTCACCGACACCACGTCCCGGGTCATCACGTCGCCGATCTTCCAGGTCTTCACCGCTCTCCCCCTTCTGTCGTCCTCTCCACGGTGGTCGTCCGGGGGTCCGGCCAGTAGGGACTTCCGGCCCTAACCGGCGGGACCGGCCGGAGGCAGCCGGGACGCCGCTCGGCGCCACGCGTCCACCGCCTGCACGACGCCGACTGCCCGGTTCTGATCATTCATTCGTACCGAAAATCTTGATCTTCGGCGGCCGGCGCCCTCATCGGCCCGGAGGCCGGGAAGGCGCCGGAAGCACCGGTTCAGGACTGCGTGGCCGCCATCTGCCTGGTCAGGTCGACCAGGCGGTTGGTGTAGCCCCACTCGTTGTCATACCAGCCGAACACCTTGGCCGTGGTGCCCTGCGCCTGGGTCAGCCCGGCGTCGAACACACAGGAGGCCGGATCGCCGATCACGTCGGCGGAGACCAGCGGCGCCTCGGTGTAGCGGATGATGCCGTGCATCGGACCGGCCGCCGCGGTGGCCACCACCTCGTTGATCCGGGCCGCCGGCACCTCGGTGGCCAGGGTGAGCGTCAGGTCGCTGATCGAACCGTCCACCACCGGCACCCGCAACGCCACCCCGTCCAACCGGCCGGCCAGCTCGGGCAGGACCAGGCCCACCGCCTTGGCGGCGCCGGTGCTGGTCGGGATGATGTTGACTCCGGCCGCCCGGGCCCGGCGGGGATCCTTGTGCGGCGCGTCCAGCACGTTCTGGTCGTTGGTGTACGCGTGCACGGTGGTCAGATAGCCGTGCTCGATCCCGAACGCCTCGTGCAGGACCTTCACCAGCGGCGCCACGCAGTTGGTGGTGCAGGAGGCCGCCGACACGACCTGGTGCCGGTCCGGGTCGAAGCTGTCCGCGTTCACACCCGGCACCAGCGTGGCGTCGACGTTCTTGCCCGGCGCCGAGATCAGCACCCGGCCGGCGCCGGCCTTCAGGTGCAGCGCGGCGTCGTCCCGGCTGCGCAGCCGGCCGGTCGCCTCGATGACCAGGTCGACGCCGAGCTCACCCCAGGGCAGTGTGTCCGGCGAACGCCCGGCGAACGTCGGGATCCGGTGCCAGCCGACCAGCAACTGGTCGTCGTCGTGGCCGACCTCGGCGTCGATCCGGCCGAACGTCGAGTCGTACTCCAGCAGGTGGGCCAGGGTCGCCGCGTCGTACAGATCGTTGATCGCCACCACCCGCAAGCCGCTGTTGGCCATGTCCGTGGCGGCCAGCCGGCGCAGGTAGTTGCGGCCGATCCGGCCGAAACCGTTGATCGCGATGCGATACGTCATCGTCGTCCTCCCCTTCTCGTCTCTTTCCTCAGCGTCGTCCGGACGTCCGGGCACGGGCAGGGACGAAAGTCCCGGCCGGAGGTGGCGGGCGCCCCGCGCCGGGCGGTCCCGCCCCGGCCTACCGTGACGGTGGGAGGTGTCCCGATGTTCTCGTCCGAGGCGGTCCGGGCGCGGCGCGACGCCGCGGCCCGGGCACTGACCGCCCAGCAGATCTGGACCATGCTGACCCGGCGGACGTTCGCCGTGCTCAGCCACGTCACCCCGGGTGGCGCTCCGCGATCGAGCGGCGTCGTCTACGCCGTCAGCGGCCACCGCATGTTCGCCGTCGTCGCCGTCGACAGCTGGAAGGCCCGGCACATCGCGGCCGACCCGCACGTCGCGGTGACCGTGCCGATCCGGCGCGGTGGTCTGCTGGCGCTGATCGCGCCGATTCCGCCGGCCACGGTCAGCTTCCCGGCGATGGCGACCGTCCATTCCGGCGAAATCCTCACCGAGCTGCCGGACCTGGCCGCGCTGGCCCCACCGGAACGGCGGGCCCGCTGCGCGGTGCTGGAGATCCGGCCGGTCGGCGCCTACGTCACCTACGGGGTGGGCGTACCGCTGCTGCGGATGCGTGACCCCGGCCGATCCCGCGCCCGCGTGCCGGTCGGGCCCGGCTGAACCACGCGTGACACCCCGCGAACGCATCGCACACCCATCACGCCGGCCTGCGAGGTGGCCATGATCTCCAGCAGCACCGACCATCCGTCGTTCCTGGGCGCACTGGACCGGATCGCGGTCCGCCGCCCGCTGCAGCGGGCCGGCGTGCTCGCCGAACCGCTCGGCCCGCTCCCCTCCGACCCGCCGGAGGTCGGCCGGCTGTTGTCCGACGCCGGCTTCGCCGACCAGGTCAGCAGCCTGGCCGGCACCCTCGGCCGGCGCCCGCGGGCGGTACGCGCCGAAGCCGCCGGGTACCTGCGCGAGATGGGCGCCACCCACACCGGCCGGGCGGTGGACGACTGGTCCCGGATGAGCCGGTGGCTGGCGCGCGCGCACGAACTCGTCCTCGATCCGGAACAACTGCGACGCCTGCGGGTGCTCGACCGGACCCAGTCGCTGCTGTTCCCGTTCTCGCACCGGTCGTACCTGGACGGCATCACCGTCCCGGCGGCGGTCTCGCGGTACGGCATCTCGCCGTCGTTCGTGCTGGCCGGCGCGAACCTCGACGTGTTCCCGTTCAACCACCTGCTGCGGCGCTCCGGCTTCGTCTATGTGCGCCGCTCGACTGCCGACCTTCCCGTCTACCGGCTGGCGCTGCGCTGCTACCTCGCCGAACTGATCCGCAGCCGGCGCAACCTGTGCTGGTCGATCGAGGGCGGCCGGACCCGGACCGGCAAGCTGCGCCCGCCGACGTACGGGGTACTGCGCTACGCCGTCGACGCGCTCGAGCAGGATCCCGGGTCGCGCGCCCTGATCGTCCCGGTCTCGATCGTGTACGAGCAGCTGCACGAGGTCGGGCTGATGACCGACGAGGCGCGGGGGTCGCGCAAGCAGCCGGAGGACCTGCGCTGGTTGTGGAGCTTCGGGCGCGCGCAGCGGGAACGGTTCGGTCGGGCCTTCCTGGAGTTCGGCGAGCCCATCCCGCTGCGGGACCGGCTCGCCGAGCTGCGGGCCGACGACCCGTCGGGTGCGCACCTGGTGGAGCGGATCGCGGTGCAGGCGTGCCACGGCATCAACCGCGCCACGCCGGTGACCACCACCGCGGTGGTGTGCCTGGCACTGCTCGCCGCCGACCGCGCGCTGACCCTGGACGAGGTGCTGGCCACCGTCGCCCCGCTGGCCCGGTACCTCACCGCACGCGGGCGCCCGGTGGCCGGCGCGGCGAACCTGACCGACCGGGCCACCATCCGCCGCGCCCTCGACGAGCTGGCCTCCTCCGGCGTGCTGGCCTGCTTCGACGGCGGCACCGACACCGTCTGGCGGGTCGGCCCGGGCCAGCACCTGGTCGCGGCGTTCTACCGGAACACCGCGGTGCACGTCCTGATCGACCGGGCGATCGGTGAACTAGGGCTGGCCGCTGCCGCCGAGGGCGACGGGCCCGGGCTGGGTACCGCGAGCCGGGAGACGCTACGGCTGCGTGACCTGCTCAAATTCGACTTCTTCTTCCCGTCCCGGCGAGTGTTCGCCGAGGAGATGGCCGCCGAACTCGCGCTCGTCGACCCGAGCCAGACCGCCGGGGTGCACGAGTTCACCGCGGCCGACGCCCGGCGCTGGCTGGAACAGCACCGGCCGCTGGTCGCGCCGCTGGTGCTACGGCCGTTCCTGGAGGCGTACCACGTCGTCGCCGACCGGCTGGTCGCGACGGACGCCGACGAGCCGTTCGACGAGGCGCACTTCCTCGACGACTGCCTGCGGGTCGGCCGGCAGTGGGCCTTGCAGAAGCGGCTGGCCAGCGAGGAGTCGGTGTCGCTGGAGCTGTTCAAGCCGGCGCTGCGGCTGGCCCGGCACCGCGATCTCATCGCCTCCGAGGTGCCGGAGCCGGCCAAGCGGCGCGCCGACTTCCTGGCCGAGATCCGCGAGACGCTGCGCCGGGTGAACCTGATCGCCGCGATGGCCGAGCGGAGCCCGTCTTGACATCTCCCCCAGCTGAAGCAGGGGGATTCCGCCCTCGCGGGTTGAGCTTTCTGCTTCACCGATCGCTGCCGACCCGGACTACCGGCGAGGGACGGTGGACCGCCCATCGGTCTTCTGCAATCTCCACAGACGTAACTTCCCGCCAGCCCGGCGGTAGGCCCGACCGGCTTGGTTATCACCGGCCGGGCCGGAAGAAATTAGCACACCTGTTCACTCGCGCACCACGGTTGTCCGACGCCGGATTCGCCCTGGCGGCGAACCGGCTGCCCCTGCCCTGCTTCGCAGGGAATCCGTTTCCTCTCCGGCCTGAAGGCCGGAGTATCCACGGAGGTATCCGATGACCGTCACCGCCGCCGAGACCGTGCGGGCGATCCGTTCCGCGCCCTGCGGGCCGCGGGTCGGCGCGTTCTTCGACCTCGACGGCACCCTGGTGCACGGCCACACCGCCGCCGCCGTCTACCGGGACCGGATCCGCCGGGGCGACATCGGCCCCGGCGAACTGGCGCGCGTCCTGCTCGCCATGCTCGACGGCGGGGTGCTCGGCGGAGATCCGCAGGCGATCGGGCGGGCCGGCTTCGCCGCGCTGCGCGGCCGCACCGTAGCGGAGCTGTCCGGGCTCGCCGAGCGGCTGTTCGCCGAACGGATCGCCGGGACGATCCGGCCCGAGGCCCGTGACCTGGTCCGGGCGCACCTGCGGCAGGGACACACCGTCGCGGTGGCGTCCTCGGCGACCCGCCTGCAGATCGAGCCGGTAGCCCGCGATCTTGGCATCCCCCATCTGGTCTGCACGGAGCTGGAACAGCGCGCCGGCGTGCTCACCGGGCGCAGCACCACCGGCCTGCTGTGGGGTGAGCGCAAGGCCCGCGCGGTGCGCGGATTCGCCCGCGCCACCGGGATCGATCTCCGCACGAGCTTCGGGTACGCCAACGGGCTGGAGGACCTCGCGTTCCTCGGCTCGGTGGGCCACCCGTACCCGTCCAATCCGGATCCGGTGCTGCGGCACGCCGCCGAAGAGCACGCCTGGCCGGTGTTGACGCTGCGAGAGCCGCGGTCACCCGGGTTGTGGGCGGGGCTGGGCACGCTCAGCGCCCTGGCCGGCGTCAACGCGGCGCTGACCGCGGGAGTGGTCTACGGCCGGTTGACCGGTGACCGGCAGGGCGGGATCAACGTCGGGATCGGGCTCTCCGCCGACCTGGGGCTGGCCCTCGCCGGGGTGCGGCTGAACGTGACCGGCGCGGAGAACCTCGACAAGGTCCGCCCGGCCGTGTTCGTCGCCAACCACCAGAGCACGCTGGACGCGGTGGTGCTCGGCGCGCTGCTGCGGCACGACTTCACCGCGGTGGCCAAGCGGGAGGCCCGCTTCGACCCGCGGATGGCGGTGATCAGCGCGTTTCTCGACCCGGCGTGGATCGACCGGTCGGATCCGGTCAGCGCCCGGCACACCCTGGACCGGGCGCTGGACCGGATCCGGGCGGGCACCTCGATCCTGGTGCTGCCCGAGGGCACCCGGATGCCGACGCCGGCTCTGGGCCGGTTCAAGAAGGGCGCGTTCCACCTCGCGCGGCAGGCCGGCGTACCGATCGTGCCGATCGTGCTGCGCAACACCGGCAAGCTGGCCTGGCGTCGCTCGCTGATCGTCCACCCGGGCACGGTCGACGTCGCGGTCCTGGACCCGGTCCCCACCGGCGACTGGACGGAGTGTGACCTCGACGATCGGATCGCGACGCTGCACGACCGGTTCGCCGGCACCTTGGCCAACTGGCCTACGGAGGTGGCCACGTGATGGATGCCGACGGCCACCGGATGACCGGGGCGCAGGCCGCGGCCTGGTACCGCGACCGCGACCCCGGCCGACCGGCGATCGTCGGGGTGCTGATGTTGCTGGACGGGGCACCGGACGCGGACCGGCTGCGCGCCGCACACGACCGGGCCGCCCGGCTGTCGCCACCCGCCCGCGCGTACGTGCGGGAACCGGCCGTGCCGGTCGGGCCGCCGGTCTGGCTCCCGGATCCCGCTTTCGACCTGGACCGCCATCTGCGCCACGTCGAGCTGCCCGGGGCCGGCGGAACGGACCGGCTGATGGCGTTCGCCCAGGACGTCCTGATGACGCCGCTCGACCGTTCCGGGCCGCTGTGGGACGGCACCCTGATCACCGGCGGGGCGGACGGCCGGGCCGCCTACCTGCTCCGCGTTCATCAGAGCCTGACCGACGGAGCCGGCGGGGTCCCGCTGGCGTCGTTGCTGCTGGGCCGGCGACCGGAGCGCCCGGCAGGCACGCCGGCCGGTCACGCCGGGCCGTCCGGGGACGGTCCATCACCCTGGGCCCTGGCCGCGGCGGAGCTCGCCGAGCAGGTCGCCACCCTGCCGCTGGCGGCCGGTCGGCTGGTCGCGGCCGGTACCCGAGCCCTGACCCGGCCGGCGGGCGCCGTCCGCGGTGCGCTGGAGCTCGGGGCGTCGCTGCGCCGCACCGCGGCACTGCGGCCCGCGCGGGGCTCGGAGCTGTTCCACGGGCGCGGCGGCGGGCCGTGGCTGCTCGCGACGCTGGCCTGCCCGCTGGCCGAGCTGCGTGCCGCGGCGCGGGCAGCGAACGGCTCACTGCTCGAGGCGTACCTCGCCGCCCTGTTCGGCGGGCTGCGCCGTTACCACGAACGGCACGGCGCGCGCACCCCGGAACTGCCGGCGGTCCTGTGCTCCGGCGGTCCGCTGCCGCGCGTGATGTTCGGCGCACCGACCGGCCCGGCCGATCCGGAGGAACGGATCGCCGCGATCCGGGGCCTGCTGCTGTCGCTGCGGGCCGAGCCGGCGATGACCGGTGGGGGACTGCTGGTCCCGGTCCTGAAGCGGTGGCCGGCGATGATCGCCGCGGCGGTCCCGGACGTGGTCGTGTCCGAGGTTCCCGGTGTGACCCGCAGGGCGTTGCTGGCCGGGACGAGAGTGGACCGGATCCACCGCTTCGAACCGCCGGCCGGCGCCGCGATCAGCGCGACGCTGCAGATCCACGCCGGGATCTGCGGGACCGGCCTGATCATGGACGGCTCGGTCGTGCCCGACGCCGCGGCGCTCCTCGACTGCCTGGGCCGGAGCTTCGACGAGACGCTGCGGCTGGGCCGCTCCCGAGCCCGCCGGCGAACCGGCGGTTCCCTGCCCACGGACCGGGGCAGCCGGGGGTCGAGGGGCAGGAGCACAATGCAGACGTGACGAGTGTGACGCTGGTCGGCCGGTGCGGCACGGTGATCACCGCGATCCGCGGAGGCGAGCGGGCCGGTGAGGTTCGCCTGCTGGTCGGCGGCCTGGCGCACTACTACCTCGCGTACTCGGCCGTGCCTCTTCCGGTCGGCACCGAGGTGCTCGTGATCAACAGCCGTGGCGCGCGTCAGGTCGACGTCGAGCCATGGCCCACCGTGCCACCGGACGGATCCGCCCGCGGCGTGACAGAAGGGCTGTAACAGTGTTCGGTTATCGGGTGCCCGCCCCCAACGAGGCGTTACTGATCAGTGGTCGCAAGCAGCGGGGCGCCGACGCGTTGCCGTTCAAGATCGTCACGGGGCACGGTGTCTTCGTCACGCCGGTGCTCTCCAAGGCCACCCGGCTCACCCTGGCCATGCAGGAGGCCGAGGTCGCCGAGGACGCCTACACCAAGCAGGGCCTGACCCTCGCGGTCCGCGCGGTGATCGCGTTCAAGGTCGGCGACGACCACGAGTCGATCGCCGCGGCGGCCCGCCGGTTCCAGGGTGACCAGGGCCAGATGCCGACGCTGGTCGGCCGGATCTTCTCGGGCCACCTGCGCAGCATCATCGGCAGCATGACCGTCGAGTCGATCATCCGGGAGCAGCAGACCCTGGCCGACGCGATCGTCGACGCCAGCAAGCCGGAGATGGCCCGGATCGGCCTGGCCGTCGACTCGTTGCAGATCAGCAGCATCGACGACAAGGGTGTCGGCTACATCAAGGCCCTCGCCGCGCCGCACCAGGCCCGGGTCAACCAGGAGGCGAGTGTCGCGCAGGCCGACGCCGACCGGCAGAGCGCGATGGCCCAGCAGGAGAGCATCCGGCACCAGGCCGAGTACGCCCGGCAGACCGCCATCGCCAAGGCCCAGTACCAGGCGGAGATCGACCAGGCGCAGCAGACCGCGGCCCAGGCCGGCCCGCTCGCCGCCGCCCGCGCCGCCCAGGAGGTGATCACCGAACGCGCCCTGGTCGCCCAGCGCAACGCCGAGCTGCGCGAGGCCGAGCTGATCGCCGAGGTGATCCGGCCCGCCGAGGCCGAGGCCGAACGGATCCGCGCGCTGGCCCGCGCCGACGCGGACGCCACCAAGCTCTCCGCCGAGGCCGCGGCGGCCGAGGGCCGGATCGCCCTGGACCAGGCGATCATCGAGAAGCTGCCGGAGATGTTGCGGGCCGCCGCCGAGGGGCTGCGCGGCGCGAACGTCACCGTGCTGGACGGCGCCGAGGGCCTCAACAGCGTGGTCGCCTCGCTGGCCGCCCAGGGCATGACCATGCTCGACGCGATCCGCAACGGCATGCGGGTGGAACCGGCCCAGCCCACGAAACCGGGCACCGAGGTCGCGCCGATCAATCCCGTGGCAGCCGCCTGACCGGTTTTCCGTGCGGACGTGCCGGAGCTGAGAGGCTCCGGCAAGCGGGAGCCGGCTGATCCCGTGCGTCGTCCTGCCGTCGTATCCCCCTCGGCGGGGGCACGTCGGCAGGAGCCACGCGCCCACCGCAGCCGACGCGGCCACCGCGACAGCGGCGGATCAGCGCACGGCGTGACGTCACCGGCGTACCGGCAGCGATCAGGGAATCGGCACCGACCAGGTCAGCGTCGTGCCCCCGGCGGGGGCTCCCTCGACGGTCAGGGTGCCGTGATGACGTTCGGCCCGTTGCCGCAGATTGGTCAGACCGCTGCCACGGTTGTCGCCGGTGAATCCGACGCCGTCGTCGCACACCGTCAACGTCAACCGGCCGTCGGACACGGTGACCGCGACGTCGGCGCAGCGGGCCCGGGAGTGCCGTGCGATGTTGCTGAGCGCCTCGCGCAGCACGGCGATCAGATCCTGGACGACGTCGCCGCGCAGCATGTCGAGCAGGCCGGCGAACCGCAGGCCCGGCTCGAAGCCGAGGGTCTGCCGGGACTGCACCACCACGTCCAGCAGGCGTGCCCGCGGCCCGCCGCCGTCCTCTCGCCGGGTCTCCTGCAGGGCGAAGATGGTGGTACGGATCTGGCCGATGGTGTCGTCGAGATCGTCGATGACGGTCGCGATGCGGTCCTGTGCCAGACCCGGGCCGACGCGGGCCGACACCGTCTGCAACGACAGGCCGGCGGCGAAGAGTTTTTGAATCACGTGGTCGTGCAGGTCGGCCGCGATCCGCTCGCGATCGTCCAGCATCGCGACCCGCTGCTGCTCGGCGCGGGCATCGGCCAGTTCGATGGCAACCGCTGCCTGCGCGGCGAAACTACCGGCCATCTCCAGCTCCTCGGCCGCGAACCCGGCGGCGCCACGGCGACGGAAGGCACCGAGCACCCCGAGTACCCGGGCCGAGCCCCGCAACGGCAGCATCATGCTGGGCCCGATGTCGAGCGCACCGTCGGTCGGCGGGTCGGTCTCGCCCTTCTGCGGCGCGTCGAGGCGCAGCGGCGTACCTTCCCGGTACACCCTGCCACTCAACGAGCCCTCCAACGCCAGGATCTGCCCGGTCAGCGCCGCCCCGCCCGTGCCGACGGCGACCTCGATCCCGAGCGCGTCGCCAGCCGGCAGCGGAAGGACGACCGTGACCAGGTCGGCTCGGGCCAGCTCGCGGCTACGCTCGGCGATCAGCTTCAGCACCGAGTCCTCCTGGTCGTCGGCGGCGAGCAGTTCGGCGGTGATGGCACCGGACGCCTGCAGCCATTCCCCGCGCACCCGGGCGAACTCGTACAGCCGGGCGTTGTCGATGGCGACCGCGGCGGTCGCGGCCAGTGCCCGGGCGAGCTCCTCGTCGTCCTGGCTGAACTCGCCGTTGTCGCTCTCGGCCAGGTACAGGTTGCCGAACACGGTGCCGCGGATCTCGATCGGCACACCGAGAAAACTGTCCATCGGTGGATGCCCAGCGGGAAAGCCCGAGGACCGGGCGTCGTCGGCGATGCGCCCGAGCCGGATCGGCCGGGGATCGTCGATCAGGGCGCCGAGGAGGCCCTTGCCTTGTGGCAGGTGCCCGATCCGGCGGACCATGTCGTCCGGCATGCCGACGTGCACGAACTCGCTGAGACCTCCGCCGGGGGCGATGGTGCCGAGCGCGGCATAGCGAGCGCCGGTCAGCTCCCGGGCCGCCTCGACAACGTGTTGCAGCACCGACGGCAGGTTCAGCTCGCCGATGATCAGCTGGTTGGCCTGGAGCAGCCCCCGGAGCCGGCCCTGTGTGCCGATCACCTCTTGAGCCCGATTGATCAGCTGGCCCAGCAACTGGTCGAGTTCCAGCCGGGGCTGGTCGGGAAACCGCAGCCGAGGCGTCGTGCCGGGCTGCGGATCATCGGCAGACGCGTCGCTGGCAAGCATCGGTGCACCTCCCGGCCGAGTCCGCGCGTTGACCTCAATGAATCGGCCTGATCCTAGGCCAGCAGGACCACCGGCGAGAAACGGGCCATCCTCCAGGCCGGTTCGGCTGGCCGGCGGGCCGCGGCGCTGCCGACGACCGATACGCTTGGGTTTCCGGACCCGGCACGGTAGGACGTAAGGATGATCCGCGTCTTTCTGCTCGACGACCACGAGGTGGTCCGCCGGGGCCTCGTCGACCTGCTGCACGCCACCGGTGACATCGAGGTGATCGGCGAGTCGGGGTCCGCGCAGGAGGCCACCCGTCGCATCCCCGCCCTGAGACCGGACGTGATGGTGCTGGATGGCCGGCTGCCGGATGGCAGCGGCATCGACGTCTGCCGCGACGTCCGCGCCATCGACGCGGAGATCAAGGGGTTGATCCTCACCTCGTACGAGGACGATGAGGCGCTGTTCGCCGCGATCATGGCCGGGGCCTCGGGGTACGTTCTCAAGCAAATCCGTGGCAACGACCTGGTCGACGCCATCCAGCGGGTCGCCGCCGGCCAGTCGCTCCTCGACCCGGCGGTGACTCAGCGAGTGCTGGAACGCATCCGCAACGGTGTGGAACAACCCCGGGAGCTCGAGGGCCTGACCGTCCAGGAGCGCCGGATCCTGGAACACATCGCGGAAGGACGGACCAACCGCGACATCGCGAACCGGATGTTCCTGGCCGAGAAGACCGTGAAGAACTATGTGTCGAGCCTGCTGGCCAAGCTCGGGCTCGATCGCCGCACGCAGGCCGCGGTGCTGGCGACACGACTGCTCGGCGACCATCCGCACAGCTCTCGCTGAAGCACTGACTCCGATCCTCTGGTGGACCTGGCGGGCTGACCCGACATCCGGCGTTTCGGAACGCCGTCCGAGCAGCTCATCGGCGGGCTCGGCGCCACCGTACCCGCAGCTGACGCAGGATCACGTCGAGCCCGTCGGCTTCCACCCGGAGCAGGTCACCGGCACTCCGGCTCACCCGGCAGTTGAGCGCAGTCCCAGCATGGAACCCAGCGGTGCACCTCGCGCCGCACCCCGCCGTTGTTCTGCTCTGAGGGACGTTTTGGCTGTTCGTCACGCGTACGACGGATATCGTCGCGATCAGGCAAGCCGCGAGAAGAGGGGCGGGCCGCGTGACCTATCCGGCATCGGCGGGAGACGAATCATGCAAGGCGCAGCTGTCAGCTCCGGAGCGCCGCGCCATCTGGCTACGGGGGCCACCCAACTGGTTCACGTGGCCCGGCAACCGATCTTCGACGTCGAGGACGTCGTGATCGGCTACGAGCTGCTGTTCCGCGGCCGGATGGATGAGGTGGAGGCCTCCCAACGGAACACCTACGCGACCAGTCAGGTCATCGTCACCACGTTCACCGAGTTCGGCCTGCCCGAGGTGGTCCGCGACCGGCTGTGCTTCATCAACATGACCCGGGAGTTCCTCGTCGGCGACCTCGCTCTGCCGTTCGGGCCGGAGCAGGTGGTCCTGGAGGTCCTGGAGTCGATCACGATCGACGACAAGGTACTCGCCGGAGTAACCGCCCTGGCCGAGGCCGGCTACCGCATCGCGCTGGACGACTTCGTGTGGGGCCTGGGCCACGACAAATTGTTCGGGATCGCGTCCTACGTGAAGCTCGACATGCTCGACGGCGACCTCTCGCAGCTGGAGCACACCGTCGAGGTCTGTCGCCGGTATCCGCAGATCCAGCTTGTCGCCGAGCGGCTCGAGACCGACGAGCAACTCGCTCTGGCCGATCGGTACCGCTGCGAACTGCGCCAGGGGTACGCGTTGAGCCGGCCGCACATCTTGACCACCTCCACTCTGTCGGCCACGAAGCTGCACAGGCTGGAGCTGCTGGCGCTGATGTATGCCGCCGAGGCGGACATGGACCGGGTCTGCGAGCTCATCTGCACCGACCCGGCATTGGCGATGCGCGTGCTGCGTGCCAGCAACAGCGCCGCGGCCGGGCTGCCACACCGGCTGTCGTCGGTGCCGCAGGCCGTGGTGCTGTTGGGGATCGCCCGCATCCGCCAGTGGGCCGCCCTCATGATTGCCACTGAGGTCACCGGCGCATCCGAGGATCAACTGGCCCAGGCCCTGGTCCGTGGCCGGTTCTGCCACCGCCTGGCAGCGGCGTTCGCGGTCGTCCCGGAGACGGCCTTCCTGTTCGGCCTGCTCTCCGGTGTCGCCGACCTGCTCGGCATTCCCCGGTCCGACCTCGCCGAGCAGATGTCGCTGGCCGACGAGGTCGCGGCGGCTCTGCACGGCGACGTCGAGAGCCCGCTCAACCGGCTGTTGCACGCCGTCCAGGCGTACGAGAACGGCGACATCGCGGCCCTCGCGGACGCACCGATCCCGCTGAACGATCTCGGGCCGACCTACCTGCACCTGCTGCGCTGGTCCAACCAACTCCTGTCCGCCGTCCAGGACTGATACACACCGGCCGCCGAGACCGCGGACTATGAATCTTCCGCCAGAAACGCAGTGACAAGATCTCATCAAATGCATCCGCGCCGCTGTCACCGGGTGACGGGCGGCTCTGGGCCGAGCACTGCGCCCTCGGGCTGCTCGGCATCACTGGGCCGGTGCGCTTCGGGCGGCCGCGGCCGACGAGGCGGTGGACATCCCACAGGAGGGATACTAGCCATCGTGGTCGTCGCCATACTGCTCCTGCAATCCACCGGACGCCGTCCCTCGCGGTCCGAAGCCACCGACCGGGCTGTCGCTGGACCTGATGCAGATCGAGTCGCTGCACCGGGCGAAACCGAAGTACCGGCCCGGCTGGCAGCCGCGGTATCTGAGGTATCGTGACCGGTCGCCGGTACGCATTGGCCAGAACGCTCGCCCTCGGCCTCACCGCTCTGTTCGGCTGCACCTCGTGGGGCCCGGTGGTGACGTCGGCGCGGGATCGAGCCGTGCTCGGCCGGCCCGGGGCGGTGAACGTCCTGGCCCTGGGCGACTCGGTACCCGCCGGCACCGCCTGCGGCTGCGTGCCGTTCCCCGGGCTCTACGCCCGACGTCTCGCCGGGAACGCGCACACGATCAACCTGGCCCGGCCGGGCATCGTCTCGGCCGACGTCCTGGCGCAGGCCGGCGACCCGGCCGACCGGCCGGCCATCCGATCCGCCTCGGTCATCGTGATCATGATCGGGGCCAACGACCTCGCCGCGGTGTTCGACGCGGACGGCGACGCCGCCGCGTACCGCCGCGCGGCCGGCACTGTCGAGACGAACGTGGCGGCGGCCCTGGAGCGGATCCGGGCCGTCCGGCGGCCGTCGGTCCCGGTCCTGGTGGTCGGGTACTGGAACGTCGTCGAGGACGGCGACGCCGCGCAGCAGGACTACAGCGCCGACGACACCGCACGGGCCGCCGTCATCACCGGGTACACCAACGACGCCCTGCGCGCGGCGGCGGCCGCCGGAGCGGCGACGTTCGTCCCGACGCTGACCGCGTTCAAGGGCGCGGACGGCACCGCCGATCCGACCCGCCTGCTCGCCGACGACGGCGACCACCCCAACGCCGAGGGGCACGCCACGATCGCGGCCGCTCTCTACGCGGCCCGCACGGCCGTGGCGCCCTGAGCGCCGTCAGGACCGGTCACGCCCGGCCGCGGCGGGCAGGCGGATGGTGAAGACCGCGCCGCGCCCCGGTCGCCCGCTCGCCTCGATCGTGCCGCCGTGCCCGGTGACGACCTCACGGGCCAGCGCCAGGCCGAGGCCGAAGCGGCGGTGATCGCCGTGGCTGCCGCGCGCGAAGCGGGCGAAGAGCCGTTCGGCGTCGGCCGGGTCGAAGCCGGTGCCGTCGTCCCGGACGACGACCGTGACGGCGGTGCCGGACGTGCCGAGTTCGACGCTCACGTGCCCGCCGGCCGGGGTGTGGCTCAGCGCGTTGTCGACGAGGGCGGTGAGCACCCGCCGGAGGGCGGCTCGGTGTCCGACGACCGAGGAGGGCTCCCCGGCGGCGGTGCGCAGGACCAGTTCCACCTCCTGCGCACCGGCCCGGCCGGCCTGGTTCGCGATGACGTCGGCCGCCACGGCCCCGAGGTCGACCGGCTCGCCGGCGTCGTCGCGCCGGCTGAGCTGGCTGGAGAGCAGCAGATCCTCGACGACCTCACCGAGGTGCCGGGTGCCGGTGACCAGGTGGTCGACGTCGCTGGTGACCTCCGCGACGTCCGCTCCGGTGCGCAGATCCCGCTGCAGCAGCTGAGCCCGGGTGTGCAACTGGGTCAGCGGGGTGCGCAGCTCGTGGCTGGCGTCCGCGACGAAACGTCGTTGCCGGGCCAGCGCGTCGGCCAGCGGGGCCGTCGCCCGGCGTGCGAGCAGTGCCGCCGAGCACAGCGCGATCAGCAGGCCGACCAGTTCACCGACGGCGAGGGCGCCGAGCAGCCGCTCCCGCTCGTCGTGCTGTTCATGACGGCTCATCACCACCTGCACCACCCGGGTCCCCCGCCACCTGGTCAGCGCGAGGTAGCCGCCCTCGCGGCCGGCGATCCGGGTGGTCACGCTCGCCCGGCCGGCGCGGACCCGGTCCAGCGCGGCCCGGTCCGGAAGCCCGCGGGGCGCGTCCTCGGTCGCGGTGAGCACGCCGGCCGCACTCTGCAGGAAGACCCACACGTCCGGCGGCGGGTCCCGGACGTCGTCCGCGCTCGCCGCGGTCTGCCGCAACAGGGTCGTGGCGGCGGCGTTCTGGCTGTGTATCACCACGACCAGGACCAGCACCCCGAGCACCAGCAGGCTCACGGTGATCGCACCGGCGGTCTGCAGGGCGATGACCCGCCGCGCCCGGGTCAGCAGCAGCCGATCCGGATCCGGTCCCGCCGGGCTGCGGCGCCTCATCCGGGCCCGAGCCGGTAGCCCACCCCGCGCACGGTGGACACCACCGCGGCACCGAGCTTGCGCCGCAGGTAGTGCACGTACGTGTCGGCCAGGGTCACGCCGGTGGTGTCCGGGAAGACCTGAGCCACGATCTCCTCGCGGGTGAACGCCCGAGCCGGGTTCCGGGCCAGCAGCCGCAGCAGATCGCTCTCCCGGCCGGACAGCGCCACCACCGAGCCGCCCGGCCCGGTCACCGTACGGGAGATCAGATCGAACTCCGCGTCGCCGACGGTCAGCCGCTCCTCCGCACCGGCCCGCCGGCGCAGCAGCACCCGGATCCGGGCGAGCAGCTCGTCGATCTCGAACGGTTTGACGAGGTAGTCGTCGGCGCCGCTGTCCAGGCCGGCCACCCGGTCCGGCACGGTGCCGAGCGCGGTGAGTACCAGCACCGGAGCCGTGATGCCGGATCGCCGCAGCCGGCCGAGCAGGTCGAGACCCTCGATGGCCGGCAGGGCGCGGTCGAGGATCATCGCGTCGTAGCGGCGGGTCAGCGCCAGATGCAGCCCGGCCTGACCGTCCGGGGCGAGATCGGTGGCGTACCCGGCGCCCCGGAACAGGCGCACCAGCAGCGGACCGACCTCGCGGTCGTCCTCGACGACCAGCAGCGTCGCCGCGGGCGGGGAAACATCGGTCATGACGTCACTCTCGCAGGGATGGTCCGGGCCGGATCTGCGGGCCGGATCCAGCGTTTCACCCGAAAATGGGAGAACGTGAAGATTCGGTCTCTAGCCTTTGCCTGCGTCACAGTCGGCTCGTGTCACCACCCGGTGCGGTGCCGGCTCCTCCACCGTTACCGGAAGGAATTCGATGGGCACCCTCAACGGACTGCCGGCACACATCCTGCTCGTCCACGCCATCGTGGTACTGCTCCCCCTCGCCGCCCTCCTGCTCGTGCTGACCGCGGTCTGGCCGTCGGCCCGCCACCGCCTGGCCGGGCCGAACGCGATCCTGTCCGTGCTGGTCGTCGCCCTGGTGCCGGTGACAACGAGCGCCGGTGAGTGGCTGGAACACCGGGTCGGCGAGACCCCGCTGCTGCGCGATCACACCGAACTCGGCGACACCGCCATCTGGGTCGCCCTGCCGGTCGCCGTCCTGGCGCTGGTGATCTGGTGGCGGCAGCGCGAGGCCACCGCGGCGGCGGATGGCCCGGACACCACCGGGCGCCGCGCCTACCTGGCACCGCGATCAGCCATGATCACCAGGGTCGTCGTGGTGCTCGCCGTGCTCATCGCCGGCTCCGCCGTCTACGACACGTACCGGATCGGCGACTCCGGCGCGAAAGCGTCCTGGACCGGCAACTTCAGCTCCACCCCCACCTCGGGCGGGCCCGACGGCGACTGAACGAGCCGGTCGCGGCGGCGTTAGGCTTCGGTCATCATGGACGACCAGCAGGCCCCGGTGAGCCTCGGGGAGATCATCCGGCGGCAGCGGGAACTGGCCGAGCTGTCGATGCGGCAACTGGCGTCGATGGTGGGCATCTCGAACCCGTACCTGTCGCAGATCGAGCGCGGGCTGCGCGCCCCCTCCGAACGGGTGCTGCACGCGATCGCCGGCTCCCTGCGCACCACCGCCGACGCGCTCACCGAGCAGGCCGCGCCGCGGACGCCGGGGCCGGCCGCGGTGCTCGCCGCGATCGCGGCCGATCCGAACCTGACCGCCCGGCAGCGGCAGGCGCTCGGCGAGGTCTACGCGGCGATGACCGCGACGACGATCGCCCGGCGGGGCCGGGAACGACGTACTGGAGACGGCGAACGGCCCGGGGCATGACCCCGGGCCGGTCGCCGGATGGTTCACCGCAGGATCTGGCGGGCCGTCCGGACGTAGGCCGCGCCGACGTCCTCGATGAGCCCGGCGCTCACGGTGAGCGCGTTCTTAGCCCACGGGTAGGGCGTGATCTTCGCAGCGTCCTTCTCGAGCGCGACGATGTCGGCGATCCCCCGCTCGTAGGCGTTCACCGCGAGGACGCCGATCTCACGCCGGAGTTCCCGGCGTTTCGCGGCGGGAACGGCCGGCTCGGTCTGTTTGGCGGGCCGGGTGGTCGTGGTGGTCATCGTTACCTCCCTTCCTCAATTAGCACGTTAGCTGCGCACAGCTAACGCCGGTCAGGGCCGTTGGACCCCACCTCAGGGCCGGACCGCGCCCCGCTCACTGGGTGAGCACGACCTTGAGCGCCCCGGTCGTCGCCGGCTGCGCGAAGACGTCGTACGCCTGCATGATCTCGCCGAGGCCGAAGCGGTGCGTGACCAGCGAGGAGACATCGAGCTGGCCGCCGACCAGCATGTCCAGCAGACGCGGCGTGGAGGACGTGTCCACCAGCCCGGTCGTGATCGTGACGTCGCTGGTCCACAGGTGCTCCAGGTGCAGCGTGGCGGGCTTGCCGTGCACGCCGATGTTGGCGATCCGGCCACCGGGCCGCACCAGCGTCTGGCACATCTCGAAGGTCTCCGGCAGGCCCACCGCCTCCATCACCACATCGGCGCCGAGGCCACCGGTGAGTGCCCGGATCGAGCCGAGCGGCACCTGCTCCGGCGTCAGTGTGACGTCCGCGCCCAGGTTCTTCGCCGCCTGCAGCCGGCTCTCCGCCTTGTCGATCGCCACGATGTGCGCCGGGGAGAACAGCTTGGCGGTGAGGATCGCGGCCAGCCCGATCGGCCCGGCGCCGACCACGACCACGGTGTCGCCCGGGCGGACCCCGCCGTTGAGCACGCCGACCTCGTACGCGGTCGGCAGGATGTCGGCCAGCATCAGCGCCGCCTCGTCGGTCACCGGCCGGGGCAGCCGGTGGGTGGACAGGTCGGCGAACGGGATCCGGGCGAACTCCGCCTGCACCCCGTCGAGGTCGTGGCCGAGCCGCCAGCCGCCGCCACCGCGGCACTGACCGTACCGGCCCTCCCGGCAGAAGCGGCAGGTGCCGCACGCCGAGATGCAGGACGCCAGCACCCGGTCACCGGCGCTCAGCCCGGACACCGCGGCGCCGGTCTCGACGACCGTGCCGACCGCCTCGTGCCCCAGGATCCGGCCCGGCGTCACCTCGGGCACGTGCCCGGCCAGGATGTGCAGGTCCGTCCCGCAGATGGTCACCGCGTCGATCCGGATCACCGCGTCGCGCGGGTCGCGGATCACGACGTCCGGGACCTCGGCCCAGGACCGCTCGCCGCCTCCGCCGTACACCAGCCCTTTCATGATCTTTCTCCCTCGCCGTTGAAGGATGCGCCTGATCCGAGCATGTCCGCCGCCGGCGCCGGCCGACAGGGCCGAACGGCGCGACCGGATTACCTATGGCCCTGCCCGGCCTGCTCGGCGCCGCGCGACGCTTGTCGCAGGCGCCCTCCCGGCCCGACCGGAACACCGCCGCCCGGCATTCGTGAAAGCGTGGCCGCTGAGCCACCAGACCCACCGTCGTCAAGACGGGAACCGGCCGGCGGGGAACGGGAACCGGCCGGAAGGGCGCCCCAAACGCCGCCTTGACCGTCCGGGATGGTGGAGCCATGCGCACGACACCGGTCAGCGCACCCGCCGGCCTGGCGGCGGCGAGCGAGCAGGCCAGGCCGGCCCGGCCGTTCGGCTCGACCGTCGGTGGCCTGATCGGGCGTACCACCTGCCCGCTGATCGTGGTACCGGCTGGCGCCGATCGACCGGCCTCGAGGTGGCCTGCGGCCCTACCCGGCATCGCACGATGAGGGTTCCCTGGACGGTGAGGAGATTCCTCGGTCGGTGACGGCGCCGGAAGGAGGCCCCACCCATGTTGCAGAAGATCATCATTGGGTACGACGGATCGCCGCAGGCCGGTGCCGCACTCGCCTGGACGTTGACCGAGGCGGACCGCACCGGGGCTCCCGTCGAGCTGCTCTACGCGGACGAGTCGCCGGTGTGGACGCCGATCGGCGACGGATCGTCCGGCCCGGCGCGTCCGGAGAGCTACGTCGTCGAGGTCATCGGCGGCATGATGGAGCGCGCCGTGACGGCGGCGAGACGGACCCACCCCATGGTCGAGGTGACCGTGAAGACAGTCCGGGCGTTCCCCGCCCCGGCGCTGATCGACCGGTCCCGGCGAGCCCGGCTCGTGGTGATCGGCGCCCGTGGTCACAGCGCGGTGACCGACCTGCTGGGCTCGGTCAGCTCAGCTGTCACCGCGCACGCGCACTGCCCGGTCGTGGTGGTCCGCGGTGACGCCCCGGCTGCGGCGCCGGTGGTGGCCGGGATCGACGGCTCCGGGCTGGCCTCCCCGGTGCTGGACCTCGCCGCGGTCCAGGCGTCGGCCCGGCGGGTTCCGCTGCGGGTGGTCCGTGCCTGGTCGCCGGCGGCCGGCATCGGAACCGACGGGCGTCAGGAGGCACGGGCCGTCCTGGAGCGTGAGCGGGGACCGTTCGACGCCCTGGTGACGCTGGTCAGCGACACGTTCCCGGAAATCAAGGTCGAAGCCGAGGCGCTCGTCGAGCACCCGGCGGCCGCGCTGACCCGGGAGAGCGACACGGCGCAGCTGCTCGTGGTCGGCAGCCGGGGCCTCGGCCCGGTCCGCGGGCTGCTGCTCGGGTCGGTCAGCCAGCACCTGCTCCGGCACAGCGCCTGCACCGTCGCCGTGGTGCACGACACCCTGATGCGCGCCTGACCTCTCCCCTGGGCCGACGACAGATCGCGCCCGCACCGCGTGGGCCCCGGACACACCGTCCGGGGCCCACGTGGTGCGGTACGGATCAGCGCAGCGGATGGATCCGTGCGTCCCGGGCCGCGACGGCGGCCATCCGGGCCCGGTACTCGGCCCGGCTGATCTGCCCCGACCGCAGCCGGTCGAGCAGTGTCCCGCCCGGCTGGGGGTGCGGTGTGCGGACGGGCGGCGCGGGGAGGGCCAGCAACGGCCCCAGGCACGGGTCGACCCGCCGGCCCGGCGAGCCACCGGGCCGGGGAACACGGTCGCTGAACGCCAGGGCCAGCGCGCCGGCCACCCGGACCAGCAGCAGCACCGCGGCGATCAGGAGCAGAGCGGTCATCGTCCCTCCAGGATGCCACGCCGGACGGCGGAACCCCCGGCGTGCTCAGCTCAGCCGACCAGGAAGACCGGGCAGAGGGCGCGCTGCGGCAGCAGGTGCGCGGCCGGCCCGAGCAGGGTCGGGACGATCACCTCGTGCCGGCTGCGACCGATCACCACGGCGGCAGCCCGGGCGGACTCCGCCAGCAGTGCCGACGCCGGGTCACCGGACATGATCCGGTGGTGCACCCGGACGCCGTCCCGGTCCTCCAGGCGACGGGCCAGGTCCATCCGGTCTCCCACGAGGTGCAGCTGGGTGACGTCGCAGCCACGGACGCGCGCCTCGGCGTATGCGAACTCCGCCGCCGCCCGCGCCGGCGCCGAACCGTCCACCGCGACCACCAGCGGCCTGGCCCCGAACTCGGGACCGGCCGGCCACCCGGGCATCCGGACCACCAGAACCGGCCCGGCGTGGTGGCGGCCCACCCGGTCGGCGACGCTGCGCCCCAGGGCGGTCGAGGTGGCGCCGTGCCGATGGCCGACCACCAGCAGGTCGGCATCGCCGGCCGCGGCCAGCAGCAGCTGGGCGGGGTGGGCGCCGACGGCGAGCCGGCTGCTCACCACGACCGACGGAGCGCTGGCGTGCACCCGGTCGGTCAGCCGTCGCAGCAGGGATTCTCCGGCCTCGTCGGCGCCGGTGCGCCGGACGTTGACCAGCCGCAGGGCCCAGCCGTGCAGCTCGGCCTCGATCGCGGCGTGGTCGACCGCGATGCTGCTGATCGCGCTGTCGTCCACCCCGACCAGGACCGTGCCATCGGTGACGGTCATGGTGACCGGCGCGCCTGCCGTCGTCTTCACCGGCGCGCCTGCCGTCGTCTTCACCGGCACGACAGCGTAGGGGTCCGGGTAGCTCACCGCCCCCAGATACCGGTTGATCATCTCACCGAAGCGGTTCGAGCCGCCCGGGTCCTGGCGTGCCACGGTCTCCGCCCGGAATCGGTCGAGGTTCTTCATGGCGGCACCTCCCGACAATGCCGGGGACGCCGGCAAGGCTACCGGCGCCTCCATCTCCATGTCAGCACCGGAACACCCGCCGCGACAGTGTCTTTCGACCCGTCGGGGCCGGGCCCGTCGAGAAGCCGTATCCCGGCCACGCGGGTGTGGGCCAGCAGCGACACGACCTCGCGCTGCTGCTCGTTCGGGAACCCGCCGGCGACGGTGGCGACGCCGGCCGTCACCCGGGCAGTCCACCGGCCGCGGCGAGCGCGTCGTCGTCGCGGACCACCCCGGCCAGGATGTCGCGGCGGCTGACGATGCCGACGACCGTGCGGCCCTCCACCACCGGCAGGCTGCGCACGTCGTGGTCGAGCACCGGCAGCGCGGTGACCTCCTACGTGGTCATCAGGGCGACCGCGTCCTCGACCGGCGCGTTGTGCCAGACGACCTGGACCGGGCTGGTCATGATGTCGCGGACTCGTATGATGGCGCCTCCTCAGGCCGGATTCCGGTGCCGCGGCGGCGTACCCGCGCGCGGTAGAGCTCGTCGACGCCCCACACCAGCACCGGGAACGGGGTGAGGAACGCCAGTGCAGCGCCGCTGAGCGCGGCCGTGCCGAACACCGCCTGCAGCGGCGGCAGGTAGATCAGGGCGGCGGCGAAGACCAGCTCGAACGCGATGCCGCCGAGCAACAGCCGGTTGCTGAACACGCCGATGGTCCGCAGCGCGGCACGGTCGGTGCGCGAGGCGAACGCGGTGCCGATCTGGCAGGCCACGATGCCGGCGAACGTCATCGTGGTGGCCCGGGCGTAGTCGGCGGCGGGCAGCGTCACCCCGGGCTGCCAGCCGGCCCGCCACAGGCTCCAGAAGAATCCGGCGGTGACCAGGACCGCCGAGGTGAGCCCGAGCAGCCCCCAGGCCCGCCACAGCAGCCGGCGGTCGATCACTCCGGCCTTCGGCGACCGGGGCGGCCGGCTCATCAGGCCCGGTTCGGCGCGTTCCCGCCCCAGCGCGAGCGCCGGCAGCGTCTCGGTGCCCAGGTCGATGGCGAGGATCTGCAGCACGGTCAGCGGCAGCGGAACGGCGCCGCCGGACCACGCGAAGATCAAGAACGGAACGACCTCCGGTACGGCGTGGGCGAAGATGTACAGCACGAACTTGCGGACGTTGTCGAAGACCCGCCGTCCGGCCTCGACCGCGCGGACGATGGTGGCGAAGTTGTCATCGGTGAGCACCATGGTCGCCGCCTCGCGGGCCACATCGGTGCCGGACCGGCCCATCGCCACCCCGATGTCGGCGCGGCGCAGCGCCGGAGCGTCGTTGACGCCGTCTCCGGTCATCGCCACGATGTGCCCGTGCGAGCGCAACGCCTCGCAGACGCGCAGCTTGCCCTCCGGCGAGGACCTGGCGAACACGATCTCCCGCCCCTCCTCGAGCAGGTGATCGAGTTCGGCGTCGCCCATCGCGTCCAGCTCGGCGCCGGTCACCACCCGCTGCTGCCCGTCGCCGATCCCCACCTCGGCGGCGATCGTCGCCGCGGTCGCCCCGTAGTCACCGGTGATCACGTGCACGGTGATCCCGGCCCGGTGCGCGTCGGCGACCGCCGCGGGCACCGCCTCACGCGGCGGGTCGACCATGGCCACCAGCCCGAGCAGGGTCAGCCCGGTCTCGGCGGTCTCCCGGCCGGCCGCCAGCAGATCCGCGCCGGCGACCCGTTCGGCGACGGCGAGCACCCGCAGGCCCGCGTGGGCGTACCGGTCCTCGGCCGCCAGCACCTCGGCGCGCACGGTGTCGGTGAGCCCGACCGGGCGGCCCGAGCCGTCGTGGACCCGGGTGCACAACGGCAGCACGGACTCCGGGGCCCCCTTGGTGTGCAGGCGGCCACCGGTCACCGTGGACATCCGTTTGGTCCGCGGGTCGAAGGCGTACAGGCCGGTGCGGGCGGCGTCGCGGGCGGTCGCGCGGACCGGCACGCCGATCGCGGCGGCCAGGTGGATCAGCGCCAGCTCGGTCGGGTCGCCGCTGTCGGCCGGGGCGCCGTCACCGGACGGATGGGCGGTCGTGCAGGTGGCCGCGGCCAGGGCCAGCGCGCGGGCCGGGCCGTCGTCGCGGACGGTCGTGGCGTCCCGTTCCCCGCCGGTCAGCCAGAGCCGGGTGACCCGCATCCGGTTCTCGGTCAGGGTGCCGGTCTTGTCGGTGCAGATCACCGTGGTCGAGCCGAGCGTCTCCACCGCGGACAGGCGCTTGACCACCGCACCGGCCCGGGCCAGTTCCCGGACACCGGCGGCGAGCGCGAGGGTGATGGTCGGCAGCAGGCCCTCGGGGACGTTCGCGACGATCAGGCCGATGGCGAAGCTGATCGCGGCCGCCCAGCCCAGCCCGGCCAGCACGCCGATCGGCAGGAACGCGGCGCCGGCGGTGACGGCCACGGCCGCGATGATCCAGGTGGCCCGGCGCACCTGCCGTTCCAGCGGGCTCATCTCGGCCCGGCCACGCTGCGACAGGGCGGCGATCCGCCCGATCTCGGTGTGCATGCCGGTGTGGGTCACCACCGCCCGGGCCTGTCCCGCGGTGCAGGACGTTCCGCTGAACACCAGTTCGCGGGCCTCCAGCAGCGGGCCCGGGACGAGAGCGGTGTCGGCGGCGCGGACGGCCGGGACGGACTCGCCGTTGAGCGCGGACAGGTCGACCGCCACGCTCCCGTCGATCAGGCGGGCGTCGGCGCACACCCGGTCACCCTCGGCGATCTCGATCACGTCGCCGGGGACCAGGTCCCGGGCCGGGGCCTCGACCAGCACACCGTCGCGCAGCACTCGCGCGGACAGCGGCAGGAAGGCGGCCAGCGCCTCGACCGCGCGTTCGGCCTGTTGCTCCTGGACGAACGCGAACGCGGCGTTGAGCAGGATGACCGCGACCACCGCCGCGGCCAGCGCCGGGGTGTGCCCGGCCCAGGCGAGCACCGCGGCGATCATCAGCAGGACCGCGAGCGGCTGGGTGAACTGGGCGAGCAGCTGTCTCGGCCAGTGGCGGGTGTGCCGCCGGGACAGTTCGTTGGGGCCGTACACCGTGAGCCGGCGGGCCGCTTCCCGGGATCGTAACCCGGTCGGTCCGGAGCGCAGGTGCCGGAAGAGTTCGGTCGGCGGGCGCCGCTCGTCGACCTCGGCCGGTGCCGTCGTCGTCTGAGCCATGACTTCAGCGTTCGCCGCGCGGCCCGGCCGGGGTCAGGGTCGAACGGCCGGTTCTCCCGGGCCACCGGGCAGACGGGCACCGGCCGGCGCGGTGCGCCGGCCGGTGCTCAGCGCAGCCGGATCACTTCTTGGTGATCGCGATCTGCCGGCCGGCCGGTTGCGGCGCGGTCAACGGCACCACGATCTCCAGGATCCCCTTCTCGTACGCCGCGGTGATGGCGGACTCGTCGGCGTGCGGCGGCAGCCGCAGCGAACGGTGCATCATGCCGTACCGGAACTCCGAGCGGCCCGCGCTCACGTTCTCCTCGCGCCGTTCCGCCTTCACGGTCAGCACGCCGTTGAGCGCGGAGATCTGCACGTCCTTCTCCGGGTCCAGCCCCGGCAGCTCGGCGCGCAGCACGTACTCCGTGTCGGTCATCCGGTCCTCGATCCGGAACGCCGGCAACGGACGCGGGAAGTCCACCTCCAGCCAGTCGGTCATGTCCCCGAACAGCCGGGGCAACAACGATGTCATCTCCCTGACTCCTCTCCTGCTCGTCCACCCCGGTCGCGCGGCACGCGGACGGGGCGCTGTCACCAGGTCCCCCGGACCACCACCACCGGGCAACGGGCGTGCCGCACGCACTGCTGGCTCACCGAGCCGACCAGCGCGCCGGTGAGCGTGCCGTGCCCGCGGCAGCCGACGACCAGCAGAGCGGCCCGCGCGGACGCGTCGATCAGCACCTGGGCCGGGTGTCCCGGCACGATGCTCTCGGCGATCTCGAGGTCCGTCGGCTGCTCGCCGAGGACGTCACGCGCCGACGCGGACAGCACCTTGCCGGCGGCCGCGGCGAGATCCTCGTCGTACGGGATCGCCGGCGCCCACCCGTGCAGGGCCGGGATCTCCCACACGGCGATCAGGTGCAGGCGCGCACCGGTGTGGCGGGCCTGGGCGGCTGCCCAGCTCAGCGCACTCCTGGCCGGTATCGAGCCGTCCACACCGACCACGATGTCGCCGGTGCGGACGTCAGCGGGATCCACTTCCACGAAACCGTGACATCACGCGCCTCCGAGGTTCCTGACGATTCCAGCATCCGTCGTTTCGGGCGCGGGCGGCCAGGGTCGTTCGGCCCTGCCCGGTCCCTGCCACCCGCACGACGATCGAGGGGAAGGACGTGTGAGAGGAGGGAGATCATGCAGACTCCGGCCATCATCGTCGGCGCCGACGGCACGGCGTCCGGAACGGCGGCCGTCACCTGGGCCGCCCGCGAGGCCGCACGCCGGCACTTGCCGCTGCGGATCGTCCACGTGCTGGACTGGGACTGGGCGGCGGCACGGTACGACTTCGGCGGGGAACACTTCGAGTCCGCTCGCCGGGGCGCCCGGTCCCTGATCGGGGAGGCCAACCGGACGGCGGCCGAGGCCGCGCCGGGCGTGACCATCGACGCGCAGATCCCGATCGGCCATCCGGTGGCCAAGCTGCTCAACTCCTCGGTGGGCGCCGCCGCACTCGTGGTCGGCGACCGCGGTCACGGCGGGTTCGCCGGGCTGTTGCTCGGCTCGGTGAGCCTGCGGGTGGCGGCACACGCGCACTGCCCCGTCGTGGTGGTGAGAGGCCGCACCGACGCCGGTCAGGGCCCGGTCGCGGTGGGCGTGGACGACTCGGTGACCGCCGACGCCGTGCTGGACGCCGCGTTCAGCGCGGCCGCCGCACGCGACACGAGCCTGGTCGCCGTCCGCTCCTACCTGCCGTCGCTGCCGGCGCACTTCGGCAACCTCCCGGTGTCCGGCATCGAGACCCCGGACCAGGACACCGCCGAACGGGATCGGCTGACCCAGCAGCTCACCCCCTGGCAGGCGAAGTACCCCCAGGTCACGGTGGAGACGCTGCTCTCGCACGAGAGTCCCGCGGCGATGCTGACCGAGGTGTCGCACGGCACGCAGCTGATCGTCGTCGGCAGCCACGGTCACGGCCTGCTCAGCCGGGCGTTGCTCGGCACCACCGGCACCCAGCTGCTGCACCACGCCGACTGCCCGGTGCTCGTCGTCCGGGTTTGATCAGCGGGCCGGGGAGTTCTCCGGCAGCAGGACGGCCGCACCGTTGACCCGGTCGGCGGCCAGATCCACGAGAGCGTCCACCGCCTGCGCCATCGGGTACGCGGTGACCCGCACGTGCAGGCGGTGCCGGGCGGCGACGGCGAGCAGGTCCCGCCCCGGTCCAGGGCTCGCAGGACGTCCGGCCCGGGCTCGACCACCTGCCAGCCGTACAAAAGTCGTCTCCTAGCTGCTCAGGTGCACCGGCCGATGAGTGATCTGCTCGATGTCGCCGGCTGCCGCGTCCAGCAGCTGGTATGCCAGGTCGGCCAGGGCTCGCGCGGAGGCCAGCTCGTCACCGATCTCGGGCACCTCGCGGTCGCGGGGCGCGCGGCGGGCGGTGCCCTCGCCACGCACCTGCGGACGGGCCTCGTTTCGCAGCACCGCGACGGCACGGGTGCACCGTTCGTCCTCGTGCTCGGCGATGGTGATCTCGACCGTCCAGGTCCGGGTGTGCATCGTCGTCACCTACCTCTCTGCCGTCCTCTCCCATCCCTCCCATGACAGGCCGGGGCAGCCGGGTCCGGACAGTGCCATTGGTCCCCACCCGGACCGGCTCATCCCGTCGACGCCGGCGGGCCCTCGTGGCCGCCGCGGGCGAACATCCCGGCCAGCACCGGTCCACCGGCGATCAGGGTCAGCCAGACGAGGCCGATGGAGATCACTTCGAAGTGGTAGTCCAGCCGTGCCCGGTAGACCGCGGCGAACACGATCAGGACACCCAGGGTGGCCGCCGCGCCGGCGGCGAGGATCCAGCCCGCCGCCCGACCGGCCCGCGACCGCTGCCGGAGCAGGGCGTAGCCCAGGAACGCGAAGGCCACCGCAAACTCGGCGTAACCGGCGTTCTCCAGGCCGATGAAGACGCCGTGCGGGTTGTACTGGGACAACGGCGACAGGCCCGCGGTCTCGCCGGCGAGCAGGCCGGGTTGCAGCACCGTCAGCTGCAATGCGTAGTCGAGCACGAGGGTCCCGGCGCCGATGGCTGCCAGGCACAGTCCGGCGCGGCTCGCCCACCGCCGGTCCGCCGGTGTGGTCACGTCCAGGCACACGGCCAGCAGCACGGCGAACAGCGCGGTGATGACGGCCGGGTACATCCAGAGGTAGTCGCGCGGCACGAACGCCGCGGCGTCGAGGTACGGATACCGCACGCAGCCACCGGTGCAGTTCGGACCGGACCGGACGGGCGTGGTGACACCGGCCGCGAGGGAGATCGCAGCGGCGGCACCGGTCCCCGCCGCGACCGTCGTTCCGACTGCTCGGGGCAGCATGCTCGTCCTCCGTCCTCGGCCGGCTCACGGCAACCAATCACCGGCGCCGCACAGGCCCAGCACGAACCGCACCGGATCACTCACGGCCACCAGCACCACGTCGAACTCCCCCGCCACGGCGTGACGCCGCAGCCGGAGAAGCTCCCCGACACCCGCGGCGCCGCAGAACGTCACGCCCCGCAGGTCGAGCTCCACACCGCGAACCGGTGGCGCGAGCAGCACCGAGAGCCGTTCG
Source organism: Actinoplanes palleronii (assembly GCF_016862315.1). Classification (GTDB taxonomy): domain Bacteria; phylum Actinomycetota; class Actinomycetes; order Mycobacteriales; family Micromonosporaceae; genus Actinoplanes; species Actinoplanes palleronii. The sequence goes on along the minus strand of NZ_BOMS01000057.1, from coordinate 122,707 downwards.
CGGAACCGGGCAACGCCGAGTATGTCGAGGTCACCGGTCACCCGCAGCCGCAGGATGCCGTCGTCGCGCTGAGCGCCGACGACCCGCAGACGCCGGTCCACACCATCCTCACGTGTCATGGCGGCCGCCCGGTGACGCCTTCCGGCGTACCCGGTCCGTTCCTTCAGTGCCCGGCGCCGCGGAGCGTGTACAAGCGCTGCTGGTACTCCTCTGCGTCGATCTCGCCACGGGCGAACCGGTCCGCGAGGACCTGCTCGGCGCCGAGACGACCGGGGCGCGGCGGGTTCCAGACGACGAGACCGACGAGGGCGATCGCGAGCACCCCCAGCGATAGCAGGATCATGACCCAGCCCGATCCCATTCCCAGCATGTGCGGCGAGTTGTACATCATGGCCATACCTCCTCAGGCTCTACCGCCAGCGTCGATCGGCTGCCATCGCGGCACCAAGGGCCAGACGTCCCTCGTACACCGGGAAGGAGTCCTTCGGCCCCGAGGTGACGGACCACGGACCGTATCCGCGTACGATGACCGCTCCATAACGTACGGTTATGGAAAAGGCCTTCGCGTCTTCTGATCACCGCACGGTCGTGGTCGGCGTCGACGGCACCCCGGCCTGCCCGGCCACCGTCGAGGTGGCGGTGGCCGAAGCCGTCCGCCGGTCGGCGCGACTGCTCATCGTGCACGCCTGGCCCGGCCATTATCACGGCCCGTTCCGCGTCCAAGGCCCGCATCGCGGGGTGGCGCAGGGCAGCCGGCTGCTGACCTTCGCCGCCGAGCACGCCGCCTCGGTCGATCCGGGACTGGTCGTCGAGACCGAGCTGCGGCCCGGCCTCCCCGGCGAGGCGCTCGCCGACTGCTGCCGGGACGCCGGGCTCCTGGTGGTCGGACACCGGAACGGGCAGATCAACCGCGCCGACTGGGGTTCGACCGCTCGCCTGCTGGCCCGCGCCTGTCCGTGTCCGTTGCTGGTCCACCGCGGCCGCGCCGACCCGCGGGGCCCGGTCGTCGTCGGCGTCTCGGGACGCCCGGCCGAGCCCGCCCTCGGGTACGCCTTCGCCCAAGCCGTCCGGTCCGGAGCCGACCTCGTCGTGATCCACGCGTGGCGGCAGCCGCCGGACCGCGCGGAACGACACCCGTTCCCGGTGGCGCGCGCGGATCCGCAACGCGTGGCGATGGCGGAAGCCCTGGCCGGGGCGCTGGCCGAATGGTCCTGGCAGCTACCTCAGGTGCCGGTCACCTCGATGATCGTTCCCGACCTGGACGTGCCCTACACCCTGCAACGGGCATCACGTCGCAGCCGGCTGCTGGTCGCCGGCACCGGTGGGCGCGGGCGGCTGACCGAACTGATCGGCGAGCAGGGCGGCCGGGTGGCGAGTCATCAGGGGCTCTGCCCGGTGCTGCTCGTCCCGCCGGACTGGCCGGTGGAAACGCCGGCGGCACCGCACACGACGGGTGCCCGGGTCAGCGGGTGAGCCGGCCGGGACAGGACGGGACCTGTGACCCTGCCCGGCGGGGATCGCGGGGATGACGCTGGACGCAGAGGACGGCTGAGCAGAGGAGACAGCCATGAAGAACCATCTGATCGTCGTGGGCGTGGACGGCTCCGACAGTGGCCGCCGCGCGCTGGAGTGGGCGGCCCGGGAAGCTGCCGGGCGCGACACCGCCGTGCAGGCCGTGCTCGCCTGGTCCTGGGACGGTGTCGAGGCCGACGTGCTCACCGCGACCTCGCCCGAGGAGGAGCACCGGCAGGCCACCGCGGTGCTGGAACGCCAGGTCCAGGCCGTGATCGCGGAACACGGATCGCACCTGCCGATCGCGGCCGAGACCGTCGAGGGCCGGCCGGCCGACGTGCTGATCGCCATGGCCCGCAGCGCCGACCTGCTGGTGCTGGGCAGTCACGGGCACAGCCGGCTGCGGCACTCCGTGCTCGGCTCGGTCAGCGAGGCATGCATCCGCAGGGCCACCTGCCCGGTGGTGGTCATCCCGACCCATCTCGGGGAACCGGTGCCGGACCGGGAACCGGCGGTGCGCACCGCCCAGCGGTAGACGGGAACAGGCAGCCGGCGCCCCGCGACGGGCGCCGGCGCCGGGGGAGGCCGGACGGTGAGGGGACGATGACCCGGCATCCGGCGTACACGGTGGAGCCGTGGCAGGTGCGCGAGACGTACCTGGACGACGCGCTGCTGGCCCGATCGGAATCGGTTTTCGCGTTGTCCAACGGGCACGTCGGGCTGCGCGGGAACCTTGACGAGGGCGACCCGCACGCCATGCCGGGGACCTATCTCAACTCGTTCTATGAGTTGCGGCCGCTGCCGTACGCCGAGGGTGGATTCGGCTATCCGGAGTCCGGGCAGACGATCGTGAACGTGACCGACGGCAAGGTGATCCGCCTGCTGGTCGACGACGAGCCGCTCGACGTCCGCGACGGCCGGCTGCTGCGCCACGAGCGCGCACTCGACCTGCGCGACGGCGTGCTGCGCCGCGAGGTGGACTGGGAGTCCGGTGCCGGCCGGCGGGTACGGGTCCGATCGACGCGCCTGGTCTCCTTCACCCAGCGTTCCATCGTCGCGATCGCCTATGAGGTGACCCCGGTGGACACCCCGGTGCGGGTGATCGTCCAGTCCGAGCTGGTGGCGAACCCGGTACGAGACCGAGGCCGAGCCGGATCTGGCCCGGACCACGGTGGCCTGCCGGCTGGTACCGGGACAGCGATTGCGCCTGGTCAAACTGGTGGCATACGGCTGGTCCAGCCGCCGCTCCCGGCCCGCGATCCGGGACCAGGTGGTCGCGGCGCTCGCGGGCGCCCGGATCGAGGGCTGGGACGGCCTGCTCGCCGCGCAGCGCGCCTACCTCGACACGTTCTGGGACGGCGCCGACATCGAACTCGACGGCGACGCCGAGGTGCAGCAGGCGGTCCGGTTCGCCATGTTCCACGTGCTCCAGGCAGGGGCGCGGGCCCAGAAGCGGCCGATCGCGGCCAAGGGGCTGACCGGGGCGGGATACGACGGGCACGTCTTCTGGGACACCGAACGCTACGTCCTGCCGGTGCTGACCTACCTGCAGCCGCGGGCCGCGGCCGAGGCGCTGCGCTGGCGTCACGCCACCCTGGACCTGGCCCGGGAACGGGCCGCCACCCTGGGCTGGGCGGGCGCGGCGTTCCCGTGGCGGACCATCCGCGGGCACGAGTGCTCCGGCTACTGGCCGGCCGGCACCGCGGCCGTGCACCTGGGCGCCGACATAGCCGACGCGGTGGTCCGGTACCTGAACGCGACCGGCGACACCGCGTTCGAGCGGGACGCCGGCGTCGAACTGCTGGTGGAAACCGCCCGGCTGTGGGTCTCGTTCGGCCACTACGACCGGCACGGGGCCTTCCACCTGGGCGGGGTCACCGGACCGGACGAGTACACGGCGGTCGCCGACGACAACGTCTACACCAACCTGATGGCCCGGCGGAACCTGACCGCGGCCGCCGACGCGGCGGCACGTCAGCCGGACCGGGCCGCGGCGCTGGCGGTGACCGGGCAGGAGGTCGCGGCATGGCGGGCCGCCGCCGCGGCGATGAGCATCCCGTACGACGACGAGCTCGGCGTGCATCCGCAAGTGCGCGGGTTCACGGTGATGAAGGAGTGGGACTTCGCCGCCGCCGGGCCTGGCGACTACCCGCTGATGCTGCACCACCCGTACCTCGACCTGTACCGCACGCAGGTGGTCAAGCAGGCGGACCTGGTGCTCGCCCTGCACTGGTGCGGCGACGCCTTCGACCCGGCGGACAAGGCCCGCGACTTCGCCTACTACGAGCGCCGTACCGTGCGGGACTCCTCGCTGTCCGCGTGCACCCAGGCGATCCTGGCCGCCGAGCTCGGGCATCTGGAGCTGGCCCACGACTACATCGGCGAGGCGGTGCTGATGGACCTGCACGACCTGCACCGCAACACCCGCGACGGAGTGCACATCGCGTCGCTGGCCGGCGCCTGGCTGTCCCTGGTCGCCGGGCTGGGCGGGATGCGGGATCACGACGGCGCGCTGTCCTTCGCGCCCCGGCTGCCCTGCCGGATCGACCGGCTCGCCTTCTCCCTGCTCTGGCGGGGACATCGTCTGCACGTGACGGTCCGGCCCGGCGAGGCCGTCTACACGCTGCGAACCGGCCGCGGCGACGCCGAGCTGACCCTGTCGCACCACGGCGAACGCCTGGTCGTCACGACCGCGGCAGCGGTACGCCGCCCGATCCCGCCGATCACCCCGCTGACCGGCACACCGGTGCAGCCGCCCGGACGCGGCCCGGCCCACCGGTCCGATCTCGTCCGGTGATCGGCACAGGCGTCACCACGAGGGCCGTTCGGCCCGCACAGTCAGGGACACCAGCCCGGGTGACCACGGTGCCCGGCGGCGAATAGTCGGTCATAGAAGCGCATCTGTGAGGAGGAGACCATGACCACCACCGGCCGCGACGCGGCCCACACTCTCGAACACGCCCCGGCTCCCGGATCCATGCTCACCACCGCCGCGGCCCGCGGCCTCGCCGTGCTGCGTATCTCCACCGGGTTCGTCTTCCTCTGGGCGTTCCTCGACAAGACCTTCGGCTGGGGCTACGCCACTCCGTCCGCCAAAGCGTGGATCGACGGCGGCTCCCCGACCAAGGGTTTCCTCTCCGGCGTCGACGCCGGCCCGTTCCAGGGCTTCTTCCACGACATCGCCGGACAGGGCTGGGCCGACTGGCTGTTCATGATCGGTCTGCTCGGCATCGGCGTCGCCCTGATCCTCGGCATCGGCATGCGCATCGCCGCCGTCGCGGCCACCGCCATGATGCTGCTCATGTGGTTCGCCGAGTTCCCCCCGGCCAAGACCGGCACCAGTGGCGAGGCCACCCACTCCACCAACCCGATCATCGACTACCACATCATCTACGCTCTCGGCGCGATCGTCACCGCCCTCACCTACGCCGGACACACCTGGGGCCTCGGCCGCCAGTGGGCCAAGCTGCCCCTCGTCCAGCGCTACCGCTGGCTGATCTGACGCCGAGTACACCCCGGCCGGCCGCTCCCGCGGCCGGCCTCTTGTGTTCCCGCCTGCCGCGATTGGCCAACGGCCCGCCCGGACGGGACCTCCCGCCCTGCCGCACCGGGCCGGCATCGATCGACGATGAGGGGAGGACGAGAAGGAGGAGAGATGCGAACCCCCACCATCATGGTCGCCACCGACGGCGCCGCCAGCGGAGAGGCGACAGTACGGTGGGCGGCCGCCGAGGCCGCACGCCGGCACTGCCGGCTCTCCGTGGCGCACGTCCTGGACTGGGACTGGACCATGGCCCGCTACGACATTCACGGTACGCAGGCGGCGACGGTCCGCCGGGCGGCGGAGGACGTCACCGCCGCTGCCACCACCGCCGCCCGGGCCGCCGCGCCGGACGTGCCGGGCGGCCGGGTCACCCTGGTCGGCGACCCGGCCGCCCGGCTACTGGCCGCCGCGGCCGACGACGACGTGGACCTGCTGGTGCTGGGCCACCGGGGCCACGGCGGGTTCGCCGGCCTGCTGCTCGGCTCGGTCGGTCAGCGCGTCGCCACCCACGCGCCCGGTCCGGTGGTGGTGGTCCGGGGCCGCTCCGGCGCCACCGACGGCCCGGTGGCCGCCGGGGTCGACGACTCGGCCGCCGCCGGCCACGTCCTGGCCACCGCGTTCACCGCCGCCGCCGACCGCGGCACCGGGCTCGAGGTGATCCGTTCCTACCTGCCGGTGGTGCCGTTGCAGTACCACTACCGCGACGTGGCACCCCAGAGCGTCCGGACTCCCGAGCAGGACACCGCCGAACGGGACCGGCTGGAAGCGCAGCTCGCGCCGTGGCGGATGAAGTTCCCGGAGGTGCCGGTCGAGACGCTGCTCTCGCACGACGGCGCCGCCGGTCTGCTGACCGGCGTCTCCCGGAGCGCACAGTTGGTGGTGGTCGGCAGCCGCGGGCACGGTGTGGTCGCCGGATCGCTGCTCGGATCGACCGGCCTGCAACTGCTGCAGCACGCCGACTGCCCGGTCTACCTGGATCGGCAACGCCGGGATCACCGATGAGCACCGAGACCGTGGACGCGCTCACCGCGGACGGCGGGATCATCTCGATCCGGCCGCTCACCGCCGCTGACCGCCGCCAGGTCACTGTCCTGTACGCCGAGGCGTCCCCGGAGAACCTGCGCCTGCGCTTCTTCGCCACACCCGGCAGCGCGACCCTGGCCGCCGAGGTGGACCGGTTGTGCCGCCCAGAGTCCGAGCGGCACCTGGTCATGGCCGCTCACCAGGGTGACGAGCTGGTCGGTGTCGCCTCCTGCGAACGCGTCGACGACGAGCCACGCGCGGAGTTCGCCGTCTTCGTCGCGGACCGGCACCACGGCCGTGGCATCGCGACCCTGCTGCTGGAGCACCTGACCGTCCGGGCCCGGCGGCACGGCATCACCGACCTGGAGGGCGAGGTGCTGCCCGGCAACCACGACATGTTGCGGGTCGCCCGCGACCTGACCTCGCAGGCGCGCAGCAGCTTCGACCACGGCGTGGTCGACGTGCGCCTGCGCACCGGCGACGACGAGGCCACCGAGGAAGCGGTGGACGTCCGCGACCGCGTCGCCGAGCGGGCCTCGCTGCGGGCGCTGCTGAGTCCCGGCGCGGTCGCGGTGGTGGGCGCCGGGCGCCGGCCCGGCCGGGCGGGCCACGAGACCCTGCGCGCCCTGCGGGAGTACGGCTTCACCGGAACCCTGTACGCGATCAACCGATCCGGCGAGCCGGTCGCCGGTGTGCCCGCCTTCCGGCGCCTGACCGACCTGCCCACACCGGTGGACCTGCTGGTCGTCGCGGTGCCCGCCGACCAGGTCGCCGCCGTGCTCACCGACGGCGCTCAGGCCGGGGCCCGGGCGGCGGTCGTGCTCAGCGCCGGATTCGCCGAGGCCGGCGCGGAGGGCCGGGTACGGCAGGCCGCGCTGCTGTCCCTGGCCCGGTCGCACGGCATCCGGCTGGTCGGCCCGAACTGCCTCGGCGTGGTCAACACCGATCCCCGGGTCCGTCTCGACGCCAGCTTCGCCCCCGCTCCCCCGCCGCCCGGCGGACTGGCCGTGGCCGCGCAGTCCGGGGCGGTCGCGATCGCCGTCGTGCAGAACGCCATCCGTACCGGCTGCGGCATCTCGACCCTGGTCTCGCTGGGCAACAAGGTGGATGTCAGCGGCAACGACCTGATCGCCTACTGGTACGACGACCCGGCCACCCGGGCGGTCGCGCTGTACCTGGAGTCGTTCGGCAATCCCCGCAAGTTCGCCCGTACCGTGCGGGCGCTCTCCCGGCGCAAGCCGGTCCTGGCCATCAAGAGCGGCCGGTCGGCCGCCGGGCGACGGGCCGGCGCGTCGCACACCGCGGCCGCCGCGGCGCCGGCCGCCACGGTCGACGCGCTGTTCGCCCAGGCGGGCGTGATCCGCACGGACACCCTCGGTGAGTTGCTGGACGCCGCCCGGATGCTCACCGATCAACCCGCGCCGGCCGGGCCGCGCCTGGCCGTGGTGGGCAACGCCGGCGGCCTAAACGTGCTCGCGGCCGACGCCGCGGAGCCGGCCGGGCTGCAGGTCCCGGCACTGCCCGGGCACGTCCGGGCCGAGGTCTCGGCGGTGGCGCCGCACGCCGCCGGACTGGACAACCCGATCGACCTGGGCGCCGGGGCGTCGCCGGAGGCGTTCGCGGCCGTCGCCGACGCGGTGGCCCGCAGCGGCAGCGCCGACCTGCTGCTGTTCGTCGTCATCCGCACCCGGGCCAACCGGCCGGACTCCATCCTCGCGGCCCTGGCGCCGATCGCCGACCGGTACCCGCACCTGCCGATGGCCGTGGTGCTGACCGGCGGTGCCGGCGACACCCCGCCCACGCTCGCCACCCGCCGGGTGCCCGTCTACGAGCTGCCGGAACACGCGGTACGGGCGATGGGGCACGCCTGGTCGCACGCGCAGTGGCAGCGGCAGCCCCTCGGGCGTCGTCCCGAGCTGCCCGGCATCGACGCCGACCGGGCCCGCGCTCTGATCACCAAGGCGATGGCCGAGCAGACCGGCTGGCAGTCGTACGAACGGACGGCGGAGATCCTGGCCACGTACGGCATCCCCATCCTCACCACCGCCACGGTGTCCGACCCGGACACGGCGGTCGCGGCGGCCGACCGGCTCGGCTACCCGGTCGTGCTCAAGTCGGCGGACCCGCAGGTGGTGCACAAGAGCGACACCGGTGGCGTGCGGACCGGGCTAACCGGGCCGGACGCGGTCCGCGCGGCGTGCGCGTCGGTGGCCGCGGCTGGACGCCCCGGTGCCGGCCTGCTGGTGCAACACCAGGTCAGCGCGCCGGTCGAGCTGGTCGCCGGGCTGGTCCACGACCCGTTGTTCGGGTCCCTGGTGCTGCTCGGGCTCGGCGGGGTGCAGACCGACCTGCTCGCCGACCGGGCGCTGCGGCTGGTGCCGATGACCGATCTGGACGCCGGGCGGATGTGGCGCTCGCTGCGCTGCGCGCCGTTGCTCACCGGTTATCGGGGCGCGCCGCCGGTCGACACCGGAGCACTCGAGGAGCTGCTGCTGCGGCTGGCCCGGCTCGCCGAGGACCACCCCGAGGTCGCGGAGCTGGACCTGAACCCGGTGCTGGCCGGGCCGGACCTGGTGACGGCGGTGGACGCCAAGCTTCGGCTGGCGCCGGTCGGCGCCGAACCCGACCCCGTCCTCCGGCGGCTGCGTGCCGCTGATTGATCACCATCGGTCATCGGGGCGGGCCGGAACCGGCGTGTTCCCGGCCCGCCCCGATGAGCTCAGTGCAGGACCTTCTTGAGCACCTTGCCGGCGCCGCTGAGCGGCAGGCTGTCCCGGAACTCGACGATGCGCGGGTACTTGTAGGCGGCCAGCCGCTCGCGGCAGTGCGCGACGACCGCGTCCGCGTCCTGCAGCCGGCCCGGGCGGGTCACCACGAACGCCTTGACCTCCTGACCGAGACGCTCGTCGGGGATCCCGATCACCGCCGCGGTCAGCACGTCCGGATGCTGGTGCAGCACCTCTTCCACCTCGCGCGGGTAGACGTTGTACCCGCCCCGGATGATGATCTCCTTCTTCCGGTCCACGATGAACAGGTAGCCGTCGGTGTCGGCGTAGCCGAGGTCACCGGTGTGGAACCAGCCGCCCTGGAACGCCTCGGCGGTGGCCGCCGGGTCGCCGTGGTAACCCCGCATGGTGTGGTAGCCGCGGGTGACCAGCTCGCCGAGGTGCTCGCGCCCGGGCGGCAGCGGGTGCCCGTCCGGATCCCAGACCTGCACCTCGACACCCCAGACCGGCCGGCCGACGCTGTACACCCGGCGATCCTGCGGGGTCGGGTTGAACGTGATGGTGGCGGCCGTCTCGGTCATGCCGTACCCCTCCAGGATCGGCACCCCGAACCGCTGCTCGAAGCCGTCGATCACCCGCGCGGCGATGGCATCTCCGCCGGAGATGCAGACCCGCAACGACGAGGTGTCGTACTCCGCGGTGTCCGGGTGGGCCAGCAGGGCGGCGAACATGGTCGGCACGCCGTCGAAGACGGTGGCCCGGTCCCTGGTGATCGTTGTCAGCACGGCTTCCGGGGTGAACCGCGGGACCAGCGACAGCGCCGCGCCGAAACGGATCCCGACGTTCATCGTGCTGGACATGCCGAACACGTGGAACAACGGCAGCACGGTGATCACCACGTCGTCCCGGCGCAGGTCGAACAGCCGGCCCGGGATGTCGGCGTTCAGGTAGAGCTGCAGGTTGGTCAGCTCGGCGCCCTTGGGCCGGCCGGTGGTGCCGGAGGTGTAGACGATGGCCGCGACGTCACCGGCGTCCCGGTCGGCGAGCGGCAGCGGTCCCGGGCACGGGGCGGTGAGCTCCGCAAACGGGCGGGCCGCGCCGGACGGGGCCGGGCCGGCCGCGTACAACTCGGTCAGGCCGGCCTCGGCCGCGCCCTTGGCGGCCTCGTCCAGCAGGGCGGACCAGGTGATCAGGACGCGGGCGCCGGAGTCGGCCAGCTGATAGGCGATCTCCGGGGCCCGGAGCATCACGTTGAGCGGCACCACGATCGCCCCGGCCTTCAGGATGCCGTAGTAGGCGACCGGGAAGTCGGGGACGTTGGGCAGTTGCAAGGCGATCCGGTCGCCGGGCCGGACGCCCCGGGCGGTCAGGGCGGCCGCCACCGCATCCGATTGGGCATCCAGCTCGCCGTAGCTGATCCTGTGCCCCTCGAAGATGAGTGCCGGCGCGGCGGGGTGGGCCACGGCCGACTCCCGCAATATCACGGCCAGGTTCAACATGTCGGCTCCTCTCGGTACGGACTTGATCACGTAGAGGCATTCACCTCCACCGTGACCGTGGCGGACCGGATCCCGGCAGGGCTGAACGTCCCGTCCCGCGCTGCCGCCCGCCGAGGCGGACGAGGAACGGCTACCCGACCGGGGCTGACCTCCGGCGGCCCGACACCGCGGACGGGACCTAGGCCCCTGCTGATCAAGGCGCCCGCGGCGCGATGCTGGCCTCGGTGGAGGTGGTTTCCGTGCTGATCCTGATCATCACCAGCGTCGCCGTGTTCCTCACCGCGGCTGTGGCGTTCTGGCCCGAGGCGGCCCCGCACACCGACGCAGGGCCGGGGCAGGGCAGCACCGGGGACGACAGCGGCACCGGGCCGACGACCCTGGAGGGCACGCTGACCCGCCAGCTCCTCGCCGGGGAGATCAGCCGGCCGCAGTACCGGCAAGCCCTCGCCCGGCTGGCCGAGCGCGACGACCAGCGGCACCCGATGTCGGTCCCGGAGAGCGGCGGGTCCGGCGCCTGCCCGTGACACCGGCGGCCGCCGATCAGCAGATCCGTGGCAGCTGCTCGCCGAGCGGCAGGTCGAGCACGCGGCGTGCGCCGACCATCGTCCGGACCAGCACCGGTCCACCGTCGGTCACCGCACCGATCCGGACGGCCGCGGCCCCCTCCGGCCGCGCTCGCATCGCGGTCAGCACCGCGTCCGCCCGCTCCGGCGCGACGAACGCCACCAGGCAGCCCTCGTTGGCCACGTACGCCGGGTCGACCCCGAGCATCTCGCACGCCGCCCGGACCGGTTCGGGGACCGGCAGCGCGGCCTCGACGAGCTCGACGCCGACCCCGGACGCGGCCGCGATCTCGTTCACCGCCGCCGCCAGGCCGCCACGCGTGGGATCCCGCAGGGCGTGCACGCCCGTCCCACCGGCGGCGATCATGTCGGCGACCAGCCGGTGCAGCGGCTGGGAGTCCGACGCGACGTCGGACTCGAAGCCGAGTCCCTCCCGGGTGCTCAGCACGGTCACGCCGTGGCACCCGATCGGCCCGGAGAGCAGCACGACGTCACCGGGCCGGGCGCCCGCCGCGGTGGGCGCGGCGCCGGGCAGCCGGCGGCCCAGCCCGGCGGTGATCACGAAGAGCCGGTCCGCGGCGCCCCGCCCGACCACCTTGGTGTCCCCGGTGACCACCGGGACACCGGCGGCCGCCGCGGCAGCGCCGACCGACGCGGCCACCCGGCGCAGGTCGGTCAGCGGCAGGCCCTCCTCCACGACGTACGCGATGGTGAGCGCCACCGGCAGTCCGGCCCGCATGGCCAGGTCGTTGACCGTGCCGTGCACGGCGAGCGCCCCGATGTCGCCGCCGGGGAAGAACAGCGGGTCCACGACGTACGCATCGGTGCTCAGCAACAGCTCGCACCCGCCAACGGTGACCAACGCGGCGTCCTCGAGCGGACCGCCCGGCGCCGCCGGGCCCAGCCCGGGCAGCAGCACCTCGCTGATCAGTTCCGCGGAGAGCCGGCCACCGGAGCCGTGGCCGAGCAGCACCCGTTCGGACTCCGGAAGCGGCACCGGGCAGGAACCAGCAGCGGGATCGACGATGGTCATGACACTCCTGTCGGCGGGACGGCACGGCGCCCCGCGGTGTAGTAGGCGGCGCACGTCCCCTCGGCCGACACCATCGGCGCGCCCAGCGGCGTGCGCGGGGTGCAGGCGGTGCCGTAGGCGGCACAGTCGAGAGGCGTCCTGGCACCGGTCAGGATGTCGCCGGCCACACAGTCCGGATGTTCGCGCACCAGCAGGTGGCCGACGTCGAAACGGCGCCGCGCGTCGAAGGCGGCGAACTCGTCGGTGAGCGTCAAACCGCTGCCGGGGATCGTGCCGATACCGCGCCAGGCCCGGTCGGTGACCCGGAAGACCCGGCTGATGGCCTGCCGCGCGGCCTGGTTGCCGTCCCGGCGCACCGCGCGGGCGTACTGGTTCTCGACCTCGTGCCGGCCCTGCTCGAGCTGACGGACCGCCATCAGGATGCCCTCCAGCAGGTCCAGCGGTTCGAATCCGGTCACCACGATCGGGACCCGGTGCTCGGCGGCGATCGGCTCGTACTCGGTCCAGCCCATCACCGCGCAGACGTGCCCGGCGGCCAGGAACGCCTGCACCCGGCAGTCCGGGGCGCGCAGTACCGCGGTCATCGCGGGCGGCACCAGGACGTGGCTGACCAGCACGGTGAAGTTCGTCAGGCCCAGCGCGGCGGCGTGCAGCACGGCCATGGCGTTCGCCGGGGCGGTCGTCTCGAACCCGACGGCGAGGAACACCACCTGCCGGTCCGGGGTCCGGCGGGCCAGCGCGACGGCGTCCATCGGGGAGTAGACGACCCGGACGTCCGCGCCCCGGGCCCGCAGCGCCAGCAGGTCGGTGCGCGTGCCCGGCACCCGCAGCATGTCGCCGAAGCTGGTCAGGATGGTTCCCGGCCGCTGGGCGATCGCCATCGCCCGGTCCAGGACCTCCAACGGGGTGACGCAGACCGGGCATCCCGGACCGTGGATCATGCGGACGCCGTCCGGCAGCAGCTCGTCGATGCCCTGCCGGACGATGGTGTGGGTCTGCCCGCCGCACACCTCCATCAGCGTCCACGGGCGGGTGACCACCCGGCCGAGTTCGCTCAGCAGCGCCCGGGCCAGCACCGGATCGCGGTACTCGTCGAGGTACCTCACGGGCCCAGCTCCTGTTCCAGCACGCCGTCCATGGCCCGCAGCACGGCGAGGGTGCGGGCCGCCTCGTCCGGATCCACGACACTGATCGCGAAGCCGACGTGGACGATCACGTAGTCGCCCGGCCCGGCGTCCGGGGTGTAGGCCAGGCAGACCTGCTTGCGGACCCCGCCGAAGTCGACGGTGCCGGTGCGCAGCCCGTCGCACCGCTCGACCTCGGTGATCCGCCCGGGGATGCCCAGGCACACGTCACCCTCCCTTCCCGAGCCGGGCGGCGGCGACCACCGCCTGGCCGTAGCTGATGCCGCCGTCGTTGGCCGGCACGTCCCGGTTGAGCACGGCGGTGAACCCGGCCGCCCGCAGCGCCGCGGGCAGGCCGGCTGCCAGCAGCCGGTTCTGCAGGCAGCCGCCGGAGAGGCAGACCACCCGGACACCGGTCCGGTCGGCCGCGCGGACACAGAGCTCCACGGTCACGTCGATGACCGTGCGGTGGACCGCGGCGGCCAGCTCGGCCACCGGCACCCCGGCCGCGAGCCGGATCAGCAGGGCGCCCAGGGTGCCCGACCAGTCGTACACCCAGAGGCCGGCGGCCCGGGTCAGCCGCCAGGGCAGCGCCGGGACCGGACCGGTCGCGGCCCGCGCGGCCGTCTCCAGCAGCACCGCGGCCTCGCCCTCGTAGCCGGCGTCGTCGCAGAGGTCGAGCAGGCTCGCCGCGGCGTCGAAGAACCGTCCGGCGCTGGAGGCCGGCGGGCTGTGCACGCCGCGCTCGACCATCCGGCGGACGGTGGCCCGCTCGGTGGCGGGCATCCGGCCGAGCAGCGCCGGCGCGGGGGTGGCCGGCATCGGGAACTCGCCGCCGTACAGGTAGCCGAGCGCCATCCGGGCCGGCCGGTGCACCGCGCTCGCCCCGCCCGGCAGCGGCGCCCGCCCGAACCGGCCGAGCCGCCGGAACCCCGCGTACGTCGCGAGCAGCACCTCGCCGCCCCAGAGCGTGCCGTCGTCGCCGAAGCCCAGCCCGTCGTAGGCCACGCCGAGGAACCGGCCGTGCACGCCGTTCTCGGCCGCGCACGACACCACGTGGGCGTGGTGGTGCTGCACGCCGATCCGCCGGGTGGCCGGCGCGATCTCGCGGGCGTACCCGGTGGACAGGTAGTCGGGGTGCAGGTCGTGGGCCACCACCTCGGCCCGGAACCGGTGCAGGCGGCCCAGCCGCGCCACGCCGGAGCGGAACGCGGCCAGCGTGTCGGCGTCGGCCAGGTCACCGCCGTGCGGGCCGATCAGCGCCTGGTCCCCGCGGGCCAGCGCGAACGTGTGCTTGAGCTGGGCGCCGACCGCCAGGATCGGGTGCCGCGCCGGGACCGGCAACGGCAACGCGCCGGGCGCGTACCCGCGGGCCCGGCGGATCGTCCGCCGGACGCCGTCGACCACCTGCACCACCGAGTCGTCGTAGCGGGCCCGGATCGGGCGGTCGTGCCCGAGGATGCCGTCGGCGATCCCGGCCAGCCGCTCCGCGGCGTCGGCGTCGTCGATGGCGATCGGCTCGTCGGCCCGGTTGCCGCTGGTCACCACGAGGGGCCGGCCGAGGTCGTGGAGCAGCAGATGGTGCAGTGGCGTGTACGGCAGGAACAACCCGACCCGGTCCAGGCCGGGGGCCACCGCCGCGGCCAGCCGCCGCGCGGGGCGGACCGGCAGCAGCACGACGGGATGGGCCGGGGAGGTCAGCACCACCCGGTCCGCCGCGGTCACCCCGGCGATCAGGGTGGCGGTGGCCAGGTCCGGGACCATCACGGCGAACGGTTTGCGGGGGCGCCGTTTACGCTGCCGCAGCCGGTCTACCGCGGCCGGGCTCAGCGCGTCGCAGACCAGCTGGTAGCCGCCGAGACCCTTCAGCCCGACGATCCGGCCGTCCGCGATCGCCGTGGTCGCCGCCGCGAGCGCCGCCGGGCCGGCCGCGGTGCGGCGCCCGGCCGTCCAGGCCAGCCGGGGACCACAGCGCGGACAGGCCACCGGCTCGGCGTGGAACCGCCGGTCCGCCGGGTCGTGGTATTCGGCCGCGCACCGGCGGCAGAGCCGGAACCCGGCCATCGCGGTGCGTACCCGGTCGTAGGGCAGGTCGTCCACGATGGTGGCGCGCGGGCCGCAGGCGGTGCAGTTGACGAACGGGTAGCGGTAGCGCCGGTCGGCCGCGGAGAACAGCTCGCGCCGGCAGTCCGGGCAGGTGGCGAGGTCGGCCGGGAGCCCGGCGAAACCGTACGGGGTGGCTCCGGGATCGCTGGGGGTCACCCGGAACCCGGGAGCCGGCACCGTGGTCGCCCGGCTGACCGTGACCTCGGTGACCACGGCCGCGGCCGGTGCCTCCCGGCGCAGCGACCCGACCAGCCGCCGCACCGCCGCCTCCGGGCCGGCGACCTCGATGACCACCTCACCGCCGTCGTTGCGGACCGCGCCGTCGAGCCCGAGCCCGGTCGCGACCCGGTGCACGAAGGGCCGGAAGCCGACACCCTGCACGGTGCCGCGCACCCGCACCCGCCAGGCCGGTACCTCGCCGACCGCGGTCACCGGGTGCCCACCAGCGCGCAGACCCGGTCCACCACCGGTTGCACCGCGGCGGCGACCGGGACGCTGAGCTCGGTGCCGAAGCCGAACTGGTCGGCGAAGGTGACCAGCGCGATCAGCCGGTCGGGTAGCCGTCCCAGGGCCCGGCCGAGGGCGAGGGTGGTGCCCAGCCCGATGGTGTGCCCGGACGCCGCGGCCGCACCGGACAGCTCCGCGCCGTCCGGAAGATCCCGCTCGGTCCACTCGCCGGGGCGGCGCCCGCCCGCGTCGGCGACGTCGATCACGACGGCCAGCCCGGCGCCGGCCCACGCGTCCAGCAGCCGGGTCGGTTCACCGTCGCTGATCCGCAGGTCCACGCCGCGCAGGCGGCTGTCGTACGCCTGCCGATCGGCCAGTTCGCCCAGCACCCGCAGGCCGAAGGCGTCGTCGCGGCGGTACTCGTTGCCCACGCCGATGACCACTCGCCGGCCGTCCACGTCAGCCCCGGTCCAGGTGCAGGTCGAGGAAGTGGGTGGCGCAGGAGATGCACGGGTCGTAGTTGCGGATCGCCTGCTCGCACCGCGCGGTGAGCGACTCGTCGTCGAGGTCGAGCCGGCCGGCGACGAACCGGGCCAGATCGTCTTCGATGGCGGCCTGGTTCTGCGAGGTGGGCGGGACGATCCGGGCGCTCCGGACGATGCCGTCGGCGTCCAGTTCGTACCGGTGGAACAGGGTGCCGCGGGGCGCCTCGGTCGCGCCCCGGCCGACGGCGGCGCGCGGCGGGACCGGCACGGCCGGCTCGGGCGGCGGGGCGTACCGGTCGATCAGGCGGATCGCCTCCTCGACCGCGTAGACCGTCTCCACCGCCCGTACCACGATGCTGCGGTACGGGTTGCGGCACTGCTCCCCCAGCCCGGCGGCGTCGGCGGCCTGCCGGGCCAGCGGCGTCAGCCACCGCCGGTTCAGGGTGTACCGGGCGGTGGGCCCGGTCAGGTACCGGCCGGCGCCGGCCAGCCGGGCGTGCAGCGCCGTCGAGTGCGGCACCTGCTCCTCGACGATGTGGTCCTCGAAGTCCCGCACGGCGAACGAGCGCCCGCCGGAGGTGGCGACGTGGCCCGACCCGATCGCGTACCGGCCGGGCTCGACCAGCGCGAGCAGCTCGTGGTCGTGTTCGAAGTCCGGGAAGTCGAACCCGGCCACCCAGGCCACGGTCGCCAGCGCCTCGTCCAGCGCCCGCCGCAGCCGTTCCCGCAGCGGCCCGAACTCGGCCGGCGCCGGTGTCCGGTAGAAGCCGCCGACCCGCACGTTGACCGGGTGGATCGCCCGGCCACCGATCAGCTCGATCAGGTCGTTGCCGGCCTTCTTCAGTGCCAGGCCGCGCTCGACCAGGTCACGGCGGTCCTGCGCGAGCGCGATGGCGCTGTCGTAGCCGAGGAAGTCCGGGGCGTGCAGCAGGTAGATGTGCAGCGTGTGGCTCTCGATCCACTCGCCGCAGTAGAGCAGCCGGCGCAGGTCGGCGACGGCCGGGTGGACGGTGGTCGCGCACGCGTCCTCGATCGCCGCGCACGCGCTCATCTGGTAAGCCACCGGGCAGATGCCGCAGATCCGGGCGGTGATGTCCGGTGGCTCGGTGTGCCGGCGCCCGCGCAGGAACGCCTCGAAGAAGCGCGGCGGCTCGTAGATCTCCAGCCGGACGTCCTCGACCGCGCCGTCCCGGACCCGGACGTGCATGGCGCCCTCACCCTCGACGCGGGCCAGCGCCTGCACCTCGACCAGTCGCTCGTAACGGTGCGTCATGATTTCTCGCCCGCCGCGTCGAGGAGGTCGGCGAACGCCGTGGTGTTGAAGAGCCGGTACAGCCGGTCGATGTCGTCGGGGGCCATGCCGGTGGCGCCCAGCAGCTCCGCCTCGGCGGCCAGGTTGGGTGTCTCCATCGGCCCGAAACAGCCGTAGCAGCCGCGCTGCTGCGCCGGGCAGATCGCACCGCATCCGGCCCGGGTCACCGGCCCGAGGCAGGGCAGGCCGTGCGCGACGACCACGCACACCCGGTGCCGGCGTTTGCACTCGAAGCAGACGCTGTGCGCGGGCAGGTCGGGCTTGCGGCCGGCCAGCAGCGCCGAGATCACCCCGAGCAGCTGTCCCCGGTCGATCGGGCAGCCGTGCAGCTCGTAGTCGACGTCGACGTGCGCGGCGATCGGCGTGGAGGTGGCCAGCGTGGCGATGTACTCGGGGTGGGCGTACACCAGCGAGGTGTACTCGGCGACGTCGGCGTGGTTGCGCAGCGCCTGGATGCCGCCGGCGGTCGCGCACGCGCCGAGGGTGATCAGGGTCCGGGACTGTTCCCGGATCGCCCGGATCCGCGCGGCGTCCGCCGCGGTGGTGACCGAGCCCTCGACCAGCGAGATGTCGTACGGACCCGGCAGCACCTCGCGGGACGCCTCCAGGAAGTGCGCGATCCGCACCCGCCCGGCCACGGCGAGCAGCTCGTCCTCGCAGTCGAGCAGGGTGAGCTGACAGCCGTCGCAGGAGGCGAGCTTCCACACCGCGAGGGTCGGCTTCGACACGTCCATCACAGCTCCCGTACGTTCAGCAGTGGCTCGGCGACCGGGTAGGGCACCACCGGTCCGTCCCGGCAGATCAGCAGCGGGCCGAGCTGACAGTGCCCGCACCAGCCGGTGCCGCAGCGCATGCCGCGTTCCAGCGACACCCGGATCTGCTCGGCCGGCACACCGTGGCCGACCAGCGCCCGGGCGGTGAACCGCATCATCGGCTCCGGCCCGCAGACGAACGCCACCGCGTCGGCCGGGTCCACGTCGACCTCCGGGATCAGCGAGGTGACCAGGCCGACCGGCCCGTCCCAGCCCCGGTCCGGGCGGTCCACGATCACCTCGACCTGCGCCGGGCCCGTCCAGCGGCGCAGATCGTCGGTGAAGAGCAGCTCGGCCGGCGACCGGGCGCCGGCCAGGACCGCCACCCGCCGGTAGGACCCGGGCCGGGACAGCACGTGCTCCACCACCGGGCGCAGCGGCGCCAGGCCGATCCCGCCACCGACCACGATCACGTCCCGGCCGGTGGCGGAGCCGACGTCCCAGGTCGTGCCGAACGGGCCCCGGACGCCGACCACCTCGCCGGGCCGGGCGTCGTGCAGGGCTCGGGTCACCGCGCCCACGGCGCGGATCGTGTGGACCAGGCGGTCGTCGCGGCACGCGCTCAACGAGATCGGGACATCCCCTATCCCGTACGCGGTGAGCATGGCGAACTGCCCGGGCTGGAACGGCGGCAGCGTCGTGGTGACCGCGGCCAGCTCGATCGTGACCGTGTCGTGGGTGTCGGCCCGGCGGTCCACGACCCGGTACGGCACCGGGACGGCCGGGTTCACCGCGGTGCTCGCGTACCCCGCCGTTCCGGTGGTCATGACTGCTCCTGACCGGTCCGCGACGCCGCCAGGGCGGCCGCCTCCGCGGTGATGTCGATGCCGGCCGGGCACCAGGCGATGCACCGCCCGCAGCCGACGCAGCCGGACATCCCGAACTGCTCGGGCCAGGTGCCGAGCTTGTGGCTGATCCACTGCCGGTACCGGGACTGGCCGCTGGTGCGTACCGCCCCGCCGTGCAGATAGGAGAAGTCGACGCTGAAGCAGGAGTCCCAGTGCCGCCAGCGTTCCACGTGGTCACCGGTCAGATCGGTGACCTCCTCGGTCGTGGTGCAGAAGCAGGTGGGGCACACCATGGTGCAGTTGCCGCAGGTCAGGCATCGCGACGCGACGTCGTCCCAGTGCGGGGACTCCCGGCTCGCGGCGATCAGCGGTGGCAGCGGCTCGTCCGGCATGTGCCGGGTCATCGTGGCGGCCGCCCGGTCCACCAGGCCGGCCGCGGCGGTCACCGTCTCCCCGGGCGCCGGGCGGGTGGGCACCTCCGCCAGGATCTCGGCACCGGCCGGTGACCCGGTCCTGACCAGGAAACAGTGGTCCGGATCAACGAGTTCGGTCAGGGCCAGGTCGAAGCCGTCCCGGGCGTGCGGGCCGGTGCCCATCGAGGCGCAGAAGCAGGTCGCGCCGGGCTCGGTGCACTCGACCGCGACCACGAACGTGCCGTCGCGGCGGCCGGTGTAGACCGGTTCCGGGTGGTCACCGCCGGTCAGTACCCGGTCCAGGACGCCCAGCGCTGCGAGGTCGCACGGGCGGGCGCCGAACAGCGCGTACCGTTTCTCGGACGGGGGCTCCGGGACGACCTCCGGCGTACCGTCGGGGGCCCGGTCGGCGGACCAGAGCCGGGCGCGCGGCGGGTGCAGGACGTCCTTGAACGACTGCGGCCCGGCACAGTGGGCGAACGCCGCGTCGTCCGCACGGCGCCGCAGCCGGTAGTGACCGGCCTCGGTATCGACCCCCCAGCCGTACGGGAGCTCCTGCGCGCCGCCGAGTTCGGCGACCACGACGGCCCCGTCGCGGACCGTCGGGCCGACGATCGTGTAGCCGCGACGGTGCAGGGCCCCGAAGAGCGCGGACAGGTCCGCCACGTCGATGAGCACCGCTGCGTCACCGGATCGCATGGCACCTCCTCGAGCCACGCCGCCGGCCGTCGCGCCGCACCGTCAGGTCCCGGTCGCCACGACCCGTCGGAACAGGATCGACACCTTGCCTTCGCTGCGTCCAGCCTGGCCCGCCCCCGATCGCCGCCGACAGGGCCTTTGGTCCCGCTCCGGGGTCGGACCGCCGCGGCGGCGCCCCCCGGCCGGCCGGGCGTGCCGGGACCTCCGGCTCTGCCCCGGCCACCGCGGGGCCGGTCAGCATGGTCCGAGGTGATAACCATGTCGACGACCGACTCCCCCGCGCGCACCGGCCCGCACATCCCCCGGGACCCCGCCGACGATCACACCGAGGCCATGGCGCGACGCCGCCGGGCGATGCTCGCCGAGTACACCGGGGCCGACCTGTCCAGCGTCACCACCGGATTCGATCCGGCGGCGGCCCGCGGCAACATCGAGAACTTCATCGGGGTCGCGCAGGTACCGCTGGGCGTCGCCGGACCGCTCCGCATCCACGGGGAACACGCCCGGGGCGATTTCCTCGTCCCGCTCGCGACCACGGAGGGCGCGCTGGTGGCCAGCTACAGCCGCGGCATGCGGCTGCTGACCGCGTGCGGCGGTGTCAGCACGACGGTCGTCGAGGAGTCGATGCAGCGTGGCCCGGTGTTCTCGTTCGCGTCCGCCGCGGCGGCCCGCGACTTCGGCGCCTGGGTCTCGGCGCGGTTCGACGAGATCAAGCGGGTGGCCGAGGGCACCACGCGGCACGGGCGGCTGCGCGACATCGACCAGTTCCAGGTCGGCCCGCTGCGTTACCTGCGCCTGAACTTCACGACCGGGGACGCGGCCGGGCAGAACCTGACCAGCCGGGCTGCCGCGGCGGCCTGTCAGTGGATCGCGGCGACGCATCCGGAACACCCCGCATACCTGCTGTCCGGCAACATCGACACCGACAAGAAGCACTCGCAGATCAACACCCTGCTGACCCGCGGCCGGCGGGTGGTGGCCGAGGCGGTGCTCTCCCGCGCCGCGCTGCACGACGCCATGGGGGTCGACACCGCCGAGTTGTTCCGCTGGCGGCAGGCCGGCGCGACCGGGACGCTGCTGGCCGGTGCGGCCGGCAACGGGGCCCACGCCGCGAACGGCCTGGCCGCGCTCTTCATCGCCACCGGGCAGGACGCCGCGAACGTCGCCGAGTCGCACGCCGCGCTCAGCTACACCCAGTTGCTGGACTCCGGCGACTACTACTGGTCGATCACCCTGCCCGCGCTGATCGTGGCCACCTGCGGTGGTGGCACCGGCCTGCCCACCCAGCGCGCCTGCCTGGACCTGCTCGGCTGCGCCGGGCCGGGCAACGCCGGCAAGCTCGCCGAGATCTGCGCCGCGACCGTGCTCGCCGGTGAGGTGTCCCTGGCCGCGGCGGTGATCCACGGCGACTGGGTGTCCGCGCACGAACGGCTCGGCCGCAACCGTCCCGGCCCGATCGGCCGGTGAGAGTGACGAGGTGCCGGCGACGTCAGCGTCACGGCGGAGTGCCGGGCGACGCCGGCGTCTCGCGGTGCGGCACCACCAGCACCGGCCGGTGGACGTGATGCAGCATGGCCATGGCGACGCTGCCGAGCAGGATCTCGCGCACCGCCGACCGCCCGCGGGAACCGACCGCGACGAGCGCGGCGTCGAGGGCACGGGCCTGGCCCGCCAGCGCCGCGGCCGTCGACCGCCCGTGTTCCAGGTGGCCGTCGGCATGGTGCGCCTCCACCAGGCCGGGGATCGTCCGGGCGGTACGCTCGTCGCCGTCGGCGACGAAGACCGGCACCACCGGGCGCCCCGGGAACAGCCGGGCGCTGATCTGCCGGGCCGCCGTCGCCCCGGGCGAGCCGTCCCAGCCCACCACGACCGGCCCGACGTCCAGGACCGCGCGCTCCGCCTCCAGCAGGGGATACGGAACCACCAGCACGGGGCACCGGGCGTAGTGGACGACGAGATCGGAGACGCTGCCGAGGACCGCTTGCGCCCCGCCGAGCCCGCGCGAGCCCAGCACGATCAGGTCTGCGCCGATCTCCCCGCCGATCTCGGCCAGTTGCAGGCCCTCCCCGCCGTAGGTGCGCCGGACCAGCGGTTCGGCGGCCCATCCGTAGGCGGCGGCCAGGGCGACGCCCACCGCGGCCAACCGGGTGGCCTCTGCCTTGCCCTCGCGTTCGATGGCCGCCACGAACTCGTTGATCTCGCTCGTGCCGTGCCACAACCGGTGCCGCAACGCCGCGCTGCCGAACGGCGGGGCCCACACGAACGCCACGTGGGCCCGGGCATGCGGCAGGAGCCGGGCCGCGACCTCGATCGCGGCTCCGGCCGCTACCGAGCCGTCGTAGCAGAGCAGCACCCGGGCGCCGGTCGACCCGTCCACGATCTCCCCCTCCGGAGCGCCGGTGCACCTGAACCGGCCGTTCACCTCCGACGGTGCCGAGCGGGGACCGGCAGAGCCAGAGACCGATTACCCTTCCGGACGAGCGGGCCGAGTGGTAGGTGCGGGTCCTTCCGCGAGGCGGACCGGGACTTTCGGAACCTCCGGCCGTACGGTCGGGCGCTTAGCGTCGAAGCATGGCTCGGCGACGGCGAGCAGGACCGGCGCCCCGTGCGGTGGGACGGGTAGCCGGACGGGTGCACGCCGGTCCGGTGATCGGCCGGGTGCCGCCGCTGGAGCGGGCACGCACCGACGTGGCGCCCCTCGACGGGATGCCGCCACCGGTCTTCGCCGATCCGAGCGGGGTACGCCTGGACCGAGGCGCCGACCGGGCTGCGCCAGCTGTGGCGGCAGCGTTTCCGGTGGAGTTTCGGCACCATGCAGGCGCTGTGGAAGCATCGGCGTGCGGTGGTCGAACCCGGCCGGTCCGGGCGGTTCGGGCGGCGTGGCCTGCTCCTCATCGCCCTGTTCACCGTGCTCCTGCCGCTGCTGGCACCGCTGCTGGACATCATGGCGCTCTACGGTTTCGCCGTCCTCGGCCACCGCGAGGCCTGGCTCGCCATGACCGCGGTGCAGACGCTGACCGCGGTGGTGGCGTTCCGGCTCGACCACGAGCCGCTGCACCCGCTGTGGACCCTGCCGCTGCAGCAGGTCGCCTACCGCCAGCTGATGTACCTGGTGCTCATGTACTCCGCGCTGACCGCCCTGACCGGGCGCAGGCAGCGCTGGCAGAAGCTGCGCCGCGTCGGCGGCGTGGCCGTCCCGGCCGGCACCGGCCGATGAATCGAGAGGAGGCCGGAGATGCCGCACCGCACGGGAGAACTGCTCGGCGCCCGCTACCGGCTGGACGACCGGATCGCCGCCGGCGGGATGGGCGAGGTGTGGGACGCCACCGACACGGTGCTGAACCGCGCGGTCGCGGTCAAGACGCTGCACGCCGACCGGGCGGTCGATCCGCAGTTCCAGAGCCGGTTCCAGCACGAGGCCCGGGCCATGGCCGCCCTGCACGACCCCGGCATCGCCGACGTGTACGACTTCGGCGGGGGCCGGGGTGACGAGGCCTACCTGGTCATGGCCCGGGTGCAGGGTGAGCCGCTGGACCGGCGGATCGCCGCACGGGGCCGGCTCGGCCCGGCCGAGACCATGTCGATCGTCGCGCAGGTCGCCCGCGCGCTGCAGGCCGCCCACGACGCCGGCATCGTGCACCGCGACGTCAAACCCGCCAACCTGATCATCGCTTCGGACGGGACCGTCGTCCTGGTCGACTTCGGCGTCGCCCAGTCGGCTCGCTCCGCGGCGCTGACCGGCGTGAACGAGGTGGTGGGCACGGCCGTCTACATCTCGCCCGAGCAGGTCGCCAAGCGTTCCGTGGGGCCGGCCGCCGATCTTTACGCGCTCGGCGTGGTGGCGTACCACTGCCTGGCCGGCCACCCGCCGTTCCTCGGCGACAACCCGGTAGCGATCGCGATGCAGCACCTCGAGGACGATCCGCCCCCGCTGCCGGCGGAAGTCCCGGCACCGGTGCGCGACGTGGTCAGCACCGCGATGGCCAAGGACCCGGCGGCCCGGTTCCCGTCGGCTACGGCAATGGCCGTGGCGGCCGACCACGCCGTGCGCGCGGCGCCGGCGACCACGGCGGCGACGACGGTCCGGATCGACTCCTTGCGTACGGGCCGTACGTCGCCCCCCGTCGAACCGCCGGCGGAACGGTCCCGGCGCCGGTCGGTGCTGATCGCGCTCCTGACGGCGGTGTTGGTGGTGCTCGGCGTGGGCGGCGCACTCGCGCTCGCCGACCCGTTCGGCTGGTTCCCGGCCAGCACCCCGCGGCCCAGCACCTCGATCTCCACGACGCCGTCGGCACCGGTCTCGACCGCACCGGGCGGTGGTGGTGGCCCGGCGCCCGGTCACCCGAGCACGCACCCGTCGGCGCCGGCCTCCTCGCCTTCCCCGCCGTCCCCTTCCCCCTCGTCGTCATCCGGCTCCAGTCCGTCGCCGAGTGCCTCCGCCGAGCCCTCCTCGGCCGGCCCGTCACCATCCACCCGTCCGAGCACGACCACGCCCACCAGTGAGCCCCCGGCGTCCCCGCGGGCGTCGGCGTCCTCGTAGCGCCGGTCACCGGGCGGTCGCCACCCCGCCGGTGCCCCGGCCGGTGACGTT
This sequence comes from Actinoplanes palleronii, assembly GCF_016862315.1. Taxonomy (GTDB): domain Bacteria; phylum Actinomycetota; class Actinomycetes; order Mycobacteriales; family Micromonosporaceae; genus Actinoplanes; species Actinoplanes palleronii. Next base: position 98,030 of record NZ_BOMS01000057.1, on the reverse strand, counting down.
CTCACCGGCGAGCAACACCTCGGTGAGCGGCCGCCGCGGGGTGCGCCCGGTCATCCGGCCGTACCCGATCCGCAGCACCATCTGTGCCCGGGTCGGCGGCGTGGTCAGCATCCGCCGGACCGACGGCACCTCGACCGGCTGGCTGATCGGAGTGGTGGCCAGACCCAGCCAGGTCGCGGTGAGCAACACCCGCTGCAGCGCCTGGCCGGCGCGCAGCCAGTCGCGGGGTGTGTCGGAGTCGGTGGCCAGCACCACGATCGTCGGGTGCGGCTCGAACGGCTCGCTCGTCCGCGGTCCCGGCACGAACTGCCCGAAGTCACGGATCGGCACCGTCTCCAGCGCGTCCCACGGACCCACCGCCCAGCTCGGCACGCCGTCGTGGCGCACCTGGCTGCCCGTCCAGTGACTGAGCTCGGCCAGGTAGTCCGGCCGGGCCTTCAGCCGGCGATCAGCGGAGCGGGCCATCTCCAGGATGGCGTCGCGGGCGTGCGCGTCCGCGACGGTCAGCGCCGTACCCTCCCGGCGGGCCGCAGCGCGGATCTGCCGCAGCGGCTCCGGGGGCACCGGAACGTTCGCGAACGGTGCGCGGTTGGTGTGCCGGTGCGGGATCGCGGCGGCGAGGGTCTCGATGTCACGGTCGACGCGCGTCGGGCGCACGGCCGTGACCCGGGCGGCGAGTGCCGGATCCTCGGCGGACGGAAAAGCCTCGATTCGTACGGCGTAACCGGCGCGCCGGACGGCGACCCGGAGGGTGAAGACGGCGGCGCCCACGCTGAGCAGTTGTTCGCGGCCGTCCGGATCCGCCACCGGGAGGCGGCGGCTCGGGTCGGCGTACACCTCGATCGCCGCGCCGACGATCCGGAACAGCCACGGCTGGCTGTTGTGCAGCGACGGCGCGGCGGTCGCGACCCGGACGCATTCGGTGAGGATTCCCCGCGCCGGCGGGACAGACATGGTCATCGCCCCTCCTTTCGCGGCCGCCGCCCCGCGGTGGCCGGCTCGACGGACGTGCACCTCGAGACACGGTCCCGATGTCACCACGCTAGGTCGGTCCCGGTGGCTCGGGCAGGGCCGGAGGACCTCCTGGTGCGCGCGAGCCGGGACGTTCGGCCCTGCCCGGCCGCCGGGACCAGCGGTGTGCTGAGGAGAAAAGGGAGGTGTCATGGACCGCTATCCACTACAGGTTGAGGCGCGACGCGACGAACCCCTCAGCCGTGGGCTCTGGCTGATCAAGTGGCTCTTGCTGATCCCACACTTCGTCGTGCTGCTGGTCCTCTGGACCGGCGTGGTGGTGCTCACCCTGGCGGCCTACCTGGCCGTGCTGTTCACCGGCCGCTATCCGGCGTCGATCCGCGCCTACAACCTCGGGGTGCTGCGCTGGAGCTGGCGGGTCGGCTACTACGGCTACGAGGTGCTCGGCACGGACGTCTACCCGCCGTTCACCCTCGCCGACGTCCCGGACTTCCCGGCCCGGCTGCATCTGGACCCGCCGGAACGGATCCCGCGCTGGTTGCCGCTGGTGGCCTGGCTGTTCGCCCTGCCCCACCTGTTCGTTCTGGGCGCGCTCAACGGCGCGGCCAGCCGTTCGGCCGGTGTCGGTGACGCCTACTGGTACGCGCCGCTCAGCATCACTCTGACCGTGCTGCTGATCGGTGCCGTCGCCCTGCTGTTCACCGGACGCTACCCGCGTGGCCTTCATGATCTGCTGCTCGGCCTGGCCCGGTGGGGTCTGCGCGTGGCGGCCTACCTGATGCTGCTAACTCCTCGTTACCCGCCGCTGCGCCTGGATCAGGGCGCGACCGAACCCGACCCGGTGCCGGACGCCCCGGTCGCGGCGGATCCGCCGGTGCATCCGGCGCGCCCGTCGGCGGCCGGGTCGGTCATCGCCCTGGTCGTCGGGGTCCTGCTGCTCGCCCCGGGGATCGGGCTGGGTGTCGGCGGCGGGGTGCTTCTCGGCCTGAACGCCGCCCGGGACGGCGCCGGCTATGTGACCAGCCCGGAACTGCGGGCCGAAAGCAGCACCGCGGCGATCACCGCGGAGAACCTGACCATCACCGATGCCGGGGTGTGGACCCGGACGGCCGCCGACGTCGGCGGGCTCCGGGTGTCCGCGATCTCGCCGTCCGGCCGTGCCCTGTTCGTCGGCATCGCGCCGCAGTCCGCGGTCGACACCTGGCTCACCGGAACCGCGCACGACGAACTGGTCGGCTTCACCTCGGGCCGGGCCCGGTACGAGCGGGCCACCGGGCCGCTACGGCCGGCCACCGGCCCCGCGGACCAGTCCTTCTGGCTGGCCCAGTCCTCGGGTACGGGCACCGCGACCCTGCAGTGGGCGGTCACCGACTGCCGGTACGCCGTCGTCATCGCCAACCTGGACGGTTCCCCGGCGGTCACCGCGGACGTCACCGGGGCGGTCCAGGTGCCCGGGCTGGCCGGGCTGGGCTCCGGTCTGCTGATCACCGGCGTCCTGCTGTTCCTGCTCGCGGTGACGCTCATCATTCTCGGCGGGGTCGGCCTCGGCCGCCGGCACAGCCCGCCTCCGCTGGCAGGGCAGCCGCCCACACCGTCGGTGCCGCCGGTGCTGACCGGTTCCTGATCGGCGACGTGTCCGGCCCGGCGGTGCTCACCGCCGGGCCGGATCCGCTGGTCGGTGGCCGCCGCGCCACCCGCCGCTACACCGCGAGCCCCGCGTCCGCCGTCCGCGGTCCGGGTGCACCCGCCCCGGTCGCCGCGTCCGGTCCCACCTGCGCGATGGCCTGACCGCTGGTCGCGTCGAAGAAATACGCCTTGCTCACGTCGATCGCGAGCCGGACCGGCCGGCCGATGGCCAGGTCGGCCTGCTGCGTGACCTTGGCGGTCCACAGCCTGGTACCGGAGGTGTCCTCGACCGCGACCGGCACGACACCGGTCTGCCGCTGCTCGTCCCGGCTCCCGTCCCGGGGTGCTTCGAACAGCACGTGCTTCTCGTCGCCGAGCGCCTCGACACCGAGCGGTACGACCTCGATCACCGCCGGGTCGCCCGGTCCGGCCAGCGACAACGCGGCCGGGCGCAGCCCCAGCACCACCGCCGACCCGAGGTGCTCGGCCAGGCCCGGGTAGCGCCGCGCCGCGTCCGGGATCTCCAGCTCGAGACCGTCCAGCGCGGCCGTGACCCGCTCCCCACCGCGCAGGCGCACGGTGGCGAAGTTCATGCTCGGCGAGCCCATGAACCCGGCGACGAAGCGGTTCGCCGGCGCCAGGTAGAGCTCCTCCGGACGGCCGACCTGCTGCAGCCGGCCCTGGTCCAGCACCGCGATCCGGTCGCCGAGCGTCATGGCCTCCACCTGGTCGTGGGTGACGTACACGGTGGTGATCCGGTAACGCTGGTGCAACCGGGCCAGTTCGGCCCGCATCGACACCCGCAGTTTGGCGTCGAGGTTGGACAGCGGCTCGTCGAGCAGGAACACCCGCGGTTTACGCACCAGTGCGCGTCCCATGGCGACCCGCTGCCGCTGACCTCCGGAGAGCGCCTTGGGTTTGCGGTCCAGCAACTCGTACAGGCCGAGCAGGTGAGCGGTGTCCGCCACCTGCGTCGTCAGCTGCGGGGCGGGGACGTGGCGCAGCTTCAGCGCGAACGCCATGTTCTCCTGCACCGTCATGTGCGGGTAGAGCGCGTAGTTCTGGAACACCATGGCGATGTCGCGTTGCTTGGGCGGCCAGGCGGTGACCGGCTCGCCGTCGATCAGGACGTCACCGGAGGTCACCTCCTCCAGCCCCGCGATCATGCGCAGGATCGTCGACTTACCGCAGCCGGACGGTCCGACCAGCACCAGGAACTCGCCGTCGTCGATGCTCAGGCTCACATCGTCGACCGCCGCGGTCCTGCCGCCGAAAGTCTTCGTGAGATGTTCCAGCCGGACGATGGACATGCCGCCTCCTCGGATACCGGCAGCCGGCCGACTGAGCCGGCCTGCGACCTCAGTGCAGCGCGCGAGGCGCCGGCGGGCCAGAGGCGCCGGGCGGGTCCGGCCCGGGACATAGGTCCCGCACCGGTGGAACCCGGTCGACCGTCCGGCGGCAGGGCCGAACGACTCCTCGTCGACCGGTCCCCCGGCCCTGCCGGGCGGGCCCGGAGCCCGACTAGCGTCCGGTACGGATGACCGCAGTCGGCGGTCGTGCGGGAGGTCGCGATGCCGATCGAGTCCCGGGGCCGCAAGCCGTGGTTGCCGCCACGCTGGTTCATCCGTGTGGCGTGGTCGGCACACCGTGGCCTGTATCGGGCCACCAACGGTCGGGTGGGGCTGTGGCGACCGCGCGCCGGCGGCTGGGGTGCGCTGCGGTTGTCCACCACCGGGCGGCGTACCGGACGGACCCGCAGCGTCATCCTCGGTTACCTCGAGGACGACGCTCACCTGGTCACTCTGGCGATGAACGGGTGGGGTGCCGGTACGCCCGCCTGGTGGCTCAACCTGCGGGCCGACCCGGAGGCGACCGTGATCACCCGGGACGGCCGGCAACGGGTGATCGCCCGGGTCGCGACCGGCGACGAGCGGGCCCGGCTGTGGGAGCGCTGGCGCCGGATCGACAAGAATCTGGATGCGTACGCGGCGCTGCGTCCGTCGGAGACCCCGTGGTCGTCCTGGAACCGTTGACCCCCGGCCCGGACCGAACGACCCTGCCCGGCCCGCCGCCACCGGCCTAGTCTGGACCTCAGGTGAGCCGCAGGCCGGTGACCGAGGCCCGGGGCCGAACCGGGGAAGGGACCCGTGATGGACACATCCGCAACCGTTCTCGTCGGCACCGACGGTTCCGCCCCGGCCGACGCGGCCGTCCGCTGGGCCGCCGTGGAGGCACAACGCCGCGACACCACGCTGACCGTCCTGAACGCCTACGACCCGACCTGGGCCGTCACGCCCGGGCTGCCGCGCCGCGACCTGACGCACGCCACCGACCTGGCGGAGACCATCGTGGCCGACGCCCTCCGCATGATCAATACGCTGGCGCCCCGGGTCACCGTGCACACCATGGCCGTTCCCGGCGACCCGGCCGCGGTGCTGATCGAGCAGGCCACGGATGCCGCCCTGCTCGTGGTCGGCCATCGCGGTCGTGGCGGCTTCACCAGCTTGATGCTCGGCTCGGTCAGCCAGCGGGTGTCCACCCACGCGCCGTGCCCCACCGTGGTGGTGCGTGGCCGGACGCTGGCCATCGACGGGCCCGTCGTGCTGGGTGTGGACAGTTCCGCCGGCTGCCGGCCGGCCCTGCGCGCCGCCTTCACCGCCGCCCGCCGCCGACGCGCGCCGGTTCTCGCCGTGCACGCCTACGCCGAGCCGTTGCCGCCGGTCACCCCCGGCATGGCACCGATCCTGCCGGCCGACCCGGAGGCGGTGGCCAAGTCGCACACCAACGAGGTCGACAGACTGCTGACCGGTCTCCGCAGTGAGTTCCCGGACGTCGACGTCGAACTCCAGGTCGCGACCGGCACGGCCGCGGGCCTGCTGGTCGGTGCCTCGCACCACGCTCAGCTGGTGGTGGTCGGCAGCCGCGGCCACGGCACGCTGACCGGGACCCTGCTGGGCTCGGTCGGTCAGCAGCTGCTGCACCACGCCGACTGCCCGGTGCTGATCGCCCGCAGCTGACCTGCTACCGGCGTTCCCGGTCCGCTCGCCGCGTCACGGCGTGCCACACATCCCGCGGCAACGGAATGTCGCTCCGGTCGTCCATCCGCCGCAGCGCGAACCGGCCGACCGCCATACCGCAGAATCCGGCGAGCAGATACAGCGCCCGGCTGCCGTCCACGGGCACGTCCACCGGCCCCACGGTCATCCGCAGGGCGGAGGTCAGCCCGGCGAGCGTGCCGGCGGCCGCGACGGTCAGCAGCAGCACGACCCGGGTCATGGACTGGATCAGGCTGAACACCCGGCCCCGGACGTCGTCGGGCACCTCTGCCCCGATCAGGGTGATGCCGCACAGGAAGGCCATGCCGGCGCCCGCACCGACCAGAGCGACCTCGGGCAGCGCCACGGCCGGGGACGGGGTGACCGCCAGCAGCACCACGCCCACCGCGGCCAGTTGCACGGACAGACCGAACACGCGGCGCCGCGAGAGCCGGCCCACCACCTGCGGACCGACCAGGACGCCCAGGCCGAACCCGACGAACAGGCCACCGAACAACAGCCCGAAGGTGGCGTCGCCACCACCGAGGGATCGACTGTAGAAGCGCGCCGCGCCGACCACGATGCCCGCACCGGCGAATGCCCCGAGCAGCCCCACCACCAGGCCACGCAACAACGGGGTACGAGCCAGGCAGCGCAGGCCGGCCCTGATCGCCGCCCGCGAGTCCTCGGCGGGCACCGCCCGGCCGCGCCCGGAGATCTCGCGGACCCCGAACCCGACCACGGCCGCGCAGGCCAGGAACGTCAAGGCGTCGAAGTAGAGGGCGGTGACGGCCGCGCCGCCGTCACCGATGGCCGGCAGCCGGGACGTCCCGGCGAACACCAGCGCGGCCAGCACCGGTGTGACGCCGTACGTGGTGATGATGGTCAACTGGTTGGCGGTCTCCAACCGTCGTGCCGGGAGCAGGTTGGGCACCGCTGCCTCCTTGGCCGGGGCCCACAACATCGCGCCGACCTGGGCGGTGAAGGAGGCGACCGCCGCCCAGCCGACCGCCACCGCATGCTCATCGGTCAGCGCCGCTACGGCCGGGATCGAGGCGAACAGCGCGAAGCGCGTCACGTCGACCGACACCATGATGTGCCGGCGGTCGTACCGGTCGGCCAGCACACCCGCGAGCGGGCCGAGCAGCAGCCAGGGCAGCAGTTGCACGACGATCACCCCGCCGAAGGCCGCCCCCTGCGCCGCCGGCGAGCTGAGCTGTGCCGACGCGAACGAGGACGTCGCCAGCAGTCCGAGCCAGTCACCGAGCGACGAGAGCCCGAACACCAGCCACAGCCGGCGGAACGGCCGAAGGCGCACGACCTCGGCGAGCGCCGACCGGGACAGGGACGCCGTGGCGGTCACCTCTTCACCATCCGCGCCGAGCCGGCGGCGGGCACAGAGCCGAACGACCCCATCACCGGTGGCCCGGCACCCGTTCTCACTGGGCGGTGCCGGAATCACCCGCTTCGGGCACCACGAACGGATGCTCCTGATCATCGCGGGAGGCCAGCCGCTGCATCACACTGCGATAGTGCGAGCGGCTGATCTCACCGCGCATCAGTTGCCCGCTCAACGCACCTTCCAGTGTCGTCGGCTCCGGTACCGAGGTGGCGGACCGCGGGGTGGCGTCCACCTCGGGCTTCCGGGTCCTCGCTGCCCGGAAGGCGGGCCGCGCCGCGAAGTAGGCGAGCGCCGACAGGCTCAGGATGACGATGACCAGTGACAGCATGGGGATCACCTCCGTACTGCCCACAGTGGTACGCGAGCCGTCTCGATCAGCAGGGACGAAGGTCCCGGTCCGCGGAGCCGACCCACCCGGACCCCGGGGGCGGTCCTCTCCTCGGCCGCGGGGCGTCGGCACCGGACGAGGTCGGGACTTGTGCCCCTGCCCGGCCCGCCGGCACCGAGCAACCATGGAGATGCACCCACCGGCGCGCAGGTGTAGCACCTCGGTGGCGACGGAAAGCGGCTCTCGGGCCAACGACCACGCACCGCCATGATGGTCACCCCCGCCATCGGTGGCTGGCCTGACCCGCCGGTGGGTGCCTGACCGTGTTCAGGGGTGGATACGCATGAGCGGACCGCAACCGACCACGGCGACCGGCATCGAGGTCGTGACGCACGGCCGGGTGCCCGCCGATCTGGTCGCCTATGCCCGGCACAAGGTTCTCCAGGCTTGCCGCCACACCCGGCGGCCGATCCCGCACGTACGCCTGAAACTCAGCTACTGCGAGGACACGCGAGTGTCCCGGCCCGCCCGCGCACAAGCGAACGTGGACCTCGACGGCCGGTTGCTACGGGGTGAGGTCACCGCGCCGACCATGCGGGAGGCGGTCGACCTGCTGGAGGATCGGCTGCGGCGCCGGTTGTCCCGGGCAGCCCGGCACTGGGAGGCACGTCGCGGCTCCCGGCCGGGGCCCGAGGGGTGGCGGCACGGCTCGGCCGGTCGGCACCCGCTCGCCCACTTCCCACGGCCCGCACAGGAACGCCAGGTGGTGCGGCACAAGTCGTACGAGCCGGCCCGGACGACGCCCGACGAAGCCGTTTTCGACATGGACCTGCTCGACTACGACGTGCACCTGTTCACCGACGAGACCACCGGGCAGGACGCCGTGGTCTACCGGGCCGGCCCCACCGGCTACCGGCTGGCTCGGTTGCGCCCGGCCGATCGGCCGGCCCCGGCGACCGCCGTGCCGCTGACGGTCAGCAACCGCCCGGCTCCCCGGCTCACCCTCGCCGAGGCGGTCGACCGCCTCAACCTGACCGATCAGCCGTTCCTGTTCTTCGCCGACGTGACGGAGGGGCGCGGCCGGCTGCTCTACCACCGCTACGACGGCCACTACGGCCTGATCACCCCCGCGGGTTGAGCGCCGGCGCTACCCACGGTGGCGAAGTCCGCTGACTCCGGCACCGGGCGTACCAGGCTCGGGAACCAGGCTGAACGCGCCCTCCTCCTCCTGGGCGTTGTGCAGCCGCAGGATCGCGTAGAGGCCGTACAGCAAGCGCCGTACGTCGGTGACGTCCTCCGGCTCCACCTGCTGCACCAGGTCGTCCACCGTCCGGCGCAGGCGCCCGATCTGGTGTTCGATCTCGGCGTGAGTGCGGCTGAGCCCGCTGGTCGCCTCCACCCCGCCGAGCGCCCGCGCCATGATCGGCAGCAGTTCCGCCTCCTCGGCCTGCTCGTGCGCCAGCAACCGCGCCTCCAGCTGCTCCAGCAGGTCACGAACCGGGCCCAGGTCGTACGGCGCCCGGTTCAGGGCGTCCGCGACCGTGCGCACCTGCTCGACCAGCGGCCGCACGTCACGATGCTCGGCGTAGAGCCGCTGGGCGGTGACGACGTCGGCGGGTGTCATCGCGACGGTGTGCGACGGCGCGGGCAGCAACGCCGTCAGGGCGATGGCGATGGCCGCCACGTCGATGCCCTCCTGCAGCAGCGCACCGGCGGCGGGTGGCAGGTAGCCGGCCGCCGCCACCAGCATCGCCACGGCCGACAGGCCCATCCCGACCGTGACCGCCCCGACCGCGACGGTGCGGCAGCGCCGCGCGGTGAGGATGGCGTCGGCCAGCGCGTCGAGGCGATCGACGATGAGGACCACGTCGGCGGCCTCGGCCGACGCGGTCGCCCCGCGGGCCGCGAGGGCGACCCCCACCCCCGCGGCGGCCAGCGCCGGCGCGTCGTTGACGCCGTCGCCGACCATGATCGTCGGGGCGCTCTCCTGCTCGGCGCGGACCAGGCTCAGCTTGTCGGCCGGGTCGCAGTCGGCGTGCACCGCGTCGACGCCGACGATCCGTCCGACGGTCTCCGCGGTCTCGGCGCGGTCACCGGTCACCAGCACGACGCGGGTGACACCGGCCGCGCGCATCGCCCGGATCATGCGGGGCGCCTGCGGGCGTACCGGATCCTCCAGCAGCAGCACCCCGGCGGGCACGTCGTCGACCGCCACGAAGACGCTCAGCGAGCCGTCGAGCGCGGGCCGCCGCCGGGCGTGCCGCACCCACCCCGGCAGGGGACCGTGGACGATCCACGCCGCCTTGCCCAGCCGGACCCGGTGGCCGTCGACCATGCCCTCCAGGCCGTAGCCGTGCCGCTCGTGCACCTCCTCCGGCGCGGTCAACGCCAGTGCGCGATCGTGGGCGGCGGTCACGATCGCACCGGCCAGGACGTGCGCGGAGCTCTGGTCCAGGCTTGCGGCGAGGCGCAGGACCTCGGCCGCGGGCAGGTGCGCCTCGACGGGTGTCACCACGTCGGTGAGCACCGGCCGGCCGGCGGTCAGCGTCCCGGTCTTGTCGAACAGCAGGACCCGGCCGGCGGCCAGCTGTTCCAGGGCGCCTCCGCCTTTGACGATCACCCCGCTCCGGGCCGCCCGGGAGATCCCCGACATGATCGCGATCGGTGCGGCCAGCAGCAACGGGCAGGGCGTGGCCACCACCAGGACCGCCACCGCCCGTACCGGATCTCCGGTAAACGCCCAGGCGAGGCCGGCCAGCAGCAGTGTCACCGGCACGAACGCCACCGCGAAACGGTCCGCTATCCGCACGAACGGGGCGCTGCCCGCCTGGGCCTGCTCGACCAGACGCACCACGCCCGCGTACGTGGAGGCCTCCGCCGTCGCGGTGGCCGTCAGCCGCGCCGGCGAGCCCGCGTTCACCACTCCGCTGCGGACGTCCTCGCCGGCGTGCCGTTCCACCGGCAGCGGCTCCCCCGTCAGGGCGGACTCGTCGAGCACCGCGGGACCGAGCAGCCGGCCGTCGACCGGCACGATCTCCCCGGAGCCGACCACGAGGCGGTCACCGACGGTCACCTCGCTGACCGGCACCTCCACCGGACCGGACGCGGTGTCACGCCGGGCGGTCCGCGGCGCCCGGGCCGCCAGCGCGCTGAGCTCACGGCGGGCCCGGGCAGCGGCCCGCGCCTCCAGCAGCACACCGCTGGCCAGCATGACCGCGATCATCGCGCCCGCGAAGGCCTCACCGACCCACAGCGCACCGACCAGCGCCAGCCAGGCGATCACGTCGACGCTGGCCTCGCGCCGCCGCGCCGCCGTGATCAGCGACGCCGTCGAGTACAGCAGACCGAGCAGCGTCGCGGCCCCCCACACCACCTCCGCGGCCTGCCGGGCACCCGCCGCTGTCACCGCCAGACCGGCCAGCAACAACACCGTCGTGGCCAGGAACAGCGCCCTCTCCCGCTGCTGCCGCATAGAGTCCTCCACACCTCGCCGACGGGCCGCGCGCCCACCGCCACGCCTCTACCGTCGGACTCCGGCCGACGCCACGGCAGGGCCGCAAGACCCTGACAGCGGCATGTCGGCCACGGTCGCTGGCCGACCTGGTGCCGCCACCGGCTACGCCTGTTCGCGGCCGGGCAAGGCGCCGGGGCGCTCATCGGCGGCGTGGCCGCGGGCGCGCTGTACCAGCATTCCCGCACCGCGTTGAGCACCACGGTCGCGATCACCCAGGCGAGCGCGTGCTGCTGCAGATACACCGTCCGATGCCCACGGCGGCGAACATCCGCCTACGCTCGGGTGACGCCATCCTCCGGTGCGCCCGGGGCTGCCGTCGCCGGCCATCCTCGTCCAGCCTCGCCAGGGTGGTCGGCCCACCGTGGGCATCGAGGGCCGGAGATGAGTTTCGCTCTACTGGCGTTGATCTGCGCGGCCGGCATCATCGGTCCGCTGCTGGCGTTCCCGCGCCGGTGGGGACTTCCCGTCGTCGTCGGTGAACTCCTGGCCGGCGTGGCTCTCGGCCCGATGGTGCTGGACCGATTGGATGCCGCCGAACCGACCTTCGCACTGCTGGCCACCATCGGCTTCGCCCTCGTCATGTTCGTCGCCGGCTCCCACGTGCCGGTCGGTGACCCCCGGCTGCGCCAGGCTCTGCCGGTCGGGTTGCTCCGCGCCGTCACCGTGGTCGCCGCCTCCGTGCCGATGGCCCTGCTCATCGCCCGCCTCTTCGATACCGGCCACGCGATCCTGTACGCGGTCCTGCTCTCGTCCTCCTCGGCCGCTCTCCTCCTGCCGATCATCACCGAGTCCCGGCTCGAGGGCACCCCGGTCCTGCAACTGCTCCCCCAGGTCGCGTTGGCCGACGCCGCCTGCATCGTCGCGCTGCCCTTGGCGATCGATCCGGCCCGCGCCGGGACAGCGGCTCTGGGTGCGCTCGCGGTGGTGGCGTGCGCTGTCGGCGTGTACGCCGCCCTCCGGGCCGCCGGGCGGCGCGGCTGGCTCAAGACCGTTCACCACCGGTCCCAGCGGCGCAAGTTCGCCCTCGAGTTGCGCATCAACCTGGCCGTTCTCTTCGGCCTCGCCGCGATCGCGCAGACCACCCGAGTCTCGATCATGCTCGCCGGGTTCGGATTCGGCCTGGCCGTGGCGGCCGTCGGGCAACCACGGCGGCTGGCTCGGCAGTTGTTCGGCGTCGCCGAGGGATTCTTCGGCCCGGTGTTCTTCGTCTGGCTGGGCAGTTCCCTCGATCTGCACGCGCTCGCCGACCGGCCCGCCTTGATCGGCCTGGGTGCGGCGCTGGGCATCGCAGCCGTCCTCACCCATCTGCTGCCACGGTTGCTCGGGCAGCCGTTCAGCCTGGCCGCCCTGTCCGGCGCGCAGCTCGGGGTTCCGGTCGCGGCCGCCGCCCTCGGCACCCAGTCGCACCTGCTGGCAGCCGGCGAACCCGCCGCGCTCATCCTCGGCGCCCTGATCACCATCGGGGTCGCCACGGTCGCCGCCCCGCGCGCCGCGAAGGCCTTCGCGCCCGCGCCCCGGCAACCGTGAGGACCAGCCGCGGCGCCCCGGCGACATCAGGGCTGACCTCCCGGCACGGCAACCCGGCAGCGATGGTCGCGATCGCCGTCCCAAGCTGGCGCGCGGACGGCGGCCGTCTACCGGGCCGGCTCGGCCTGGGAGAGCAGGAAGTCCGTCACCGCCGGAGCGAAAGCAGGGCCCAGATGCGGTACGTGGGTGCCGCCGTTGATCGTCCACTGCTGCACGCTCGATCCCCCGGCACAGTCCTGCCGGTACGTGCGTACCGACGTCTCAGCGGCCGGCAGGTCGGTCACCAGGTCCAGACCGGGAGCATCGCGGCCGGCGCTCGCACACCGGTCGTAGCCCAGCCAACGGGTGACGGTGGTGGCCGCCGACGGGTACGCCACGCCGTCGATGGCGCCGCCGGTGAACGCGATCGCCTCGTCGTCGGTGCTGTGCACGGCCAGCACGCTCACCGGTTCGGACGGCCGGCACCGTGCGGGGTCGTTCCAGGTGGCGCCGTTGACGGCGACGATCGCCGCGATCTGGTCGGCGTGATCGCAGGCCATCCGGAACGCCATGAACGCGCCGTTGGAGTGACCGATCAGGTAGACCCGGGCGCCGTCGATCCGGTACGAGCCCTGGACCGTGGAGATGAGGTCGCTGAGGTACCGCGAGTCGTCAGGTTTCGCGCCGGAGAGCCCGCAGCACGCGTCGGTGGCGTTCCAGAACCGGTCGCCCCGGTCGTCGGTCGACCCGTCGGGATAGACGTAGACGAACCCTCGCCGGTCCGACTCGGGCGTCAGCCGCAGGAACGTCTCCAACTCCGGCGCGTCGGAGGTGTATCCGTGCAATGCGAGGACCAGCGGCGCGGGCCGGGCCGGATCGTAGGAGTCAGGGACGTGCACGGTGACCGGCCGGCCACCGATCTCGACCGTGCCGGTGCCACTCGCCGGCCATACCGGCGGGGAGCCGGACGAGGGACCGGGCCGGTCCGCTGCGCCGCAGGCCGCCGTCACCATGACCGCCACGACGGCGGTCACGGCCCGGGCCACCTGCCACCTGTGCCGAGCCATCGCACCCTCCCGAGGCCGGGGACTCCGCCCAGCCTAGTGTTCGTCGTCAGCTCGCCACGGGCCGAGGTTCCGCGGCGAGCCAGGCAGCCACCTGGTCGTGCACGGCCGGATGATTGAGCAGGTCGAAGTGGTGCAGACCGCCCAAATGCCGGCCGTGGCCGGCGGCGAACGGCAGGTACCGCCGCTCCCCGCGGCCGGCCGCGCTGGCGTACGGAACGAGCAGGTCGCCGAGAACGCCGGCCAGCGGCCCGTCAGGCCGCCGGGTGAGGGTGGCGCCGATGAAGTAGTGCTCCGCGTGCGGCAGGAACGGCACGTCGGTGCACACGTCGCGCGGCGGCGCGGCCGGGTCCACGTCGCGCCAGTCCTGCTCCACGAGCGCGCCGTACCCGAGATCCTGGACCCCGGCGCTGCGTGAACTGAGCACCCGGCCGATCGGCCGGCTCTCCGGGAACCGGGTCAGCAGCCGCGCGGTGGCGTGCACGCCGCGGGCCAGCGGCGCACCCAGGTGCGGGGTGCCCAGGCACACCACGTGTCGTACCGCCGGCACCCATCGCTGTCCGGAGTCCGCGCCCTGCTGACCCGCGCTGCGGATCACCAGACCTCCCATCGAATGCCCGATCAGGGTGAGCCGTTCGACGGCGACCGGCCAGTGCTCGACCAGTTCGCTCAGCAGCGACGAGAGCCGCAGGCCGTTGTCGGACACGTGCAGACCGGAGTTGTACCGCAGGTAGACGGGGGTGTACCCGAGGTCGCGCCGCAACCGCGAGCCGAGCGTCAGCCGGGCCGTTCCGTGGTGCCGGCGGGCGGACAGCGACCAGTACTCCTCGGTCTCACACAGTCCGTGGACGAACACCACGATCCGTCCCGTCGCCGCGGGGAACGCCTGCCGGAGCGCCCCGGTGGTGAGCGGGACGTCCTCACCCCGTGACCGGACCGCCATCGGGGTCGCGAGGTCCGGGTGCCGGCCACTGAGCATGTCGCCCCAGACGCCGTTGACCACCGCGAGACCCGACCGGCCGGCCAGGTGCACCGACAGTGGTGGCTGCTCCGCGCGCCAGGCCCGGCCCGCCGCGGCGCCGATCATCCGGGGCAGCACCGCGTGCGCGCCCCGGACGATCGCGTACACCCCGCCGGCGATCACGCCGTGCGCGGCACGGACCGGCCATACGACCGGGCCGACGGCGCGGAACACCCGGTCGGCGATCGCCTCATGGGTGTCGCGGACCACGCTCACCACACCGGCCAGCGCATCACCGGTCAGCCGTCCGGCCGCCCGGATCTCGTCCGCTCCGCTGGTCGTCACCACGCCTCCCCGGTGAACCCGATGGCCGTCAGTGCGGTGCGGGCCGCACCAGCAGGCGCACCGGAACGGCCGTCAGACAATTCTGCTCCTCGTCGCTGAGCACGTACAAGGTCGCCTCGTACCGTCCCGGTGCCAACCGGGTGGCATCAACGCGGATTCCGATCCGCAGGGACCCGCCGGGCCGCAGCGAGCCCGAGGAGCGCTCGGCCGCCAGCCACGGGGCGGTGGCGAACACCGGCAGGCCGCTGCCGATCTGGCTGGCCGTTCCCGACGTCGCCGGCGGTGCGCCGACTCCCGCGGACATGATCCAGAGGCTGCCGTCCGGGCCGACGTCCAGGCCGGCTCCGGTGGACGGATCCGCGTCGGGCGGTGCCACCGTGGCGAGCGTCCGGCAGGTGTCCGGATCGAGCGCGTAGACGAGGTCGCGCGGGCTCTGCGTGGCGACCCAGAGCCTGTCGAAGCCGGCGCTCCAGCCGAGCCCGGCGACGGCGCGGTCGGGCGGCACGCAACTGCTGATCACGCTTCCCGGGCGCGGGTTCCCCAGCCCGCGGATGTGGTAGATCCTGCCCTGGTCCCAGCCGCCCACGTAGAAGCTGTCGTCGTCCGGGCGGTAGGCCAGCCCGCGCTGCGGGGCCGCCGTCCAGGCGAACTCCCCCACGATGTCGGCGCGGACATCACCGGTGCGCGGGTCCCAGCAGGCGATGCCGTTCTCGGCACCCGTCTTGACCTGGCACATCAGTGAACGGCTCGGCACGTAGGCCATGTCCAGCGGACCGGGGTTGATGTTGGCCCAGGGGGTGGGCCACCCTTCGCTACGACGGATCCCGTCGGGCGTGTAGCTGTCGTTGCGCAGCAGGTCCACGTCGGAGATCCAGACATTGCCGGACTCGGTTCCGATGCCCCAGCCGACCGCCATACCCGTCACTGCCCAGGACCGCTGCACCTCACCGAGGCGTCCCGGCCGCGAAGCGGCACCCTCACCGTCGGCGATCCACCATCGTACGGCGGAGCCGCCGACGTTCGTCAGCTGCACCGCACTCTGCTGTCGTCGCCCGGCTTCCACCGTCACCGCCAGGCTCTGCGGCGTGACCCGCAGTCCTCCGGTGCTCACCGCCACGACACCGCTCGGTGGCGTCGCACCAGCGGCTTCGCCGGGCGCCCTCGCGGTGACAGCGCTGAGCGGTATCGACAGAACCGACACCACCGCGGTCGCCATGATCGCTCGCGAAAACATCGATGATCCCTCCTCGTCGTGGCGCTGAGCCGTCCCGAGATCAAGCCGTGAGATCGATGAACGGCAATGGGTGACGCCTCACCATCGTCCGCCGTGCTCGTGCGGGAACCAGGGGATCCCGTCCTGACTCACCGGCACCAAGGGCCCTTCCCCACTCTCGGACGAACCGGAATGCTCGAGGTGCCCCGTGGCTCTCCCCCAGCGGTCCGAGCCCGGTGAACCGGGGAAGGTGACGACAATGACACCGATGACGAAGGTCGCGGCCGGGCTCTTCGGCACCTGGGCGCTCAGCGATCTGGAAGAACTGTGGACGATGAGCCGCAGCAGCCGGTACCTGCTGCCGCGGCTGCCGGCGGCGCTGCCCGTTCCGGCGCGCCTGCGCCGCGACGGTCTCTCGCAGCGGCACGTGGCCCTGGGCATCGCCGCGATGGGTCTGCTGATCGGCGCCGCCGCGGCCGAGGGCGTCCGGTCGCAGGGCCGCTCGCCGATCTTCCGCGGGGTCCTGCTCGCCTACGGCCTGCACGGCTTCGGCCACCTCGGCATGGCAGCCGTCGCGGGCCGGTACGTCTCGGGGGCCGCCACCGCACCCGTCATCGTCATCCCGTACTGGCTGTGGGCCCGGCGCGAACTCGCCCGGCACGGCATCGCCGAGGTGGACGGGCCCGCGGCCGCCGTGGCGATCGCGGGCCCGGCGATCCTGATGGGTGTCCACGCGCTGACCTACCGGCTGACGCACGACTGAGCGGGCCAGGAGCCCGCCGCAGCCATGCGCACCGGCCGGCCCGCCGACGAACTCTCAGTAGCCGATGTCCCGCCTGCGCAGCCCGGCGTATCCGGCCGCCAGCAGCGCCCCGGTGATCAGCGTGAGCACCACGAGCGGGGCGGCGTCGAGTGCGTCGAGCGGCACCTGCGGCGTGTGGTCGAACGGCGACGCGGCCCTCGTCCAGCCCGGCAGGTCGAACGAGTCGCCGAAGAGGCTGACGATCGCGCAGTATCCGACCACCGTCCACCCCGCGGCGGCCGCCGCCCTCGGCAGCCAGCCCATCGCCAGCACGCCGACCGCCGCGACCGACCAGACCGCCGGCAGGTAGGCGAGCGCGGCCCCGACGACTCGGGGCACCTGGGTGGCGTCGGAGACACTCAGCGCGTACGCCACGCCTTCACCGAGGCCGATCGCCACCAGCGCCAGCGTCGTGCCGGCGAGAGTCACGCTGAGGTGGCCGGCCAGCCAGCGCAGACGGCTGGTCCGGGTGGCCAGGACCGACTCGGCGTGCCCCGACGTCTCCTCACCCCGGGTGCGCAACACGCTGCTGACCCCGTACGCGGAGGCGATCAGCGCGGACAGGGCGATGGTCAGGGCGAGGTACGAGTCGAGCACGCGCGCCGCACCGCCGGGCAGGAACTCCGCGATCTCCGGATGGTCGTCGACGTACTGCTGCATGCTGTCGCCCATCGACCCGTATGCCAGGCCGAGCAGCACCAGGCCGGCCAGCCATCCGGTCAGCGCGGTGCGTTGCAGCCGCCAGGCCAGCCCGTACGCGTTGCTGAAGGCCGCCGAGGCCACCGGCCGGCCGGGCCTCGGCGCCACCAGGCCGTGACCGAAGTCGCGCCGGTCGAGCAGCGCGACCGCCATCGTCGTCAACACCGCGATCGCGGCCAGGGGCAGCAGCAGCGGCCACCACCGGTCGGCGACGTAGGGGTAGATGCGCTGACCCCAGCCGATCGGCGACAGCCACGACAGGGCGCCACTGCCCGCGTCGCCGGCCGCGCGGAGAGCGAATGCGCCGCCCAGCAGGGCCGCCGCGCTCCCGTACACCGATCGTGCACTCTCGAACAGCTGAGCCGTGACCGCAGTGAGCGCGGCGAAGGTCGCGGGGACCACGGCCGTGGCGGCGCCGAGCAGCACCGACGAGCCCACCGGCAGGCCGGTGGCGACGACCACGGCGCAGACGATCACCCCGGCGGCCAGGTCGGCGGCACCGGCCAGGGCGAGCGCGGCGGCCAGCGGGGCGCGGCGGCCCACCCGGGCCGACCGGATCAGCTCGGCCCGCCCGGTCTCCTCGTCACCGCGGGTCTGCCGGCCGACCATAAAGATGTTCATCAGGGCGAGGACGACCGCCACGAACCCGAACATCTCGAACACGATCTCCCCGCCGATCGAGTCGAGCAGCCGGGCCGGGCCGTTCATCACGACGACGGCGGCGTTGCCCTCGGCCGTGCTGCGCAGCTCGGCGAGGTCCTCCGGCGTGCCATAGAGATTCTGGCTCTGCCCGGACTGCGTCAGCCAGAGCAACGCCACACCCAGCAGCCACCAGGGCAGCCCGCGACGTTCCCGGCGCAGCATGAACCGCAGCAGGCCCAGCGTCCCGGTCATGACGCCCCGCCTGCCCCGCCGTCTGCCGGGTCGGCACCGTAGTGCCGCAGGAACATTTCCTCCAGGGTGGGTGGCGTGCTGGTCAGGCTGCGCACGCCGAGCGGCGCGAGCCGGCACACCACCGCTTCGAGCTGCGCGGTGTCCACGTCGAAGCGGGCGTGCCGGGTTTCCAGGACCGCGTCGTGCACGCCGGGCATCGTCTCGACGCCGGTGATCGGGTCCCGGGTCTCCACGGTGATCGACGTCCGGGTCAGGTGACGCAGTTCCGCCAGCGTGCCGGTCTCCACCGTCCGGCCCCGCCGGATGATGCTGACCCGGTCGCACAGCGCTTCCGCCTCGGCCAGGATGTGGCTGGACAACAGCACGGTGCGGCCCTGTTTCCGGACCTCCTGGATGCACTGCTGGAACACCGACTCCATCAGCGGGTCGAGTCCGGAGGTGGGTTCGTCGAGCAGCAGCAGTTCGACGTCCGAGGCAAGCGCGGCGATCAGGGCCACCTTCTGCCGGTTGCCCTTGGAGTAGGTGCGGGCTTTCCTGCTCGGGTCGAGGTCGAACATCTCCAGCAGATCGTCACGGCGGCGCCGGTCGGGCCGGCCGCGCATCCGCCCGAGCAGATCGATCACCTCACCGCCGGTGACGCCCGGCCAGAGCGTCACGTCGCCGGGAACGTAGGCGAGCCGGGCATGCAGGTCGACCGCGTCGCGCCAGGGATCACCGCCCAGCATCGACACCGTGCCCGAGTCGGCACGCAACAGGCCGAGCAGGATCCGGATGGTGGTGGTCTTGCCACTGCCGTTCGGCCCGAGGAAGCCGTGCACCTCACCCGTCGTGACAGTCAGGTCGAGCCCGTCGAGGGCGGTGACCCGGCCGAAGGACTTGCTGAGAGCGGAGACCCGCAGGGCGACTTCCGGCGACGCGTTCATCGAACCTCCCTGATGCGTCACGGCCACCGTCGCATCGGCGACGGCGACCCGCACCCGGCGGCATCCACCGGCCGCCCGCCCGTCCGTCCGACGTGGTGATGGAGTTCGCCGTCGAGGTTCCTGCACCCACCCGCTCGCGGCAAGGCTTTGAGCCGGTCGACACCGGAAACGTCGCCCATCGGTCAGATCGGTTCGCGTCCGGGATCTCCTCCGCACACGTACGCGGGAATGCCGTTGCAAAATCGCCGGGCCGGGATATCCGAAGGATGGCGCGGGCTGATTGCTCTGGTGCGGTGGAAAGCCGCCGGCGTCGCACGCCGTCGGGCACCCGGTCTTCGGCAAGACCGGCACCACCGACAACCAGCGGACCGCCGCGCTGGTCCTGGGCACCACCTCGTTCGTCGTCGCCGGCTACCTGGCCGACCCCGACTGGCCCAGCACCACCCAGCACATGAGCCACACCATCGTGAATCCGGCAGTGTGGAACACCGTCGCCGACTACATGAGAGACGAACCGGGCATCCAGTGGCCCGCCCGCAGGCACCACCCACCCGGTGCTGGCGTCGTTTCTACTCTTCCCCGGCACCCGGACCGAAGGTCAATCGGCCGGCGAGGGTCTCGGCGACGACCTCGTGCATCGGCCGCGCGTGCTCCTCGGCATAGGCACGGAGCAGGTGCAGAGCCACCTCGGCGTCGGCACCGGTGTACGCCATGACCATGCCCACCGCCTGTTGCACCGCGGCGACGCCGGCGGGCATGGTCATGGCCGGGTGCCGGGTGCCGTTGGTGCTGACGGCATCGAGCAGCAGGGTGGCGGCGGCCAGCGCGTAGCGGGCCGCGCACTCCCCGGCCGAGGCGGTCAGCGCTCCGGCGGTAGCGCGGTAGAGGGTGAGGACCCCGACCGGATGGCCGTCGTGCACCACGGCGAAGGCGAACATCGCACGAACGCCGCTGGCCAGCGCCTGCGGGGCGAACGCCGGCCAGCGTCGCACGGCCGCCGGGGCGCCCAGGTCCGCCGCGACGACCGGCTCACCGAGCGCGACGACGTCGAAGCGTGGTCCCTCGTGCAGCTGGTTCTGCAGGTCTTCCAGTTGCTCGGAACGGGTGCCGCTGTCGCTGAGCAGCAGCCAGCCCTGCGAACCGGCGGAGACGCTGAGGGTGACCCCGCCGAGGTCGGGTAACTGCTGGTGGCAGTCGGTGGCCAGCGCGGTGATGCCGCCGCGAGCGCGGAGCCCGGACACCAACTGACGCAGCAGCTGCGCTGAGCGGCTGTCGGATGTCGTCATGGACCTTGCCCGGCTTCCGGGCCGCCGTCATCCGCGGGTAGCGGGAACCTTCCGGAGACGATCTCCACGGCGAGTTCGTGAAGGTTCTGGTTGGTGTCCCGGGCCAGTTGACGGATCCGGGTGAACGCGGCATCCGGGCTGATCCGCCAGTGCACGGCCAGCATGCCCTTGGCCTGTTCGATGGTCACCCGGCTGGCCAGCGCGGTCTCCAGGTGCTGGATACGCAGCCGGCTGCGGCGCAGCGCGTCGAGGTGGCGCGCGGTGTGCGCGGCGGCTTCGGCAAAAGCGCCGGCCACGGTGATGGTCTCGTCGTCGAGCCGGCCGGGCTCGGTGTAGAACAGGTTCAGCACGCCGAACGGACGGCCCTGGCCGCCCAGCATCGGGATGGCGTGCACCGCGCGGGCGCCGGTCGCCCGGATCGCCGGTCCCAGGCCTGGCCAGCGCGGGTCGACGACGTCGGCATCGGGGTACGCCACCGGTACCGCCCTGCGGTGCGATTCCACGCACGGTCCGCGTCCGCTCGCCAGTTCGGTCGCTTCGAGGCGGCCGACCGCCGCGGAGGTCACCGCGACCACCCGGAGCCGGTCCTCGGGGTCGGCCAGGAACACGCCGGCGCCGGTGGCGTGCAGGAGCCGTCGGCTGGACCGCAGGAGCGCGCGTACCGGTTCGAGCTGGTCGTCGCCCCCGGCACCGGCGGTGATGATCTCCAGCAGAGCGGAGCTGAGGTGATCGGGGCCCGATACGCCCGCGGTCGCGTCATCCGTCATCGCCGCCCCCTCCCGGTGCGGTCGTGGCCCTCCGTGCGGCAGCAGCCCGGTCACGCACCATCGTCGTCATCCGTCGGGCTCACCACCAGGGGAAAGTCGATCGTCCCGGTGCCCGCGAGCACCGCTTCGGCGAGCTGACCGACCCGCAGGCCCCTGGCGCGGGCAGTGTGCCGCAGCACCGCCGACACGGTGTCCAGATCGAGGCGCAGCTGGACCGCGAGCATGCCTTTGGCGCGCTCGACACTGGTGGCCTCGGCCAGCGCCGTGGTCAACTCGTCGATCCTGACCTGGGCCTGGGCTTCCCGCTGGAGCCGTCGCACGGTGTCGCCGGCCGCGGCCGCCATCGACCGGGCCAGGTGCGAATCCGGGCCGGCCAGCCCACCGGTGCTCGGCCGGAACAGGTTCAGCACCCCGACTGCCATGTCCTCGGTGAGCATCGGGAAGGCGTGCACCGCGCGGATCCCGCTGGCCCGCGCCGACCCCCCGAAATCCGGCCAGCGCGCGTCGGTGATGTCGACGTCGGCGAACACCAGCTCACGCGCTTGCCGGTGCGACTCCACGCACGGACCTCGCCCGGCGGCCAGCTCCTCGTATTCGAGCACTCGCACGGCCTCCGACGACACCGCCATCGATGTCAACCTCCCGCGCCGGTCGGGCAGCATCACTCCGGCGCCGCTGACGTCGAGGAGCCGCAGACTCCACCGTGCCAGGGTGTGCGCGACGTCCAGCACGTGACCACCCTGGCTGCCGGTCGCCGTGAGCTCGACGAACGCCCGGGCGATCAACCGACTTCGGTCATCGGGTGGTGTGCTCGGCTGAGAGTTCACGGCTGGCTCCGT
The DNA here is from genome assembly GCF_016862315.1 of Actinoplanes palleronii. GTDB lineage: Bacteria > Actinomycetota > Actinomycetes > Mycobacteriales > Micromonosporaceae > Actinoplanes > Actinoplanes palleronii. The sequence continues at coordinate 75,854 of NZ_BOMS01000057.1, read as the reverse complement.
CCGCTGGTTGTGCACCGCGGTCTGGAGCTTGTCAGGCCTGCCAGATCACCTGGATTTTCCCACTTTACGCCCGTCACGTCAGACCCGACTGCTGGCAAACGCTCTCGTCGGCAGGAGCCACGTCCGGGCCGGTCCATCGCACAACGGACAGCATGCTGAAAGGCGGGAGGCACGGCAACTCCGCAACGCCGTGCGTCCCGAATACTCACGCCACGCTGCTACCCGCCGGAGGGTGCCGGTAGGCGAAAGCTCAGCAGCAGGCAGGTGCCGGTGTGGTCGCTGTTGAGCTCCACCTGCTCGCACACCCGGTTGATCAGCCACAATCCGCGTGACGGCAGCACCTCGGGCTGTCCGCGGTGACCGTCCAGCTGCCAATCCGGTGGCAGGCCGGCGCCCTTGTCGGTGATCCGGCAGCGCAGGCGGTGCCCCTGCCGCCACAGCGCCAGCCGGCCCTGCCCTCCGCCGTGCTGCACGGCGTTCGCGCACCCTTCGTGCACCGCCAGGACGAACTGGGCCAGTTCCTCACCGGTCAGCCCCCAGCCACGGCTCCGGTCCCGCACCGCGGAGCGCAAATCGCGCATGTCCGCCATACCGAAGTCGACGATCAGCAGAAGGGCGTCGTCCCGCTGATCGCCTGGGTCGCCGTCGGTCTGTTCATCGAGGTTGGCGCCATCCACTCGGCGCATCTGATCGTCCGGTCTGGCCGGATGACGTGACGAATCCATGACCGCTCCACAAACGGACGCGCCGGCGAACCACGAAGGCAGCCGCCGGGGTTTGGAGCAGCGCCATGGCCGTTGCCGGGGAAGGCCGATGTAACAGCCTCTCGGCGGCACGGCTCACTACCGGCACATGCTAGCCACCCGGGACGGTCGGTACCAGCGGCGGCATGTACACATTTGAGGGTAACTGCGGGTCCGGGCCCGCCCGGCGGTCATCGATCGGCGGATATCAGTACCCAAACGGTCTTCCCCTCCGCGACACGGATCACACCGCAGTGGGAACCGGCTGCCGAGATGATCCGCATACCGCGGCCCGACCCGGCCGGCATGATCGAACTCCGGGTCGGCGCCCGCTGCACCAGTGCCGGCATCACCCGGCTGCCGTCCCGGACCGCGATCCGCAGGTACCGCCCGGTGAAGCTGGCCATGACGTCGAAGTCGGTGGCGGCGTGCCGGATCGCGTTCGACGCCAGCTCCGAGGCCACCAGCCGCGCGGTGTCCCGCAACGACGGCAGCCCCCAGTCCAGGCATGCCTGTCCGATCAGCGACCGGGCGTCGGCCGCGCTCTCCGGCAGCGGCGCGAAACGCTGCCGGACCCAGCGCGGGACGTAGGCCCGCACCGCGAGCGATGCCTGCCAGTGATGGTCGTAGACCGCCACCAGGGTGCGGAACGTCTCCAGGCCGCGGCGGACCTCCGCGCCGGGCTCGCACAGCAGCACCGGCACGCTCCACTCCTGCTGTGCTTTGAGCGTCGCCTTGGCGAACACCCGAAGTGACCGGGTCTCGGCCCGGTCCAGGTCGGACAGGTCCACGATCACGGCGACCGGGCACTGCGCGGCCGCCTTGCCGATGACATTGCGGCAGGTCGGCACGGTGGCCGGGCTCAGCTCGCCGGCGAGGCACACCCTGGTGACGCCGGTGGCCACATTCTGTTCGGTCACTGCCCTCAACACTGGCAGGCCCCTGGCGAATGCGAGGTGTCCGACAACGTCGCCAAGAGATCGTGCTCATCGAGTTCAGCCCGCACCAGTCACACCAAACGCCGGGAAATCCACGATCACAACCCCTTGTCACGAGTCCATCAGCCGACAGAGTCAGGGGCGTCGATGATCGGGCGGCGCTCGCGGCAACCCGGAACGACCGGCCCCGCCGATGCGATCACCCGGACCGGACACCGATTCCCATCACTGCCGGCGGTCGGCGCCGCCACCGCCGCCGGTTCCGGAGATTTTTCGGTACGACCAGAGCAATGCCTGGTCAAGCCGGCGCCGGAGGAAGCCGAGGACGGCGTGGTCGCCCTAGGGTGGGCCGGGACGCGACGCGGACGCCGATGAGCCGGCCGGCCCTCCCGGGGTGGTCACGGCGCCGGTCCCGCCATCTCGGCCACGCGACCCGGCGGACCGAGGATCGGGCCGGTTCACCGTTCGGATCGCGGCACCGGACGCCGGCTCATCGGATTAGCCCGTGAGGGTGACGCCCCCGGGGAGTAGCCCAGCAGCGTGGGCAGATCGCACAGCTGCATCACCGTGTCCACAGCGGAGCCCGCCGCCGTGAACTCGGTGCCGGGCCGGACACGCCCGATCTCCAGCAGCGCCCGCAGCCCGGCCACGTCGCAGAACTCGAGTCCGGAGAGGTCGAGGCACAGCCGATCCCGCTGGCCGGTGACCACGGCGCTCAGCTGCTGGCCGAGGGACGTCACCGTACTGAAGTCGAGCTCACCGGTCACCGCGACCACGACGGCGGTCGGCGATGATCGGGTGGCCGTGGCGGTGAGGCGTTGCTTCGCGTGGTCCATCACGTGCTCCCGCCGTCGGGGTCCACCGGGGACTCGGACTCAACCCGTTTTTACTCCGGAAACATTTACCAGTAAAGCCCGGACAGCCACGGCCCGCAGGGTTACTCGGGACGCTGGACCCTGGTGGCCCGGGTCCCGCGGTGGTGCGCTGGAGAGAGGTGATCGACGGGATCGCCTTGACACAGACCCGCGATCAGCACCGCCTCGAGGCGGTGAAGAGGTTCAACAAGAAGGTCCTGAACCCGGTCATGCCGACCGTGCCGGGCGTGACCTTGCGCTGGATCCCGGCGTGCAGTGCCGGCACTGCGGGTCCTGTCACACCCGGAACGTGCTCACCAGGGCCTGCAGCTCGCTGGACATCCGGGCCAGTTCCTCCGAGGCACGCTGCGCGTCGCCGACGTTCTCGGTCGTGAGGCGCGTCGCGCCGGCCAGGCCGTCGATGCTCTCGGCGATGCCCCGGACGCCGCCGGCCGCGTCGCTGACGCCACGGTTCATCTCCCCGGTGGTGGCGGTCTGTTCCTCGACCGCTGCCGCGATCGTGGTCTGGTATTCGCTGATCCGGCCGATGATCTGGCCGATCTCGCTGATCGCGGTGATCGCCGTGTCGGTGCTGGCCTGGATAGCGGCTACCCGGGCACTGATGTCCTCGGTCGCCTTGGCGGTCTCCTGAGCGAGGTCCTTGACCTCGCCGGCCACCACGGCGAAACCCTTGCCCAGGTCACCGGCGCGGGCAGCCTCGATGGTCGCGTTCAGGGCCAGCAGGTTGGTCTGCTCGGCGATCGAGGTGATCAGCCGGATCACGTCGCTGATCTCGGCGGAGGACGCGCCGAGCTGGGTGACGGTGTGGTTGGTCGACTCGGCCATGAGCACGGCCTGCCCGGCCACCTCGACGGCCTGGTTGGCGCTCTGCGCGATCTCCCGGATCGAGGCGCCCATTTCCTCCGAACCGGCCGAGACGGTGTCGATGTTGTGGCGGATCTGCTCGGCGGTGGCGGCCACCGCCTTGGCCTGGGCGCTGGAGTCCAGGGCGTTCTGGGAGATCTGGGCGTTCGTGGCCGACAGCTGCTCGGCCGCGGCGGCGAGGGAGTGCGCGGCGGTACCGAGCGACTCGACCGTGGCGCGCATGGTGCCGGTGGCCTTGTTGAGGGCGACGGCCATGGCGCCCACCTCGTCGCGGGAGCGCACCGTGACCACGCCGGTCAGATTTCCGGCCGCCAGCTGGGCGAGGTTCTCGTTGACCGCGGCGAGCGGTTGGGTGATCCGGCGGATGGTCACCCCGCCGAGCAGCGCGGCCACCAGCAGACCGGTGCTCAGAATGAGGACCATCAGGGTCCGGCTGCGCCGGTAAGAGTCCGAGCTCTCCGCCGCCGCGGCGCTCGCGTCGTTCGCCTCGTACTCGGTCAGGACGTCGAACGCCTCATTGATCTTGTCGGTCACCGGTGCGGCGCTCGTGTTGTATACCTTCGAGTACACCGCGTTGTCGCTTTTCGCCGCCGCCGGAACGAGTTGCTCGTCACGGATGCCGGCAAGTCCCGTCAGAGCATCGCCGATGGTGGCCACAGCGCCCCGCTGGGCACTGGTCAGACCCAGCTCCTCGTACACTTTCACGCCCTGCACGGTCAGCTCGTGCGCCTTGACCGCCGCCAGCCGGAATTGCTCGGTGTCAGCGGCGCTCACCGCGATGTTCATCCTGGCCAGATCCAGCAGTTCATCGTCGAAACTGCCCTGCGTGGCGGCGAGAGCCTGTGACGGCATGAGGTTCTCTGCCACGATGCCGTTCGCCTTGCTGTTCACCGTGCTCAGACCGACGAGTCCGGTGACCGCGATGGCGAGGCCGGCCACGACCGCCACCGCGATCGCGCCGCCGATCTTCACTCCGACCGGTAGGTCACCGAAGAAGTTCACCGCGCCACGACGCGTCGTTCTTGGCATGTGGGTGTTAGGCACTACCGATCCTCTTTCCTGGGCCGATGGTGCACGCCTCCTCGGCAGACGCAGTGGCGTGCTGGGGTCATGGCGAACAGTCAGCTCAGCGGCGTTGCGGATCAGTCGCTCTCGGACTCCCGTTCGGGACATCCACGCCTCTGCCGCGCGGCGTCGGGGTGCAGATGATCGCGGCGCGAAGCGCGGACAGTAGTTCCTGTGCGCTGAACGGCTTGCGGACGAGTCGGGCTGTGCCCACGTCGTGGGAGAGCTGGTTCGCCGTGTATCCGGACATGAACAGGACCGGCAGGTCGGGGCGGTCGGATCGAACGCGTTCGGCCAGCTGGATGCCGGACATACCCGGCATGATCACGTCGGTGAGAACGGCGTCGATCCGGGAAGCGGACTCCTCGAACACACCGAGCGCCTCGGCGCCGGACGCCGCGGTGAGCACCACGTAGTGATGACGCGTCAGAATCCGGGTCACCACATCGCGGACCAGGGCCTCGTCCTCCACCACGAGAATCGTCTCGGCATTGCCTTCGGTGGCGACCACGGTGGGGGCAGCAGGAACTCGGCTCGCGGCAGCCGCTTCCGGCAGGTAGATACGGACGGTGGTCCCCCTGCCCAGCGCGCTGCTCAGCGCGATGTGCCCGTCCACTTCGGTGATCACCCCGTAGGCGGTGGCCAGGCCCAGGCCGGTGCCCTCACCGGGTGCCCTGGTGGTGAAGAACGGCTCGAAGGCTCGTTTGGCCACCTCGGGAGACATACCGGTACCGGTGTCCGAGACGGCGATGGTGACGTAGTCACCGGGAGACAACGGCAGTTCGTGGTCGGCCGGCACCGTGGTGACGGAGGTTTCTATCAGAAGCTGCCCGCCGTCGGGCATGGCGGCTCGGGAATTCAGCGCGAGGTTGAGGATGACCTGTTCTATCCGGCTGCGGTCGATGGTCACTCGAAGCACGCGAGGAGCCAGTCGGCAGGTGAATGCGATGTCTTCGCCGATGGTGCGCCGGATCATTTCGGCGAGCTCCTGAACGGCTGTGCTCAGATCGAAAGTGTCGGGTTGGGTGGGCTCCCGCCTGGCGAAGATCAGGAGTTGCCGGGTGAGAGCCGCGCTGCGCTCGGCCGAGGTGCGAATCTGTTCGATGTCGCGATGGCTGGGGTGTTCCGGACCCAGGTCGTCGCGCAGGAACGCGGCGGCGCCCAGGATCACCGCCAGAGCGTTGTTGAAGTCGTGGGCCACCCCGCCGGCCAGCAGGCCGAGGGATTCGACGCGCTCGGTCTGCTGGGCCTGCTGGATCAAGACCTCGCGTTCGCGGTCGGCACGGACGCGCTCGGTGATGTCCCGCAGGACCCCTTCGGCGGCAACCGGCATTCCCCTGGCGTCGCGAAGGCCCCGGGCGCGTTGTTCGAGCCAGACGACCGAAGCGTCGGCACAGCGCCAGGCGACCACCAGCGGTTCGGGCGTCGACGAGCGCCAGGAGTCGACCAGGCGCGCCCGCTGGTCCGGGTCCGGGATGTGGTTGAGGAAGCGATCGGCGGGGCCGAGCAGGTCGGCGGTCGGATAGCCGGTGATGGTGGCCACGGCGGGGTTGAGGTAGGTCAGGGAGGCAGCGGGATCGAAGTCGCAGCGGAAGATGATGTCCTGGGCGTGTTCGGCCAGCAACCGGTAGTGGCGTTCACTGTCCCGCAGCGCCTGTTCCGCCGCTCGCCGCCGACGCCGGCCGTCAGCCTCCGCCAGCTCCCGGATCACCGCGGGGGCGAGTCGGTGCAGCAGATCCTTGCGTACGAAATCGCGGGCCCCCGCGCGCATGAGGCTCACGGCGGCCTCCTCACCCAACTGGCCCGAGATGAGGATGAGGGGTATGTCATGTCCGAGATCCCGCAGCAGTTGCAACGCGACCTCGGCGCTGAAGCGGGGCAGCCGGTAGTCGGAGACGAGCAGATCTGGAACACCACTGGCCAGAGCGTCGCGCATGGCGGTCTCGGTGTCGACTCGCCGGTAGGTGAAGTCAATGCCGGCCTCGTGCAGGGCGTCCGCGACGAGTACGGCATCGTCGTCGTTGTCCTCGACGAGCAGCAAGCGGTATCCGGTCATCTGATTTCCTGGTTGGGGTCAGCCGAACCCATGGCGGTTCGGTCAGCCGGAGTGGGCGCAGGGGGGCGGGAATCTGCCGGCCTGGTCGACGGCGGGCAGGGTGAAGGTGAAGGTGGCCCCGTGCCCGGGTGCCGCGGTGGCCCAGATTCGCCCTCCCTGGCGGGCGATGGCACGCCGGGTGGTGGCCAGGCCGATCCCGGTGCCGGGGAACTCGCCTGCGTCGTGGAGCCGCTGGAAGGGAACGAACAGCTTGTCGGCGTAGGCCATGTCGAAGCCGGCACCGTTGTCCCGGACGAAGAATTCGCTGTGGTGGCCGGTCTGTCGTCCGGCACCGACCTCGATACGGGCGTCATCGCGCTGCGCGGTGAACTTCCAGGCGTTGGTCAGCAAGTTCTGCACCACCACGAGGAGCAGGCCGGCGTCGGCGCTCACCGTCAACCCATCGGCGACGACGACCTGCACGTCGCGTGATGTCTCCCGGCAGCGGATCTCGTCGATGACGTCATGGGTCATCCGGGTCAGGTCGACGGTCTCGACGACCGGATCAACACCGCCCAGATGAGACAACGCGAGCAGGTCGTCGACCATGCGGGTCATCCGTTCGCTGGCAGCCAGCACGCGACGCAGGTAGTCCTGTCCGGTCCGGTCCAACGCGGACGCGTACCGGTCAAGCAGGATCTGACTGAAGCCGGTGGCACTGCGCAGCGGCGCACGCAGGTCATGCGACACCGAGTAGGCGAACGCATCGAGTTCGCGTACCGCCTCGCCCAGATCCTCGTTGAGGCGAGTGACCTCTTCCTGCGTCGCCTTCCGGGTGGTGATGTCCAACGCTATTCCTCCGGTCCCGAACAACACGCCGGCCTTGCTCAGCAGCGGGAACCGGATGGACAGGTACCAGCGGCTCGGTTCGCCGGGCAGCTCGATGGGAACTTCCAACTCGACTGATTCCAACGTCTCGGCCACCTTGCGGTCACCGGCGGTGATACGGCTCGCAGTGGTGGCCGGCAGATGCTCACCCACGGTGGTGCCGACCAGTGACACGCCCTCGTCGCCGTGGCCCAGGTTGCGCCGGGCCGTACGGTTCGCCATCAGGTAGCGACCGTCGAGGTTCTTGACATGCAGCGCGGCAGGCGTGTGTTCGAAGAACGCCTCCATTTCGTCACGGCTGAGCCGCGCACCCGGCTTGCCGCAGTCCCGGATCGGCGAGCGCGAGACAAGCAAAGCGACCAGAACGCCGCCGACGACGCCGACGACGGCAGATGCCGCCACCACCAATTTCGTTGACATCGAGAACTCAGATCAATATCGGACAGCATTCGACCTCGGCGTATCCGTCAGACATGCCACGATGGGCCTCGCCCTCACGTCCTGACGGGACAGCACACCAGTGGATCACTCGATCCCAGGATAGGTACGGGCCCGCACCCGGCCGGCCGATCGCCCGATCCCGGCCCAGTTCAGGACTAAAGTCCCGGTGTCCCGGGCCGACCGGCACCATCGGCCCGGACCGCAGCCCGACGACCGGCCGGCGAACCGTCGTCCCTCCGCTCAGCTGATGTCGGTGGCCAGGGACGTGGCCATCGCCGACTGTTGCTCCAGCACGGCGTTCATCTCGGTCTGCACCAGGTCGATCTTGCCGATGATCTGACTGGTGGTGGCGATACCGGCGGCCACCGTGTCCGCGTTGGCCTGCAGCGCGGCAACTTGGGTGTTGACCCGTTCGGTGGCTTCCGCGGTTTCCCGGGCCAACTCCTTCACCTCGCCCGCGACAACCGCGAACCCGCGACCCACCTCCCCGGCCCGGGCCGCCTCGATGGTGGCGTTGAGGGCGAGCAGATTGGTCTGATCGGCGATCGAAGAGATGATCTTGATGACGTCACCGATCGCTGTCGAGGCGCCGCCGAGGGCGCTCACCTCCTCGGTCATCGCCGAGGCCTGGGCAACCGCCTCGGCCGCCACTCGCATCGCGGTCTCGCTCGCCGTGCGCAGCTGGGAGACCGTCTCGAGCAGGACCCGAGACTTCCGGGCCACTGCCTCTGCGGCGCGCACCTGCCCGATGCGCTGGGACACCAACTGTCCGACGTTCCGCAGCGCGGCCGCGCGTTCCTCCGAGAGGGTCAGGTACTCGCTGGTGAAGAAGTCCATCGTGCCGATGACGCGACCGCCGGCCCCCCGGATCGGAAAACAGACCCCGGAGCGCACTCCGGCCCGGCCCGCGGCCGGCGCGCGCACGCAGTCGGTGAGTTCGGACAGATCACGCACGAACACCAGGTCGTCGGCCCGCCAGGCCCGGCCGGACAGCCCGACTCCCCGCGCGAAGCTGGCACTCAGTGTGACCCGGCGGAACTCCTCGCCGGCCGAGCCGGATTCGACCCGGAACTTGAGGACGTCCTCGCCCTCACCGATCTCCCAGTACGAGCCGTACGCCCAGCCGAAAGCGGTACGTACCGAATCCAGGGCAGCACGCAGCGCCGATTCCGAGTCGTTACTCTCGCCGATCTTGCGGACGACCTCGGTGACCGCCGAACGGTCCCGCGCGCTCATCGCCAGGTCGGCAGCGGCGACCGCGTTGAACCGGGCCATGTCCGCGATGCGGGAGATGGCTGCCCACTTCTCCCGTCGCCCGGCGTCCGCTTCCACCGGCTGCGCGCCGAAGTACTCCTGGACGGCGACGACAGCCGGGCCGCGGAGCACGGGCGAGAGGATCACGCCGCGCATCCCCGCCCGGGCGGCCGCCTGGTAACGCGGGCTCGGCGGGGCGGTCCGCTCGTCGATGTTGAAGTACGCCGCCTGTCCGGTGCGGAACGCTTCCTTCAGCATCTCGCTGGCGGCCCCGGGCAGATTGTCACTGACCGCGCCGGTCTCGTAGCCGATCAACAGATCGCCGCGTTCGCCCGCCGTCCACGCGGCACCGTAGCCGAGGCCGTACTCACGAATCATGCAGTCGACCGTGATCCGCAACGCCGAGTGCTCGTCGGTGGCGTTGCCCAGGTCTGCTACGAGCGCCTCGAGCGCCTCGACGTCGCGTGGCACCGGAACGGGGACCGTTCGCGGCTCAACCTTGCGGTTGCGGAACATGTCGAACACCCACCAATCGACGGCGACGAGCAGAACAAGGGTCGGCCATGGACCTGGAACATGAACGGCGAACAGCTGCGATCGGAGTGCGGCAGGTGGCCGTTTCAGTAGCAGAACCTACGCAATTCCCTGGAGAAAAGCGGCTGCTTGGGCACATCCGCAGCCGGCGAACAGCCCGATCCACTCCCGATTCGCACCGCGGTCAGTCGGCCGTCGACCTTCATCCCAGGATCGTCCGGACTGATTGAACAACGGCCACAGCGGTGTTCGGCCGAGGAGAGAATGCGACATGACCGTTGATGAGTCCCCCGCGCCTGGCGGCGTTGCGCGATCACGGTCTGCTCGACCAGCCCGGCGACGACCTCGGCGAGCGGGCCGCCGACCCGGAACTGCACGGCATCGCGCGGCACCGGAGGTGCCGTTCGCCGCGGTCAACCAGTCGATACGTGCCCCTACATTTCCGGTCCGGCGAGACCGTCTGGACCCCCGACGCCAATCAGCACCCGCCCTGCGCGACGGCAGCATGCCGCGCACCGAATTCGTCATCGCTCCGCAGGACCGCCCGGCCATTGTCCTGGTTGCCTCGGGCCGTGCGTTGTCCACTGCCGACGGCCAGGTACGAGGTGCCGTGGTCGTGATGCGCGCCGAGCGCGCCTCGACCACCTTCGGCAACTGCCGCCATCGTCGGTCAACCAGGAAGACCAGCGTGAGGCGGTGCCGAGCCCGACCGCAGGTCGGCGGGCGGCCCTGGCCACGCTCGAGAACTGAACAGCGCGGTCAGGCCAGGGCAGGGCAGGAAGAGCTTCTCGAGCTGCGCCACGTCCAGGCTGGGCTCCTCGCCGTTCGCCTGCGCCGTCACACACTGCCGCAGGCCGGTCGCGATGATTTTGAAACCGGCCCGGTCGAGAGCGCGGGACACGGCGGCGAGCTGGGTGACCACGTCGGCGCAGTCCCGGCCGGCCTCCAGCATGGCGATCACACCGCGGATCTGACCCTCCGCACGCCGAAGACGCTTGATGACATCACCGAGGGCGTCCTTCTCCAGCTCCATGCCGTGCCTCCCGCGCCGGTGCCCAGCGGCCGAAATATACCCCGCTGGGTATGCACGAGAGGCGTAGCCGTGCATCAGACCTACCCGCCGAAGAGCTGCTGAACCCAGTGCGGGCGCGTCGCGGCGGCGACCAGCAGGGCGCTGTCGATGGCGACGCCGAGCACGAGCCAGCTGTTCCAGAAGCCGATGAACAGCAGCGCCGAGAGCAGGCAGGCCACGGCGGTGAGCACCGGCCAGACCGCGGTCAGTCCGGGGACGCCCCACACCGCGAGGGCCAGGAGCGCGAAGGCGGCCACCGTCGCCGCGGTCAGACTCAGTCCGAACGGCCGGCGAGCCGCCTCCGGGACGATCCAGGACCGGTCCATGGCGAACTCCGGGACTCCCGGGGCGAGGTAGAGCAGGTGTACGAGCCCATGTGCCCTGTTCACTCAACCCCGGCGGGCGGACGTTGGGAATAGCAGCCATCGCCAGAGGGGGGCACCCATGGAGAAGATCGCGTGGTGATCCCGGGCCTGACCACACTGGTCTCGGCCGGCGGACTACTGCTGCGCGCGCCGTCGCACCACGATCGCGAACGGGTGCTCCTCGGGCGGCGGCAGCCGGCCCACGCGTGACCGGCGCGGCGGCCACTGACAGGCCGTTGGACCCTGGGAACCGCACCACCGGGCCGTACAGGCTGGAGACGGCGAACCACACTTCCTCGGAGGGACGGTCCTGTGACAGTCATGACTTCCGGACAGCTCCCGACCGCGGCGGCGCCGGGCACGGCGACCGGCGGTGATCCGCTGACGGCCCCCACGTTCGGTGTCGAGGAGGAGTTCCTGCTCCTCGATCCGATCCACGGGCGGCCGGTGCCGGCCGCGCCGGCGGTGCTGCGCATGCTGCGCAACGAGACAGGTCCACGCGCCGAGCTGATGAGCTATCAGGTGGAGACGGCCACCGCGGTCTGCACCAGCACCGACGAGTTGGGCGCCGAGCTGCGACGGCTGCGGGCCCTCGCCGCCGAAGCGGCCCGCGCCCGGGGCTGCCGGCTCGTCGCCACCGCCGTCGCGCCCTACGGAGCACCCGCGCTGTCGGCGATCACCGACGCGCCCCGCTACCACGGGCTCGCCGCACGCCATCCCACCCTGACCGCGCTCTCCGGTGTGTGCGCCTGCCAGGTCCATGTCGGCGTGCCCTCCCGTGACCTCGGCGCGCAGGTTCTGACCCGGCTGCGCCCCTGGCTCGCCACCCTGCTCGCGATCAGCGCCAACTCCCCGTTCACCGGCGGTCACGACACCGGATACGCCAGCCACCGCTACGGCCTCGTCTCGCAGTGGCCGACCGCCCGGCCGCCGGACGAATGGCGCGACGCCGCCGACTACGACCGCTCCGTCCAGCGTCTCCTGCGCCGCGGGGCCGCGATGGACGAACGCAGCATCTATTTCCTCGCCCGGCTGTCGCCGCGGTACCCGACCATCGAGGTACGGGTCGCCGACACCTGCCTGGATCGGGGAACGACGCTGCTGCTCGCCACGCTGGTACGCGCTCTGGTGGTCACCGCCACCGCGGACGTCCGGGCCGGGCTGCCCCCGCCGCCGGCCGCACCCCGGTGGGTGATCGGGAGCCTGCTCGCCGCGGCTCACAACGGACTGGCCGGCCCGGGGATCGACCCGTTCACCGGTGATGCCGTACCGGCCTGGGACCTCGTCTCCGTCCTGGTCGGCCACGTCGGTGCGGCGCTCGCCGCCCTCGGGGACACCGCGACCGTCGCGACCCAGCTGGCCCGGCTGCGCGAGCACGGCACCGGAGCCGAACGCCAGCGCCGCCTGTGGAAACGCGCCGCCACGCCGTTCGACATCGTCGCGGGACTCGCCGCCATCACCGACGCCACGGACTGAGGGCCGGAGGCATCGTGGCCGCGGACGCCTGTCGCGGCCAGTGAACGGACCCCGCCTGAGCGACCGCAAGGCCGGGTCAGCGGACCGTCGCGGTGACGGCGCGGCCGGCTCACGCCGATCTGAAACGGCAGGCGGCCGACCGGCTGGCGGGCCGCGCGGGTAGCGGCACCACGATGCGGGTGCGCCACGCGGCCGAGTCGGCGACGCCCCACGGTCGGATACCCGGCTGTCACCTCGAAGGTTCCGTCGACGCGGGGACGGAACACGGCGGTCGGCGGCCCCGCCGGGCGTTTCCCGGTCCTGCGTAGTGCGGACGTCATCACCGGGAGGATGAGCCGCGGGAACGTGTGCAGGGCGCCGAGCTCGACGGTGCTGCGGATCCCGACCAGGTTGCGGGGGCGCCGCGTGGCCGATTCGACGCCGCGGGCACCCGGATCAGCGACGGACGACGTCTGCACTCGCATAGCTGCCTCCTCCGGCACACGACCGCACTGCCGCCGACCGTGCCCGAAACATCTGAGCGATCGCCAGAGAACAATGACCCTTGACCGGTGCCCCGTTCTCCGCCGGGCAGCGCTGCGCGGAGCGCAGTCCTCGATCCGGCAGCAAGGCGACCGGCCTCGGCCGATCCTGGCAATGGTGTTCCGGTGACCGGGTCAAGGGCCGATCGTCCCGCCGCGGTCAGGGACACCAGCCCAGGTGACCACGATGCCCGGAGGCGAATAGTCGGTGGTGGGGGTTCACTCGGCACCCATCTCTCGGACCGGTGGCACGGCACGATCAGAGCCCCGTCACGGCGGCTCGGACTGCTGGCCACCGGGTGCGGGCAGACCATCGCCGCCGAGTCGAAGCTGGAGAGGAAGGTCGTGGTGACGACATCACCGCTCACCGCCGTCGACGGCCAGCAGTGCGTCGACGTCCTGATCTGCGACGGCTCGATCATCACCGTACGGCCGGTCCAGCCCGGCGATCGGGCGGCGCTGACGGCCCGGTTCGTCACCGGAGCCGGCCCGGCCACGACAGCGACCGAGCTCGACGACCTGTGCCGGCCGGATCCGCACCGGCTGGTGGACGTCGCGGCCGACGGCCCCGACCTGATCGGCGTCGCCTCCTGCACTCGACACTGCGGGGACAGCACGACCGCGACGATCGCCGTCCGGGTCGCCGAGGCACATCGCAGCCGCGGCATCGGCACCGTGCTGGTGGAGCATCTCACCGCTCGCGCGCGCCACGCCGGGATCACCCGGTTCCTCGATGACGTGCGTTCCTCCGGCAGCGCCATGCCGGGACCGGGCGTGACGCTCATCGGCAGCGACGCCGTCCAGCAGGCGGTGCAGGCCCGCGACCGCGCCGGATGGCAACCCACGCGGCGCCCGCTGCCGGCCCCGCGGTCGGTGGCGGTGGTCGGCGCCATCCGGGGCCACGGCAGCACCGGTTTCGAGGTGCTCCGGGCACTGCGCGACTACGGCTTCCGCGGCCGGCTGTACCCGGTGAACGACTCCGGCCGTCCGGTGTACGGCGTACCGGGGTTCCGGAGCATCGCCGACCTGCCCGAACCGGTCGACCTGCTGGTCATCGCGACACCCGCCGCTGAGGTGGCCGAGACGTTGCGCGAGGCCGGCAAGAACGGCGCGGGCAGCGCTGTCGTGCTCACCGGATACCCGGTCACCGGCGACGCCGGAAGAACTCAGCGGGATCTGCTGCGGATCGCCCACGAGCACGGCATGCGCCTGATCGGCCCCGGCAGCCTCGGCGTCCTGAACACCGATCCGCGGGTCCGGCTCAACGCGAGCCTCTCCCCGGCCCGCCCCGCCGCCGGCGGGCTGGCCCTGGCCGCGCAGTCCAGCGCTGTCGGGATCGCGCTGCTGGAGCACGCCACCCGCAACGGGTGCGGCGTCGCCGACTTCGTCGGCCTCGGTGACCAGCTCGACGTCGCCGTCGACGACCTGATCACCGATTGGTACAGCGACTCACGGGTGCGCGCCGTCGCGATGTGCCTGGAGACCCCCGACAGCCACTACGCCTTCGCCCGGGGTGCCCGCGCGCTGTCCCGCCGCAAACCCGTCCTGGTGGTCCCGGGCACGACCATCGGGACGGGACCGACCCATGACCGCGACGAGGAGCTCTTCGCTCAGGCCGGCGTCATCCACGTGGCCAGTGTGGACGAGATGACGGACACCGCGCGGCTGCTCGTGGATCAGCCGTTGCCGACGGGTGATCGGTTGGGCATCGTCGGTAATGCCGGCGGGCTCACCCGGCTCGCCGCCGACTCCGCCAGAGCCCTCGGGTTCACCGTCGTCCCGCTGTCGCCGGCCCTGCGCCGGCAACTGCCCGGCGGTGCCGGCAACCCGGTGGATCTCGGCGTCGAAGCGACGGCGCCGATGATCGGGGAAACGCTCGGCATCGTCGCCCGGAGCGGCGAGGTCGACGTCGTGCTCGTCGTGATCGCCGGGACCCGGGCGAACGTCCCCGCCGCGATCATGAGAACGCTCGGTCGCGTCCTGGACGACAAGGCCCAGCCACCGCTCACCACCGCGGTCGTGCTCACCGGCAGCGCCGACGACATCCACCGGATCGGCGTCCGCGGCACGCCCGTCTACCGGCAACCCGACCGGGCGCTACGGGCTCTGGCCCGCGCCTGCCGTTACGCGGTCTGGCGCCGTGAACCGCTGGGGCGGCGGCCGGCACTGGGCGGCCTGCAGCCCGGCCGGGCCACGACGGTGATCGAGCGAGCGCGGGCCGACAGCCGAGGCTGGGTTCCGCGGCGGGCGGCGGCGGACCTGATGGCCGCGTACGGCGTCACGGTGCTGCCGGCCTCCTGGGCCGGCACCGGGATGACCGCGATCGCCGCGGCGGAACGTGTCGGCTACCCCGTCATGCTGACCTGCGCCACCGGCAGCGCCACGCCGTGCCACCTCGGACACGTGCGGCGCGGTCTCACCACCGCCGCAGCGGTCCGTGCGGCGTTCGAGGAACTCACCCGGTCCGGCTGCCGGAGTGACCAGGTCCTCGTGCAACATCAGCCGTCCGCGCCGGTGGAATTGATCGCCTCGATCACCGACGAGCCGGTCTTCGGTGCGATCGTCGAGCTCGGCCTCGCCGACGAGCACGGGGCACGGACCGGCCGGCGGGCAGCACACTTGGTGCCATTGACCGACCTCGACGCCGGCCGGATGTGCCGCAGCCTGCCCTGGCCGTCCTCGCACACCGGCCAGGACGCCATCCCCGACGTCAATCCGTCCGCGGTCGAGGACCTGCTGCTGCGACTCGGCCGCCTCGCCGAGAACCATCCGGAGATAGCCGCACTCGAACTCAACCCCCTGCACGCCGGGCCGAACGGGATCGTCGCGGCGAACCTCCGCCTGCGGCTCACCACAACCGGACCGCAGCCGGGCCGATGACCCGGCTCAGCCCCGCTGCTGGTCGAGGTCGAGCGCGGTCAACCACCGATCGAGCGCGTCGACGGCGTCGGCGTCGACCGCGCCGCTGATCCAGGCCTGCGCCCGCTGCCAGGCCGGCCCGGCTTCGGCCAGCGCGTGATAGCCGGCCTCGGTGACCACCACCCGGGTCGTCCGGCCGGTCGAGGACGTCGCGGCGACGCGCACGTACCCGCGATGGGTCAGGACGTCGAGGTTCCGGCTGATCGTCGACCGTTCGAGACCGAGCCAGCCGGCGATCTCCGACGGGCGAGCCGGTGCGTCGAAGAGCGCCAGCTCGGAAAGGACCTCGAACTGCGGAAGCGTCAGTCCGGACTCTCGCAGCTCCGCGTCGAAACGGCGGGAGACCAGCCGGTGCAACCGCGCGATCCGCCGGCCCAGGCACCGGTCGGCCATCCACAACGCCTGCTCACGCATCCCGCTCCCGGGCTCCTGTTGCATATGCACCTCCGACCTGTAGGGTAGCCCCGTCGCAAGTGTTGCAGATACACCACAGGAGGATCGCATGGCCGGAATCAGTGAGCTGCTGGAACGGAACCAGGATTTCGCGGCACGGGTCGACCTCCGGAGGCTGGCCATGCCCGCGGTCCTGCCGGACCGGCTGCTGGTGGTGCTCACCTGCGTCGACCCGCGGGTCGAGCCGGCCGGTTTCCTCGGCTTGACCACGGGAGACGCGGGCGTGCTGCGGAACGCGGGTGGCCGGGTCGACGACCGGGTGATGGACGACATCGCGTACCTCGCCATGCGCTTCGGGGTGCGCATGGACATCGCGGTCATCCACCACACCCAGTGCGGTACCGGCTTGCTCGCCGATCCGGACTTCCGCCGGGCCTATGCCGACCGCTCGGGGCTCGACGACGCCGGCCTGGCCGCGAAGGCCGTGACCGACCCGGTCGCGACCGTGCGCGACGATGTCGCGAAGATCCTCGGTAGCCCACTGCTGGCGAGCGATCTCGTCGCCGCCGTCTCCGGGCACGTGCTGCGGCTGGAGACCGGGCTCGTCGACACGGTCGTCGCATCCGTCGCGCCACGCACCGCCTGACCACCCGTACCCCTGAGCGGCTATCCCGGCGCCAGGACCTCGTCCAGCGTCCGGCGCGGCGTCGCCGACGCCGACTGGGCGAACCCCAGCCGCAGCACCATCTGCGCCCACCGGCCGGTCCTCGGGTCGGAGAGGGTCTCCCGGATCGCCGGGATCTCGACCGGCTGACTGATCGGTGTGGTCGACAGGCCCAGCCGGGTGGCCACCAGCAGCACCCGTTGCAGCGCCTGGCCGGCCCGCAGCCAGTCGGCGACCCGGTCGCCGACGGTGGTGAGCACCGCGATCGTCGGGTACGGCTCGAACCGCTCCGGCCTGCCGGACAGTTGCGGGTGCACCAGGCCGAAGTCACGGACCGGGAGCCGTTCCATCGCATCCCACGGCCCGAATGCGGTGGCCGGAATGCCGTCGCGCCGGCCGCGCGGCCCTCGGGTCCACCGTCCGAGTTCGGCGCGGTAGCCGCCGTCGGAGCGCAGTCGCTCCTCGGCGATCCGGCCCAGCCCGCAGATGATCAGGCGGCTGGCCGGGGTGGCCACGATGAGCTCGGCATCCTCGAACGACGCGGCGGCGCGCAGTTCCTCGACCGCGTCGGCGGGCACGACGGCGTCGGTGAACGGGCCACGGTTGGTGTGCCGCCGGCTGATCACGGCGGCCAGCCGGCGAGCGTCCGCTGACGGCTCCTGCGGCCGTAGCAGGCTGACCCGGGCCACCAGGTCCGGGTCGCCGGGGTCGGGCAGCAGGGACGTACCGGGAATCCAGCCCGCCGCGCGCAGTGCGACGCGCAGGGTGAACACCGCGGCACCCAGGCTGATCATCAGTTCCCGGCCGTCCGGATCCAGCGCCTGCAGCTGGCGGGACCGATCGGCGCGCACCTCGACGCCGTCCCCCACGATCCGGAACCGCCACGGCTGGCTGTTGTGCAGCGACGGCGCCAGCGTGGCCGCCTCGACACAGCCGCTGAGCAGCTCGCGGTCGTTCATGACGACCGCGCAGGGACCGGGACCGGCGCCGCGCCACGTTCGGCGCGGTCCCGGATGCCGCGCAGCATCCGGCGTTCCATGATCAGGCTGCCCGGCTCGATCACCGCGCGCTGGATCACGCGGTGTAGCCACGGGGCGGCTCCGGACGCGATCCGGTTGCGGCTGATCAGTCGGGTGCCCTGCTCATTCGTACGCACATGGAAGGTCCACACCCAGCGCCCGTCGTCGGACCGGAAGGCCAGCGTGGTCTCCGGATCGCAGATCTCCACCCGCATGCCCGGCCCGTCCGGCCCGAGCGGCAGCACGTCGCCCGCGGCGAGGCGCTGGAACTGCGGCAGGATCTCGTCGGCGCTGTGCATGTCCAGGCCGAACAGGTTCTCGATCCAGTCGTAGGTGTACGCCCCGCCCCGCCCGCTGCCCATCTGCACCAGCCACGGCCAGACCGCCGACGGCACGGCGCCGATGGTGACGGCCCGGGTGGACACCACGTCCGGACGCGGCAGCAGATCGTCGCCGGGCAGCGCTGCGGCGGCCTCCTCGGCGGTCGCACCGTAGGTCAGGCACCGGCGGCGCACCGGTGGCGAGTAAGCGGCCACGACCAGCAGGGCCGCGACACCGAGTCCTCGGCGAAGCACGGTCGCGCGGACCGCGCGCCGCATGCCGGCGGGAACGTCGTTCACCATGGCACTTCCTCACGCTGGTCGATCGGGACGACCGCGACCGGGCACGGGGCGTCCATGGTCACGGTCAGCGGGACATCGCCGGTCCGGATCCGCCCGACGGCGCCGCGGCGTTTGTCGCCGACGACGAGCAGTGGCGCGCCATGCCCGGCCTGGATCAGCGCGTCGGCGACCGGACCCGGCAGCACCACCGGTGTGATCGTCAGTCCGGGGTATTTCGCGGTCCACGGCTGCAGGACACCGGCGAGGAATTCCGGCCCGTCCGCGGGCCCGATCCGTTCCGGGGACCGGCCCTCCCGGCCGGGCTCCACGACGTGGACGGCGGTGAGTGGAAGGCGGTGCTGGTCGGCGAAGCCGGCCGCGAACTCCAGTGCCATCCGGCCGGCGACGCTTCGGTCCACCCCGACGACCACCCGGTCGGTCCGCTCCGTGGTACCGGCCGCGCCGGGCCGGACGATCACGACCGGACAGAGGGCGTGCCGCACGATCTGGCGAACCGTCCGGTCGCCGCCGCCCGCACCGATCACCAGCAGTCCCGCCCCGGTCGAGGCGTCGACGAGCCGGGTCGCGGGGTCGCCGCTGTAGACCTTGAGCACCGCACGCTGGCCGCCGAGCCGGGCCCGGACGCTGATCAGTGCGCGGGCCAGCCCGGGATCGACCAGTTCGACCTCGGCCGGCGCCGGTTCGGTGTCCCCCCGGTCGAGCGGCGAGCCCGGCTCGCAGACGTGCACCAGGACGAGCCGTGAGCCGGTACGCTCCGCCTCCTCGACGGACCAGGACAGCGCCTGCCAGCTGCCCGCGCCGCCGGCCCCGACCGCGATCGACCGATACATGCCACCACCATGCCCACCGCGGCCGGGCCCGGGTCAGAGCCGAAGGTCCCGGAAAATCGCGGCGGGCCGCTGGGCGCCGAGCTCGCCGAGCAACGTGGCGAGCCGGTCGGCGCTCCACACGAACTCCGGGTCTGGTTCCAGGAACGTGAAGGCGATCGCGGCCACCGCCAGCCCTGCGGCCGTCCACTCGGCGGCGCCGGTACCCGACGGGTCCGCGACGAGCCGGGCGGTCACCGCCTCGGGATCGACCGTGGCCATCGTGACGAAGCCGCGCAGTGACGCGGTCACCTGCAGGGCGATCGTCGCGAACCCGGCGCCCGAGCCCGGGCGCGGACGGTAGCCGAAGACCGCACAGACCGCGGCCCAGGAGCGCCCGATGCGTTCCACGAAGCCCCGGTCGGCGGCGGCGAGACCGGCACGGATCTCCTCGCGCAAGGCACCGTCCGGCAGGCTCAGGAACGTCGCCTGCAGGGCCAGGTAGGTGTGCCACTCGGTCGCGGCACGTACCGCGTCGAAGTCGGCGTCGGCGCTGCGCCGCAGCACCTCGGTCAGCAGCGCGTGCCGCCGGTCCGCTCGGTCCAGGGCCTGGCCCTCCGCGAGCAGACCGTCGGCCAGGGCGCGTTCGAACGCCGCGGTGCCGGTGGTCGAGGCCGGCGCGGCGCCGCGAGCGAGCTCGCGCAACAGGTCCGCGAAGAACAGATCCTTGTACGGCCAGCGCCGGTACGCCGTGCTGCGCGACACCCCCGCCTCGCGGATGACGTCCTCGAAGCTGATGTGGTCGAGACTGACGGTCAGACCCGCGCTGTTCACCCGGGTGATCGCCGCCTGCAGCATCCGCCGGGCGGTCTCGCCGTCGCTGATCCTGCGCCGCCGTGAAGACGGGCCCAACGGCCCTGCCCGTTCGTCCGCCTGGTTCATACCGTCCTCCCATGAGACACGATATCCCAAGTACCTCGACACCCGGACGTGACGACACCTCCCCGCGCCGTCGGCGCAGGTGGCCCCGCATCATCCTGATCACGCTGGCGGTGCTCGTCCTGCTCAGCGGCCTCGCCCTGTTCGCCGCCCGCCCCGGGCCGGGGACGCCGCCGCTGGCCCTCCCGCCGGGCGGCGCGGCGCCCGACGCCACCGCCCTGGACGGCACCTGGACCGTCGCCGGCGGCTCCACCGGCGGATTCCGGGTGGTCCAGACCGTGCTGGGCGCGCGCAGCGGCATCGCCGGCCGGACCGGCGAGATCACCGGTACGGCCACGTTCGCCCGGGACACCCTCACCGCCGCGCACTTCAGCATGGATCTGCGCACCCTGCTGGTGAACGGCAAGACCCAGCCGCAGTTCGCGACGAGCGCCGGGGTGGCCGACGCGCCGGTCGCCACCTTCGACCTGGCCGGTCCGGTGGCCGCCACCGGTCTCGGCACCGGCGCCACCGTCACCGCGCCGGTCGCGGGGCGGCTCTCCCTGCACGGTGTCACCCGTCCGGTGGTGGCCCAGGTCTCCGCGCGCCGGACCGCCGACCGGCTGGAACTCGCCGGCGCCATCCCGGTCGTCTTCACCGACTGGGGCATCCGGGCGCCCCGCAACTACGGCCCGCTCGGCTCGCTCGACGCCGAAGGCACCGCCGAGTGGCTTCTCGAGATGCGGCACCGCTGATCTGCTACCGCGACCGATGAACACGGCCGCCACGGGACTTTAGGCCCTAGGCTGAGTGACTAATTACGGATGAAAATTGCAAAAGCCGCTATTCGGGCGAGGAGCCGCGTGCCTGGCAGGCGGCCCGACATCGGTGCGCAGAACCTGAAGTTCCCACCAGAGATCGAGGGTTACCGAATGATCACTCTGCTGTCCCGGACCTCGAACAACGGCCGCAAGAACGCACGCGCGGCGACGGACCCGGCCGCCGCGGGAAGCCTCGCCGGCATCGGCGCGCGCCACATCCTCGACTCGGCACAGGGGAACATCTTCGTCGCGGACCTCGAGCTGACCATCGTCTACGCCAACCCGAAGGCGTTGCAGACTCTGCGGCAGGTCGGGCCGGAGATCGAAAGGGTCTTCGGGGTGCGGATCGCGGACATCCTCAACGGCAGCATCCACCGGTTCCACAAGGACCCGGGCCGGATCGACCGTATCCTCACCGACCCGGCCTTCCAGCCCCGCGACGCCGCCTTCACGTTCGGCACCATCACCCTCGACACCCACATCAACCAGGTCAAGGACGACCGGGGCGCGGTGATCGGCTACGTGGTGGCCTGGGAGGACGTCACCGCCCGGACGGCAGCCGAGGAGAGCTCCCGCGCGCTGACCGGCCAGCTCGGCGACACCCTGGCCAAGACCGGGGACGCCAGCGCCTCGTTGCACTCGGTCGCGAGCGCCATGGAACAGCTGACCGCGTCGGTGACCGAGATCGCCCGGAGCGAAGGCGAGGCCGCGGAGGTCGTTGTCGACGCGGTGGCCGCGATCGACTCGGCGACGAGCACGATGGAACGCCTCACCGAGGCGTCCGGCCGGATCGACGAGGTGGTCAGCACCATCTCGCAGATCGCCCGGCAGACGAACCTGCTGGCCCTGAACGCGACGATCGAAGCGGCCCGGGCGGGCTCGGCCGGCAAGGGATTCGCGGTGGTCGCCGGCGAGGTGAAGGACCTGTCGAGCGCCACCCAGACCGCCACCCGGCGGATCGGTGAGCTGATCGCGAACGTCCAGGCGCTGAGCAGCCTGGCCGGCGAGGAGATCGCCAAAATCGCCGGGATCGTGGACGCGGTCCGGGACAACCAGAGCTCGGTCGCCGCCGCCGTGGAGGAACAGACCGCCACCAACGGCGAGATCACCCGGAACCTGACCGAGGCGGCCGACAAGGTGCACGCGGTCACCGACGATCTCGCCACGTTCCTGAACGCCGCCGCCCAGAAGTAATCTCGCGGATCACTCAGCCCGCCGGCACCCACCGCCGGGCCAGCGCGGCGATCTCCTCGGCGATGGCGGGTTGCACCAGGACGGGCAGGTCGTGGCCCATGCCGGGGAACACGACCAGCTCGGCGCCGGGGACGGCCTGCGCGGTGGCCCGGCCGCCCGACGGGCCGACCAGGATGTCGTCGGCACCGTGCACCACCAGCGTGGGCACCCGGAGCTCGCGCAACTGCGGGCGCCGGTCCTCGGCGCAGATGATCGCCGCGAGTTGCCGCCGGACACCGTGCGGATCGTAACCGCGGTCGTAACCGCGGCGCGCGGCCTCCCGGATCCAGTCCTCGTCGCGCGGGTAGCCGGTCGAGCCGATCACCCGGAACACGTGAACCACCTGACGGGCCGCCGAGTCCCGGTCGCGGACCGGCAGCGTCACCAGCGCGGTCAGCGCACGCGGATGGGGCCGCCCGATGTGCGACGCCGGGGTGGACGAGATCGAGGTCAGCGTGCGCACCCGCGCCGGATGCCGGCAGGCCAGGGTCTGCGCGATCATGCCGCCCAGCGACACTCCGGCCACGTGGGCGCTCGGCCAGCCCAGGTCGTCCAGCACGGCCACCGCGTCGTCGGCCATGTCCGCCAGCGTGTATCCGTCCCAGCGCCGGGTGAGCAGGACCAGCGGGGAGGGCATCCCCAGCTCGGTCAGGTGGGTCGAGGCGCCGACGTCGCGATTGTCGTACCGGGCCACCCGGAAGCCCCGCTCCACCAGCAGCCGGCGCAGGCCGTCCGGCCAGAACGACATCGAGAGTCCCAGTCCCATGATCAGCAGTAGGGGGACGCCGTCGTCCGGGCCCTCCACCTCGTACGCAATCCTGATGCGGCCGTGCCGCGCGATACCCGCAGCCATACCTCCAGCCTGGTGCGGATCACCAGCACCGGCACGGGCCGGACGTCACCTCCTCGGGCCGGTCGGCACTGGCGGGACGACCCGGCCCGGCGGGACGGTGACGACAAGTGACCGGTACCGACCGAGGAGGTCCGATGGAGTACCTCAGCCCGCTGGACGCGTCCTTTCTCGACCTGGAGGACGAGGATCCGCACGCTTCCCTGGCCATCGCCTCCGTCGCCGTCATCGACGGCCCCGCCCCCGATCAGGCGGCTTTCGCCGAGGCGTTGCGCGGCCGGCTCGCCCTGGTCCCGCGCTACCGGCAGAAGGTCCGCCGGGTGCCGTTCAACCTCGGCCGGCCGGTGTGGGACGACGATCCCGGCTTCGACCTCGACTTCCACCTGCGCCGCACGGCGCTGCCCGCGCCCGGCGACGACGACGCGCTGCAGCACCTGATCGGCCGGATCATGTCCCAGCGCCTCGACCGGGAACGCCCGATGTGGGAGGACTGGGTGATCGAGGGCCTGCCGGAGGGCCGCTGGGCCCTGCTTTCCAAGGTGCACCACAGCATGCTGGACGGCGTCACCGGCAACGAGTTGTACCGGCTGATCTGCGATCCGGGTCCGGAACCCCGGCCGGCCGAACCCGACGGCTGGCAGCCCGAGCCCACCGGTGGCACCGCGCTCACCCTGGACGCGCTCGGCCGACTCGCCGCGCTCCCGTTCGACCAGGCGCGCGCCCTGCTGCGCGCCGCCGCCGACCCGGCCGGGACCGTCCGCCGCCTCACCGACCTGGTCCGCGGCGCCACCGCGCTCACCGAGGCGCTGCTGCCCGCCCCGCCCACCTCGCTGTCCGGCCCGCTCGGCCGGGCCCGGCGCTACGCCCTGGCACGGGTGCCGATGGCCGAGATCGCCGCGGCGGCGCGGGCCCACCGGGTCACGATCAACGACGTGTACCTCGCGGCCGTGGCCGGCGCGTTCCGTCATCTGCTGCTGTCCCGCGCCGAGCAACCGGTGCCCGGCGCCATCCGGACCCTGGTGCCGGTGAACGTGCGCACCACCGATGCCCGGCACGTCTTCGACAACCGGTTGTCCTCGATGCTGCTGGATCTGCCGGTGGAGATCGGTGACGCCACCGGCCGGCTGCGCGCCGTGCACGACCGCATCGCCGGGCTGCGCGAACGGCACGAGGTCGAGGCCGGCGCCGAGCTGCTCACCCTGGCCGACCAGGAACCGTACGCAATGGTCTCGTTCCTGATCCGCGCCGCGTTCCGGATGCCGCAACGCGGGCTGGCCACCGTGACCACCAACGTGCCGGGCCCGCCGGTGCCGCTCTACCTGCTGGGCCGCCCGATCCGCGAGATCCTGCCGTACGTCCCGATCGCCGAGCACATGCGGGTCGGCGTCGCCGCGCTGACCTATCGCGATCAGGCCGCCATCGGCGTCACCAGCGACTTCGCCACGGTGCCGGAGGCCGGCGACTTCGCCGCGACGGTGGCGACCGAGATCCGGGAGCTGGCCACGGCCCGGGGACCGGCGGCGCGACGTTCCCTCCGGGCCGCCCGGCCGGTCCGGCCGGCGCCGGTCCCCGGGGCGGCCCGGTCCGCCTGAGGGCCGCGCCGGGCGGTCGTGACGATCGCCCGGCGCACCGGGCCGGTCGGCCCTTCCGCGCGTCCGTGACCGGCGGGACGGTGAAGGCGCACGCTCCGGACGCGAGCGCACGCCCGCGACCACGGGGAGTGCCGAAGGAGTCTGCGATGAACACTTGGACCGTCGTCCTCATCGTCGCCGCCGCCGTACTGCTGCTGCTCATCCTGTCGGTGCGCATCGTCAAGCAGTACGAGCGCGGCGTGCTGTTCCGGCTCGGCCGCGTCATCGGCGCCCGGGAGCCGGGGCTGCGACTGATCATCCCGATCGTCGACGTCATGCATCGGGTGTCGATGCGGGTCGTCACCATGCCGATCCAGTCGCAGGGCATCATCACCCGCGACAACGTCAGCGTCGACGTCTCCGCCGTCGCCTACTTCCGCGTCGTCGACGCGATCAAGTCGGTGGTGGCCATCGAGAACGTCAACGCCGCCATCAACCAGATCGCCCAGACCACGCTGCGGCTGGTCGTCGGTCGGCACACCCTCGACGAGACGCTCGCCGAGACCGACCGGATCAACGTCGACATCCGGACGATCCTCGACGTCACCACGGTCGACTGGGGCGTCGAGGTCACCCTGGTCGAGCTCAAGGACATCCAGCTGCCCGATGCGATGAAACGGGCCATGGCCAAGCAGGCCGAGGCCGAGCGGGAGAAGCGCGCCAAGATCATCAACGCCGAGGGCGAGTCGCTCGCGGCCGCGGCGCTCGGCGAGGCCTCCGACACGATGATGGCCCACCCCCTCGCGCTGCAGCTGCGCAACCTGCAGTCCCTGGTCGAGATCGGGGTCGACAAGAACACCACGGTGGTGTTCCCGGCGCCGCTGATGAGCACCATCGGCGAGCTCGGCAACTTCCTGACCCACGAGTCCGCGGCCGCCGCGGCCGGCAGCCCGCCGGTCAACGGCACCACTCCGCCCAGCCGGATGAACGCCGTCCCGTGACCCGGACCGCCGATCGGAGACGACCATGCCCACCCCGAGCACCCGCCGGGAAGCGTTCCTGACCCGCCTCGAGCACGAGGTGGACACCAGGTCGGCCGGTCTGGCCGCGTGGTTGCTGCGCCGCACCCGGGGCCGGATCGGTGACCTCTGGCACCGGCGGGTACTCGTGCTGACCACCCGGGGCCGGCGGTCCGGCCGGCCCCGTACGGTGCCGTTGCAGTTCTTCCCGGACGGCGACGACCTGGTCGTCGTCGCCGCGAGCAGCGGCCTGGACGTCGCTCCGGCCTGGTTCCTCAACCTGATGGCCGAACCGCACGCGAGCGTCGAGGTGGCCGGCCGCACCCTCCCGGTCCGGGCCGCACCGCTGACCCCCGAGGAGACCGTCGCGTTCTGGCCCCGCGTCCTCGACACGGCCCCGGACTACGCCCGATATCTGCGTCGCACCGATCGCCGGATCCCGATGGTGCGACTCGTCGTCGCCCCGGGTGCCGGCCCTCGCCCCACCACCTGCTCCTCGCCGCCTCGGCCGGGGCCGCCGCAGTAGGCAGCACCGCCGGCCTCATCGCGGGCGTCCGCAGCGCCGGCTCGTAGCAGCCCTACCGCGCTTGACCGCGAATGGTCCTCTCCGGTGCCAGCCGCGGCGTGCGCGGCTCGTCGTCTCCGCCGGGTTCAGCAGCGGCGAACCGGAGCACCAGATACGGCAGTTCGTACCCGCCCAGCAACCGCCGGACCATGTCGCGACTGCCGGCCACCTCGACAAAGATGCTCAGCGGCAGGACCGAGACCCCCAATCCGGTGGCGGTCAGCCAGCCGGCGGACAGCGCCTCGCCGGCGATCAACCAGTTCAGACGCTCGTCGCCGGCACCGTGGAGGATCGCAAAGACCGCGGCATGGTGGTGTGACTCCTCGATGAGAGTGGATCCGGACTGCCGGAACGCCCGGCCCGGCGCACGGTCGACCAGCGAACCGGCCGGAAGGGCCGCCCGGGGCACCCCCGTGCCGGGCGTCGGGGCATCACCGATCCAGCCAGCGAGTTCGACCTGCCACTCGGGATCGTCGGCCTCGACGCCGCGCGCCCGGTCGGAGGCTTGCGCCAGCGCGAAGACCTGGCCCGGACGCAGCAACCTGAGGTCGGCACCCTCGCGACGTACGGCGGCTTGAATGGTCCGGAGCTTGTCGTGGTCAAGGGGTGCGCCCGGTGTGCTGCGCCGGTCGGTGCGACGGTGTGCCACGGCCTGGCAGAGCCTGGTGTCGGACGGGTCGATCGGCGAACGACCTTTGATCCGCAGACTGGCGAGCGCGTCGGCGTCCATCGAATCCGGCATGCGGCGGACGCCGGTTCGCCACCCGGCCGCGGCGAGGTCGATCCGCGCATGGTGCAGGGCCGCGCCGCAGCTCAGGACGGCAAGGCGGGCATCCGGGTCGGTGGTGCCGAGCACCCGGCCGGTTTCGAGCCGCAGGTCGAGGTTGTCGGAGTCGATCTGCCAGCGCCAGGGCTGGCTGTTGTGCAGCGACGGCGCCTGGCAGGCGAAGGTGGCCGCCCGCATGAGCTGGTCGGTGACGTCCGTGCGTAGCTGAGACATGGCTCCTCTTTGCTGGCGAAACGCTGCGGGCCGCCGAAAGGCTCACAAACAATGCGGAAAGTACTGCCGGATTAACACTCCGTCACCGCCGACGGCTCGAACAGGGCCAAACGTCCTGAAATGTGCCGTGGTTGAGGTCGGCTCGCACCGATCCACAACGCCCGGAACGTCACGACCACCCTCCCCGGCGAGCCCCGTCAGCCGACCGGGCTCGCCGGAGCCCGGGTCACCGGGCGGCCACCGGGGCCACCCGCCGGCCCCTCCGCAGGTTGAGGACCAGCAGGACGACGGTCAGGACCAGCTCGAAGCCGAGGCCGGTGCCGACGCCCACGGCGTCACGCAGCGAGAAGTGCTCGAAGTGCCGGACATGGAAGGCGAAGTGCGTCAGCGAGTAGAGGGCGAAACCGGTCAGTGCCGCGGTCACCAGCCGCTGCTCGAGGTACACCGCCGCGATGATCAGGACACCGACCAGGGCGATGTTGAGGCCGCCGACGTCGGACACCAGGTGCTCGTTGTACGGCGGGTCGAGCCGCACCGTCGGGAAGTCCTCGAAGAAGGAGCGCGGGAAGAAGTACTGCCAGATGCCGACCAGCCCGTCGAGCGCGATCAAAAGGATGATCCCGGCTCGCAGCCACGTTCGCGATGTCATGCCGCAAGGACGAAACAGCAGCCTGGTCTGTGACACCCCACGGTCCAGCGGCGATCCGGCCGGTCGGTGCGGCATACTGCGGTGCCCCCACCGCCGCTGTCTGAGGAGTTCCGTTGAGCCGCGTATCCCTGAGCTCCTGGACGCTGCGGCGCCGGGTCGCGGTGCTGTTCGTGATCGCCGGGATCCTGCTCGGCGGGATCGGCACGACGGCCGCGGTGACCGCGGTCGACAGCAACGACAACCTCGACGTGATCCTGAACAAGACCGGGCCGATGCGGATCGCCGGGCAGGAGCTGTACTCGGCCTATCTGGACCAGGAGACCGGGATACGCGGTTACGCGCTCAGCCGGTCGGACCAGAACCTGCAGCCGTACCAGAAGGGTCTGACCACCGAGCGCGACCTGCTCGCCCAGATCGAGACGCTGAACGACGCCGCCGGCACCGCGGCGATCCGGGCCGACCTGGCGCTGGTCCGGCAGCGGGCCGCCGACTGGCGGCAGAACGTGGCCGAGCCGGCCATCGCCGCCACCAAGGCCGGCGATCCGGCCGGCACCACCGCCGGTACCGCCCAGTTCGACGCGCTGCGGACCGCGGTCAACCAGCTGCAGGGCAGCATTCTCACACTGCGCAACAAGGCCGTCGACGCGGCACAGCAGTCCTCCTCGGTGCTGGTCACCCTGGTGATCACCGCGGCGGTCATCATCCTGCTGGTCGGCACGGCGCTGCTGGTGCTGCTCGACCGGCTGGTCAACCGGCCGGTCACCGAACTGGCCGCGCAGGTCCGTCAGGTCGCCGGCGGCGACTACCAGCGGCCGATCACCAGCACCGGCTCCCCCGAGCTGCGCCGCCTGGCGACCGACGTGGACGGTATGCGCCGGCAGATCGCTGCCGAGCTGACCGAGGTCCGCGAGGCCCGGGCCGAGGTGGTGGCGATCAACGAGGAACTCCAGGCGAAGGCCGAGGAGCTGACCCGGTCCAACCGGGACCTGGAGCAGTTCGCCTACGTCGCCTCACACGACCTGCAGGAGCCGCTGCGCAAGGTGGCCAGCTTCTGCCAGCTGCTGCAGCGCCGCTACGCCGGGCAGATGGACGAGCGCGCCGACCAGTACATCGGGTTCGCGGTCGACGGCGCCCAGCGGATGCAGCGCCTGATCAACGACCTGCTGGCGTTCTCCCGGATCGGCCGGATCACCGCCGGGTTCAAGCAGGTCGACCTCGCAAAGGTGCTGCCCGAGGTGACCTCGCAGTTGGAGGCCCGCACCGCGGAGGCGGACGGCACGGTCACCCTGGCCGACCTGCCGGTGGTCGAGGGCGAGGAGCCGCTGCTCACCACGCTGTTCGCCAACCTGATCGGCAACTCGCTGAAGTTCCGCCGCCCGGACGTGCCCCCGGTGATCACGGTGAGCGCGGAACGCGACGGCGACTTCTGGAAGATCAACGTACGGGACAACGGGATCGGCATCGAGCGGGAGTTCGCCGACAAGGTGTTCGTAATCTTCCAGCGGCTGCACCCGCGTGACGCGTACGAGGGCACCGGCATCGGCCTGGCGATCGTCAAGAAGATCGTCGAGTACCACGGCGGGCGGATCTGGCTCGATCTCGACGTGGCGCAGGGCTCCTCGATCTGGTTCACCATGCCGGCCGTCCCGGAGAGCTGATCAGGAGCAGTCCTCGCTGGTGTACTCGGTGGCACCCACCGAGCCCGTCCACTCGGTGCAGCCCTGGCCGCGGGTGACCGCGTAGTTCGCGTGGTCCTTGCCGTCGCCCCAGGTGCCGAACCGCTTGTTGTGCATCAGGTTGACGCCCACCGCGCTCGTCGTGCCGGCCGTGCCCGCCTTGACCGTGACCACGCAGTAGGAGAGGTCCCGCTCCGCGTAGAGCAGGTAGGTCGTGCCCTGCAGGACTCCGCCGAACGACGTCAGCTGCTTCGAGGCGAGCACCCGGTAGGTCGGGAGGCCGTTCTTGCACAGGGTGGCCGGGTCGTAAGGGTTCGCCGCGGTGGCGGCGGTGACCGGCGTGGCGGAGGCCGGGGCAGGCGCGGCGGAGTCCGGGGCGAGCGTGGCGGAGTCCGGGGCGGGCGTGGCGGAGCTTGTCGACACGCCGGCACCCAGCGAGCCCGGGACCGGGTCCGGGTGGCGGTCGCTGAGGCCCCGGCCCAGCCCGATGGCCGCGCCGATCACCAGCACGCCGGCCGCCACGATCATCAGGCGTCCGCGGCGGGGTGGCGGCTCCTCGGCATCGGTATCGGTCGCGCGGGCGGCTTCGGCCATCTCCGCCGCGCTCGCGAACCGGTGCCCCGGGTCCTTCGCCAAGGCGCGCAGCACCAGCGCGGCCACCGGGGCCGGCACGTCCGGGGGCAGCACCGGCGGCGCGCCGTGCATCAGCTGGACCAGGACCGCCACCGGGCTGTCACCGACGTACGGAGGCCGGCCGGTCAGACAGGTGAACGCAACCGCGCCCAGCGCGTACACGTCGGTGGCCGCCGAGACCGGCCGGCCCTCGGCCTGCTCGGGCGCCATGTAGTGCACCGTGCCGAGCACCACGCCGGTACCGGTCAGCGCGGTGACACCGGCCGAGCGGGCCACCCCGAAGTCGACCAGGACGATCGCGCCGTCCGGCCGGACCAGCAGGTTGCTCGGCTTGACGTCGCGGTGCACGATGCCGGCCCGGTGCGCGGCCTCCAACGCGTCGGCGACCTGCACCACCACGGCCATGGTCGCGGCGGGATCGAGCCGGCCGCTCTCGGACAGTGGCGTACCGTCGATGAACTCCATCACCGCGTAGTCGAACCGGTCGTGGCCGGGTTCCGCGCTCTCGCCGTAGTCGTGGACCTGCACGATGCCGGGATGCCGCAGCGCCGCCAGCATCCGCGCCTCGGCCCGGAACCGGGCGGTGAACCCGGCGTCCGCCATCAGGGCCGGCAGCAGCACCTTCACCGCGACCACCCGGCGCAGCAGCAGGTCGTCGGCCCGCCACACCTCGCCCATGCCACCCGCGGCGATCCGCTCAGTCAGCTGGTAACGGCCATTGAGGACGGTTCCCGGCGACGGCATTGAATCATGCTAATCAGCCGGCGCCCGTTCCCGGGACACGCCGACGATCGGGTGACGATCCGTCGCGTGTCGGCCACGCTCCGGCACCCTCTACCGCAGCGACAGCCGGGAGCTCGAGGTCGCCTTTCCCGGCGGCATCCGGCGGGAGTACGTGATCGGCGTCTGCCCGGTCGACAAGACCACCAAGACCGAGGTAATGAGCGACTGCACCAGCAATCCTCACTACCACCCCTGGCACTGACGATCAGCCGGTGATCAGTTCCGGACGGGCCGGTGTCTCGACCGGCTCGTCCGCGACGGCGGCCGGCACCGGCTCGGCCGGGATCGCGGCGATGCCGGCCAGAATCAGCGCGCCACCGGCCATCTGCAGCGGCGACAGCGCCTCCCCCACCACCAGCCAGGCCAGGATCGAGGCGAACACCACCTCGAGCAGCCCGACGAACGACGCCAGGCGCGAGCCCAGACGGCTCGACCCGAAGATCCCCGTTGCGTACGCGATGGCAGTGCCGAAGACCGCGACCACCGCGAGCGGCACCCACCACGGCGCCATCGTGCCGAACAGCGCCACCTCGCCGAAGGTGGCCCGCATCGGCACCACACCGATCAGCCCGGCGAGCCCGAGCACCACGCCGCCGAGCGTGAGCCCGGCCCCGGCCAGCGCCACCGGCGGCAGCCCGTCGGCGGGCCGGGCGGCGACCACGAAGTAGACCGCGCAGCCGACCGCAGCCGCGAATGCCAGGGCCAGCCCGACCGGGTCGACGGCCTGCAGCGCGCCCGGACCGATCACCAGGATCAGACCGCCGATCGCCAGGAGCGACCCCAGGAGTACGGCCGGACGCGGCAGCCGCCGGGTGGTCACCCAGGCCCAGAGCACCAGCAGCAGCGGTGCCAGGTACTCCACCAGCAGCGCGGTCGAGACCGGCACCCGGCTGATCGCCGCGAAGTAGGCGACCTGGGTGAACGCGACAGCCACCACACCCATGCCGACCACCCGCCAGCGTGCCCGCCACAGCGCGTGCCACTCGCCGCGCAGCGCGAACAGCACGAACGGCAGCAGCAGCAAGCCCGCCGTGAGGGTCCGCGCGGTGACCGCGGCGGCCGGCGACCAGCCCGCCTCGAGCAGCGGCTTGATGAACGCGCCGGACGTGCCGAACGACGCGGCCGAGAGCACCGCGACCGCGAGCCCGGTGGTTTGCGGAGTGAGCTTCACGGCGCCTCCCCTACTAGGATGTCATGGGCTAACTTAGCTATACCCCTGACGCTAGGCTCGGTTCAGTGAGGAGTCAAATTGCATTTTGCCCCTGACACCGAGGAGGCTCTGGAGTTCGCGGTGGTGCTCGCCAACACCGACGCGGGCGCCTCCCGCTCCGGCACCGACGAGATCGCCACCGTCGCTCAGCTGGGCGAACTCCTGGCGGACGCGCCGTACTCGGGACGCATCGACCACGACGAGGCCGAGCGGCGCGAGGTGGCGCTGGCCCGCGCGCAGATCCGGGAGGTGTGGACGCTCGGCCGCGACGACGCGGTGGCGGTGGTCAACCGGATGCTGCGGGAGGCGCGGGCGCTGCCGTACCTGACGAGGCACGACGGGTCGGACTGGCACATGCACGCGACCGAGCCGGACGCGCCGCTGGCCGAACGGATCCGGGTGGAGGCCGCGCTCGCACTGATCGACGTGATCCGGATGAACGAGATGGACCGGCTGCGGGTCTGCGCGGCCGACGACTGCACCGGACTGTTCGTGGACCTGTCCCGCAACGGCTCGAAACGGTTCTGCACGGTCCGCTGCGGCAACCGGATGAACATGGTGGCGTTCCGCGCCCGCCACGCCTGACCGATCCGGGTCAGCCGGGCGGGACCTCCCCGGTGATGCGGCGGGCGATCCGGCCCGCTACGAGCCGGGAAGCGAAGATCAGGCCGAAGAAGGTGACGATCGGCGGGACGAACAGCACTCCGGGAAGCCGTGGGTAGTCGGCGGCGTAGACGGCACAGGTGTGGTCACTCACGCGGTTGGGCCGACCGCAGTTCCGTTCCTGCACCTCCACTTCACCGGTGAGGGACCGCACGGCGTTGACGGTCACCCGGGCGGCGGGTTCGCCGCCCGCCGGATCCGGCCGCCAGGCCACCGACGCCGCACAGGTGTAAGGCGTGCCGAGGACGTGCTCGTCGCAGCCACTGATCGTGGCCGTGCCGGACGCGATCACCCCGGGCCCGTCGATGGTGCCGAAACGCTGGAGCGCGGCCCACACCACGCCGGCTGCGGGCACCGCGACGAGGAACGCGAATACCAGGGCGAGCCCCAGCGTCCACCGGTTGATGCGACCCTGGCGAGCCCCGGCGACCTTTCCCGCCCGGGTCTTCCTACCCATCACCGAGTTCCTTGCGGTTTTCCTTGCCGGCTTTCGCGCCTTCCTTGCCGGTGAACAGGGGCCGGTTGTCAGCGATGGTGCCACCGATGCCGGTGGTGGCCCCGTCGGCGTAGCGGGTGTATGTCAACGC
Source organism: Actinoplanes palleronii (assembly GCF_016862315.1). Lineage (GTDB taxonomy): Bacteria > Actinomycetota > Actinomycetes > Mycobacteriales > Micromonosporaceae > Actinoplanes > Actinoplanes palleronii. Next base: position 42,181 of record NZ_BOMS01000057.1, on the reverse strand, counting down.
CTTGCTGCCTTCCGGGAGCAGATCCCGTTTCGTGCGCACATTGGAACGCTCCAGCCTATCGGCCCAGTTGTGGATCGACTGGGACTTGCCCTCCAGCGCTTTGGACACGTTCTTGCTGGCCGCACTCAGCTCGTCGAACTTCTTCGCGAAACGCTTGATGACGGTGAGAAGCTTGGCCAGCCGCTTCGCCAGCCGGGTGGCCAGCAGAGTCGCATCAACCGAAACACTGGTCAGGAACGCGGCGACCGAGCCACCCAGCGTGACCACCGAGGACGCGGCGGCGATCAGCGCCTCGGTGATCACTCGACTGACGAACGACGAGATGATGTCGAAGATGATCGCCCGTTCGGTGGCGACCACGACGCCGGCGATCGCGACGCCCTGTGAGGTGCTGTCAGCATGGCCGGCCAGCGCCCGCAGACCCTGGATGTACTCCGCGGCGGCCGCACGGTAACTCTGCGCCGCGTCGCCGGTCCAGCCGGCGACTGTGGACATGGCGTGCTCGTATTGACCGGCGGTCTCGGTCAGCTTCTTTCCGATCTTGTCCCAGGTCTGCGAGACCGCCAGGATCGCCCGGTGATCACCGGTAAGCAGTTCCAGCGGTTCCCGGAGGAAAGCGACGTGTTCGAGCACCCAGCCGACGCCGGCCTTGACCAGTTCACCGAACGGGTTGAGCACCGCTGACAGCACGTCGAGACCGAACGCCAGAGAATCGACTCCGACGGTCAGCGCACTGAAGTCATGATCCAGCACCAGGTCCTTGAATATGCCCACGCCGCTGTCGATCCCGCCGGCGCCGGCGAACCACTGAGTTCCTTCGAACACGCTCTGCGGCGCGGCGATCAACGGGTTGTCTGCCACCGTGGTCACCACCCCTCTTTGGCGATGGAGCTCAACAGATCCGCGATCTCGTTCTCGTTGTGCAGGTAGCACTCGTTGTTGCTCTGCACCCCGGCCGAAATCGCCTGCGCCAAGTCGTTGGCCTTCCCCAGCAGCTCGACCGTGTCACCGAGGGCCAGCTCCAGCACTGGCGGCAGCAAGGCCTGCAAGAACAGCCCATACGCCTCGGTGCCACCGAACCCGACCGCCTCGCCCGCGGCCCGGCACATGTCGACGGACTGGGCGATCTGCCCGACCTGCGCGGCGTGCTCCTGCAGCTGCTCGCCGGTGACCTCGAACCCGCTCACCGCGGCCCGTCCCCGGCCTCGTCCTCGACCGGTGGCATCGTGCTCTTCAGGAACGCCATCGCCGACGAGTCCTCGCCGACCAGCCCCGACATGATCTGCAGCATCTGCCGGGACGCCTCGGCGCACGCCAGCCGGTACGCCTCCATCACCCGCTCCGACAGCTGCACCGGGGTCAGCCCCTCCGACCGCGGCGTGAACCGGACCGCCAGCAGCACGCCGGACGGGTTGACCGTCACCGACACGCTCTGGTCCCGGCTGGTCGCGTCGACCTGCGTGGTGGCCAGCTCCGCCTGCGCCCGGTGCGACTCGGTGGTCAGCCGGGCGGTGCGTTCCTCCTGCTCGCGGATCCATCGTTCTGGATCGGCCAGGTCCCCATCACGTCCGAACACCATCGTGCACCCCTCCCCCATGAAGGGTTCATTTAACGCTACCGGTGCTCAGCCGAGCAGCTCCAGGAGGCGCTTCGGGGACTCCAGCTGGGGCAGGTGACCGGTCTCGGTCATCAGGACGTACTCGGCGCCGGGGATCGCGGCGGCCAGCGCCCGGCCGTACTCCGGGGTGACGATGCGGTCGTGGTCGCCCCAGATCACCCGGGTCGGTGTGGTGACGGCGGCCAGCCGGTCGCGCAGGGTCGGGTCGGTCATCGCGGGCGCGTACGTCGCGAGGGCGGCCCGGTTGCCGGCCAGCACCGCCTGCTGCTCCGGTGTCATGGCGGCCGGGTCGATCCGGAACTTCTCCGGCGCGAAGTAGCTGAGCTGGGCGATCTCCGGGAAGGTCAGCCCGAAGAAGTCCACCACCGGGTGCTCGGGCACCTCGATGCCGACCGCGTCGACGAGCACGAAGTCGCGGACCCGGCCGGAGCCGAGCAGGGCCATCTCGGCGGCGATCCACCCGCCGATCGAGTTGCCGACCACCGTCACGTCCTCGAGGCCCAGCTCGTCGAGCAGCGCGACGTAGAGCGCCGCGAGGCCGCCGATGGTGGCGAGGCCGTCCGGCTGCGGGGTGCCACCGAAGCCCGGGTGGACCGGGGTGATCACCCGGGCCGAGCGCTCGGCGGCGAGCAGGTCGGCGAAGCCGGCCACGGTCAGCGGGCCGCCACCGCCGTGCAGCAGCAGGACCGGGCGGCCCGCGCCGCGCTCGGTGAAGGACAGCGGAACACCGGAGATCTCGATCGTCGTCATGCAAGGAACCTTAGGTCAGCATGTTGATATAAGCAACCTGGTAATGTCGTGACGTGCCCAGAGACGTCCGTGAGATCGGCCTGTCCGTCAAACGCCTGCAGCATCGCCACCACCGCACCGCCAACGAGCGCCTCGCCCCGCTGGGCATCTCGCTGGTCCAGTGGGACGCGCTGCGCCACCTCCACGAGAACCCGGAGGCGTCGCTGCACGACCTGGCGCAGCTCACGTTCCAGACGGATCAGTCGTTCGGCACCCTGGCCACCCGGATGATCGACCGAGGGCTGATCGAGCGACGGCCCGGCCCGGGGCGCGCCATCCGGCACCGGCTGACCGCCAAGGGTGAGGCGCTGCGGGTCGAGGCCGGCGAAATCCTCGAGGGCGTGCTGATCGAGTCGTTCGCCCCGCTCGACGCCGAGGAGCTGCAGACGCTCGGCGAGCTGCTGGCCCGCCTGGTGACCGACGGCCGGTGAGCCGGGACTTCTGTCCCTGGCCCGGCCGGTCCCAGGTCCCCCACGATCCGTGAGGGGTCCGGGCGGACGCCGGGAAGGACGGACACGGTGGACACTCCGGAGATCATTCAGGGCGGGATGGGTGTCGGCGTCTCCAGCTGGCAGCTGGCCCGGGCGGTGGCGCGGACCGGCCAGCTCGGCGTGGTGTCCGGTGTGGCGCTCGACGTGGTGCTCGCGCGCCGGCTGCAGCAGGGCGATCCGGGTGGGCACCTGCGCCGGGCCCTCGACCGGTTCCCGGCGCCGGCCGTGGCGCGGTCGGTGCTGGCGCGCTACTTCGTCCCCGGCGGGCTGCCCGGTGACCAGCCGTTCCGGCCGGTGCCCAGGCTGGGGCTACTTCCTCGTACGATCGCTCAGCAGTTGATCGTGGTGGCCAACTTCGTGGAAGTGTTCCTGGCGAAACAGGGCCACGAGGGCCTGATCGGGGTGAACTACCTCGAGAAGATCCAGCTGGCCACCGCCCCGGCGGTCTACGGTGCCATGCTGGCCGGCGTCGACTACGTGCTGATGGGTGCCGGGCTGCCCACCGAGATCCCACGGCTGCTCGACGCGTTGGCCGGGCACGAGCCGGTGCGGCTGCCGGTGACCGTGCAGGGCGCGCTGCCCGGCGAGGACCACCACGTGGCGCTGCATCCCCGCGAGCTGATCGGTGAGGTGCCCGGCCGGTTGCGCCGCCCCCGGCTGTTGGCCGTCGTGGCGTCCGCGACGCTGGCCGGCTACCTGGCCCGCGATGAGGTGACCCGGCCGGACGGGTTCGTGCTGGAGACCCCGGTGGCCGGCGGGCACAGCGCCCGGCCGCGCGGCAAGCTGGTCCTCGACGCCTGCGGCGAGCCGGTCTACGGGCCGCGCGACCGGGTCGACGTGCCGAAGGTGGCCGCGCTCGGCCTGCCGTTCTGGCTGGCCGGCGGGCAGACCGGGCCCGGGCACCTGGCCGAGGCGAGGGCCGTGGGCGCCGCCGGGGTCCAGGTGGGCACGGCCTTCGCGCTGTGCCGGGAATCCGGGATCGAGGACGGGTTGCGGTCCCGGCTGCGGCGCGAGGCCGCCCGGGGAGACCTGACGATCCACAACGACGTACGGGCGTCGCCGACCGGGTTCCCGTTCAAACTGGCCGCGCTGCCCGGCACGGTGGCCGCCGACGACGTGTACGCCGGGCGGGAACGCCGGTGCGACCTGAGCTACCTGCGCACCCCGTTCCGCCGTCCGGACGGCGCCGTGGGCTACCGGTGCCCGGCCGAGCCGGTCGACGAGTACGTACGCAAAGGGGGAAACCTCGAGGAGACCGCGGGCAGCAGATGCCTCTGCAACGGTCTGGTCGCCACGATCGGCCTGGGCCAGCAGCGATCCGGCGGTGCGGCCGAGCCCCCGCTGGTGACGCTCGGGCAGGACGTCGGCTTCCTGGCCGAGCTGACCGCTCGCCACGGCGACGACTACACCGCCGCCGACGTCATCGCCTACCTGCTGGCGAACCCGTCGACGTGACCGGCACCCGGCTCGCCGCACCGGCATGTCAGGCTGTCCGGGACCGACGACCACGATCGGAGTTCCGTGTCCGAGCATTCCGCGTTCTACCTGCCGGTGAGCGACACCGAGTTCACCTCGACCCCGGCGACCGCCAGCCCCTGGGACTCCGCGCTGCAGCACGGGGGACCACCGGCCGCGCTGCTGGCCCGCGCCATCGAACACTGCGAGCCGGCCGAGTCCATGCCGATCGCCCGGATGACCGTGGACTTCCTCGGCGGCATCCCGCAGGGCCGGATCCGCACCGAGGCTCGGATCGTGCGTCCCGGCAAGCGCGTCGAACTGGTCGAGGCCGAGCTCTGGGCCAACGACAAGCTCGCGGTCCGGGCGAGCGCCTGGCGCATCCGCCGCCAGCCCGGCGCCACCGCGCACGTGGCGACGCCGGTCGTGCTCCCGCCGCCGGTGCCGGCACCGGCTCCGGCCAGGTTCTTCGACGGCGTCGACGAGGACTGGGGATACGGGCACGCGATCGACTGGCGGTTCACGACGGGTGACTTCGACACGCTCGGCCCGGCCAAGGTCTGGGCCCGGGCGAAGATCCCGCTGGTCGAGGGCGAGCCGACCAGTGGCACCCAGCGGCTGATGCTCATCGCGGACTCCGCCAACGGGCTGTCCGGCGAGATGCCGATGAGCGAGTGGCTGTTCATCCCGCCGACGCTGACCGTCACCGTGCAGCGCGAGCCGGACGCCGAGTGGCTGTTCCTCGAGGCCGCCAGCACGATCGGCCCGGACGGCACCGGCATCGCGCAGGGATCAATTTCGGACGACAAGGGTCTGCTGTGCCGGATCGCCCAGCCCTTGCTGGTGGCACCGCGCGGCTAGAACTATTCCGGAGACGATGGGGACCCCGGGCTGACCAGACCAGTCTCATACGCGACCACCACCGCCTGCACCCGATCCCGCAGCCCGAGCTTGCCCAGGATCCGGGCCACGTGCGTCTTCACCGTCGCCTCGGCGAGCTGCAGCGTCGCGGCCAGTTCCGCGTTGCTCAGCCCCCGGGCCAGCAGCCGCAACACTTCCAGCTCCCGCGGGGTCAGCGCCGCCAGGTCCCGGTGCATCGACGCGGTCTCCGGGTCCCGGTTGGCGAACCGCTGCACCAGCCGGCGGGTGATCGACGGGGCGAGCAGCGCGTCGCCGTCGCGCACGATGCCGACCGCGGCCACCAGATGCTCCGGGGTGACGTCCTTGAGCAGGAAGCCGCTGGCGCCGGCGGCGAGCGCGGCGTAGACGTACCTGTCGAGATCAAAAGTGGTCAGGATGATGATCCGCGGGGCGCCAGGTCCGCCGGTCAGGATGCGGCGGGTGGCCTCAAGACCGTCAAGTTCCGGCATGCGTACGTCCATCAGCACGACGTCGGGGCGGGTCCGGCGGACCGCGTCGACCGCCTCGGCGCCGTTCGCGGCCTCGGCCACCACGTCCACTCCCCCGGCGGTGAGGATCATCCGGAACCCGGTGCGGACCAGCGCCTGATCGTCGGCGACCACCACCCGTACCGTCACGCCGCCTCCAGGGGGATCCGGGCCTCGACCCGGTAGCCGGCGCCGGGACGTGCCCCGGCGTGCAGGGTTCCACCGTAGACGGCCAGCCGCTCCCGCAACCCGATCAGCCCGCGCCCACCGGTCGGTGCGCTGGCCGGCGGCTCACCGGCCTCGGTGTTCCGGATCTCGATCCGCAGCGTCTCCGCGCCGTACTCGACGATCACCGTGGCGGCCGCCCCGGGCGCGTGCCGCACCATGTTGGTCAGCGCCTCCTGCACCACGCGGTACGCGGTCAGCCCGATCCCGGAGGTGACCGGCCGGTGCTCGCCGGCCACGGTCAGCCGCACCGGCACCCCGGCGTCGTGCATCCGGCCGACCAACTCGGGCAGGCCGTCCAGGCCCGGCTGCGGTGCCTCCGGGCTGTCCGGTTCCGGTTCGGACAGCAGGCCCATCACGTGACGCAGCTCGGTCAGCGCGGACCGCCCGGTCGACTCGACGCTGAGCAGCGCCTCGCGCGCCTGATCAGGTTCGGACGCGAGCACCGACCGCGCCGCCCCGGCCTGGATCACCATGACGCTCACGTGGTGGGTGACCACGTCGTGCAGCTCCCGGGCGATCCGGGCCCGTTCGGCGGCGACCGCGTCGTGCAGCGCCTGCTGCTGGGCGCGGGCCTCGAAGTCGAGCCGCTGCCGGTCCTCGCCGAACCGCCGCCGCCACACGTGGTAGCCGCCGGCCGCCGCGACCAGCGGCGACAGCAGCACGAACGGCAGGTACACCCCGGGCACCGAGATCAGCATCCACTCCCGCAGCCCGGTGATCAGCAGGGCGGCCACCGGCACCGTGGCCAGGACCGGCACGCGGTAGGGGCTGTGCGCGAACGCGCTGTACACCGCGACCAGGCAGGCCAGCACCACGCACGGATACAGGTTCGGCTGCGCGGCCCCGCTCGTGACCAGCACCAGCGACGCGGCGGCCATCGTCGCCCAGAGCACCGCGAGCGGATACCGGCGACGCAGCACCAGCGGCGCACACATCACGAAGACCAGCAGCAACGCCCCGAGCGTCGAACCCGTCTGCACCGGCACGAGGTCGGGCACCGGAACCGGCAGCGGCCTGCCCGGAAGTGGCGGTGGCGGATGCGGCAGCCCGGCGTCGTCGGTCGCGCTCTGGAAACAGACGAACCCGAGCACCAGCGCGAGCGCGCCGTCGAGCAACAGCGCCCGCCACCCCGGTCGCGGCAGCGGCCCCACCGGCCGGAAGTTCCCCATCGCCACATTCTGGCCTCCGGCGGCGAGAACCGGCATCGGCCGCGGTGTGCAGACCGCGTACATCGCAAGGATGACGTCGTTTCAGGTTCCACTTCTCACGGTACGACCAATGCCCCGCCCGGCCGACGCGCCCCACCCGGGAACGGCCATAGCGTCCCGGCCATGACCGATTCCGTGATCGACCTGCGTGGAGTTTCCCGCCGCTACGACGAGGGGCCGCCCGCCCTGGACGACGTGTCACTGTCCGTGGCACCGGGCGAGTGCGTGGCCGTGCTCGGCCCGTCCGGCAGTGGCAAGTCGACACTGCTCAACCTGATCGCCGGGCTGGACCGGCCGGACTCCGGAACGGTCACGGTGGCCGGCACCCGGGTGGATACGCTCGGCGAGGCGGCGTCGGCACGCTTCCGTCGTACCCATGTGGGCTTGATCTTTCAGTTCTTCAACCTGCTCGATGATCTGACCGTGCTGGAGAACGTGCTGCTGCCGGCTCAGCTCGCCGGCGCCCGGGACAAGGCGTCGCGAGAGCACGCGGCCCGGCTGCTGGACACGCTCGGCATCGCCCGGCACGCCGGCGCCTACCCGGGCCGGCTCTCCGGCGGTGAACGGCAACGCGTCGCGGTGGCCCGCGCCCTGGTCAACCGGCCGGCGTTGCTGCTCGCCGACGAACCGACCGGCGCGCTGGACACCGCGTCCGGCGAGGACGTCCGCTACCTGCTCAACGACCTGCACGCCGGCGGACAGACGATCGTGCTGGTCACCCACGACCTGCGGCTGGCCGAGGCGTGCGCGACCCGGACGATCAGCGTGCGGGACGGCCGCGTCGAGGCCGGGGTGCCGGCATGAACGGGCTGAACCGGGTGATCCGGTCCGGGGTGCGGCGGCGCCGGGTGCAGACCGTGGTGATCGCGCTGGTCGCGGCGGCCGCGGTGACCGCGTCGGTGCTCGGCGCCGGGCTGCTGGTGGCGTCCGAGGCGCCGTTCGACGACGCGTTCGCCGCGCAGCGCGGCCCGCACCTGACCGTGCAGGCCGACCCGGCGCACGTGACCGCCGCGCAGCTCACCGCGTCGGCGTCGGCCTCCGGCGTGTCCGCCGCGGCCGGACCCTATCCGCTGCTGGTGGTGCCGATGGCCGTCGGCCCGCAGGGCATGCGGATACCGCCGCTGACCCTGGTGGCCCGGGCCGATCCGGGCGGCGCCGTCGACCGGGTCGAACTGATCGGCGGCCGCTGGGCGACCGGGCCGGGCGAGTTGGTGATGGGCGGCGGGATGGTCCGGCTGCCGCTCGGCGCCACGGTCACCACGGCCGGTGGCACGGAACTGACGGTGGTCGGCACGGCCCGTTCGGTGAGCGGCACGGCCGGTGGGTGGGTGGCGCCGTCCGCGGTCGCCGCGCTCGACGCACCGGGTGTCACGCACGGGCTGCAGATGCTCTACCGCTTGACCGATCCGGCCCAGGTTTCCGCGGGCCGCGACGCTGTCGCCGCGACACTTCCCTCCGGCGCGGTGGTCAGCGCCCGCTCCTGGCTCGACATCCGGCAGGACGCCGTCGAGGACGCGGCCGTGTTCGTGCCGTTCCTCGTCGCGTTCGCGCTGCTCGGCATCGTGATGGCGGTCCTGGTGGTGGGCACCGTGATCGCCGGGACGGTCGGCGCCGCGACCCGCCGGATCGGCATCCTCAAGGCGCTCGGCTGCACACCGGGCGGGATCGTCCGGGCCTACGTCACGCAGGCGCTGATCCCGGCTTCGATCGGCGCCCTCGCCGGGGCGGTGGCCGGCAACCTGATCGCGCTGCCGGTGCTGGCCGAGACCGAGGAGATCTACGGCTCGGCGAACACCGCGATCGCCTGGTGGGTGACGGTTTTGGCGGCGGGTGGGGTGCTCGCCGTGGTGGCGGCGACCGGGTGGGCGGCGGCGCTACGGGCCGGGCGGCTGCGCACCGTGGACGCGATCGCGGTCGGCCGCGCGTCCGGTCCGGTCCGGGGGCGGTGGGCGTCCCGGCTGGCGGCACGGCTGCCGGTGCCGCGGCCGATCGGGCTCGGGCTGGCCCGTCCGTTCGCCCGCCCGGTGCGCACGAGCGCGACCCTGCTCGCGGTGGCGGCGGGGGCGGCGGCGGTGACGTTCGCTAGTGGGTTGGGTGCGTCGTTGGTGCGGATCCAGACCGCTTTGGATCAGAACACCGCCGATGTGACGGTGTCAGGCTCGTTCGGCGGCCCTGGTCCCGGCGGCGCGGCTCCTGGCGGCCTTCCTCCGGGCGGCTCTGCTCCGTCCGGCTCTGCTTCGGCTCTTGATGGCGCGGCTGTGCTCGCGGCTATCGCGGCGCAGGACGGGACCCGGGCTGCCTACGGTGTCGTCGAGGAGCCGGTCACGGTCGTCGGCATCGCGGATCCGGTCCGGCTCTCGGCGTTCAGCGGGGACGCGTCCTGGGCCGGCTTCGAGATGGTCTCCGGCCGCTGGTTCGCCGCGCCCGGCGAGACCGTGGCGAGCGCACCGTTGCTGAAGGCGGTCGGCATCCAGGTCGGCGATTCCCTCACGGTCAGATCCGACGACGGTACGACAACCAGCCTGCACATCGTCGGCGAAGTCTTCGAGTCCAGTCCCAGCGTGTTCACCAGCACCGCCACGGTCCCCGGCCTGCAGCCGGCCGAGTTCCCGATCGCGCTGACCGACGGCACCGACGCCGGCGCCTACGCCGAGAAGCTGACCGCCGCACTCACCGCACAGTCCCTGACCGCCCAGCCCACCGGCGCCGACGTCGACCCGCTGCTCCTGCTCATACAGGGACTGACCGCCACCCTGACACTGCTGCTGCTCGCGGTAGCCGCGCTCGGCGTCCTCAACATGCTCGTCCTGGACCTCCGCGACCGGGTACACGACCTCGGCATCCACAAAGCCCTCGGCATGACCCCGAAACAGACCATCGCCATGGTCATCGCCTCGGTAGCCGGCGTCGGCCTGACCGGCGGCCTGCTGGGCGTGCCCCTGGGAATCGCGATGCAACGCCTGGTGGTCCCGTCGATGGCGGCCAGCGGCGGCCTGCACCTACCGGCGTCCCTGCTCGACGTCTACGGCCCGGCCCTGCTGGCCGCCCTGGCCCTGGGCGGCCCGGCCGTGGCCCTGCTCGGCGCGCTGCTGCCGGCCGGCTGGGCCGCCCGAACCCGAACAGCCACCGCCCTACGCACCGAGTAGCCCCGGTCCCCGAGCGCGGGGCTTTCGGACACCATCCAGCTACCCGACACCCCTGGCTACGTCGCGGTCCGACACAGCCAACGCCCCAACGCCGAAGTGATCGCCTACAGCGCCGCCGAGTGGCAAGCCTCCCTCGGCGGCGCCCGCGACGGCGAGTTCGACAAGTAGCCCCCCGGCGACCTCGGCCCCGTATTCAACGAGGCCGAGGTCCGGCCGCCTCGATCGCCATCCGTCCCAGAAGAGCACGGCACGTACCAGAACGCACCTGACGGATCATCACGGAACATGAAGATCGGCCGTTGACGTGTTGTGGCGGGTGATCTGACGGATCAGGAGTGGGTGCGGTTGGCGCCGTTGCTGCCGAGCATGGCTCCGCAGCGTGGCGGCCGGTGGCGGGATCACCGCCAGGTGATCAACGGGATCCTCTGGCGGATGGAGAACGGCGCGAAGTGGGACCAGGTTCCCGACCGCTACTGACCACCAAACTGCATCTGCTTGCTGACGGACGTGGCCGCAGCCTGGTCATCCGGCTCACACCGGGGCAGGCGTGCCTTTCTTGACGGGACGTCACGTCCCGTCGACGTTGGCGCGACTGGGTTGCTTCTTGGGTTCGGGTCCGCTGACGGGTCAGCGCCGGTGACGCCGGTGCCGATGGGCTCCGTTGAAGGGCAGCTCGCGGGGTCTGGATGTGATCGGAGAGGTTGCTAGATGATGGTCCGCCAGTCGTTGGTCCGTACGGGCACGTTCGCTGTGGTGTATGTGCTGGCCACCTTTGCCGGGCGGCTGACCGTGATGGACGGCACGAACCTGAGCATGGTGTGGCCTGCGGCCGGGGTTCTGGTGCTGTGGTTCTGCGCGCAGCGCCACGCCCGGACGTTGTGGGTTGATGTCGCCGCCCTGGTCACGATCACGGCGGCGGTCAACCTGGCCACGGGCGCCGGTGGCCGGCTGGTGGTCGTGTTCGTGGCGGCCAACCTCGCCCAGATCGGCCTGTTCCTGTGGTTGTTCCGCTGCTGGCAGCCCGCGCTGTGGAAGGCCGGAGGCCGCCAGGAACTGGCCCGGCTGCGGGACCTGTGGGTGTTGCTGGGAGCGGCCGCGACAAGCACCGGGCTCGGCGCGACGATCGGCACCACCGGCATGTGGATGATCAACGGGCACTTCTCGTGGTCCTCGGGCGCGGTGTGGCTGGCCCGAAACACCGCCAGCGTGCTGCTGATCGGCGCGGTCGGCCTGCGCGTCGGCTACGCCTGGCGTACCCACTGCGCCGAAGGGGGGTGGCGCAGCGCGTGGCGTTGGGCCCGGCAGGTGTCGCGGACGACCGTATGGTGGCGCAGGGCCGAATACGCGGCGCTGATCGCGGGCGCGGCGGTGGCGTACTGGTTCGCGTTCGCCGTCGTGCAGGGCCTGCCGGTAGCGTTCACGTTGATCGCGATCACGGTGTGGGCGGGGCTGCGGATGCCGACGACCTTCGTCGTGGTGCAGGACCTGATCGTCGGCACGGTCGCGGTGCTGTTCACCCTGCACGGATCCGGATCGTTCGCCGCCATCGGCGACCACGCGAGCCGCGCTCTGGTCGCGCAGGTGTTCGTCGGCATGGTCGCCGTGATCGGCCTGGCTCTCGCGCTGGGGCGCGACGAACGCCAGACGCTGATGGCTCAGCTCGCCGTGGAGAAGGAAGACGCCGTACAGCGCTCCGCCCTCAAACGCGCGATCATCGACTCGATGGCCGACGGACTCACCGTGATCGACGCCGACGGACAGGTGCTGCTACGCAACGATGCCACCGTCCGGCTGCTCGGCGGGCACCGCACCAGCCCCGGTGATCAGCTCGCTGACAGCAGCTATTACGGGCTGTTCCACCTCGACGGCCGCCCGATGGCCGCCCACGAGACCGCCTACGCCCGGATCATCGCCGGTGAGGAACACACCCAGCACGAGATGCTGATCCGCAATCCGGACGTGCCCGAGGGCCGGATCGTGACGGTGACGGGCACCCGCTTGGCCGACGACCAGGGCGCCGTGCGCGCCGTGATGCTGATGCACGACGTCACCGCCGAACGGCGCCACAGCGACGAACTGCGCGCCGCGCACGAGGCGTTGCAGGCGCAGCAGGCATACCTGACCCAGGTCCTCGACGCCATCGACGTCACCGTGATCACCTGCGACACCAGCGGTGCCATCGTGCACGCCAACCGCACCGCCCGCCGGGCCATGCCCGACGGCCCCGACGCGAACACCCTCGCCACCGCCACCCGCACGGTGGGCCTGACCCACCCCGGTGGCAACCTGGTCGCCGAGGACGACACCCCGCTGGCCCGGGCGCTGCGCGGTGAACACGTTGACGGCATGGAAGTCAGCGTCGTGTTGCCCGACGGCAGCAGCAAGGCGCTGCTGCTGCACGCACGGCCGCTCACCGACCCTGCCGGGAACCTGATCGGAGCGGTCGCGGCCTCTTACAACGTCACCGCTCTGCGCGAACGTGAGGCCGACCTGCAGGCCTTCGCCGGCGTCGCCGCACACGACTTGAAAGCACCCCTGGCGGCGGTGGCCGGCTACGCCGAGATCCTCGAAGACGAACTGCTCGACGCCGACCCGACGGTGCGCGGCATGCTGGGCCGCATCACCGGCGGGGTGGACCGGATGCGCCGGCTGATCGACGACCTGCTCGCCTACGCGACCGCTCGCGACGCCGCCCTGGACCTGCGGCCGGTCGACCTGGGTGACGTGGTCGCCCAGGTGATCGCCGAACGGACCGCTCACCTGCGCCGCACCACTCGCGACGGACTGCCGGTGCTGTTCCCTGACATCTACACCGGCCCGCTGCCGACGGTGTACGCCGACCCTGCCATGATCCGGCAACTGCTGGACAACCTGATCGGCAACGCCCTCAAATACACGCTGCCCTGCCAGCCCGCCCGCATCGACATCTCCGCCCACCACCGGCCCGGCGACACCGAGCACCGGATCGTGATCGCCGACCGCGGCATCGGCATCCCCGACCCGGAGAAGCCGCACGTGTTCACCTCGTTCCGCCGCGCCGGCAACCACGGCGACCGGCCCGGCACCGGCCTCGGCCTGGCCATCTGCCACCGCATCGTCGACCGCCACCACGGCACCATCACCGCCGGCGACAACCCCGGCGGCGGCACCCGCATCCACATCACCCTGCCCGCCGCGACCAGCACCGATCACCACAGCGCCGCACCGGCACCCCTGCCGGCCTACACCGGGCGATAACGCGGAACCGCCGCTGCCTGCGCGACGAGATCCGGAAGCCGGCCGAAAGCCACCACCCCATACCCCGGGCCTCCTGCGAAGACCTTCGTGTCGTCGTAGGAGGCCCGGGGCGGAGCTGAGCGAGATACGCCCCCGTGTCCGGTTGCCCGACCAGAACGTAAATACGCTCAGCCGAGCTCGCGGGGTTCCTCGGGCAGCTGCAGCGCGTTCAGCGCGGGCACCTTGGCCTGCTGCCAGGCGTCACCGTCGAGCAGCCGGGCCCGTGGGTCGCCCCAGCGTCCGGCGACCCCGGCGAAAATGTCGTGGCGCTTGAGCCGCTGATAGAACTGCTCGAGCACGGCTCCAGGGCGTCGTCTACAGACTTCGCCTCCAACGCGCGGACCGTGGCTAGGAGGGTGGCGAGCTTGCGGCGGGTACGGGTGCCGGCGTAGGGACTTCGCCACCAGCCGGGCCAGGGTACTCACCGCCGGCAGCAGTACCTTACGTTCGCGCAGCCAGCCGACCGCAGCGTCGAACAGCGCCTTCGGTCCGTCCCCGCTCGTCCATGCCTGGGCGTCAACCCAACGAATCAGGTCGGCTGTCTGGCGACGTCATCGGCGGCCTCGACGAATATTTCGGCTGTTGCCCGGTGGACCCGGTGGTCATGGGTACCGTCCGGCTCCGTGCCAGGTGGCGAGCACCCCGCCGGTGAGCAGGACGGGGTTCGCCGTCCCGAGCGGTGGCCGACGAGCGCAGGGTGCCGGGCAGGGAATGACGGCCTTTCGTCTCACTGCCTGGTCAGCGGGAAGGTTCCGCAAGGAGAGACCGTGTGCGCCTACGCCGGTCACCGGCGCCAGACGTTGACGATCGTGGTCTCCACGAAGGTCGGCGCCGTCGGGACCCTTGATGTGACTCGGACCCATGTGGGCTGGTACTGGCGGCGCAACTCCACCAGGAGTCCGCTATTCCGCAGAACTTTCTTCCACGTGGGCGGGGAGGCTGATGGTGAACTCGGCTCCCTCTCCAGGGCTGGATCTGACCTGGATGGTGCCGCCGTGTTTCTGCACGATGGTCGCGTACGCCATGCTCAGCCCCTGCCCGGTGCCCTTGCCGACCTCTTTGGTGGTGAAGAAGGGGTCGAAGATCCGCTGCTGGGTGTCCAGGTCCATGCCGATGCCGTCGTCGGCGACGGTGATGCGGACCTCGTCCGCGGTCCGCGTGGTGCCGACCGTGATGTGGCCGAGCCCGCCGCCCCGCTGCGGTGCGGCCGCCTCGACCGCATGCGCGGAGTTGACGATGAGGTTGAGGATCACCTGCTTGAGCTCGCCCTCGTAGCAGGGCACCAGGCCGACGTCCGTACCCAGCTCCAGGGTCAGCTCGGCGTGGTACTTCCACTCGTTGCGGGCGACCTGGGAGGTGCTCTCGACCGCGCGGTTGAGGTTGACGTCGCTGCGACCGTGGCCGGGGTGGGAGAAGTCCTTCATCGCCCGGACGATCTGGGCGACCCGGGCGAGCCCTTCCAACGACTCGTTCAGTGCGGTGGGCACTTCGGCGACGAGGAAGTCGAGATCGATGTCGGGGTCGATGTCGGCGATGGGGTCGCGGAGCCGGGTGACGGCGTTCAGTAGCTGGGTGAAGGACTGTTCGACGAACCGGGTGTTGTCCGAGACGAACTGAATCGGGGTGTTGATCTCGTGGGCGATACCGGCCGCGAGCTGCCCGATCGCTTCGAGGCGGTTGGTCTGGTTGAGCTGGCGTTCCAGGTCGCTGATCCGGGTGACGTCGGCGCCGATGCCGATCACGCCGATCCGGCCGTCGCCGACGGGCTGGGGCAGTGCGCTCATCAGGACGGTCCGCACGTTCCGATCAGGGTCGGTCACGGTGGCGTGGTGGTCGACGATCGGCTCGCCGGTGCTCAGCACCAGGGCTTCCAGCTCGGCCAGCAGCGGCGTGAGGTCGTCGCGCGTACCGATCTCGGCCTCGGTGCGGCCGGTGAGGTCGCTGTCGGCCGGCAGGCCACGGGTGGCCAGGAACGCCGCGTTGTGACCCACGTAGCGACCCTCGGGATCCTTCCAGTAGATGAGGTGGGGAATCGAGGAGATGACCCCGGTCAACACCGCCTTCTCCACCGATAGCTCCTCGGCGAGCGTCTCGGCACGGTTCTTGGCCGCTTTCTGGGCTTGCTCGGCGTTGTACCGCTTGGTGATGTCCCGTTCGACGGCCATCAGGCTGACGACCCCCTCGTCGTCCGTGACCCGGTACACCGCCACCCGCATCCAGCAGGGCCGCCCGTCCTTGGTGCGACTCTCAAACTCCGTCAGCACGATCGACCCGCCGACGGCCAGCGTGGTGAGGTCGACGGGCGGGAGGACGTCGATGCCGAGCAGGTCGGCGCGCAGCCGGCCGATCGCCTCGGCCCGGGTGTACCCGCTCAGCGTGGTGAAGGCGTCGTTGACCCACTCGATCCGGCCTTCGGTGTCGGCGATCACGACGCCGTCCTCCATGTGGCGGGCCACCTGCGCCAGCCGGGACGCCTCGCGGGTGGCCTGACGCAGTTCCTCCTGCGTACGGACGGCGTTGGTCTCGTCGGTGAGGGTGAGCACCGCTTGGGCGTCGCCGTGGCCGCGGACGGGGTCGACCCGCATCCGCCACCAGCGCGGGCCCTCGGCCGTCTCGATCTGGTGGGTGGTGGTGACCTGGCTCGTCTGGTTCTCCAGCATCTGTCGTACCTGGCTGGCCGCTTCACGGGTCAGCGCGCCGAACCCGGCTGTCGCCCGTTCGGCCAGGGTGAGGAAGCTGCCCACAGCGCGGTCGCCGCGCGCGCGGTCCAGCATCGTGCCCCACACCTGGTTGGTGTCGACGATCCGGCAGTCACCGTCCAGGATGCACAGACCGGCGTCGATCGAATCGATCACGGCCCGCAGCAGCTGTTCCGCGTTGCGGATGCGCTCGGTGCGTTCGACCAGACGGCGCTGCAGCGTCATGTTGCGCTGCCAGGTGGCCAGGGCCGCGCTGTCCGGTTCCCCGGTGGTGCGCCGCTCGGCCGCGATGACCAGCGCGTCGATGGTGCGCCGCTGTTCCTTGATCGTTTGGCGCAGCACCGCGATCTCGTCGGTGCCCGGCCTCGTCGCGGTGTCGGTCATCGGGTCTCCTCGGTTCGGTCAGCCGAACGCCACAGCCACCAGGGTTTGGTTCATGTGCATGCCGTTGAACTGCTCGCCGTACGTGCTGAAGCCGATCGCCCGGTGCTTGGCCAGGAACGCGCCCACCTCGTCGGCCAGTCCGCGCTCCTCGAACTCCAGACGGCGCAGGATGCAGTCGAAGGTGAGCACGGCGCTGATCGAGCCGAGTTCCGCGCTGACCGCGTCGAACCGCTCGGCGAGCTTCTGCAGCATTCCCACCGGGTGGCCCAGTCGCAGGACGTCGCCGGTGTCGACCCGGGCGAACATGCTCAGCGACCGATCCTCGTTGACGGTGGCGATACTGCGGATCCAGCTCGATCCGCCCGCGTTGAGCAGCAGCGGGTGGGTGGAGAACGTCGTCGGTCCGATGTCGGCCAGGTCGGCCCCGACGGCCTCCGCGTACGCCACGGCGGCGGGCCGTCCGTTGAACTCGCGGATGATGCGCCGATCGGCATCCACCTCGGTTGCCACCAGGATGGTGTCGGTGGGGTCGTGATGCTGCAACCGTAGGAGCCGGAACGGCGCGTCCGCCCGGACCAGCGTGACCGTGGCGGTATTGGCGAGGAACTTCCCGTCGTGGTAGACGGCGGTGTAGGCAAAGGTCAGATCGTCACCGGCCGAGCCGCCCACGATCGGTACGTCGCCCAGCGTCGCCATCAGGTTGGCGGCCAGCAGGTCCTCGTTGCGACTCAGCCCGTCGGTGAGCAGCACCGCGAATCCCTCGCCGTCCTCGGCGAGTTCCGCCCGTAGCCCGGCCAGGGCCGAGCCGGCCTCCTCGACGGCGGTAGCGGTATCGTCGAGCGGTCCGACGGTTATCGTCCGGGCCCGCAGGCCGCCTCCGGCGAGCGCGGCGGCGCAGATGCCGGTCCGGTCGTAACCGTTCGGTCCGATGTTTCCGGAGCTGGTGCACCCGATGACCCGGTCACCGAAATGCTGCTTCAGCGCCGTGCCGACCACCTCGAGGTCGTAGCCGGTCGAGACGAAGACCGTGTACAGATCGGCCCGGGAGCCGAGTGCGGCGGCGATCTCGGCAACCGCGGCGGCGCCGTCCGACAGGTGTGACGCCGCGGATGCGGCGGCGATGTGCTGCCCGCTTCGAGGCAGAGTCGTCGTGACCATGGATTTCTCCCGTCTGACCTTCTTCTGATCGACCTGGCTGCGCTGAAGCTGAGCCGCGCGATTATCGATCTTTTCCGGCGTACGAGACATATGCTGCGATCGTGGCTGATCGCATTCTGATGGTCGACGACGAACAGCGGCTCCTGGACGGACTCCGCCGCTCGCTGCACGGCCGCTACGCGATCGATTTCAGCACGTCGGGCGCCGACGGGCTCACGCGGATCGCCACCGCCCCCAGCCCGTACGCGGTCGTGGTGTCCGACATGATGATGCCGGTCATGAACGGCGCGGAGTTCCTCGCGCGGACCCGCGAGGTCAGCCCCGACTCGGTGCAGATCATCCTCAGCGGCCAGGCCGACCTGACCTCCACCATCGCCGCGGTCAACGACGGGAACCTGTTCCGTTTCCTCACCAAGCCCTGCGAACCGGACAACCTGACCCGGGCGCTGGACGCCGCACTGCATCAGCACCGGCTGATCATGGCCGAGCGGGAACTGCTGCAGCGAACCCTCGACGGCACCGTGGAGCTGCTGACCGACCTGATGAAGGCGGCGAGCCCGCTGGCCGCGGCCCGCAGTGAGCAGCTGCGCGCGCTGGTCGACGCGGTCGCCCCGGCCGGGGCCTGGGAGCCGCGGATCGCCGCGATGCTCGGGCAGGTGGGCCTGCTCGCCATTCCCGGCGAGCTCCTCGGCCAGGTGCGCGCCGGCGAGACGCTGGACCACGAGGCCACAACGCTGTTTCGCAGCCATCCCCAGCTGGCGTACGAGCTGATCAGGCGCATCCCCCGGCTCGAACGGGTCGCCGACTGGG
This sequence comes from Actinoplanes palleronii, assembly GCF_016862315.1. GTDB lineage: Bacteria > Actinomycetota > Actinomycetes > Mycobacteriales > Micromonosporaceae > Actinoplanes > Actinoplanes palleronii. Next base: position 23,531 of record NZ_BOMS01000057.1, on the reverse strand, counting down.
TTGCCGCGCAGCCGCTCGCGCCCGGAGAGAAGCCGGTCGGCCAGGTCGACCACGACCAGTTGCCCTACGCTGCCGCGGTCGCGCTCGTCGTCGGGATCGAGGCGGGCGGCTCACCGTCCGCGGTCGCCACCGAGCTAGCCCACTACCCCAGCGAACTGGTCGACTCCCTGGTGCGGGCCTACACGACGGCGAAGACGCGCAAGCCCCGGAAGGTCACTGGGGCCGAGTTCGTGATGGGCATGGTGGTCAACCAGGACGTCCTCACGGCCAACGGGCTCGTCCTGGTCCGGGACGGGGAGCTGCTGACCGAGTCGATGGCGATTCGGCTGCGGCACTTCGCCGCGGGCGTCGGCATCGTCGGACCGGTGTCCGTCCTGGTCTGACAATCCCGGCTCTGCGATCCGCATCAGTCCGGCAGCTGACGGGCCGATAGGAACAGGTGGCGGCCGTGCGCCAGGGCGAAGGACGAGGAGGACCGATGGGAGGGTACGCACGCCGGGTCATTTCGCACTGTACGCGCGAGCATGACAGCATGCTCGGACAGGTCCGTACGCTCTTCCTGGCGTTGTGCCTGATCTGGACGCTGGTCGGACTCGGGTGGGCAGATCTGAACCGGCAGGGCGGGCCGTACGTGACGCTCGGCGCGGTCACCGCGGTGCTGGTACCCCTGATCGTGGGCTACCGCCGCGGCGGCTTTCCCCGCTGGACCTGGTTCGTCGAGGGTGTCGGCGTGTGCCTCATCGCCACGAATTCGGGGCACTCGATCACGTTCGGCCTGCTGTTCGTGTGGGTCAACTTCCGCGCCCTGTACGGATCGCTGACCGACCACCTCATCGGCGGCGGCACCATTCTCGGAATCCTGGTGGCCGGCGTGGCGTTCCTGGACATCCCGGCCTCCGACGCGCTCTCCATGCTGGTGGCGGCACTCCTCGGGCTGATCGTCAACCATGTCCTGGCGCGCGGCATCCAGGGCCGGGACCGGGCAGCTATCCGGGAACGGGCGGTCGCCAAGGCGGGCGCGGAGTTCGCGGCCACGAACAGCCGGACGGAGGCCACCGCCGTGGCGGTCAAGGCGGCGCTGACCATGGACCCCGACACCCGCGCCACGTTGATCGCCATCGTGGCCGGGGGCAACGCCCGCATCATCGGTGCCGACGGCGAGGTACGACCCGAGGTGGTCGGCAGCGTCGCGCCGGTCGACCAGCTGGGCGACGAGGTCCGCGCGGCCCTCGTGCCCGGCGGGTTCGCGTTGGTCAGCGGCGAGGCCGCCACCCACCTCGCGCGGGTATTCGAGCTGCCGCCCGTCGCTGCCGTGGCCGTCGCGCCGCTGGCCGTGCACGACGACGTGTTCGGCATGATCGTGCTACTGCTCACCCGGCGCCCACCGGACGACCTGGAGGCGGCGCTCACGACGCTGGCCGACGCTGCCGCGATGACGCTCGACCAGCAGCTGAGCCGGTCCCGGCTGAAGATCGTGGTGGAGCACTCGCCGGACGCGCTCATCCTGGCTAGCGAGCGGGGAGTCATCCGGTTCGTCAACCCGGCCGCCGAGAGACTGCTCGACCGGCCGGCGGCCGAACTGCTCGGCAGCAACCTGCGGCTACTGCTGAATCCCGACGACCTGGCCACCACCCTGGCCGCACGCTCGGCGGTGGCGCAGACCTGCCGGGTTCGCGGCCGGGAGGACCAGGCCTGGACCGAGACGGAGGCGGTAGTCGAGTACGTCACCGAGCACGATGGCTCACGCAGCATCGTCTTCAACGCCCGAGACGTCTCCGAGCGGCGGCGGCTGGAGATGGAGCTGCAGCACGCGCAGAAACTCCAGTCGGTGGGCCGCCTGGCCGCCGGTATCGCCCACGAGATCAACACGCCGATCCAGTTCATCGGCGACAACGTCCACTTCATCGAGGAGGCGTTCAGCGGCTTCGCCACCGTCCTCGACGCCTACGAGAAAAATCTGCGCCACGGCGGGCCGGCCACCGCGATCGAGTCCGCGATTGAAGAAGCTGATTTCGAGTACCTGTGGGCTGAGACGCCGATCGCCATCCGGCAGTGCCTCGAAGGCATCACCCAGGTGGCCCACATCGTCCGCGCCATGAAGGCCTTCGGGCACCCCGGCAGCGATGAGAAGAAGTGTGCCAACCTGAACGAGGCGATCCAGAACACGATCATCGTGGCGGCCAACGAGATCAAGTTCGTAGCCGACGTCACCACTGATCTCGCCGACCTGCCGATGGTTCCGTGCCAGGTCGGCGACATCAACCAGACCATGCTCAACCTGATCATCAACGCCGCCCATGCGATCGAGGCGGCGGACCGGGGACGCGGCACGATCCACATCACCACCCAGGTCCAGCACGACCACGCCGTCATCGAGGTGGCCGACACCGGCACCGGCGTGCCCGCGGAGATCGCGGACAAGCTGTTCGACCCGTTTTTCACCACCAAGGACGTCGGCGCCGGCACCGGGCAGGGCCTCGCGCTCGTACGCACGCTGGTGGTGGACCGGCACGGCGGCGAAGTCGACTTCACCAGCGAGCCCGGCGCCGGTACGACATTCCGCGTGCGCCTGCCCCTGCAGGACCCGGCCGCATCGCATCATGACGAGAACATTGTGGAGGCAGCGGCGTGACACAGAAGCCACACGTCCTGTTCGTGGACGACGAACCACGCGTGCTCGACGGCCTGCGACGGATGCTGCGTACCCAGCGGAACCGCTGGGAGATGTCGTTCGCCAACGGCGGCGCCGAGGCGCTGGCCCTGCTCGGCGAACGGCATTGTGACGTGGTCGTCTCCGACTTCCGGATGCCCGAGATCGATGGAGCAGCTTTGCTGGAGAAGGTGCGGACGGTGTCGCCCGACACCGCCCGGATCATCCTGAGCGGCCAGACCAGCGCCGACAACGTCATGCGGGTGATGACGCTCGCACACCGGTTCCTCAACAAGCCGGCCACCTCCGACGAGATCATCGAAGCGATCGAACTGGTGCTGAGTGCCCAGATGACGACCTCGACCAGCCCCGGCATCATCAGCGACGTCTCCGGCGTGTCATCACTGCCCAGCCCACCTGCCCTGCTGGCCGAGCTGCTCAGCGTGCTCGAGGATGAGAAGGCGAGCGCCTCCTCGATCGGCAAGGTGATCGAGGGAGATCCGGCCATAGCCGCCAAGATCCTGAATCTCGCGAACTCCTCGGGCTGTACGGCCGGCCGCCGGCTCGCCGACATCACCCAGGCCGTGGCGCTGCTCGGCACCAACGTCGTACGCGGGCTCGTCCTGCTGCACGACATCGTCAGTGTCTTCGCCGCAGGGGTGCACCTGCCGGCGGCCTGGATGGACGCCCTCAACACGCACTCGGTGCAGTGCGCCCAGCTCGCCCACCGGCTGTCCATCGGAAAGGAGTGGGCCCAGCACGCCTTCACGGCCGGACTGCTGCACGAACTCGGCCAGCTCGTGCTCGCCACCTCGCGCCCCGACCAGTTCGGGGTAATAGTGAGCGAGTGGCGGCAGGCGGGTGAGGCGGCCGAGGCCGGCGCGCACACCGCCGAGGCCGGGGTGAAGGCCGCCCCTGCGCTCGGCGAACTCGAGACCGCCGGCCTCGGCACGTCGCACAGCGACGCCGGCGCCAGCCTGCTGTCTCTCTGGGGACTGCCTGCGGATGTGGTCGAAGCCGCCGCCGGACATGCCCGGACCGAGACGCCCACCACGGCCGAGAACCTGAACGCGGCCGTGGCGCTCGCACACACGATGGTGGAGCAGGAATTCGGCCCGGTATGCGGGATCCGGCCGATCAGCCCGCTCGACGAGTCGACGCTCGGCCCAGCCGAGCGCAACCACCTCCAGCAGTGGCGGGCCTCGCTAGGTCCCCGGCAGTGAGGCGCGGCCAGCCGCTGTTCGCGAACCGCCGGGGCCCGCCCTCGCCATCACCCCGGCCGTTGGAAGTGCCGTTGCCACGTGGGCAACTCGCCGACATATCTAGTGTGAGAAGAATGACCGAGCCCACACCACCTGCCCGGAAGCGCCGACGGCACGCTGTCGCGTTAGTGGCCGTGGTGATCATTCTCGGTCTGATCGGCACCCTGATGGTGACGGCCCTGGTCCGGCGAACTCAGCAACGTCATGCCGGGCAGTCCATGGACCAGCACGCCGATGAGGTCGCCCGAGCGGTCACCAGTGAGGCCGATCGCTATCGGGACACCCTGTCGGACGTCGCCGCGGCCGTGGGGGCGCAGTCAGACTTCACCGCCGGCGACTTCACCGAGATCACCTCCCGGCTGACGAGGCAGCGACTGCCGGGAGCCACCACCGTCGCCTTCGCGGTGGCGGCCGAAGACAACCAGGTCTCCGAAGTCGAGGCCGCCTGGCGGGCCCGAGGGGCTCCTGGGCTCACGCTGAGGACCCTCGGGCCAGCGCGAGAGCACATGTTCCTGATCTTCTCCCGCCCTCTCGACGACACTCCCTCCCTGCCAGGGCTTGACGTAGGTCAGGCGCCGGAGGCCGCGGATGCGTTGCACACCGCCCGCGCTTCCGGGCAGGTCACCGCGAGCCACACCTACGTTCTGCTCAAGGACCGAACGCTGCCCGCGACCGAACAGCAGATGTCGTTCGTTCTCGCCACGCCGATCAACGGAGGTCTGGGCACTCCCGACGCCGGCCGGTTCCGGGGCTGGATGGTCATGGGTATGCGGGGCAGCGACTTCATGCAGGAAACCCTGCAATCGAGGTCGCGTGACCTGCTCAACGTCACTCTGGTCGACATGTCCACGCCCACGCCCACGCTCGTCGCCCAGCCGCGGATCAGCGCCGCGCCGCGGGCCGGCGCTCTGCGCCGTGAGCGCAATGTCGTCGTCGGCCAGCGCCAGTGGCAACTGCACCTGGCACCGACGGATGCGTTTCTGATGAACACCGACCGGCGGATGCCCGCGCTGGCCTTCGTGGTCGGCACGCTGATGACCCTGCTGGTGGCGGCCATGGCCGGTGTCCTGGTCGGCGCCCGTGTCCGGGCTATGAACGCGGTCGACCGCGCGACGACGGCGCTACGCGAGGACATCCGCCGGCGGGAGGCGGTCGAGGCGCAGCTCCGCGAGCGGGAGGACGACCTGCGCCAGCTCGCCCTGCACGACCCGCTGACCGGCCTGGCCAACCGCATCCTTTTCGGTGAACGCGCCGATCACGCCATCGCCACTCACAGCCGCGGCGCGACGACGTTCGCGGTAATGTTCATCGACCTGGACGGCTTCAAACAGATCAACGACACCCTCGGTCACGGCGCCGGGGACGCTGTGCTGAACGAGGTCGCGGACCGCCTGCGCCGTTGCGTGCGCCTCGGCGACACCGTCGGCCGGTTCGGCGGCGACGAGTTCGCCGTCCTGGCCGAACAGGTCACCACCATCGACGACGCGACGATCGTCGCCGACCGGATCATCCGCGCCCTGGAGCAGCCTTTCGTGATCAACGACCAGGCCCACCGGATCAGCGCCAGCGCGGGCGTGGCGCTGCACAAGCAGGACATGAGTGTCGCCATGATCATCCAGACTGCTGACCGGGCCATGTACGTCGCCAAGGCGGCCGGCAAGGGCCGCTACGTTGTCGCCCCGGGACGCGGTCCGGCCGACGAGCCCGCGACGCCGCCCCCGATCCGCGGTTCGAGGTGAGCACCGATGCCGCCGGCCGGGGCGGAGTCGGTGTGCTCAGCGGGTGGAATGGAGTTCGCTGAGGGCGAGGAGCCTCCAGCAGCTCGCAGCGCATCGATGCTACGGACGGCTGTTCTAGCGTAGTCCTGTTACCAAATCGGGCATTGTTGGCCGCCTGCGCCGCATGGGGGTGAGAGTCCCCTCCGCATTCAAACCCCACCCGACGTCCGCACCGCGATGGCGTGGGGAGTTGCGGCTCGGTCAGAGGGGCTTCTCCAGGACCATCGTCGGGCGGCCCTTGGCCGATCCATGGGAGGCCGTCGGTGGGGTGCCGGCGCAGGATCTCCGTGTAGCCGACGAGCCGGCCGGCGTCGTCCCGGGCGACCAGGGACTCCTCGCCCGGGCCCAGGGCGTCCAGCACCGCCGTGACCGTGGCCCGGTCGAGTGTGTCCGGGTCGAGATCGCCGCTGTATCGCCAGTAGGTCGCGTTGCTGGCGTACACCTCGTACAGGTCGTCGGCGGCGGTCCGGGCGGTTAGCGAGATCATGGGGCTATTCTGACCCCGGGCGGTGCGACGCGCCAATTAAAGGAAACTTAAGACAACTCGTCGCGGAAAACTGTTATTGAATGGCGAAAACGCGGCCACCTGCGTCACCTCGTACGGTGAAAATGAATTTTATCTTCTCGCGTTGAAACGCGTCCGCGAGTTATGCATAATTCCTCGCGCAACCTCTTCACGCCATTTTTATTAAGGATAAGCATGGCTACTGACTCGGTGGAACCGCGGCGTCGTCGCCGCACGACGCGGGTGGTTCTCGGTGCGGCCGTGGTCGCGACGCTCGGTGCCAGCGGCATCTACATCGCCACCGCCGACGCCGGCGAGGTGAGTGTCCCGGGCCGGCTGCAGGCCGAGAAGTACTCCGCGCAGTCCGGTGCGCAGACCGAGGGCACCTCGGACACCGACGGCGGCAAGAACGTCGGCTGGCTGGCGAACGGCGACTGGCTCGAGTACCACGACGTGGCCATCACCGGTTCCGCACTGACCGCCCGGATCGCCTCGCAGAACACCGACGGCGGCGCGATCGAGGCCCACCTCGGCAGCCCGGCCGGAAAGCTGCTGGCCACGTTCCCGGTCGCCCCGACCGGCGGCTGGCAGAAGTGGACGACGGTCAGCGCCACGGCGGCGAGCGTGCCGGCCGGGAAGCAGACGCTGGTCCTGGTCATGAAGAGCACGTCCCGCTCGGACTTCGTCAACATCAACTACCTGACGCTGGGCGGGACCGCGCCGTCCACGAGTGCCGCGCCCACGACAACGCCCACCAAAGCTCCGAGCACGGCACCGACCAAGGCGCCGACGACGAAACCGACCACAGCCGCTCCGACCACGGCAGCTCCGACCGGCGGGTTCGTCCCGGTCGACGCGGCCGCGTGGAAGGCCGAGCTCGCGCTGTTCGACGCCGTACCGAAGAAGGCGGTCCCGGCCGGGACCACGATGGTTCCCGAGTTCCACACCGACTGCGACGTCTCCGGTGAGGCGCCCGACGACCCGATCGTGTTCCCGAACATGCCGGGCGCGTCGCACCTGCACACGTTCTTCGGCCCGAAGGTGACCGCGAGCAGCACGAACGAGCAGCTGCGCGCCGGCAAGACCACCTGCAACGCGGCCGGCGACAACAGCGCGTACTGGGCGCCGACCCTGCTGCGCAACGGCACGCCGGTGAAGATGAAGAACTTCCGGGCGTACTACGGCGCGAAGATCAAGGACTCGGCGACCGTCAAGCCGTTCCCGCCGGGCCTGCGGATGGTTGTCGGCGACGCGAAGCGCCAGGTGGCGACGCCGAAGGGCGCGAACAGCCAGTTCTGGTGCGCGGGCAGCGCGGAGATCGGGCGCAGCGCCGACGGCAACTGGCCGAAGTGCGCGGCCGGCGGCAACCTGATCTACCAGCTGACCTTCGAGGACTGCTGGGACGGCAAGAACATCGACTCACCCGACCACAAGTCGCACATGGGGCCGTCGACGAACGGGGCGTGCACCGGCAAATACCCGGTCGCCATTCCGAGCCTGTCACTGATGCTCAACTACGACTCACTCGGCGGTGACGGCCTGGCCCTTTCGTCCGGAATGGCGTCGTCGATCCACGGCGATTTCATGAACGCGTGGGATCCGGCCAAGCTGAGCGCTCTGGTCAAGGTGTGCATCACCGCACACGCCAAGTGCGGCACGACTCCGTCATTCACCGGGGGCTGATTTCCGAGCGCTTATTTCGTACGAAATAGGGGGTGGTCTCGCCTGATGGCGGGGCCACCGCGCGCGTTCGATGATCAGCAGGCACGATGAGCGGCATGGCGGTCGGAAACAGGATGCGGCAGGGTGCGACGGCGTGGGGGCGCGCCCGGAGCCGCCACAGTTGGCTCGATCATCTGGCTCGGGCCGTGGTGCGCTACGACGAGGCGGACGGTGGCCGGCTCGCCGCGGCGGTCACCTATTACGCGTTCTTCGCGACGTTCGCGTGTGCGCTGCTGGGTTTCGCCGCGTTCGGGTTCATCCTCGACCGGCCGGCGGTGCAGCAGCTGCTGCAGAGCTACCTCACGGAGAACCTGCCCGGCCTCGACCTGGAACGGGTCCGGGTCGCGCGCGGCACCATCGGCGTGATCGCGTTCCTCGGGCTGCCGATCACCGGCTGGTTCTGGATCGACGCCATGCGCTCCTCGATCCGCAAGGTGTGGCAGCTGCCCGAGTACCCTGGCGCCCTGATCCACCGGCTGCTGATCGACCTGCTCGTGCTGATCGGTCTCGGTCTGCTGGCGGTCGCCTCGCTCGGCACGGCGTTCCTCACCGTCTGGGTGGCGGGCCAGTTGATCGAACCGACCGCCGCGAACGCCGCGCAGAGCCGGTGGCTGCTGGACGCGGTCGCGTTCGTGGTCAGCATCGGGGTGAACGCGCTGCTCGCGACGGCGGTGCTGACCGGGCTGCCGCGGTTGCGGATGCCGCTGCGCCGGGTCGCGGTGCCGGCGTTGATCGTGGCGGGCGGGTTGGAGCTGCTCAAGACCGTGGGCCACGTGTTCGTGCAGCACGTGGAGGCGAACCCGACGTATCAGGTGGTGGCCGGGACGGTCGGGCTGCTGTTCTCCCTCAACATCATCAATCAGGTGGTGTTGTTCGCGACGGCGCTGGCCGCGACCAGCACGACCGGCGAGGTCAGGGATCTGTCCGGCCGGCCGGACGCGGCGGACCCGGATCCCGAGCCTGCTCCGGAATCGGCCCACTCCCCCGGGCACTCCCCCGGGCACTCCTCTGGGCCGGACGATGACCGGGCGGAGCAGTCCGAAGATCCCGACGACGTAGGTCACCGGTTCGGGTGATCGGCGGCACATGGTACGTGCCGTGGTGACACGCTGCGGCCGTTCCGGCGTTTGGCGATCGCCCGCAGGGGCATCCGGCAGCGCAGGAACGAGGAGGTGCACCCGTTGACAACAAACGCTACGCATAGCAGCGGTTCGACGGCCGATCTGGTCAGTCAGGCTGCCGCACAGATTTCCACGCTGGTCCGGGACGAGCTGACCCTGGCCAAGCTCGAGCTGACCGAAAAGGGCAAGCGCGCCGGGGTCGGCGGCGGACTGTTCGGCGCGGCCGCCGTCCTGGGCTGGTTCGGCCTCGGGCTGCTGCTCACGCTCGCCGTCGTACTGCTGAATCTGGCCTGGCCGTTGTGGCTGGCCGTCCTGGTGGTGATGGTCGTGGTCTTCGCGGCCGCCGCGGTGGCCGCCGTGCTGGGCCGCAGCAAGCTGAAGGCCGCGGTGCCGCCGATGCCGACCGACGCGGTCGCCAGCGTGCAGGCCGACGTGCGCACCGTCAAGAACGCCGCCCAGAGGGGACGACACTCGTGAGCACTCCGTCGACTGATCCGGAACGCCTGACCACCGAGATCAAGCAGACCCGCGCCGACCTGGGCGCCACGGTCGAAGCCCTGGCCGCCAAGACCGACGTGAAGGCCCGCGCGAAGCAGGCCGCCACCGACGTCACCGACCGCGGCCGGGAGCAGCTGTCGGCCGCCACCACGAAGGTCGCCGAAGCCGCTGGCACGGCCGCTACCAAGGTCGCCGAGGCGGCCGGGACGGCGCGGGAGAAGCTCGCCGGCCGGTCCGAGGACGTCAAGGCCGCGGTGGCTCCGATGCAGCGCCGGGCCAGGACGCTGCGGGTCCGGGCCGCCGAGGACCCTCGGGTACGCCGGGCCATCGCACCGGCCGCCGTCGCCGCGACGGTCCTGCTGGGCGCGCTGATCGTCTGGGTCGTCCGCCGCCGCGCGTGAGTCCGTCGCGGTAGTCACCGCACGCAAAGCGGGGGCTGCGGACGAATCCGCAGCCCCCGGCTTGATGAAGTGATCAGATCGCGGCGGAACCGAGGTGGTTGCGCAGCTTGCCGAGTGCCTTGGTCAGCAGCCGGGACACGTGCATCTGCGAGACACCGATCTGGTCGGCGATCTGCGACTGCGTCATGTTGCCGTAGAACCGCAGGCTGACGATCTTCTGCTCCCGCTCGTCGAGGAACGCCATCGCCGGGCCGAGCGCGATCCGCATCTCGGCCTCTTCGAAGCCGGTGTCCGTGGTGCCGAGCGTCTCGCCGAGCTCGGTGCCGCCCTCGGTGATCGGGGTGGACAGGCTCGTCGAGTTGTAGGCGCGGGCACCCTCGAGGCCCTCGATGACCTCGTCCTCGCTGATGCTCAGGTATTCGGCGATGTCCGCGACGGTCGGCGAGCGGCCCAGCGTGTGGCTGAGCGCGTTGTTGGCGCCGGTGATCGCCAGGCGCAGCTCCTGCAGCCGGCGCGGCACCCGCACCGACCAGGTCTTGTCGCGGAAGTGCCGCTTGAGCTCACCGACGATGGTCGGGATCGCGAAGCCGGCGAAGTCGACACCGCGCTCGGCCTCGAACCGGTCGACCGCCTTGATCAGGCCGACCACGGCGACCTGGTAGAGGTCGTCGCGGGGCTCGCCGCGGTTGGCGTACCGGCTGGACAGGTGCCGGGCGAGCGGCAACCAGGCCTCGATCGCGCGGTCCCGCAGGCGCGGGCGCGACGGGTGCTCGGTGGGGAGCGCCGCCATCGCGTTGATCAGCTCACTGGCCCGATCGGTGCTGGTCGCGGCTTCCGTGCGGGTAGCGGTGTCAACCATCGCGGTCATATGAGTGAACTCCTCGAGCTTGCCAGTACGTCAGGTGGTGCGGCGGTGTAATGCCCACCCGCGCGGGTACCACAAACCACCTGAACGTCCAATACATACCACCGAAACGGTGGATGTGTGATCAACAATTTCGTAGCAGTCGATCGAGGACGCGTACGCCGAACCGCAGCCCCTCCACGGGTACCCGTTCGTCCACCCCGTGGAACAGTGAAGTGAAATCCAACTCCGGCGGCAGCCGCAGCGGCGCAAACCCGAAGTGCCGGATCCCGAGCCGCTGGAACGACTTGGCATCGGTCCCGGCCGAGAGCATGTACGGCAGCAGCCGCGCCCCCGGATCCTCCGCACCGATCGCCGCCGCCATCGCGTCGACCAGCGCGCCGTCGAACGTGGTCTCGACCGGCGGCAGACTGTCCCATTCGCGCTCGATGTCCGGCCCGAGCACCGCGGCGAGTTCCGCCTCGAACGCTTTCTCGCGCCCCGGCAGCATCCGCCCGTCCACGGTGGCCCGCGCGGTCGACGGCACCACGTTGCCCTTGTAGCCGGCCTCGAACATGGTGACCGCCGCGGTGTCCCGCAGGGTCGCGCCGACCAGCCGGGACAGGTGCCCGAGCCGGGCCACCGCCGGTTCCGGGTCGTCCGGGTCGAACGGCACCCCGGTCATCTCGGCGAGCCCCGCGAGCAGGTCATGGACCGGCCCGGTGAGCACCAGCGGGAAACGGTGCTGGTCGAGGCGGGTGATCGCGGCGGCCAGCTTCGCGACGGCGTTGTCGGTGTGCAGCAGCGAGCCGTGCCCGGCCACCCCGCGGGCCTTCAGCCGCAGCCACATCACGCCCTTCTCGGCCGTCTCCACCAGGTAGGCCCGGGCGCCGTCGCCGACCGTGACCGAGAACCCGCCCACCTCGCTGATCGCCTCGGTCGCGCCCTCGAACAGTTCGGGGCGGTGGTCGACGAGCCAGCGCGCGCCGGTGAAGCCGCCGGCCTCCTCGTCCGCGACGTACGCGAAAATCAGGTCCCGGGGCGGCACCACGCCCTCGCGTCGGAGCCCGCGGGCCACCGCCAGGGTCATCGCGAGCGTGCCCTTGATGTCGACCGCACCGCGTCCCCACACGTACCCGTCACGAATTTCGCCGGAGAACGGGTGCACGGACCATTCGGCGGCGTCGGCCGGCACCACGTCCAGGTGGCCGTGCACCAGCAGCGCGCCGCGCTCCGGGTCGGCGCCGGGCAACCGGGCGATCACGTTGCCCCGGCCCGGCGCCCCGGACTCCACGTACGTGACGTCGTAGCCCACCTCGGTGAGCTTCTCCGCGACGTACTCGGCGGCCGGGCGCTCGGTGCCCGGCCCGCCGTTGTCGCTGGCGTTCGTGGTGTCGATCGCGATCAGCTCGCTGGCGAACCGCACCACCTCGTCGGCCGGGTCGATCACCCGCATTCCTCACGCAGCTCGCGGACCAGCGAGGACACCACGGCTTTGAGGCTGCCGCCGTTGTCCGCGGCGACCCGCAGCTGCCGCTGGTAGCTCGCGCCGCGGTCGACGATGTCGAGCAGGCTCTCCAGCTGCACGGTGCAGCCGAGCGCCTCGGCGATCGGTTCGAGCCTCGGCAGCAGCTCCTCGAGATCCTTGGTGACGAGCCGTTCGTCGCCGGCCGCGTTCTGGATGATGATCGCGTCCATCCCGTACCGGGCGGTGCGCCACTTGTTCTCCCGGATGAACCACGGTTGCAGCCGGGGCACCTCCCGGCCGGCGTCCAGCTCGCGGGAGAAGTATTCGACCAGGCACTGGCTCAACGCGGCCAGCGCGGCGATCTCCCACGCGCTGGAGATCCCGTCGAACGTCCGGATCTCGATCGTCCCCCACTTCGGTGCGGGCCGGATGTCCCAGCGCAGCTCGTTGAGCTCCTCGATCACCCCGGTGTGCGTCAGGTCGTCGACCATCGCCTCGTACTGCGACCACTCGGTGAACTGCGGCGGCAGCCCGGCCGTCGGCAGCTGCTGGAACATCAGCGCCCGGTTCGAGGCGTACCCGGTGTTCTCCCCGGCCCAGAACGGGCTAGACGCGCTGAGCGCCTGGAAGTGCGGCAGGTAGGTGAGCAGCCCATCGATGATCGGCAACACCTTGCGACGGTCCTCGACCGCCACGTGCACGTGCACTCCCCAGATCATCATCTGCCGCCCCCACCAGCGGGTCCGGTCGATCAGCGTCGCGTACCGCGGCTTCTCCGGCGTCACCTGCTGCTGGAACCACTGACTGAACGGGTGTGTCCCCGCCGACAGCAGATCGACACCGCGCGGTTCGGCGATCGTGCTCACCCGCTCGACCAGCCGGGTGAGATCCGCGACGGCGTCCCGCACCCGATGGTGCGGCGCGCTGACGATCTCCACGGTGTTGGTGAGCAGCTCGTTCGTCACATGCGGAAAACCGTCGACCGGCCCCAGCGCGGCGAGCAGACCCGGCGCCGCCGGAGCCAGCTCACCGCTGCGCCGATCGACACAGGCGATTTCCCATTCGATCCCTAGACGCGATCTGTCCGATGGGGCGAAGTCGATTCCCATGCCGCAACTGTACGAACTGTTCGTTTCCACACCGCGGCTTCGGGCTCGGCGCCGACCGGATCGTCACACCCGGAAGGTGCCGACCAAGGTCTGCAATTCGCCGGACATCCGGGCCAGATCCTCCGAGGCCCGCCGTGAATCGCTGACGTTCTCCGTGGTCATCCTGGTCGCGGTGGCGAGCGAATCGATCCCGTCAGCCACCTCGCTGACCCCGCCGGCGGCCTCGCTGACGCTGCGGTTCATCTCCCCGGTGGTGGCGGTCTGCTCCTCCACGGCGGCGGCGATCGTCGTCTGGTAGTCGCTGATCCGAGCGATGATCTCGCTGATCTCGCCGATCGCCGTGATCGCGGTGCTGGTATCGGTCTGAATCGTGGTGACCCGGAGCTGGATGTCGCCGGTGGCCCGGGCGGTCTCCTGGGCCAGGTCCTTGACCTCGCTGGCCACCACGGCGAAGCCCTTCCCGGATTCACCGGCGCGGGCCGCCTCGATGGTGGCGTTCAGCGCGAGCAGGTTGGTCTGGCCCGCGATCGCGGTGATCAGCTGGATCACGTTGCCGATCTCGGCCGAGGAGGAGCCGAGCTGCGCAACGGTCCGGTTCGTGGCCTCGGCGACGGACACCGCCTGGGCGGCGACCACGACCGCCTCGTTCGCGTTCTTGGAGATCTCCCGGATGGCAGCGCCCATCTCGTCGGACCCGGCCGACACCGCGTCGATGTTGCGCCGGATCTGCTCGGCGGCCGCGGCGACGCTACCGGCCCGGGCGCTGGACTGCTGGGCGCTGACCGCGATCTGACCGTTGGTGGCCGACAGCTGTTCGGCGGCCGCGGCCAGCGAGTTCGCCGCGTCGCCCAGCGCCTGCACGGTGCTGCGCATGGTGCCGGTGGCCCCGTTGAGCGCGATCGCCATGCTGCCGACCTCGTCGCGGGAATGGACCCGGACGGTCCCGGTCAAGTCGCCGGCGGCGACCTGAGTGAGGGTCAGGTTGACCTCGCGCAGCGGCCGGGTGATGCGCCGGACGGTGGTCCAACCGAGCAGGCCGGCGAGAAGGAAACCGGTACCCAGCGTGGCCAGCATCGTCACCCGCCCACTCCGGAAGGTGCTGGTGCCGTCCGCCGCAGCCTGCGCCGCCTGCTCGCTCTCGAACGCGTTGAGCGCGTCGAACCCGGCGTTTACCTTGTCGACGATCGGTTCGGCCTGGGTGTCGTACGCCTGGTTGAAACCGTTGCTGTCGGCCGCGGTGATGAAAGCGGCGAGGGTCTGGTGCATCTCGGCCAGCGCACCGAGGCCCTCCTTGATCGCCTCCAGGGGCTGGCGCTGTGCGTCGTCCACGCCCAGCGCCGCATAGGCCTCGACAGCTCGGGGGACGGCCTCGCCCGTGGCCGCGGCGTTCTTGAGGTCGTTCTGCGCACCGGCGGCGCTCGTCGCGTTGGCGGACTGACTCAGCGCCAGCAACTGGTCGTCGAATTGACCCTGTGCGACTGCCAGCGCCTGCGCCGGTTGCAGATTCTCCTGGTAGATGGTGGTTGCGCTGGTGTTCAGCGTGCTCAGTGCGGCCAGCCCGACCCCAGCGACGGCAGCGCCGGCCACCAGCGCGACCACCAGCGCCATGGTGATCTTGAGGCCGACACTGAGGTCGCCGAACCAGCCGAGCGGGCCAGTGCCCAGCTGCTTGGCAGTGGCGGACGATTGCTCCATGCTGATCCTTTCGATCACGGACTGCGGATGACTCGAACCCCTCCCCATCGGGCCTTTCGGTCGTTTCGCGCAGTTCGTTAGCGACAAGCGGCGAACAGCTCAGGATCGGCCTGCGGTCACGTGGGCGACGACCAGGTCGCCGATCATCTGGCGGAGGTGGTCGCGCAGGGCGGGGTCGAGCAGGTCGCGGTCGAAGATGGCGCGGAACGTGTAACGGTTGGCGCCGCGGAAGACGCAGAACGCGCTGATGATCATGTGGACGTCGAGGGCGTCCAGGTCGTCGCGGAACAGCCCGGCGGCCCGGCCGCGTTCCATGATCCGGGTGAGCACGTCCAGGGCCGGTGCGGCGAGCACCTCGCGGGACTCGGAACGCTGCAGGTGCTCGGCGTAGTGGATGTTCTCGATCGCGACCAGCCGGACGAAGTCCTGGTGCGACTCGTGGTGGTCGAAGGTCAGCCCGGCGAGCTGGCGCAGCGCCTCGACCGGCTCCAGGTGGTCCACGTCGAGCTGCTGCTCGAGCGAGCGGATGTGCCGGTACGCCTGCTCCAGCACCGCCAGGAACAACCCTTCCTTGCCACCGAAGTAGTAATAGATCATTCGCTTGGTGGTGCGGGTCTTGGCCGCGATCTCGTCGACCCGGGACCCGGCGTAGCCCTGGTCGGCGAACTCGCGGGTGGCCACCTCGATGATCTCGGCGCGGGTGCGCTCGGGATCCCGCGTGCGATCGTTCATTTCCGCCCTCCCCGCCGCGCATCCGGACGGCCTACAGTGTACGTACTAGTTCGTACAGACATGGGAGGGGCCATGGCCCGGACCGGCATCGCGACCGTCTGCCTCTCGGGCACGCTCGAGGACCGGCTGGACGCCGCCGCGGCCGCCGGGTTCGACACCGTCGAGATCTTCGAGGCCGACCTGATCGCCTCGCCCCGCTCCCCCGAGCAGATCCGCGACCACATCGCCGGGCTCGGCCTGACCATCAGCCTCTACCAGCCGTTCCGCGACGCCGAGGGCGCTCCCCCGCAGCGGTTCGCCGCGACGCTCCGCCGCCTGCGGGCCAAGCTGGAGCTGATGGACCGGCTCGGCGCCGGCACCCTGCTGATCTGCTCGTCGGTCGCCCCGGACACGATCGTCGACAACGACCTGGCCGCCGACCAGTTGCGTGAGCTCGCCGAGCTGGCCGCCGGGCACGGCATCCGGATCGCCTACGAAGCCCTGGCCTGGGGCCGGCACATCTCCACCTGGGAACACTCCTGGGACCTGGTGCGCCGCGCCGACCACCCGGCCCTCGGCCTGTGCCTGGACAGCTTCCACGTGCTGTCGCGCACCGACCGGTTCGCCGGCATCGCCGACCTGCCCGGCGACCGGATCTTCTTCGTCCAGCTCGCCGACGCGCCCCGGCTCGACATGGACGTGCTGCAGTGGAGCCGGCACCACCGGCTGTTCCCGCTGCAGGGCGGGCTCGACCTGGCCGGATTCACCCGCACCGTGCTGGCCTCGGGGTATGCCGGGCCGCTGTCGCTGGAGGTGTTCAACGACGTCTTCCGCCAGGCCGACCCGCACCGGACCGCGGTCGACGCCCGGCGCTCGCTGATCGCCCTGCAGGACGCGGTCGACACCACGCAGCCCGCCGGCTCGGCACCGGCAGGAGGCGCCGCGCGAAAAGCAGAATCCCGCCTCACCGGCATCGCCTTCGCCGAGCTCGGTGTCGGTGACGACACCGACACCGGTCCCCAACTCGAAACCCTGCTCACCGCACTCGGCTTCACCCACACCGGCCAGCACCGCTCCAAACCGGTCCAGCTCTGGGAGCAGAACACCGCGCGCATCCTGCTGAACTCCGGCGTCCACGAGTCCGCGATCCACGCGTTCGCCCTGGAGAGCACCGACCCGGAAGCCGCCGCCCGCCGCGCCGCCCACCTGCTCGCCGCCCCTCTGCCCCGCCGCCGCCGGCAGAGCGAAGCCGACCTCACCGCGATCGCCGCCCCCGACGGCACCGAGATCTTCTTCTGCCGCACCGCGCCGCCCGACGACTCCGTGCCGGCCGCCGAAACCCGCACCAAGCCACTCGGCGATTCCGCGCCGGCCCTCGAAACCCGCACCGCACCGCTCGGTCAGCACGGCTGGCTCGACGACTTCCTGCCGACCGGCGAGACTCCCGCCCCGCCCACCGGCGTGACCGCGATCGATCACCTCTCGCTGGCACAGCCGTTCGACCGCTACGACGAGGCCGCGCTCTTCTACCGCACCGTCCTGGGCCTGATCGGCGACGAGGCGAGCGAGTTCGCCGCCCCGTTCGGCCTGATCCGCACCCTGGCGATCCGCGACCCGGAGCGCCGGGTACGGATCACCCTGAGCGTCCCGGTCCTGCGCCGCGGCGACTGGGCACCCGCCGTCCGCCACCCGCAGCACCTCACCCTGGCCACCGACGACCTGCCCCGCACCGCATCCGCCCTGCGCAGCGCCGGTGTGCCGCTGCTCGCCATCCCCGGCAACTACTACGACGACCTGGACGCCCGGCTCACCCTCGACCCGCCCTTGCGCACCCGGATCCGCGACCTCGGCGCCATGTACGACGAGGACGCCCACGGCCACTACCTGCAACTGTTCACCCCCGTGATCGGCGGCCGGATCTTCCTCGAGATCGTCCAGCGGGTCGGCGGCTACCGCGGTTACGGCTTCGTCAACGACCCGGTCCGGATGGCCGCCCACCGCGAGCAGCGCCTGCACGCTCACAGTCCGAGATAGATCTTCCGCACCCGCGGGTCGTGGCGCAGCTGCGCGGACGTGCCGGTCATCGCGACCTCACCGTTCTCCACCACGAGGCAACGGCTGGTCGCCTCGAAGGTCAGCTTCGCGTTCTGCTCGACGAGCAGCAAGCTCATTCCTTCGCCGCGCAGCCGCAACAGCACCGCGAGAATATCCTCGACGAGCTTCGGCGACAGCCCCATCGACGGCTCGTCGAGCAGCAGCAGCTTCGGCCGGGACATCAGCGCCCGGCCGATCGCCAGCATCTGCTGCTGCCCGCCGGAGAGCGCCCCGGCCAGCCGCCCGCGCATCTCACCGAGCACCGGGAACAGCTCGTACACCTCGGCGAGGGTGGTGCGCGTCGCCGCATTCCACGCGCGCGCGTATGCCCCGAGCAGCAGGTTCTTCTCGACCGGGAGTCCGGCGAAGACGTGCCGGCCCTCGGGGACGTAGCCGATACCGTGCCGCACCATGTTCCGCGCCGCGACCGTACTCAAATCGATGTCACCGAAGCGCAGCGAGGCGACCTGACGCGGCACCAACCCCATGATCGCCTTGAGGGTCGAGGTCTTCCCGGCGCCGTTCGCGCCGATCACCCCGACGGCTTCGCCGCCAGGAACATCAAAACCCAGATTTCGTACGGCGGAAACGCCCCCATAATGGACACTCAACCCCTCCACCACCAGCGTCACGTCGCGCTCACCTCCGGTAGGTCGCCCATCGAGTCACCGAGATACGCCTCGATCACCGCCGGTGTCCGGGCCACCTGCGCCGGGGTGCCCTCGGCGATCACCCGGCCGCCGGCCAGCACGGTGACCCGCTCGCACAGCGACATCACCAGGCCCATGTTGTGCTCGATGACGATCACGGTGACGCCGCTGTCCCGGATCGAGCGGACGATCTCGCTGAGCTGGCGGACCTCCTCGCCGTTGAGCCCGGCCGCCGGCTCGTCGAGCAGCAGCAGCGCCGGCGCGGCGGCCACCGCCCGGGCGATCTCCACCCGTCGCTGGGTGCCGTACGGCAGCGCGCCCGGCGCCAGCTCGGCGAACTCGGTGAGCCCGAACCGGTCGATCACCTCCCGGGCCCGCCGATGCAGGTCCCGGTCCCGGCGCAGCACGCTGATCGGGCGCAACAGATACCGCCAGCTCTCCGCGGTGTGGCTGCGGTCGATGGCGACCAGGATGTTCTCCTGCACGGTGAGCGCGCCGAACAGCCGCAGATTCTGGAACGTGCGCGACATCCCGGCCCGCGCCAGCCGGTAGGGCGCGTGCGCGGTCATGTCCCGTCCGCGGAACTCGACCCGGCCACTCGTCGGCCGGTACAGCCCGCTGATCACGTTGAACAGGGTGGTCTTGCCGGAGCCGTTCGGGCCGACCACGCCACGGATCTCGCCGGCCGGCACGTCGAGGGAGACGTCGTCGAGTGCTTTGAGCCCGCGGAACTGTTTGGTCACCCCCTGCACGCGCAGGATCGCCGGGGCGTCCGGGTCCGCGGCGGCGCTCATCTCGTACGGAACAAAGGGTGTCATGCGCGCGGGAACGCCGCGCCGGCCCCGCCTCCGGGCCACCGCATCCCTGATCCGGCTGGGCAGGCCGGCCAGGCCGGTCGGGGCGAACACCACGACCAGGACCACCACCGATCCGTACGCGATCTGGGCGATCGTCGGGTGATCGACGAGCGCCTCGCGGACCAGGGCCAGGCTGACCGCGCCGACCACGCACCCGACCAGGCTCTGCCGGCCCCCGATGATCACCATGGCGAGCAGCAGGAACATGGTGGCGATGCTGAACGACTCCGGCGCCACATATTGGATCAGCCCCGCGTAGAGCACCCCGGCGACCCCGCCGTACACGCTGGCCAGCAGGAACGCGGTCATCCGCAGGATCGGGACCTCGGCGCCGAGCGCTCCGGCGGCGAGGGCGTCGTCGCGCATGGCCCGCATCCGGCGGCCGAGGCTGGTCCGGACGATGAACTCGCCGAAGCCCAGTGCGACGACAAACGCGAACAGCTCCAGGTAGTAGTAGAGGTATTCACTGGTCAGGTCGATGCCGGGGAGCGTCGGAACCGGAATCCCGGGTAACCCTTCGGCGCCGCCGCTGACCTCGGCGTTGGTCACCCAGCTGGTGAACGCGAGCGCCAGGCCGAGCGTGACGATGCCGAGATAGTGCGACTGGACGCGCAGCGCCGGCGTGCCGACCACCAGGCCGATCGCCATGGTGGCCAGCACGGCGAGCACGGCGGAGACCCAGAAGCCCAGGCCGGCCCGGGTGGTGAGGATCGCGGTGGCATACGCGCCGACGCCGAAGAACGCGACCTGCGCGAGGTTGACCTGCCCGGCGATACCCATGGCCAGGCCGAGCCCGACCGCCAGGATCGCAAAGATCAGGATCACGTCGACGACGTGGATGGCGTAGGAGTCCAGGCCGTAGGGCAGCAGCCAGGCGGCGATTGCGGCGGCGGCCAGGATGGCGATGCGGGTCCTCATGCGCGGTGTGCCGGTCGTGCGCGGCACGGCGGCCGGTGGAGTGCTCATGCGCGGTTGACCGTCCGTTCGCCGAAGACGCCGGTGGGGCGGATCATGATGATCACGGTGAAGACGACGAACGTGACCAGCTCGGAATAGCCCTGGAAGTGCCCGGCGGTGAACGCGTCAAGGATGCCGATGGCCAGCCCGCCGACGATCGCGCCCGGGATGCTGCCGAACCCGCCGAGGATCGCCGCGGCGAACCCCTTGATCCCGAGGGCGCCGCCGAGCGCCGGACTCACGTAGAGCAGCGGCCCGACCAGGCCACCGGCCAGCGCCGCGAGCCCGCCACCGATCATGAAGGCGATCGCGTTGGAGCGTCCCACGTGGATGCCGATCGCGGTGGCGGCCTCGTGATCCATCGCGACCGCCTGCATCGCCGCGCCGCGTTTGGTGCGGGACAGGAACAACACCAGCAGGATCGTCGCGGCCGCCGCGATGGCCAGCACGACCAGGTCGTAGGTGCGGATGCGCAGGCCGAACACGTCGAGCGGCGGCGACGGCACCGGTGAGGGCACGGCACGGCCGGTGGCACCCCAGATCGCGATCACCAGGGCGTCCAGGACGATGCCGAAGCCGATCGTGCCGATCAGCATCAGGTCGAAATCGCGGTTCTCCAGCGGGCGCAGCACCCGCTCGATGACCAGGCCGATTGCCCCGGTCAGCACGATGGCGATCGGCATCGCGAGCGCGAACGGCAATTCACTTGTGAGATACAGCGTCGAGGCCAGATAGGCGCCGACGGTCACCACGTTGCCGTGGGCGAAGTTGACCAGGCCCATGGTGCGGTAGACGAGGGAGAATCCCAACGCCACCAGGGCGTACACGGCGCCGAGACTGACCCCGCCGATGATGGTCTGAAGGAAGACCTGCATGCGGTCAGCCCGCGGCGGCGACGAGTTTGCCGCCCTTGATGGTGCCGATCGAAGTGGCGAAGATGCCGACCCCGGTCTGGTCGAAGGCGAACGAGCCGAGCAGGCCCTGGTACTTGGTGGCCCGGATCGCGTCGGCGAGCGCCTTGCCGGTGGCCACGTTGCTGGTCTTCAGGGCGGTGAGCATGATCTGCGTGCCGTCGTAGGCCTTGGCGCCGTGCAGCTCGGCCTCCTCGTTGAACTTCGTCTTGTAGGCGGCGGCGAACTTCTTCGACGCGTCGCTGACGTCGTTGCCCAGGTACGGCGAGCTGACGATGGTGCCCTCGGCATTGGCTACGCCGGCGGTGTCCAGGAAGACCGGGGTGCCCTGCGGGGCGGCGCCGGCGAAGGTCGCGGTGATACCCAGGTCGCGGGCCTGCTTGACGATCAGGCCGGACTCGACCTCCTCGGCGCCCAGGAAGATCACCTTCGGGTTCTTCTGCCGGATACCGGTGAGCACCGCCGAGAAGTCCTTCTGGTCGGTGGTCACCACCTGGTCGGCGACCGGAGTGACGCTGCGGGCCTGCAGCGCCTTGAGGAACGCGTCGTGCTCGCCCTTGCCGTACGAGCCGTTGTTGGTGATCATCGCGATGCTCTTGATGCCCTGCTTGTCGACGATGTGCTCGGCCAGGGTCTCGTCGTAGGTGGTGGAGGTCGGCCCGTTGAGGAACAGGAACTCACTGCCGACCGCGACCAGACCGGGCGACTGCCCGGACGTGATGTTCGGGATCTCGGCCTGCTTCAGGATCGGCGCCATCGCGATCGTCACCGCGCTCTCCGCAGTACCGATCATCGCGAGGTAGCCCTCACTGTCGATCTTGCGGGCCAGGTTCGTGCCGGTGGTCGGGTCACCCTGGTCGTCGAAGACGTCCAGCTGGACCTGCCGGCCGTTGATGCCGCCCGCGGCGTTCCACTCGTCGACGGCCAGCCGGGCACCCTTGAGCTCCCAGGCGCCCAGCGAGCTGAGCTGCCCGCTCTGCGCGTCCACGAGCGCGATCTTGATGGGGCCGGTGCCGTCGCCGGTGGACTTCTCGTCGGCGCCGGGCGCGCTGCACCCGGCGGCGAGGACGACAACGGCAAGGGCAAGGACGGAAGGGCGTTTCATGGCGTCTCACCTCAATCAAACGAAGGACCTGCGAGCGGTCGGGAACGGCGGTGTGCTTCACATCTGCGAGAGGTCCGCGAGCTGGCGGAAGTCGGTGAACATCCGCTCCTCGTCCGGGCGGCGGCCGGTGAAGAGCTGGAACGATGCGGCCGCCTGGTGGACGACCATGCCGCCGCCGTCGGCGATCCGGCAGCCGCGTTCCTTGGCCGCGCGGATCAGCGGGGTCAGCAACGGCCGGTAGATGACGTCGGCGACCCACAGGCCCGGGTGCAGGTGACCGGGATCGATCGGGGTGCCGGGATGGCCTTCCATGCCGATCGGGGTGGCGTTGACCAGCCCGTCAGCGGTGGCGAGCCGGTCCGGCACCGCGTGCAGGGGTACCGGCTCGACCGTCGTACCGGGGTGGACGGCCATGGTCCGGGCCAGGCGGCCGGCCCGGTCCGGGTCGACGTCGGCGACGATCAGCCACCGGGTGCCCGCGGCGGCCAGGGCGGAGGCCACCGCCGCTCCGGCACCACCGGCGCCGAGCAGCACAACCCGTTCGGTGCTGACGCCGGGCAGGGCTCGGGCCAGGCCGGTGGCGAAGCCGTACCGATCGGTGTTGTGCCCGATGGTCCGGCCCGGCTCGAACAGCACCGTGTTCACGGCGCCGAGCTCGGCGGCCTCCGGGGCGAGGACGTCGAGGTGCTGGACGACGTCCTGCTTGGCCGGGTGGGTGATGTTGAGCCCCCGGAAGCCGAGCCGGCGGGCGGCGGCGAGCAAGGCACCGACGTCACCGGCCGGTGCAGCCGCGTCGACGCCGGGCGACGCCGGGCCGCGCCCGGCCGAGTCCAGGTCGATGAGCTGGTAGAAGTAGCGCAGGCCCTGCCGATCCGCCTCGCGCTCGTGCAGCGCCGGGCTCATCGAGGAGCCGATGCCGCTCCCGATCAGGCCCACCAGATATCGATCGTCCCGGGCCACCAGCCAGCCTCCCGCACTTTGTACGAACCAGTACGTTAGTTATCGGCGCAGGAGGATCCGATGTCAAGAGAGAGACGCTTATGGATCACCGGCGCCGCGGTGGCGGCGCCGGTGATCGATGGTCAGAGCCGGTGTTTCACAGCCCGGCGTTTCAGGGTGCGGCGTTTCAGGGTGCGGCGTTTCAGGGTGCGGCGTTTCAGGGTGCGGCGTTTCAGGGTGCGGCGTTTCAGGGT